>JAJTGD010000016.1 GCA_021299035.1 Oxalobacteraceae bacterium | reverse complement strand
TGTTTCAACCGCAGTTGTCAGTGGCTAGCTGTCACATCGCGTGATGGCTAACGACTGAAAACTGCTTCACCCAAGGGAGTCAATATGGAAATCGATATGCTGGAAAACACGAAAGGGACGATCATCAAGGTGGTCGGTGTCGGCGGTGCTGGCGGCAATGCCGTTCAGCACATGATCAACAAGGGTGTATCAGGCGTCGAATTTATCGTTGCCAATACCGATGCGCAGGCCTTGTCGCAATCAAAGGCGCATAACGTGATTCAGGTCGGTGAATCTGGACTCGGCGCCGGTATGAAGCCAGCGGTTGGACGTCAACTGGCCGAAGAGACGCGCGACCGTATTGAAGATGCCCTACGTGGTGCGCACATGGTGTTCATCGCCGCAGGCATGGGTGGTGGTACCGGTACTGGTGCAGCACCGGTCGTGGCTGAAGTCGCGAAACAACTCGGCGCATTGACCGTAGCCGTCGTGTCTAAGCCGTTTAGCCATGAAGGTCAGAAATGTCTGGACATCGCGAATGAGGGTCTTGAAGAGCTCGGCAAGCATGTCGATTCGCTGATCGTCATCCTTAACGAAAAGTTGGAAGAGATCTACGAAGATGACAGCATGCTCGAGTGGCTCGGTCACGCGGATGATGTATTGAATAATGCGGTAGCGGGTATTGCCGAGATCATCAACGTGCCAGGTCATATCAATGTCGATTTCAACGATGTGAAGACCATCATGGCTGAGCAAGGCAAAGCGATGATGGGTACGGCGGTGGCTTCTGGTCTTGATCGTGCGCGCATCGCTGCCGAGCAGGCGGTCGCTTCGCCGCTGCTGGATGGTATTGATCTGTCCGGTGCGCGTGGTGTGCTGGTGAACGTGACCGCGAGCCGCTCGCTGAAGGGTAAAGAGATCAAGCAGGTCATGGAAACTGTGCGTGCCTTTGCGGCGCCTGACGCTTCCATCGCCCAAGGTATCGCCTATGACGATGCTATGGGTGATGAGGTACGTGTCACAGTGGTTGCTACCGGCCTGGGTCGCGCGCGTCGGCCGATATTGGTGTCGACACCGGTTGCCCGTACCGGCACCTATGACGCTACGCCAGCGGTTGCAGCGTCGGATGCTGTGCCCGGCGCCAACCAGACGTTCGAGCCGATTCGCACCCCGGCGGTGTGGCGGCGCGAGCATGCATCGGAGACGGTGCGGGCGATGGAGCGCAATGGCACCGAGACTTACGATATCCCGGCATTCCTGCGCCGTCAGGCGGATTAAGGGCGGTTTTGAGCCTGCAGGAAATTGGCGGGCAGGGCATACTTTGGCCTGCCCGCTAGTCGAGCGGGGATGGATCGAATACCGAGACGCTGGATACCAGCGCAGGCCTTACTTTAAAGAGCCACCGGCCTTCGATCACATCATCCCGGCGGAGGCCGGGATCCAGCATGTTCAACTTCACCTCCCACTATCCAAAGGATCACTATGAGCATCAAAATCGGAGATCGTCTGCCGGACGGCAAGCTCGCTGAATTCATCGAAACCGAGACCGAGGGCTGCACACTTGGCCCCAACACCTTTGATGTTGCCACGCTCGTCAAGGGCAAGACCATCGCGATCTTCGGTCTGCCAGGTGCTTTCACGCCCACCTGCTCGGCGCAACACGTGCCGGGGTATGTAAAACACGCGAGCGAACTGCACGCCAAAGGCGTCGATGAAATCTGGTGCATCTCGGTAAATGATGCCTTCGTGATGGGTGCCTGGGGTCGTGATCAACAAGCGACTGGCGTCGTGCGCATGATGGCCGACGGTAACGGTGACCTCACCAAAGCGCTCGGCCTTGAGTTTGATCTGAAGGGCTTCGGCATGGGTATTCGTTCGCAGCGCTACTCCATGGTAGTGAAGGATGGCGTGGTCAAGCAGCTCAACCTCGAAGCTGCTGGCAAGTTCGAAGTGTCGAACGCAGAAACGCTGCTCGGCCAACTGTGATCGCAAGGCAGTTGAGACTGCGCATGAACGACTTCAATAGCAAAACCATTGGCGCTCAGTTCACATTGCAGTCTCGACTGCTGCTACCCGCATGATTAAGCAGCGCACTATTCGCGATACCGTGTCGACCACAGGCGTTGGTCTGCACTGTGGTACGCGTGTCACTCTTACCCTACGCCCTGCTGGGCCAGATCACGGCATCGTATTTCGTCGTGTGGACATCGATCCAGTGGTTGAGCTGCCCGCCAATGCCAGTGGCATTGGTGACACGCGTATGGCCTCGGTACTTGAAAAAGATGGCGTGCGGGTATCGACGGTTGAGCATTTGCTTTCTGCCTGCGCGGGTCTGGGTATCGACAACCTGGTGGTAGACCTTAATGCCGAAGAAATTCCCATCATGGATGGTTCGGCAGCCTCATTTGTATTCTTGCTCCAGCAAGCAGGCTGTGTCGAGCTTGGCGCCGCCAAGCGCTTCATACGCGTGAAAAAAATCATCGAGGTACGCGAGGGTGAGGGCGCGAACGAAAAATGGGCGCGGCTTGAGCCCTGGCATGGTTTTCGGCTGAAGTTTTTCATCGAGTTTAATCATCCAGCGGTCGATGGTTCGGGCCAGACGGCTGAGGTGGATCTCGACATCGCCTCTTACATCAGCGAAATCGCGCGTGCACGTACCTTCGGCTTCATGCAGGATGTCGAGACTTTGCGCGGCATGGGATTGGCGCGCGGCGGTTCACTCGAGAACGCGATCGTGATGGATGAGTTCCGTATTCTCAATAGCGGTGGACTGCGCTATCGCAATGAGTTCGTGCGTCACAAGATACTCGACGCCATGGGCGATCTGTATTTGGCGGGTCACCCGCTGCTGGCAAGCTATACCGCGCACAAGTCAGGTCACGGGCTGAACAACAAATTATTACGTGCACTTTTCGACGACAGTGACGCGTACGAGATCACGACTTTCCCTCTAGCCTCTGCTGCACCAGCAGCCTACTCGACGCAGCTCGAGCAAGAGTGGGCCCCCGTTTAATTTAGATTTTGCTTTGGTGCTTGAGCAGGTTTTGCAGCGCATCCCGTAACGGGCTTTCCTCGATTTGATTTGCGAGTGACGCGAAAGAAGCGATCGCGCTGCTCGACAACACGCGTGGCTCGGATGGCGGTGGCGGCGCAGGCTGCGTTGGCATTAGCTGTACCTTGAGCCGGATCTGCTCCACACCCCAGCCGTTTTCGCGCAAGCCTTGTTGCAGCTTTGGCAGCATTTGGCGCAGTCGCGTCGCCAGAGCGGCATTTGGCGCTGAAATATGCAAGGTTCCCTCGCGCAGCTGCATCACCTGGCAGCTACTGAATAATGAGGGCAGCTGTTGTTCGCAAGCGGCCTGCAGCTGAACCACCTGCTCCACGGTCGGCAGCAAGCTGCCGAGCTTGTCATCCGAGCGCAAATACTCCAGCAGCTCACGGCTCGACGTGCGCTGCTCTGAGCGCCGCATCGGCGTGAAATTGGGTGAATGTTTAGCCATCTGGCAACCTTAGCACAAGCCTTTGCGGCTGAGTGATGCCAGTCGGATAACAAGGGGCTGCATGCTAAAATCGCAGCTTCGACTTGCGCCAGCAAAGGCGCGCGGTCCTGATTTTTTCTACCCTCGGCATGTCCCTACTCACCAAGATTTTCGGTAGTCGCAACCAGCGACTAATCAAACAGTCGCAAAAGACAGTTCGCGCGATCAACGCGCTCGAGTCCGTACTTGAGCAGTTGTCAGATGACGCGCTAAAGGCGAAAACGCCCGAGCTGAAAGCCAAGCTGCAGTCGGGCGCCAGTACCGACGACATTTTGGTTGAGGCCTTTGCTGTCTGCCGCGAGGCTTCACGGCGTGCGCTAAAAATGCGGCACTTCGATGTGCAGCTGATCGGCGGTATGGTGCTTCATCAGGGCAAGATCGCCGAGATGGGTACGGGTGAGGGTAAAACGCTGATGGCGACACTACCCGCTTACCTAAATGCACTCACCGGCAAAGGCGTGCATGTGGTGACGGTGAATGATTACCTCGCGCAGCGCGATGCAGAGTGGATGGGCGTGTTGTACAGCTGGCTCGGTCTCACCACCGGCGTTAATTTGTCGCAAGCCTCGCATGATATGAAGCAGGCAGCCTACTCTGCTGACATCACTTACGGCACCAACAATGAATGGTTGACTCGATTCTGATCGATGAGGCGCGTACGCCGCTCATCATCTCTGGTCAGGCAGAAGATCACACCGAGATGTACCGCAAGATGAATGCCTTGCCGCCGCTGCTGACATTACAGATTGGCGAAGAGACGCCGGACGGCAAGGGCGTGGTCGAGGTTCCGGGTGATTACACTAAAGATGAAAAAGCCCACACGGTTCTGCTGACCGAAGCGGGTCATGAAAAGGCCGAACGTATTCTGACCGAGATGGGTTTGCTGGCAGAGGGCGCATCATTGTATGACGCTGCCAACATCACACTTATTCATCACCTGTACGCAGCACTGCGCGCGCATACGCTGTATCACAAGGATCAGCACTACGTGGTGCAAGACGGCGAAGTCATCATCGTCGATGAATTTACCGGTCGCTTGATGCAAGGCCGACGCTGGTCAGATGGTCTGCATCAAGCGGTCGAAGCAAAAGAAGGTGCGCGTATTCAGAACGAGAACCAGACGCTGGCCTCGATCACTTTCCAGAATTATTTCCGCATGTACGGCAAATTAGCCGGCATGACAGGTACCGCTGACACTGAGGCCTTCGAGTTCCAGGAAATCTACGGTCTGGAAACCGTCGTGATTCCACCGAACCGTCCGAGTCAGCGCAAGGATAAGCAAGATCAGGTGTTCAAGAACGCCGCCGGCAAATATCGCGCAGTGATTGCCGATATGCGTGACTGTTACGAGCGCGGGCAACCGGTATTAGTCGGTACAACCTCCATCGAGAACTCCGAGTTGATCTCGGCCATGCTCGATAAAGAAAAACTGCCGCACAACGTACTCAACGCCAAACAGCATGCGCGTGAGGCTGAGATTGTGGCGCAGGCAGGTCGTCCCAAGATGATCACGATTGCGACCAATATGGCCGGTCGTGGTACCGATATCGTGTTGGGCGGTAACGTCGACAAGCAGATTCAGATCATCGAAGCAGATGACGCGTTATCGGCAGCTGACAAAGCCGCGCGTGCCCACAAGCTGCGTGACGAGTGGCAGTCTTTGCATGAGCAAGTCGTGACTGCGGGTGGTCTGCACATCATCGGTACTGAGCGCCATGAGTCGCGTCGTATCGATAACCAGTTGCGCGGTCGTTCCGGCCGTCAGGGTGACCCGGGTTCTTCGCGCTTCTATCTATCGCTGGATGACCCGCTGCTGCGTATTTTTGCCGGTGACCGCGTGCGTGCGGTCATGGAGCGGCTGAACATGCCGGAAGATGAGCCGATTGAGGCGGGCATTGTGTCGCGTTCGATCGAATCAGCGCAGCGCAAGGTCGAGGCACGCAACTTCGATATCCGGAAGCAGTTGCTCGAGTATGACGATGTCGCGAATGATCAGCGTAAAGTGATTTATCAGCAGCGCAACGAGTTGCTTGAAGCCGAGCTGATGACCGAGACCAGCGTCGCGCTGCGCCAAGGCGTATTCACCGATCTGTTCCGACTATATGTACCCGAAGCCTCGATGGAAGAGCAGTGGGAGCTAGACGCGCTACAGGAAGCTCTGTCGCGTGAGTGGCAGATTGATTGGTCAGTGAAAGCCGCTCTTGAGGCTGAGCCGGAGTTGAGTGATGACGATCTGCTCGGGCGCTTGCTGGATCAAGTGGATCAGATGTACCAAGCCAAGCTGGATCTAGTCGGCGTTGAGGCTTTTAGCGGTTTCGAGCGCAGCGTGATGTTGCAGAGTATGGATACCCACTGGCGTGAGCACCTGGCTGCGCTAGATCATCTGCGCCAAGGCATCCATCTGCGTGGTTATGCACAGAAAAACCCTAAGCAAGAGTACAAGCGCGAGGCTTTCCAGTTGTTTGCGCAGATGCTTGATCTGATCCGGAACGATGTCGTGCGCGTGATCATGACAGTACGCATCCAGTCGCAGGAGCTTCGCCTGAAGAATTGCTAGCACCCCCTGCGCTCGATGAGCCGCGCGGTGCTGGCACTATCACCAATGCGATGCCCAAGGTCGGCAGAAATGACCCCTGCCCCTGCGGTAGCGGCAAGAAGTTTAAACAGTGTCACGGTAAATTGGCCTGAGTGCTTGGTCGATTGCTGGTCATCAGAGTGGCTTGACAGCACTGGTTCCCGGCCTGCGCCGGGATGACCCGTTTTAGGGCTGCCGGCGTGTCATGTGTCATCGGCCCGCTTTGCGATGGTGACTTGCAAGTCAGCTGGCTTTTCAAACGTCATCCCGGCGTAGGTCGGGATCCAGTTTGATTGCTAAATTCAGGAATACGCACTCAAAGGAATTGTAGAGATACTTATGGCTGTTAATTTCCCGCTCGTCACACCCGCCAAGCTAAAGCCAGTTCCCGGTATCACGCTGGGTTACGCAGAAGCAGGCATTAAGAAGCCGAATCGTAAAGATCTGTTGGTGATGAAGCTGGCAGCAAGCGCGACCGTTGCCGGTGTGTTCACGACCAACCGTTTTTGCGCCGCGCCAGTTCAACTGGCCAAGGCGCACATCGATCAGGCCAAGGCATCGGGTAAACCCATTTCGGTACTGGTCATCAACACTGGCAATGCCAATGCCGGCACTGGAGCAGCGGGGCTCGCCAATGCGCAAGCAACGTGCGACGCGCTCGGTAAACTGCTGGGTGTAGAGGCTTCGCAGGTGCTGCCGTTTTCAACCGGTGTGATTCTGGAACCGCTGCCCGTCGATAAAGTGGTCGCAGGACTGCCGCAGGCCATCGCCAATCTTGGTGAGAGCAATTGGTACGGCGCTGCGCAAGCCATCATGACTACCGATACCTTGCCGAAAGCGGCATCGCGTACGGTAACGATTTCCGGCAAGAAGGTCACCCTGACCGGCATCTCCAAAGGCGCTGGGATGATCCGCCCCAATATGGCGACGATGCTGGGTTTCATCGCCTGCGACGCCAAAGTGCCGCAAGCACTGCTGGAAACGATGGTGAAAGAGACAGCGGATGCTTCGTTCAACTGCATCACCATTGATGGTGACACCTCGACCAATGACGCCTTTATGCTGATTGCCACCGGTGCCGGTGAGTTGGAGGTTAAAGAGCAAGCTTCGGATGAGTACCAAGCGCTGACTGCGGCAGTGATCTGGCTAGCGCAGGAATTGGCGCAGTTGATTGTGCGCGATGGTGAAGGCGCGACCAAGTTCATCACACTGCATATAGAGCAAGGACGCAACGAAGCAGAGTGCCGAAAAATTGCCTATGCCATCGGCCATTCGCCGCTGGTGAAAACCGCTTTCTTTGCCTCGGATCCAAACCTCGGACGCATTCTGGCGGCGATTGGTTATGCAGGCGTTGAAGATCTTGATGTCAGCAAGATTGATTTATACCTCGACGACGTCTGGGTAGCGAAGCAGGGCGGCCGTCATCCGGATTATCAGGAAGCGGACGGGCAGCGTGTGATGAAGCAGTCCGAGATTACGGTGAAAGTGACGCTCGGGCGCGGTGATGCCTCGGCGACGGTATGGACGTGTGACTTGTCACACGATTATGTCTCTATTAACGCCGACTACCGCTCTTAGACTCCTTCTCAAAATGCCGCTGGCGGTGTTGGCTGTAGCCTCCCGTGCATCGTGTACTGTCTTCGAAGGTTTTCTGGATCCCGGCCTTCGCCGGGATGACGATTTTCAGTCCGGTGCTCCAAACGGAGTCTTCTCGACGGAAGCTAGGATTCAGTACGATTTTCGGTCCGATGCTCCAACCGGAGTCTTATCGACGGAAGCTAGGATTCCGCACGATTTTCAGTCCGATGCTCCAAACTACGTCCTCCTGGCGGAAGCGGGAATTCAGCGCGAATCAAGTATCCTGCGTGCTCGATTTTCAGTGCAACGCTCTAAAGCGGGTCATCCCGGCGAAGGCCGGGATCCAGTACAAATCAAGTATTCTGCAGACTCGATATCGGGCACATATCTCTAAAAATGAAAGAACTCGAACAACTCCTACTCCGCGCTGAAGCGGTTTTGGCGCGACTTGAACCGCTACTGCCCTCGCCCATGGCCGAGGTGGATTGGCACGCTTCGCATGCTTTTCGCTGGCGGGTACGGCGTGATGGCCGTGGTTATGTGCAACCGGTAAAGCTGGTATCCGAGATTCGGTTTGATGATCTGCACAATATCAGCCAGCAAAAAGAAGCGATTGAACAAAACACGCGTCAGTTCGTCACCGGTAAGCCAGCCAACAATGTACTGCTCACAGGTGCGCGCGGTACCGGTAAGTCCTCGCTAATCAAAGCTTGCCTTGCGCAGTTTGCCGCGCAAGGTCTGCGGCTGATTGAAGTCGATAAGGAGCACTTGGTTGATTTGCCGGATATCGTCGACCTGATCGCCGAGCGACCTGAGCGGTTTGTGATTTTTTGTGACGATCTATCCTTCGAAGAGGGTGAGGGTGGCTACAAGGCTTTGAAGGTGGTGCTCGACGGTAGTGTTGCCGCATCGTCCGATAACGTACTGATTTACGCGACCTCGAATCGCCGTCATCTGCTACCAGAAAAGTTTTCCGACAACGAGACGTATCGCCATGTTGATGATGGCGATTTGCATCCGGGCGAAACCGTTGAGGAGAAGATTTCGCTCTCGGAGCGCTTCGGTGTGTGGTTATCTTTTTATCCCTTCCGCCAGGATGATTATCTCGACATCGTGCGTCACTGGCTGAAGCATTTTGGTGTGCCAGATGCGCATTGGGCACAAGCAGAACCCGAGGCGCTGCGCTGGGCGCTGCAACGTGGTTCGCGTTCCGGCCGGGTGGCGTGGCAGTTTGCGCGCGACTGGGCGGGTAAGCACGCGGTCTGATGTGCGGTCGACAGGCCCGCGTGATGCCCCACAATCATCGGCAAGCTTACCTACCTCTGCTTAATCATTTTCCATGAGTGACACTACGCCACCCATCGATGTTGCAGTGGGCATTCTGATGAAGCCGAACGGCGATGTGCTCCTCGGCTCTCGTCCCGAAGGTAAACCGTATGCCGGTTATTGGGAATTCCCGGGCGGTAAAGTCGAAGCCGGTGAGGCAGTACTTGACGCTTTGAAACGCGAATTCGCTGAGGAGATTGGTGTTCGCATTATCTCCGCCGATCCATGGTGTGGCGTTGAACATGTTTATCCGCACGCCCATGTGCGCCTACATTTCTTCATTAGCCGTGAATGGCAGGGCGAGCCGCATGCGCTGGAGGGGCAGCAGCTCGCATGGCAAGGGCAAATGCAACTCGAGCCGATTCTGCCGGCGACCATTCCCTTATTGGTGTGGTTGGATCAGCTGCGGTTTGCGGAAAGCAGGGCCGAGCGCTAAAGCAGCTCAGTGCGAAGGGCCGTCAGGTTCTTGTTCTTCTTCCGGTGAGGCACCCGGGATTTTGTATTTCTCTTCGGCCCATGCCCCGAGATCAATTTGCTTGCAGCGCGCAGAGCAGAAAGGTCGATAAGCGTTTTCGGCACGCCACTCGACCTTGGTGCTGCAGGTAGGACAATCAACGACAGCGACCATCAGTCAAGGGCCATCAGAAATTACAGAGTGTCAGATCAAACGGCACATCGCCCTCGAAAGGTTTTGGCTTCATATCGCCGCCCTGCGTGGTGAAGCGTATCCACAAGACATATTTATTCGCTGAGATCTCGGGAATCGCACCGAGCTTCTCATCGATATGAACCCGCAGCATTTGATACGTGCGGCCTTGCAGCATCTGCTGAAAGCTGCCGGAGATCGCCATAATCTGTGTGGCGCGCCCTGATTCACGCAGTAAGCGCAACACGATATTGATCGCAGAGAAGAGCGGCTCGAGTGGTCCGAACCAGCCCATGATGTCGCTACGGCGTTGCTCGGCAGGTTGTGACTGCCACGCGTGATAAGACGGAAGATCAAACTCGCAAGCGCCACCGGGAATAATAGTGCGGCCGCGAATACTCATCAGCCATTCATTTTCGCGAATATGCTGCCCGGTTCTACCTTGCAGCCCGAGCAATGCAGCGCTGGTTTTTTCGATGTCGGACAGAATGGCATCCAGTCGAGAGGCCTCGACATTCGGATTAGCCTTAAAGCCGAGCAAGGCCTGCTTTTGACGTTCGAGTTCTTGCAGTAAATCGGATTTCAGATCGGCCCGCCCGGAAACTTCCAGCATCTCGTAAATCGTCGCGAGCGCAACATGATGCTGTAATGGGTGGTCGTGCTGAATGAAGAAACTGAACTTCTCGTACAGGTCCTCAAGCCGAAGTAGCGTGCGAATACGCTCGTTGAAAGGGTATTCGTATACGGTCAAGGAATTTCCCCGAGGATTAGCCAGAAAATTTTCACAGATTCTGACTGAAGCAGCGAGAAATTACAAACCTCCCGCGCGTTTTTTTGCTGCCAGCGCCAGATATTCGCGGTGCAGCCGTTCTACAGCGGCGGCGACCGCCTCGCGCGGACCGTCATTGACAATCACGTCATGCGCTACTGCCAGCCTTTCGCTGCGCTGCACCTGCGTCGCCATGATGGCTTCGACTTGTGCAACTGAAAACTGATTCCGCGCCTGTACCCGCTCAATTTGCATAGCCTCCGGGCAGTCAACCACCAGCACGCGGTCAACGCGGTCGACCCAACGTCCTGATTCGACAAGTAAAGGCACCACGAACACCAGGTAAGCGCCCTCACTGCGCTGCGCTGCTGTCTCGGTTTCTTGTGCGATCAGGGGGTGCAGGATTTTTTCAAGTTGCTGCCGCGCTGCAGCATCGGTGAACACACGCTCGCGCATGCGTGTTCGGTCGAGCGCACCCTCGGTTGTTAAAAATGCATCACCAAAGCTCTGCCGGATCAATGGCATCGCCAAGCCGCCCGCCGCAGTGAGTTGATGCGCGATCTGATCGGTATCGATCACGGCGGCACCCTGCGCAGCAAACAAATCTGCCACCAGCGACTTGCCACTGCCGATGCCGCCCGTCAGCCCGACTGACAACATGTTGATGGTCATGAATGGCTCGCGTTGATCCAAAGCGCCATGATGTCCTGACCATAGAGCAGTGCCACTAAGCCTGCTAGTGCAAGGAAGGGACCAAACGGGATCGGCTTATCGCGCTGATGGCCGCGCAGCAGAATCAGCATGAGTCCCACCAACGCGCCGACTGCAGAAGAGAGCAGCACGATCAACGGCAGCATGGTCCAGCCTAGCCAGGCACCGAGTGCAGCGAGTAATTTGAAGTCGCCATAGCCCATGCCTTCCTTGCCGGTGGCCAGTCGGTAGCCCCAATACACCAGCCACAGCAGCAGATAACCTAAAGCAGCACCGATCACTGCATCCGGTAGTGGCGTGAAGATGCCGGATAGGTTGAATAACAAGCCAACCCATAGCAGCGGCAGGGTGAGATCATCCGGCAGGAATTGGGTGTCAAGATCTATAAACGCCAGTGCGAGCATGGTCCAGACTAGCAGCAAGGCGCCTAATCCATTCACGTCGCTGCCCAGACGCCAGATCACCAAGCCCGACAGCAGTGCCGCCAACAACTCGACTAAGGGATAGCGCGGCGAGATGGGGGCGCGGCAGTAGCGGCAACGGCCGCGCAGCCAGACCCAACTGAATAGCGGAATATTCTCGGCAGCGGTGAGTGTGTGGCCGCAGGCCGGGCAGGCCGAGCGCGGGAACAGCAAGTTGTAATGACCGCTGTGAGGTTCCGGCTCGTCGCGCTCGATCGCGATGAAGTTATCAGTCTCGCGTTGGAGCATCACCGGTATGCGATGAATGACGACATTCAAAAAACTGCCCACCACCAAGCCGATCAGCATCCAGCTGATCGTGGTGATTGCAATACCGGGTGGCGCATCAATCAGCGCTGCAAGCAGCGTCTGCATCAGACTACCGAGCCCAGCTTGAAAATCGGCAGATACATGGCGATGACTAATCCTCCAATCAAGCCGCCGAGAAACACCATGATGATGGGCTCCATCAGCGACGATAGCGAAGCCACGGCAGCGTCGACTTCTTCTTCATAGAATTCCGCGACTTTACGCAGCATTTCATCCAGCGAACCGGATTCTTCACCGATCGCTGCCATTTGCGTTGCCATTGCAGGAAATACCTGCACCTGCTGCATTGCCATGGCGAGCGAGGTGCCGCTGGCCACTGACAATGCAATCTTCTGCGTCGCCTCATGGTACACCGCATTACCTGACGCGCCGCCGACTGAATCGAGCGATTCTACCAACGGCATTCCCGCGGCAAACATGGTGGCTAGTGTGCGGGTCCAGCGCGCCACCACCGCTTTCATGATCACCGGTCCAAATACGGGTAGCCGCAACAGTAGTCGGTCGGTAGCCGCCTGCATCGAGGGTGAATTTTTCCAGCTACGGACAAACAGAAACGTGCCGACAGCAGTACCACCAAACACGACTGGCCAGTAGCTGACAAATTGATCCGACAGCCAGATCACGAATAAAGTCGGCATGGGTAACTCTGCGCCAAAGCTCTCGAACACGCTCTTGAAGGACGGCACCACCCAGATCATGATCACCGCAGTCACAATGACTGCGACGGCCAACACTGCCGCTGGATAGAACATAGCCGACTTGATTTTGCCCTTCAGTGCGAGCGTTTTTTCTTTATAGGTGGCGAGTCGCGCCAGCAAGTCTTCCAAAATACCCGCTTGCTCACCCGCATTGACTAAATTGCAAAATAGCTTATCGAAGTATTGTGGGTAGCGTTTGAAGGCTTGCGACAAACTGGTGCCTGTCTCGACATCCGCACGAATATCCAGCAGCAGCCGAGACACGGCAGGATTGGCATGGCCGCGTGCGACGATATCGAAAGACTGCAGCAAAGGCACACCGGCTTTCATCATGGTGGCCAGTTGGCGAGTAAATACGCAGAGATCTTTCTCGCTGATTCTGCGAGAACGCGGCAGTTGTTTTTTCTTGATGGTGGTGACCTGTATGCCTTGCCGACGTAGCTGTAGTTTGGCAGCGGGCGCGCTATCAGCGCGTATCTCACCGCTAGTGGTGCGTTGTAATCGATCAAGACCTTGCCAGGAAAATGTATGTTCAGCAGATCGCGATTTTTTAGCAACTGGGGTGGCTAGCTCAGGCATTCGTGCACCCTAAGATTTCATCCAAACTGGTCAAGCCTTGCTTCACTTTCATCAGTCCTGCCTCCCGTAAGCTTCTGACACCCTCCCGCTTCGCCTGGGCCTCAATCTCCAGCGCGGTACCTTGAGCAAGGATGATGGCTTCGATCGCTTCTGATATTGGCATTACCTGATACACACCCACTCGGCCCTTGTAGCCATTACCATTGCAGCGCTCGCAGCCCACTGCGCGATAGGGTGTCCAACCACTCAGATCGGTTTCTGCGAAACCCGCTGCGAGAAACGCATCGACGGCAATCGGCTCGGGTTGTTTGCAGCTACATAGCCGTCGCGCTAAGCGCTGTGCGGTGATCAGACTGACGGCAGACGCGATATTGAAAGGCGCTACGCCCATGTTCAGTAGCCGCGTCAGTGTCGAGGGTGCATCATTGGTATGTAAGGTCGAGAACACCATGTGGCCGGTTTGTGCTGCTTTGATCGCGATATCGGCAGTCTCGAGATCGCGAATCTCACCCACCATCACAATATCCGGGTCTTGCCGAAGGAACGCGCGCAGCGCGACTGGAAACGTCAGGCCAGCGCGCTCGTTGATATTGACTTGGTTAATACCGGGTAAATTGATTTCTGCCGGGTCTTCAGCAGTGGCGATATTGATACCCGGTTTGTTCAGAATATTCAGGCAGGTATAGAGCGAAACAGTTTTGCCCGAGCCGGTAGGGCCAGTCACCAACGCCATGCCGTAGGGGCGGTGAATCGCATCAAGCAGCAACGCTTTTTGATCGGGATCGTAGCCGAGTGCATCGATGCCGAGTTGCGCCTGACTACCATCGAGAATACGCATGACGATTTTTTCACCGAACAGCGTCGGTAGTGTCGATACCCGAAAATCAATGCTACGCGTGCCAGATAAGGAGAGCTTCATGCGCCCATCTTGCGGCACGCGTTTTTCGGAGATATCCAACCGCGAGATGACCTTGATACGCGAGGCGAGTTTCTCTTTGATGGCCAGCGGCGGCTGCGCAATCTCTCGCAACACCCCATCAATGCGGAAGCGGATGCGATAAAACTTTTCGAACGGCTCGAAGTGAAGATCCGAAGCCCCCAGATTGATGGCATCGGTCAGAATTTTTTGTAAAAACCGAACGACCGGTGCATCATCAATCTCACTCGCAGACGTGTCTGAATGATTCCTATCGTCGACCAACGCTACGTTATCTAGATCATCGCCGATCAATTCCGACAGATTCTGTGCTGCACTTTGAGATAGCTTCGTGATCAAATCAGTTAACTGAGGCAGTAACACCACCACTGGCTCAACCGAAAAGCCAGTCCGGAACTTCACTTGATCAAGCGCTTGTGTCTGTGTCGGATCTGCCAGCGCGACTGAAATTTTATTAGCGCGATTGGCGAGAACGACCACGCGCTGAGATTGCATTAGACGGTCATCGATAATGTTTTTCGGTAGTGCCTGGATATCGAGCGCGTCGAGATCAAGTAAAGGACACCCAAAGTGCGTAGCGCAAAACATCGCAAGCGCCTTGGCATCCATCTCGCCGCTACGAATCAGATGATCGATGAAGGGGATTCGTTCGTTACTGGCGTCACGTTGGAGCGTATCGATCTGCTGCTGACTCAGTTTGGCCGCTTGCAGCAGCGCGCGCGGCAGACCGGAAGGACCAGAGGGTGAGACGGGAGTCGGGCGCATGAGTCGTCATCGAACAAGTCGTGCGAATGATGCGGTAATTTGGTACTGACAGAGAAATTCTAGTAGCGGGCTTAGATTTTTCTTGTTGCGTTAGCCGTCATCTAATCAGGTTTGTGACGTTATTAAGCAACAAATTAGTCTCAGAAATAATTAGAGCGGCATGAAGGGAAGTTTTGAGTCTCTAGGGCAGTGGTTAGGAATCCTCATGAATTTGACAAGTATTCCGTTGGAGCGTCTTCGAATTTATCCCGGTCTATAAAGCTTCACCATTTTTATTACTTGCTCTTGTACTTGAACGATCTCGATCACGCAGTCGGAAATCTTCAAGCAGACCGAAGCCTCGGGTATCTCTCGAAGTAACTCGAGCAAAAGACCATTCAGTGTTTTTGGCCCATCTATTGGTAGATTCAGGTCGAGGCGCTTATTGATATCACGCAGTGAGATCGAGCCTTCCAGCAGACATTCCCCTTTTTTATCCCAATCGAATTGGTCGGCCCTTGTGGCTCCCGGCGTTGAAGTGGTGAATTCACCGACCATCTCTTCAATAATGTCGTCTAAAGTCACCAGACCTTGCACCTCGCCATACTCATCGACGATGACCGCCAGACGTTCCTGATTCTCTTGAAAATACTGCAGCTGCGTAAATAGATCCGTCTCTGGTGGTATGAAATAAGGTGGCGTAAGTAGTTCACGGAAATGCTCGACGGTCAGCTCGTCAACTTGATTAAGTAATGCCATCGCCTTACGCACGTGGAGAATGCCGACGATTTTATTGATTTCGCCGTCATGAACCAGCAGCTTGTTGTGATAGCAGGTTGTGAGTTGGTGCTTTACCTCATCGACAGCAACCGATAAATTAAGTGACTCGACTTGCGAACGCGGTGTCATCACATCTTCAACAGTGACCCGCTCAAGATCAAACAGATTGAGCAAGATGCTTCGATGTTTCACTGGAATGAAATTGCCGCTTTCTAAAACCATCGAGCGTAACTCGTCCGGTGAAAGCCTCACGTCACGTACGTCCGACCCGGTGCGAATTCGAAGAAGCGACAGTAAGCCGCGCACGAAGAGGTTCACAAACCAGATCGCGGGTTTACCAATGAGTATCAGCGGCTTGATTAGGAAAGACGCTGGTAGTGCAATTCTTTCAGGGTAGGTGGCGCCGATCACTTTGGGTGTTATCTCGGCAAATACAATCAAGAAAAACGCGACGACTGCTGTCGCAATGGTGATGACCTCTTGGTTGTTGCCGAAGGCCGAGATCGCAATAGAGGTTACAAGTGCGGTAATCAGCGCATTGATCAGGGTATTCCCGATCAGAATCAGGGAAAGCATCCGATCAGTATGATCCAGTAGCCACAGGGTCGTCTGCGCCATGCGAGAGCCTCGGCGCGCGAGGTGCTTGATGCGATGACGGTTCAACGCCATCAAGGCTGTTTCTGAAATTGAAAAAAAAGCTGAGGAACAAACGAGCGCGATCAGCGCGACGAATTGTACCCACAGGGGGATGGTGTCCATGGCGGCGGGGTCAGCGATAACCAACGAAGATTATATAGATAGACGGAATTTCCTTTATGTCAGTCGCTCGTGAGCTTTGCACTGAGCCAACTTCGATAGGGGCTATGACAGCGCACCCGCGGTGACTTTCTACTTACATCCCAACCTGCTTGCACCGTCGGCCGCTGCGAATGCGGTATCCGGCATCTCGGACTAAATTTTCTGGCGTGAACTCAATAACAAAAGATTTACATTGTGTCGTCTCAAAGCGGTAATGCCAGACATATCCTCGGCTAAGTGCAAGTCCGTGCACAATCTTTGTTATGCCAATCGTATCGATGACCTGCTGTTCCGTCATGCCGGGCGTGATTCGGCTAAATTGGGATTCAGTGAGTACTTGGTCCCAGCCCAACACACGGTCGTTTTCGTCGATGCGTACAAAATAGGTGTGGCTGCCTGCAGGGCCTCTTGGGAAATGAAGCTCTTTATATCCCTGCTTCGAAACTTCGCGTTCAGGCTGGCCCATACGGGTTGTCAAGACATCGCGCGATGCGCCAACCAGGTCGCTGGACGGCGCGTAGTTGGCGCACCCAGTTAGAACAAGAGTCAACGTCAGCGTTAAGTAAAGTAAATATGAGTTCATGACGTGTTCAGAAAGATAAATTTGGGTAGATAAAAACTGGCGCAGGTCAGAGCAGAAAAACAGTGCGGCAATTGCTGGCTGCACCTATGGCACTAATTGAGCAGGCCATTCCACCGCCTATGGATAGCGTAGCCGAATTAAGAGAAGCTTGTTCGGCGTTCTTCGAGATAGTGGCACCAAACGCCATTGGGTGCCGCTACGAATGGACTAGGCAGAGATTAGTTCTTGTTGGCGAAGCCGAGCGGCACGGGGTGAGTTGAGCGAAAAGTGATACGTTAAACCCAGCGATGATGGTTCGGTTGATGACGGGCGAGAGCGCTTGACAGTGGTCGGGGTGAGAGGATTCGAACCTCCGGCCTCTACGTCCCGAACGTAGCGCTCTACCAGGCTAAGCTACACCCCGAAACAAGCTGTTAGCGCGGGAAACTGTCGCGTCAATCGACGCGCGGTCGCCAACAACGAGGGCGCGGAGTATATCAAAACAGTTGCACCAGAGACAAACAGAACGCCATTCGTAGATGCGATCCTGAGCAGATTTTGGCCTTGCTCATATGATTGTCGACCGCGGGTCGACGATTGCTTGGTGGCTCAGCGGTCGCGCTCAACCGCAAAATCTGCCAGTGCAGAAAGCGCGTCTTTTCCAGGGCTGTCCGGGAAAGCCGAGATTGATGTTTTGGCGCGATCACGCGCCGCTTCCGCACATTGGCGGGTGTAGTCCAGTGCGCCGGAGTGTGTGATCGCGGCCAGCACTTCATCAAAATGGGCCTCATCCCCGTTGGCGATACAAGCGCGCACGAGTTCGCGCTGCGGTGCGCTGCCATGCTGGATCAAATAGATCAGCGGCAGAGTCGGCTTGCCTTCGCGCAGGTCATCGCCGACGTTTTTGCCGATGGCATTTGCGTCGCCCGAGTAATCAAGCACATCATCAATCAGCTGAAACGCGGTACCGAGTGAGCGGCCATACTCGGCGGCGGCGCTGATTTGGGTTTCCGGCGCGCCCGATATCAGGCAACCAAGTTCTGCAGCGGCCTCGAACAGTTTGGCTGTCTTCGAGCGAATCACATTCAAGTACCGTTCCTCGGTGACATCCGGATCATGCATATTCATTAACTGTTGCACCTCGCCTTCGGCGATCACATTGGTGGCATCGGCCAGAATCTGCATGACTCGCATATTGTTCACCGACACCATCATTTGGAACGCGCGCGAGTACAGAAAGTCGCCCACCAACACCGAGGCTGCGTTACCGAACACGGCGTTAGCAGTTTTGCTACCCCGGCGCAGCGCTGACTCGTCGACGACGTCGTCATGTAGCAGGGTGGCGGTATGGATAAACTCGATGACCGCCGCCAGTTTGTACTGCTCCTCGCCCCGATAGCCCCAGGCATTGGCCATCAGCAGCACCAAGGCCGGGCGAATCCGCTTGCCACCGGCACTGATGATGTAGTCGGCAATCTGCCTCACCAGCGGGACCTCCGAGTGCAACTGGCCCCGCAAGGCGGCGTCCACCGCGCGCATGTCGTCGGCGATCAGGGCAAGCGGGTTGCTGAGGGAGGAGTCTGCAGTTGACACGGGGGGCTTGGGTTAGGGGAAACGGGCAACGATTATACGATGGCAACCCAAGTTTTGACCCTGGGGCTAAGTCCATGTATAATTTGAGGTTTTCCCGATTTGGCAAGCTTTTCCAGCCGCAGCGGGTTAGGCCGCATCTCGGCGTACTCCAGCGCCGGGCGTTTTCTGAAAATTCATCGACGAGGTTCCCATGTACGCGGTCATAAAAACCGGCGGCAAGCAATACAAAGTTGCTGCTGGTGAAAAACTGAAAATAGAACAGATACCGGCAGACATCGGCTCCGAAATCACTCTGGATCAAGTGCTCGCAGTGGGCGCTGGCGAAACCATTAAATTTGGTACGCCGCTGGTTCAAGGTGCCAAGGTGCTGGCGACGGTAGTGGCGCATGGTCGCCACGACAAAGTGAAGATCTTCAAGATGCGCCGACGCAAGCACTACCAAAAGCGTCAGGGCCATCGGCAGAACTACACCGAATTGCAAATTGTCTCGGTTAACGGCTAAGCCAACCAGACTCTCTACCGAATCAGGAGCATCACATGGCACATAAAAAAGGCGGCGGCACTACGCGTAACGGCCGCGATTCCGAGTCGAAGCGACTGGGCGTTAAAGTCTACGGTGGTCAAAGCATCAATGCGGGTGGCATCATCGTTCGTCAACGCGGCACTAAGTTGCACGCGGGTGAGAACGTGGGTATCGGCAAAGACCACACGCTGTTCGCGCTGATCAACGGCACGGTTCAGTTTGTAACCAAAGGCCCGATGAAGCGTCACTTGGTGACGGTCGTTCCGGCCTGAGTCGCAGGCAGTTCCCCTCAAAAGGCTCTGCCAATTGCAGGGCCTTTTTAATTTATACGGAATGCAGAACGGCACATCATGAAGTTCATTGACGAAGCCCGGATCGAAGTTGTCGCTGGTGATGGCGGCAACGGCGTGGCCTCGTTTTGCCGTGAAAAATTCCGCCCATTCGGTGGTCCGGATGGTGGCGATGGCGGACGCGGAGGCAGCATTCATGCCATTGCGGACCGCAATATTAATACTCTGGTTGACTACCGCTACGCTAAGCTTCATCGCGCCAAGCATGGCGAGAATGGCCGTGGTGCGGATTGCTATGGCAAAGGTGCAGATGACATTTATTTGCGCATGCCGGTCGGTACCCTAGTGACCGATTTGAACGATGGCGCAATCATCGCCGACCTCACCGAACATGGACAGATAGCGCTGCTGGCCAAAGGCGGCGAAGGTGGTTGGGGCAATATCCATTTCAAGTCATCGACCAATCGTGCGCCACGCCAAAAAACCGATGGTAAAGAGGGCGAGCGGCGCGAGCTGCAACTCGAGCTGAAAGTGTTGGCTGACGTAGGCTTGCTCGGCATGCCCAATGCGGGGAAGTCGACCTTCATCGCTGCGGTATCAAACGCGCGTCCCAAGATTGCTGACTACCCATTCACGACCTTACACCCCAACCTCGGTGTTGTGCGAGTCAGTCATGAGAAGAGTTTTGTGATTGCAGATATCCCCGGCTTGATTGAAGGCGCTGCCGACGGCGCCGGGCTCGGGGTGCAGTTCTTGAGGCATCTGCAGCGCACGGGCTTGTTGCTGCATATTGTAGATTTGGCGCCCTTTGACACGACTGTCGATCCGGTCAAAGAAGCCAAGGCCATTGTCAAGGAATTGAAGAAATACGACCAGACCCTGTTTGAAAAACCGCGCTGGCTCGTGCTGAACAAGCTTGATATGGTGTCGGATGATGAGCGCGAACAGCGCGTAAAAGATTTCGTCAAGCGCTTCGGTTGGAAGGGTCCTGTGTTTCGCATATCGGCGCTGACACGTGAGGGTTGTGATGCGCTGGTGACGGATATCTACGACTACCTTGCGACTCAGCGCGAGCAAGAGCAGCGCGCGCAGACTGGTATCGCGGAAGAAGCACTTGGTATCCACAGTATTGACGCCGACGATCCACGCTTTAAATTGCACGACTGAGTTTTCTTCATTACATCAGCAAGCTTCCTCATGTCTTCCGTTATCCAGTCGGCACAGCGTGTCATTGTCAAAGTGGGCTCTTCGCTCGTGACGAATGAGGGCCGTGGATTGGACCATGCCGCGATTACAAAATGGGCCGATCAAATTGCGCAGCTGAGGCAAATGGGCAAGCAGGTAGTACTGGTTAGTTCAGGCGCAATTGCCGAGGGCATGCAGCGCTTGGGGTTTGACAAGCGTCCGACCGGTATTCATGAACTGCAGGCCTGTGCAGCAGTTGGCCAAATGGGTTTGGCCCAGATTTATGAAACCAGTTTCCGCTCACATGGTCTGCGCACGGCGCAGGTACTGCTGACTCATGCGGATTTGGCAGATCGGGAGCGTTATCTCAACGCACGTTCGACGCTGTTTACCTTGCTCGAACTGGGCGTGATCACGGTGATTAACGAGAACGATACCGTGGTGACTGATGAGATCAAGTTTGGTGACAATGACACGCTCGGTGCCTTGGTTGCTAACTTGATCGAGGCTGATGCCCTGATTATTTTGACCGATCAAAAGGGTTTGTATACCGCTGATCCGCGTAAGCAGCCCGATGCAAAATTCGTTAGCGAGGCCACGGCCGGTGACCCCAAGCTTGAGACTATGGCTGGAGGCGCCGGTACCGGTATTGGTAGTGGCGGCATGCTGACCAAGATCCTCGCCGCACGTCGCGCGGCAAGCTCGGGCGCTCATACCGTCATCGCTTGGGGGCGTGAAGAGCATGTCCTGGTGCGCCTTGCACAGGGCGAAATGATAGGCACCCAACTCATCGCGCCGACTGCTCGGCTAACAGCGCGTAAGCAGTGGATGGCTGATCACCTCAAGACCGCAGGTCAGTTAGTGCTGGACGTTGGCGCGGTACAAAAGATCGCGCGTGAGGGCAAGTCCTTGCTGCCGATTGGTGTGGTTGGTGTGGCGGGAGATTTCGGGCGCGGCGATGTGGTCACTTGCGTTGATGGTGAGGGCCGCGCCATTGCGCGCGGTATCTGCAATTACCCCAGTGCGGAAGTGCGCAGAATTTTGCGCAAGCCATCTTCAGAGATTGCAGCGATTCTTGGGTATGTGGATGAGGATGAGTTGATTCACCGAGACAATCTCGTTCTTCTGTGACTACCACGCACACAGTTACTGTATTCCTGCCCTCGCCAGAATGGCACGTTTTGAATTGCGCTAGCTACTGCAGGATAGTTTTGGCGCAAGCGGGGATGTAGTGGTTTTCGCGCTTTAGCGAAGTGGCTTCTTGCGGCGAATACGATCGATGATCGTTGATGTTTTGCCTGCCACTGATTCACCATCACAGAAAAACTCCTTGAACAGCGTCGCCTGATAGCTATTGGCACCCGCACTTGAGATAAGGCGCCACTCTGCACCAGGCAGCGTATTCCAGCTACCATCCGCACGACCTGTCGCGAACAGCTTGCGTTCTGCCGTCGTACAGCGAATGCCTTCGTAACTGATATTTTTCGCCCCACTCGAACTGATGATCACGCTGCTATAGCGTACGATCTGATCGTCCCCAACGCTCACCGATTTCGCATCTATGGCAAATGTCATCGATGCACTTGTGCTAACCGTGTAGCGCAGCAGATCTTCGGATTTTGGTGGCGCCGGCAGCACGAGCGCGCTTTCTTCTTTCGGTGGCGCTTTGTTCTCATCATCGCTGAGCAGACCGGCAGTGACGTTGAAGCACCAACAGCAACTGAGTACCAGCGTGAGTCGGCGGAGAGCCATAGTTTTCATTGGCGGTTCGGTTCGGACAGATTGATGGGCGGATCGATAGTCGAATCGATAGTCGAATCGATAGTCGAATCGATAGTCGAATCGACTACCGAGGAAGCGCCCGGCCCGCGTGAAATGCGCCTGGGAGTTTGCGCCGGGCGCAGAAAACGCGACAATTCCTGCAAGGCTTTCAAGTACACCTCCCGCTTGAACTCGATCACGACATCGAGCGGCACCCAGTACTCGTGCCAACGCCAAGCATCGAACTCTGGGTGTTCGGAGATGCGCAGATTGACATCGGTGTCGCGGCCGATCATGCGAAGCAGGAACCAGATCTGCTTCTGTCCACGATAATGGCCGCGTACTTCACGCTTGATAAAATGATCAGGCACGTCATACCGTAACCAGTCACGTGTACGACCGATGATCTTGACATGCTCGGCGCGCAGCCCGACTTCTTCTTCGAGCTCACGGTACATGGCCTGCTCCGGCGTCTCACCGTGCTTGATGCCGCCTTGCGGGAATTGCCACGAATGTTCACGCACCCGCTTGCCCCACCAGACCTCGTTCTGGTGATTCAGCAGGATGATGCCGACGTTCGGGCGATAGCCTTCACGGTCCAGCATGTTCCACCTCGAATGGTTTGCGAGCGGCGCGTCGCGGTCGCGGCGGCACTGAACATTCCGTACAGGGAAGGTGGACGGTGCCAGGGTGCTGCGATCCGCGCGGCGTGCGCTCGCGAATACTTTAGAATTGCATCAGATTATAACCCTCTCTTTTTAAAAATTTTTTCTCATGCGCGCCTCCCGATTTTTTATCTCCACCCTAAAAGAAGCGCCCGCCGATGCCGAGATCATCAGCCACCAGTTGATGCTGCGCGCTGGCATGATCCGGCGATTAGGCTCAGGTATTTACAACTATTTGCCAATCGGCCTGCGCGTGATCCGCAAGGTGGAGCACATCGTGCGCGAAGAGATGGACCGCGCCGGCGCCATCGAGCTGCTGATGCCGCTGGTGCAACCCGCCGAGCTGTGGCAAGAGACCGGACGCTGGGAGAAGATGGGGCCCGAACTGCTGCGACTCAAAGATCGCCATGGGCGTGACTACGCCATGCAGCCGACCTCCGAAGAGGTAGTGACGGATATTGCCCGCAGTGAGATCAAGTCTTACCGCCAACTGCCCGTCAACTTTTATCACATCCAGACCAAGTTTCGTGATGAGCGTCGCCCACGTTTTGGCTTGATGCGTGGGCGCGAGTTCACCATGAAAGACGCTTACTCGTTTGATCGCGATGTCGAGGGATTGCAGCGCTCTTACGCCTTAATGGTGGATGCCTACACCCGGATTTTTCAACGCTTTGGCTTGACCTTCCGTGCGGTAGCAGCGGATAACGGCGCTATTGGTGGCTCGGGTTCGCAGGAATTTCACGTGATCGCCGATACGGGCGAGGACGCGCTGGTCTACTGTCCCACGTCCGACTATGCCGCCAATATCGAAGCGGCCGAGGCGCTGCCACCGACGACCGCACGCGCAGCCCCAACACAGCAGCTCACCAAAACCGCTACCCCCGGCAAAGAGCGTTGCGAGGACGTGGCTGCCTTACTTGGCTTGCCATTGACGCAGACGGTGAAATCCATTGTGCTGTCGGTTGAGCAGGAAGAGGGTCGACGCGAGATATGGTTACTGCTGCTGCGCGGTGATCATGAGCTAAACGAGGTGAAGGCCAGCAAGCTCCCTGGTATTGGTCCGTTCCGCTTTGCCAGTGAAGCAGAGATTGTTGAACACTTCGGCTGCAAGCCCGGTTATCTCGGTGCCATTGGCACGATCAAACCGGTGAAGGTGGTGGCCGATCGCAGCGTTGCCATCATGAGCGACTTTGTCTGCGGTGCGAATGAGGAAGGTTTTCACTACACCGGCGCCAACTGGGGTCGTGATCTGCCCGAGCCATTGGTCGCTGATATTCGCAACGTGGTGGCTGGCGATCCCTCGCCTGATGGAAAAGGTGTGCTCGAGATTCAAAGAGGGATCGAGGTCGGGCATGTATTCCAGCTCGGCACGCGCTACTCGCAAGACATGAAGGCGACCTACCTCGATGAAAAGGGACAGCCACAGCTCATGCAGATGGGTTGCTACGGTATTGGCATTACCCGCATCCTGGGGGCTGCCATTGAGCAGAATTTTGATGACAAAGGCATCATCTGGCCAGCATCCATCGCACCGTTCGAGGTAGTACTTTGCCCGCTTGGTTATGACCGCAGCGAAGCGGTTAAAGCCGCTGCCGATGAGCTGTATGCAGCTTTGCAGCAGGCGGGTGTCGACGTCATGCTCGACGACCGCGGCGAACGACCGGGCGTGATGTTTGCCGATTGGGAGTTGATCGGGGTGCCGCATCGGGTCGTGATTGGAGAGCGTGGGCTGAAAGATGGTCAGCTCGAATATCAGGGCCGGCGCGATTCAACCGCGACCAATGTGCCGCGTGCGCAAATGACCGAATTCTTGAAAGCGAAACTCGCCTGATCGCCATGCGCAGCGAGCGCTCGCCAACAGGTGTGGCCCGCTGGCTGCTTGGTGTGCTGTTGTTGAGTGCTTGCCTGAGTTCTCAGGCAGGCAATCAGAAAGAGGAGGCGCTGGCTGATTCAGTGCGCGTCGCATTATCGCGCGCCATCAGCGATCCACGTCCGCCGCAGCTTGGATTCACCAATGATGCAGATCGAGACGCATGGCGCCAGTGGTCTGCTGTGATGTCAGTGCGACTACAGAGTCGGATGCCAGACGCTATGGTGCGTAGCGAGTTTTTGCAAACCGTTTGGTACGAGTCGCGTCGCGCCGGCTTGGAGCCGGGTCTGGTGTTGGGCTTGATTCAGGTCGAGTCCGGATTCCGAAAATACGCAATTTCCAGCGCCGGTGCCCGCGGCTATATGCAGGTGATGCCCTTCTGGACGCGTGTCATCGGCGATGGCCAACCCGCGAAGCTATTCCACATGCAGACCAATCTGCGCTACGGTTGCTCGATACTGCGCATGTACCTGGATCTCGAGCGCGGCGATCTGTTCCTCGCACTTGGCCGCTACAATGGAAGCAGAGGTAAGTCAGAGTATCCGAATGCGGTTAGGGCCGCCTTGCGACGCTGGCAACACTAGACATGCTAAAAAAGGTCGCTGGCGCTGCTGAGAGCCCTTGCAGGGCGCGCACTGGCTTGCAAGCCAGTTATCGTTCCGCAGGCGGACTGCATGCAGTCCGAACTCCCTTCTGCACCCTCGCTGTAGGTCGAACGTTTTTTAGGAGCACGTAATGAAGAAGCTGATGCTTGTTTTGGCGCTGGCAAGCGTGTCACCAAATTTAATGGCGAATTCGGTCGCGACGACCCCCGCCGCCAACAAAGAGAATGCCGACTTTGTGGCCGGCACCAAGGCAATTGGCCGGCGTGACTGGAAGGCTGCAGTGGAGTCGTTTACCAAGGCGGCGCAGCAGATGAAGGGGAATGCCGATGTTCAAAATAACCTCGGCTACGCTTATCGGAACCTCGGCGATCTGGATAAGTCTTTCATGCACTATAAAGAAGCGCTGCGGATCGATCCCAAGCATCGCGGCGCGCATGAGTATATTGGCGAGGCTTATCTAAAGGCGAAGCAGCCCGAAAAAGCAGCGGAGCACCTGGTGGCCTTGGAGGGAATTTGCGGGACTGCCTGTGAGGAGTACCGTGATTTGGCGCGCGCAATAGAGAACTACAACAAGGCCAACTAAAACTTGGCAGACAACCCTTGGCGGCTGGTGTCGCCGTCTTTGCCTCAATCTTCAGCGGGTTTAGCGCCCAGCTTGGCCTGAAAACAAAAACGCCCGCAGTATTGCGGGCGTTTTTGTTCGGTCCCTGAAGCTTACTTCAAGTGGCCAGAGATGAGTTTGGTCATCTCGAACATCGAGACAGTCTTCTTGCCGTTAAAGACGGCTTTCAGCTTGTCGTCGGCGTTGATGTTGCGACGGTTTACAGCGTCTTGCAGCTTGTGCTTCTTGATGTAGTCCCAGACCTTCTTGGTGACATCGGTACGCGGCAACGGGTTTGCGCCAATAACGGCGGCCAGTGCTGCGGAAGGTGTCATTGGTTTCATGAAGGCTGCGTTCGGCTTGCGAGCGGTGGTCTTCTTCGCTGCTTTCTTCGCAACTGCTTTTTTGGCGGGTGCTTTTTTAGCAGGCGCTTTCTTCGCTACCACTTTCTTTGCTGCTGGCTTTTTCGCGGCGACTTTCTTTGCAGGGGCCTTCTTGGCAACTGCCTTCTTCGCTACGACTTTCTTTGCTGCTGGCTTTTTCGCGGCAGGCTTTTTCTTCGCTGCTGCTTTTTTGGCTGTAGCCATTGATGAACCTCCTTTACTTTCATGGTCAAAAATTGCGCTAATCAACGCAGCGCCAATGGTCTTAGGGTTTTGTTTCTGATGCAAGTGTTTTTTAGGGGGAATCGAAGGATTTTTCCCTCTGAAGCAGAGCGAAAAATCATCTTCGACGACAGGACCAACTAGACGCTTAGTGTGCGGGACAGTGAGCGGGGTGGGCGGGGCGTTAGCGCAGACCGGGCAGCATACCCTTCATACCGCGCATCATTTTCATCATGCCGGCACCTTTGAACTTCTTCATCATCGACTGCATTTGGTCGAATTGGCTCAGCATACGGTTCACTTCCTGCACCTGAACGCCGGCACCGGCGGCGATACGACGCTTGCGCGACGCCTTGATCAGCTCAGGTTTTGCGCGTTCTTGCGGGGTCATGGCATTGATGATGCCCTCCATGCGGCGAACCTGCTTCTCGGCTTGCCCCATATTCGCGCCGGTGGCTGCCTGCTGCAGCTGCGACGGCAGCTTGTCCATCAGGCCGGACAGGCCGCCCATCTTCTTCATTTGAGAGATTTGCGCCTTGAAGTCGTTCAGGTCGAACTTGCCGCCAACCTTGATTTTCTGGGCAAGATCCTGCGCAGCGGCAAGATCAACCCCTTTCTTCGCCTCTTCGACGAGCGCGAGAATATCGCCCATGCCCATTATGCGGTTGGCCATGCGGGATGGATCGAAGGCTTCTAATCCGTCGAGCTTCTCCGCGACACCCGCAAACTTTATTGGTTTGCCGGTGATATGGCGTACCGATAGCGCGGCGCCACCGCGCGCGTCGCCATCCAGTTTGGTGAGTACGATGCCTGTCAGTGGCAGGGCTTCATTAAATGCACGCGCCGTGTTAATGGCGTCTTGCCCCAGCATGGCATCGACCACGAATAGCGTTTCGATCGGCTTGACTGCTGCGTGCAGCGCGCTGATCTCGGCCATCATCATTTCATCGATACCAAGCCGACCGGCGGTATCGATCAGCAGAACTTCATGGTGATGCTTCTTCGCCCAATCGACCGCAGCGAGTGCGATGTCGACGGGTTTTTGAGAAGCCTGCGACGGGAAAAAGTCTGCGCCCACTTGTGCGGTAACGGTCTCCAGCTGACCGATGGCGGCGGGCCGGTAGATGTCGGTAGAGACGGTCAGTACTTTTTTCTTCTTCTGTTCTTGCAGGTATTTCGCGAGCTTGCCGACGGTCGTGGTCTTGCCCGCACCTTGCAGACCTGCCATCAGGATGATGGCGGGAGGCTGCGTTGCAAATGATAATTGCGCAGCGTCAGGCCCGAGATCGGCCCCCATCAGCTTGGCCAGTTCATCATGCACCACGCCCACCAACGCTTGGCCGGGTGTCAGCGAACCGATCACTTCTTCGCCCAGCGCTTTCTCTTTGACTTTGGCGATGAAGTCGCGCACTGCCGGCAGCGCGACATCCGCTTCTAACAAGGCGAGCCTGACTTCGCGCAGCATGTCGGCGGTGTTCGACTCAGTCAGTCGCGCTTCGCCGCGCATGGTCTTGACCACTTTCGACAGGCGCTGAGTAAGATTATTGAGCATGGGGGTAAGGAGGGTTGGATCAGTGTCGCGCCAGCAAAAGCACGGTGTTTGTAAAGGGTATCGCCGCTTGATTTTACCTTAGCGCCTTGGCAGATCCTGGTGGGCCATGGTGTACACTCAAGCCATGCAAGTCTTCGTGATCCCGGCCGCGGCGCTGCTGTATCTGATCTGTGCACTGTTACCGGAGCAGCGCCGCAGTGTCGTCGCGATCGGTACCTTGGTTGCATGGTGCTTGCACGGATTCGCTTTGGCGCTGATTGCGATCGAGCCGGATTTCTTGCGCATGGGCTTCGCCATCATGCTGTCCGCAGCCTTGTGGTTATCGGTGGCTGCGTACTGGTTGGAGAACCGCCAGCGCGCGGTGGATGGTCTGCGTCGATTGGTGCTCCCGAGTGCCGCTGCAGTCGCCGTATTGCCGCTCGCATTTCCCGGTAGCCTGATTCCGCTGGCGGGCAAGACGCCACTGTTCTCCTGGCATATCGCGCTCTCAACACTGGCCTATGGTGCACTGACGATTGCCTCATTTCAGGCGGTGCTGATGGCAATGCAGGAGTCTCGCTTGCACTCACTCACTGCACCGGACACTCATCGCGGTTGGTTTTTGGGCGCGCTCGACCGCTTGCCGCCGCTGCTGACCATGGAGCGCTTGCTGTTTCGCATGATCACGATCGGCTTTGTGTTGCTGACGCTCACCGTGATATCCGGCATCTTCTTCTCCGAGCACGTTTTCGGCAAACCATTCCGCTTCGAGCACAAGACGGTATTCACGCTGCTCTCTTGGCTAGTGTTTGGCGCGCTGCTCACTGGCCGGCAGTGGCGCGGCTGGCGCGGCAAGACCGCCCTGTCGTTTGTGCTGACCGGTTTTGGCACCTTGCTGTTGGCCTATGTGGGTAGTCGCTTCGTGCTGGAGGTCGTGCTGCATCGGGGCATGATGTGAAATACTTGCTGTGGGCGGTACTGCTGTATCTCGGCTGGCGCTGGTACTTGAACAAGAAATCGCAGCCAACATCTCCGTCGCAGGAAGCATCAGCACCAACCGATCAGGCGTCGGAGGCCGCTGCATCCACAGAAAAGATGGTGGCTTGCGCCCATTGCGGAATCCACCTGCCTCTGTCCGAATCCGTGCAAGGTACGGGTGCACTGCATTTCTGTAGCAACGAGCATCGCTTGCGCCATTCGGGCAGCTAAGCCTTCCGCATCAAAAACAACCTCAGATTTTGCCGTGCGCTTAGCCGGGCCTAGCCAAGCTACACCTCATCAGCCTGTTGGTGACTAGCGGTGATGCAGAACCGATCTGTTGCATTCATCGCGCACGCAGGTGCGCCGAGCGCCTCATTCGCTTACCCTTGCGCGTTTTCGCTGTTTGCCGAGTGCATGTTGCGCCCCTATTCCGCATCCCCGTCGACTTCGCCCCGTTTTCGCCTGATTGGCGAAGCGCCTTCCATGCGCGCATTACGCGAACAAATTCTGCGGATTGCTGACAGTGAGGCCGCAGTGGCCATTGTCGGTGAGTCCGGTAGCGGCAAGGAACTCGCGGCGCGTGACTTGCACGCCCATAGTCGGCGTCACTCGCATCCTTTCATCGCAGTGAATTGCGGCGCAATTCCCGAGGCGCTGATGGAATCGGAGTTTTTCGGCCACCGACGCGGTGCTTTTACCGGTGCTCACGAAGAACGTAGCGGTTTTTTTCAGGCGGCGCATGGCGGTACGCTATTTCTTGATGAGGTGGCGGAACTACCGCCATCGATGCAGGTGAAGCTGTTGCGCGCACTGCAAGAGCGCAGCGTTCGTAAGCTGGGCGGTCAGCGCGAGGAGATGGTTGACGTCCGGATTGTGTCGGCGACCAATCGTGATCTCTCGGATGCCGTGCGGCGTGGCGAGTTCCGTCAAGACTTGTACTACCGCTTGCAGGTGATTGAGTTGCGGCTGCCGACATTGCGCGATCGCCGCCAAGACATTCCCCTGTTGTGTACCGCCATCTTGAACAGATTGGCCGGGGATCATCAGCCGAAGTTATCTGCCGCTGCCATGGCGCGGCTGTGCGCCCATGATTTCCCGGGGAATGTGCGTGAACTCGAGAATATCCTCGAGCGCGCGCTGGCCTTGGTGCCGGACCAGATGATTGAGGCGGAGGATTTGCAGTTTGAACCTGCGCTGCGCTTGAATTCAGTTCATTCATCGGCAGTGCTTCCCGTTCATGCCGATGTAGCGTTGCCGCTCAGTTTGCCGGCCCACCTGTGCGTGGTGGAGCGAGCCCTACTCAGACGTGCTTTGCGTCAGGCGCGTTTTCAGCGGGCCCAGGCCGCGCAACTGCTTGGGATAAGCTTGCGGCAGTTGAGATACCGCATGCAACGACTGGCCATCCATGAGTATGACTGAATCAAGCTATTCCATCGACGACGCAGGTTGGTGCCGCAATGCGCGGCGCGGCGAGTGCGGCAATTTCGATGCGCGTCCCGAAGGCACCGAGATTAGCCTGCTGGTGGTACACAACATCAGCCTGCCACCCGGCGAGTTTGGCGGGCGCTATATCGAGGATCTGTTCGCTAATCGGCTCGATTGCGACGCGCATCCTTACTTTGCGCAGTTGAGAGGCCTGCAGGTTTCGGCCCACTTTCTGATTCGGCGTGACGGGGAGTTGCTGCAGTTCGTTTCCACCCTTGACCGCGCCTGGCACGCAGGCGCGTCGAATTTCAATGGCCGTGAGCGGTGTAATGATTTTTCGATCGGGATCGAAATGGAAGGCACGGATACCGACGATTATTGCGATGCGCAATATGCAACGCTAGCGGCGGTCACCGCAGCGCTGCTACGCGCGCATCCGATTGCCGATGTGTGCGGTCACCAACATATTTCGCCTGAACGCAAGACCGATCCTGGGCCCTGTTTCGATTGGGCGCACTTTCATGGTGCGCTCGCGGCGCTGCAAAAAGTAGATCAGGTGGCTGATTCGAAAGTAGGCCGAATAGTAAGTTTTCCTACTTGAGTCAGCTTAAATACCGGTTGCAAGTTGACCGCTTGAGCACTACAATTAGTACCTGCTTGCCGCTAATCCACTAGATATAGTGGCAAAGCGTTCCAACTGATCCGACCAAGCATCACAAGTGCGACCGCTGTTTTTCGGAACATTCCGAGCAAAATCGGGATTGGTCGGAGCCCATCAGCAGTAAACATTTCTCCAAGCTGTGCCGGCATCTTCAGGGTGCGCGGTATCGGATTGGGGAAAATCGATAACAGTGTCGGGATATCACCCGGCATAGCTCAAACAACCGGATCGCCGAATCCGGCGTTTTTTTCAGGAGGCGCAGTGCTTACATCCCAGGATACTTCCGGCAAGGCCTTGCCCGAGTTCGTGCCCGTCGCTCCCGCGCTCGCGCCCTCCACAGCCGCCCAGACGGCGGCGCTGTCCGATTACCGGATCATCCGGCGTAACGGAGCAGTGGTCGGTTTTGAGCCGTCCAAGATTTCAATCGCGATGACCAAGGCCTTCCTCGCGGTGAATGGCGGTCAAGGTGCTGCTTCAGCGCGTGTGCGCGAACTGGTTGAGCAGCTTACGCAGGGCGTGGTGGGCGCGATGATGCGTCGTCAGCCTGCTGGCGGTACCTTCCATATCGAGGACGTTCAAGATCAAGTCGAACTCGCGCTGATGCGCTCGGGCGAGCATGATGTGGCGCGTGCTTATGTGTTGTACCGCGCCAAGCGGCAGGAAGAGCGTGCGCAGCAGCAGCAGGCCAAGGCGGCGACCGAGCCGCACGCTACTATCCAGATCGACGTCGACGGCCAGCGTGTCGCTCTCGATCACGACAAGCTGATGAAAATGATCAGCGCTGCGTGCATCGGCTTGGAGCAGCACGTCGATGCTGATGCAATCCTTCATGAGACCGTGCGCAATCTGTACGACGGCGTGCCGGTGGAAGAGTTGTACAAGTCGGCGATTCTTGCCGCGCGTGCGTTGATGGAAAAAGATCCGGCTTACAGCCAGGTCACCGCACGTCTGCTAATGCACACGATTCGCAAAGAGGTATTTGGTCGCGAGGTAGCGCAGGCCGACGCCAAAGAGGCGTACATCGACTACTTCCCGCGCTTCATCAAGCGTGGCATCGAGGCTGAGCTGTTAGACGATAAGCTGGCGCAGTTTGATCTCCCCAAGCTGGCGGCTGCGTTGCTGCCGGAGCGTGATCTGCAGTTCGGTTACTTGGGTCTGCAGACACTGTATGACCGCTATTTCTTGCATGTGCAAGGTACCCGTATTGAGATGCCGCAGGCATTCTTCATGCGCGTTTCGATGGGGTTGGCGCTGAATGAGATTAATCGTGAAGCGCGCGCCATCGAGTTCTATCACTTGTTGTCGAGCTTCGATTTCATGAGCTCGACGCCGACTCTGTTTAACTCGGGTACGCAGCGCTCGCAGCTGTCGTCCTGCTACCTGACCACGGTTGCAGATGATCTTGACGGCATCTACGAAGCCATCAAAGAAAACGCATTGCTCGCCAAGTATGCGGGCGGCCTGGGCAATGACTGGACCCCGGTGCGGGCGCTGGGCGCACACATCAAAGGCACCAACGGCAAATCGCAAGGCGTTGTGCCGTTCCTGAAGGTGGTCAACGACACCGCAGTCGCGGTCAACCAGGGTGGCAAGCGCAAGGGCGCGGTCTGCGCATACCTCGAGACTTGGCACATGGATATCGAGGAATTCCTCGATCTGCGCAAGAACACCGGTGATGATCGCCGCCGTACCCACGACATGAACACTGCGAACTGGATCCCCGATCTGTTCATGAAGCGTGTGATGGAGAAAGGTGAGTGGACGCTGTTCTCCCCGTCCGATGTGCCTGACCTGCACGACCTGTACGGCAAGAAGTTCGAGGAAGCCTACTTGCGCTACGAGGCACGCTGCGCTTCTGGCGAGATGAAGTTATTCAAGAAAGTACAGGCGATCGACCTCTGGCGCAAAATGCTCTCTATGCTGTTCGAGACAGGGCATCCTTGGATTACTTTCAAAGACCCTTGCAATATCCGCTCGCCACAGCAGCACGTCGGTGTGGTGCATAGCTCTAACCTGTGCACCGAAATTACGCTGAACACCAATGAGAGCGAGATCGCGGTCTGCAATCTGGGCTCGGTGAATCTGCCGGCGCACATGAAAGATGGCAAGCTCGACCACGCCAAGCTGCAGCGTACGATTCAGATCGCGATGCGCATGCTGGATAACGTGATCGACATCAACTACTACTCGGTGAAGAAGGCGCGTGACTCGAACCTGCGTCACCGTCCGGTTGGCATGGGCATCATGGGCTTCCAAGACTGCCTGCACATGATGCGTTTGCCGTACGCATCGAAAGAAGCAGTGGAGTTCGCTGACCGTTCGATGGAAACGGTCTGCTACTACGCCTATATGGCGTCCACTGAATTGGCCGAAGAACGTGGTACCTACAGCTCTTACCGTGGTTCGTTGTGGGATCGTGGCATTCTGCCGCAGGACTCGCTGAAACTGCTGGCGGAAGAGCGTGGCGGTTATTTGGAAGTCGACACTGCCGAGACCATGGACTGGCCGGTGCTGCGTGAGCGTATCAAGCGCCACGGCATGCGCAATTCGAATTGCGTGGCCATCGCGCCGACGGCAACCATCTCGAACATCATCGGCGTCTCTGCCTGTATCGAGCCAACCTATCAAAACCTGTACGTCAAATCAAACCTGTCCGGCGAATTCACCGACATTAATGAATACTTGGTGCGTGACCTGAAAGCTGCCGGGCTGTGGGACGAAGTGATGGTCGCCGATCTCAAGTACTTTGACGGTAGCCTGGCACGCATCGACCGTATCCCGGAAGACCTGCGCGCGCTGTATGCAACCGCGTTTGAGGTTGAGCCGAGCTGGCTGGTAGAGGCTGCCTCGCGCCGCCAGAAGTGGATCGATCAGGCGCAGTCGCTGAATATCTACATGGCGGGCGCCTCCGGCAAGCGACTGGACGAGACCTACAAGCTCGCTTGGTTGCGTGGTTTGAAGACGACCTACTATCTGCGTACCATGGCAGCGACCCATGTTGAGAAGTCAACCACCAAGACGGGTTCGCTCAATGCGGTGTCGGCCGACATGCCGCCGGCTTCGGCCGCCGCTGCCGACGGCGCAGCTTGCTACCTCCGACCCGGAGATCCGGGCTTCGAGGAATGCGAAGCTTGCCAGTAAACATTAACGCGCTTGAGCAGACAGATGCTGCTCAAGCCGATTCTGTAATAAACATCTATCCTTGACGACTCACGCACCAGAAGGAATACAACATGCTCTCTTGGGATGATGAAGCGGCGGCAGTTGCCCCGCGTACCGCGCAACCTGCGCCTCGCCTGCAGGCAGTGATGCCGACCCCGCCGTTCGCGCCTTTGGCGGATGCAGCGCTGGATCCCGGTATCCTCGCCCGCACCGAACCGCGTGCGGATGCCAGTAACCGTGTTAACGCGGTCGACAAGCGCATCATCAATGGTCAGACCGACGTTAATCAGCTGGTACCGTTCAAGTACAAGTGGGCCTGGGACAAGTACCTGGCCGGCTGCGCCAATCACTGGATGCCCCAGGAAATCAACATGCAGCGCGATATCGAGCTGTGGAAGAATCCGAACGGCCTGACCGAAGACGAGCGTCGTTTGGTGAAGCGCAACCTCGGCTTTTTCGTCACTGCCGATTCGCTGGCCGCCAACAATATTGTGCTTGGTACCTACCGCTTCATCACCGCGCCTGAGTGCCGCCAGTATCTGTTGCGCCAAGCCTTCGAAGAAGCGATCCACACCCACGCCTACCAGTACATCGTCGAGTCGCTGGGTCTGGACGAAGGCGAGATCTTCAACGCCTATCACGAGGTGAAGTCGATCCGTGACAAGGATGAATTTCTGATCCCGTTCATCGACACTCTGACCAATCCCAGCTTCCAGACCGGGACCGTCGAGGCGGACCAGCAGTTGCTGAAGTCGCTGATCGTGTTCGCCTGCATGATGGAGGGACTTTTCTTCTACGTCGGCTTTACCCAGATTCTGGCTCTGGGCCGTCAGAACAAGATGGTGGGCGCTGCCGAGCAGTACCAGTACATCCTCCGTGATGAGTCCATGCACTGCAATTTCGGTATAGATCTGATCAACACTATCAAGCTCGAGAACCCGCATCTGTGGACGCCAGCGTTCAAGGAAGAGATTCGTTCGCTGTTCTTGAAGGCGGTGGAGTTGGAATATCGCTATGCCGAGGATACAATGCCGCGTGGCGTGCTGGGACTGAATGCGCCGATGTTCAAGAGCTATCTGCGTTTCATCGCTAATCGTCGCGCGACGCAGATCGGTCTTGAGGCGCTTTTCGAGCATGAGGACAATCCTTTCCCTTGGATGAGCGAGATGATTGACCTGAAGAAGGAGCGTAACTTCTTCGAGACGCGCGTCATTGAGTACCAGACCGGTGGTGCGCTGAGTTGGGATTAATGGCTGGAACACGGTGGGCGGGTAATTTACCCGCCTGTACGATTGGCTGATAAATGAGCGTCATATGAAAGGTCACTGCCGTACCTGATGCACAGAGCTCACACTGACCTGACTTTTTCGATTGCGCCGATGCGCCCGAAAGTGCCGGGCAAGGGCTTCCTTTCCCTGAAAAAGGAGTTGGCCTTTCTGTAACTGAATCCCGACGCCGGCGTTGCTGCCGGCTTGCCCGGTCGGGTTTTAACCTTGTACCTGAGTGATAGCGATCACGTGAAGGAGAAAGTCATGGCAACAGCGAAGAAAAAACCAGCAGCAAAGAAGAAGCCGGCGGCCAAGAAAAAGGTCGTCGCCAAAAAGGCTGCTCCGAAGAAGAAGGTCGTAGCGAAGAAGGCAGTCAAGAAAGTCGTGAAGAAGGCCGCAGTCAAGAAAGTCGCTAAAAAGGCCGCGAAGAAATCTGCGCCCAAAAAAGCAGTGAAGAAGGTTGCAAAGAAAGTCGCGAAGAAAGTCGCTAAAAAAGTAGCCAAGAAGCCAGTTGCGAAAAAGGCTGCCAAGAAAGTGACCAAGAAGGTCGCGAAGAAGGTAACGAAAAAAGCGGCACCCAAAAAGCCAGCGGCCAAGAAAAAGGTCGTTGCTAAGAAAAAAGTCGTCGCCAAAAAAGTTGTGAAGAAAGCGGCAGCCAAGTCACCGGTAGCCAAGAAGGTGGTCGCCAAGAAGCCAGCGCCCAAAAAAGCGGCGCCGAAGAAGGCTGCGCCAAAGAAGGCAGCACCCAGCAAAGCAGCACCTAAAAAAGCTGCACCGAAAAAGCCAGCAGCAGTAGCGAAACCGGTAGTGGCAGCGCCAGTACCCGCGCCGGTAGCGCCTGCACCAGCGCCCGCACCTGCTGCGCCAGCCACGACGGTCCTGAGCCCGGCGGCTGCCTGGCCGTTTCCGACAGGCCTGCGCCCATAAGCGCTTGCCGCTCGGTGCTCGCACAGGGTCCGAGCGAAAAAACCGCTGTCGGCTTAAGGGCTGCAGCGGTTTTTTTTCGGTTTGGAGCTGGCCCAGAGTTTCGGGCAAAATCCACGCACCCTGCTCGTCGGACATGGCGCGTGGTTCCGGCAGACCTGCAAATTAGAAAGCCCACCAGCCAACAAGGTTCAACGTGCTCTCCTCGATACTCAACCTGATCATCGATACCGTCGCGACCATTCTTTCGGGACTCATGCTGTTCCGTTTTTGGATGCAAGCGGTGCGCGTTCGTCCACCGTTTTCGCTTGGGCAGTTGATGTTCCGCCTGACCGACTGGCTGGTACTACCGCTCAGGCGCGCGCTACCTGGCTTGGGTGGACAGGATTGGGCCAGTCTGATGGGCGCCTGTTTGATTACGCTGGTCGCGATTGCGATTCAACTCGGCGTGCGATCAGCGTTTGCGGTTGAACCATGGCTGTTGCTGTCACTGCTATCTTTGGTGCATACCATTGCGTACAGCTTCATCGGCCTGATTATTCTGGAGGTGATCCTGAGTTGGGTGAACCCCTATGCGCCGATTGCGCCGACGGTACGCGCACTGACGGATCCTTTGCTGAAACCGTTCCGTCGAATCTTGCCCTCAATCTCAGGTATCGATCTGTCACCGATTCTGGCTTTTCTGGCCCTGCGTATTTTGGTGTTTGTGGTGGAGAACCTAGTCTACGCCATCTATTGATGGCGCAAGACGTGACATGAATCGCGAGCGATGCCAGCGATGGGCGTCGCCGATCATTTAAACAAATCGGTAGCCGAATGCTTGCTCGAAGCGAGCTTCAATGTCTTCAACCGTCGGCGCATGATTCTGTCCGCCTTGGCTTTCGATTTTGATGGCGCCCATCAGCGAGGCGAGTCGACCGATCGTCATCCAATCCATGCCGCGCGTCAGGCCGAACAGCATGCCAGCGCGGAAGGCATCACCACAGCCCGTGGGATCAATCACTTTGTCGGTTTTGACGACCGGGATGTCGTAGCGTGTTTCTGCGGTGAAGATTTCAGCGCCTTGCTCGCCACGCGTGACAACAAGCGCTGAGACCCGCTCTGCAATTTCTGCCAAGCTCAGACCGGTACGCTCGGTCAATAATTCAGCTTCGTAATCATTGACCGCGACGTAGGTCGCCATCTCGATGAATTGCTTCAGCTCCTCGCCGCTGAACATCGGCAGACCCTGACCCGGATCAAAGATGAAGGGAATGCCGAGCGCTGCGCAATCGCGTGCATGTTCAATCATGCCATCCCGCCCATCGGGAGCGATGATGGCGAGCTTCACGCCTCCCGCATCTTGCACCTTGTTGTGATGCGAGTTTGACATCGCACCCGGGTGGAAAGCGGTGATCTGGTTATTCGACTCATCGGTCGTGATGAAGGCCTGAGCGGTATATGCATCCTCATAGGATCGTATGCAACGGGTGCTGATGCCTAGCTTATTCAGTCGCTCGACATAGGGAACACCATCTTGGCCCAGCGTTGCCATGATCAAGGGGTCGCCGTTCAGCAATTTCAGGTTGTAGGCGATATTGCCGGCGCAGCCGCCATATTCACGCCGCACATCCGGCACTAGGAATGCAACATTGATCTTGTGGAGTTGGTCCGCTAGCAGCGCTTCCGAGAAGCGGCCATGGAAGGACATGATGGTGTCAAAAGCGAGCGAGCCGCAAATCAGAGAGGTCATGGCAAAGATATCAGGGGTAGAAAATGCTCACGGCGAAGCCAGCCGGTGGCTCGCCGGTTAGCGCGAGTGGAAGACGGATTTCGCGCTCGGAGCGCGCGGGCATACCCTCGGGTAGCTCGTTGGGTGTGACGTAAGTATTCGGCAGGAAGATTTTACGAACCAGCAGCGTGCCATCGCTATCGCGTAGGGTCACCTCCAGCGCTGGCCAAGTCTGTGCGGTATCGGAGGTGTTTTGTAGCAGCGCGATTAGCGTCATCGGCATCGCACCATCGCTGCCGTTTGCAGCGGCACTGTTGACTGATTCGGCTGGCGGTGCCTGTTCCAGTCGGCTAGCGCTCAGGGATAGCTGCTCGAGATTGAGGGGCAGTTTGATTTCGCAATGCAAACGCGCGCACGCGGCCCGAAGCAGTTTGCCAGCCTGTGGCGAATGTGCCGCGATCTCATTGCGAAACATCCAACTCAGTTGTGCAGCCAGTGCGAGCAACAGCAGCGGGATGCCAAGCCAGAGCATGACACCACGGCCACGCGTACTGCGCTCTTGTTGACGGGCTTCTTTCACAAAGCCTGGAGGCTCTTCTACCGTCGATGCTGTCCCCGAGGAGGCAGGTGGCTCCTCAGCGAAATCTGTGCGTTCAGTCGTGGACGATGGCGCCCAAGGCTTGCTCTGCAGGTCGGAAATGGCACGCGAGAGCGCGTCCAGTTCTTCTTGCATGTTGGATCCGCCGGCAGCATTTTTCGTGCTGCCGGGCGTGCCAATATCGAACAAGGTCATTCGATTCGAGAAATCTTGCGTCTCGCTATCTGCGCTCGGGGCGGCACTGGGTTCGCCGGTGTATTCGAACACCGTATCGATACCATTGAATACTTCACGACAGGTACCGCACCGCACTTTGCCGTCGCGCAGCTCTAGTTGCGCGAGTGTCACTCGGAACTGCGTACTGCAGTGGGGGCATTGCGTCGCGAGTTGCTCCATGCTCAGTGCTCCTTGCGGCCGGCGAGCGCCACCCAGCCCTCACGCTCAGCGGCCACTGATAGTGTGATGTAAGGGGCGTAGCTGGCGATCAGCTCATCAGTTTGGCGCGCCAAGATACCCGATAGCACCAGCGCACCACCGTTGGCCACTCGGCTGGCGAGCATAGGTGCCATCAGCTTGAGCGGACCAGACAGAATATTGGCGGCCACGATATCGTAGCGTGCAGCTTCACGTTCGATTGCGAAAGCAGCGGGTATGAACCAGTTCATATCAGGGCATTGATTGCGCGCCGCGTTGTCGCGTGCTGCGCTGATCGCTTGCGGATCAATATCGACACCTTCTACTGTTTTCGCATTAAGCTTGCGCGCCAGGATAGCAAGGATGCCAGAGCCGCAGCCGTAGTCGAGGACGCTGCAGCCAGCTTGTACATGCCGCTCCAGCCATTCCATACACAAGCGCGTTGTCGGGTGGCTGCCAGTACCAAAAGCAAGACCCGGATCCAATTCGAGTACGAGTGCATCCGGCTGCGGCGCAGCGTGCCAGCTCGGTACGACCCAGATGTTTTGACCAATCGGAATCGGATCGAACTGCGCCTGTGTGACTCGCACCCAATCCTGCTCGGCCACATGACGTAGTGTGAAACTGAGATGATCGATTTCCTCGCAGTGGGCTTTAGCCTCATTCACCATCGCGGTGTGATCAGCATCTGCGGCCGCGAGTGCCACCACGCGGCTGCGCTCCCATGCGTGAGCCACCGGCTCCATGCCAGGTTCGCCGAACAGTGGCTGCTCGGCATCGGTACCCTGATCAGCATCCTCCACCGACACCGACAATGCGCCTGCCTCGATCAGCGCATCCGACACTTGCTCAGCTTGCGCGCGGGGTAGTTCGATCACAATCTCGGTCCAACTCATACCGCCTACTTTTTGTTGGCGAGCTTTTGCTCGAGATAGTGAATATTGGTACCGCCCTCGATAAAGCGGCCATCCACCATCAGTTCGCGGTGCAGCGGGATATTGGTCAGTATGCCTTCAACGACCATTTCGGACAGTGCAATCTGCATGCGTCGGATCGCTTGTTCACGTGTGATGCCGTATGAGATGACTTTGCCGACCATCGAGTCGTAGTTAGGCGGCACGAAATAGCCGGCATACGCATGCGAGTCCACCCGAATGCCGGGACCGCCCGGCGCATGCCAGGCTTGAATGCGGCCGGGTGATGGCGTGAATTTGAATGGATCTTCCGCGTTGATTCGGCACTCGATGGCGTGGCCTTTCAGCACGATATCGCGTTGTTTGAAACGCAGTCGCTCGCCGGCGGCAATGCGGATCTGTTCCTGAACCAGATCGATCCCGGTGATCATCTCAGTGACTGGGTGCTCGACCTGAATCCGCGTGTTCATCTCGATGAAGTAGAACTCGCCGTTTTCGTACAAGAACTCGAAGGTGCCGGCGCCGCGATAACCGATTTTTCGGCAAGCTTCCGCGCACCGGTCGCCGATTTTCTCGATCAGCTTGCGCGGAATGCCGGGTGCCGGTGCTTCTTCAATCACTTTTTGGTGACGGCGCTGCATCGAGCAGTCGCGCTCGCCGAGCCAGATAGCATTCTTGAATTCGTCGGCAAGAATCTGGATTTCCACGTGACGCGGATTCTCCAGAAACTTCTCCATATAGACCTCGGGGTTACCGAATGCAGCCCCGGCCTCGGTCTTGGTCATGGTTACAGCATTAAGCAGCGCGGCTTCGGTATGCACGACGCGCATACCGCGCCCACCACCACCACCGGCCGCCTTGATGATCACCGGGTAGCCGATACGTCGTGCGGTTTGCACGATGACTTTCGGGTCATCCGGCAACGCACCCTCGGAGCCAGGAACGCACGGCACACCCGCTTTGATCATGGCCTGCTTGGCAGAGACCTTGTCGCCCATCATCCGGATCGAATCCGAGCGCGGGCCAATGAAGACAAAACCCGATTGCTCGACGCGCTCGGCGAAGTCGGCGTTCTCCGACAGAAAGCCATAACCAGGATGAATCGCCTCAGCGTCGGTAACCTCAGCGGCACTGATGATGGCGGGCATCGACAAATAGCTTTGCGCCGAGGGTGGCGGGCCGATACAAACCGACTCGTCCGCCAACTTGACATACTTGGCTTCGCGATCAGCCTCGGAATACACTACGACGGTCTTGATGCCCATCTCGCGGCAAGCGCGCTGGATACGCAAGGCGATTTCGCCGCGGTTGGCGATCAGAATTTTTTCAAACATGGGTGGTCTCCGCGGCGAAACCGCCTTCGCTGCCTTCGGCAGCTGCGCGATTTAACTTCGTTGCTGCGCCGCTTCGCGGCTGGTCGCCGCGGTTTGCGATAAGGATTTTTTCAAACATGAGTCATGCAGCTTTCAGCGGCGGTGAGAGGGCGCTTCATTCAATGATGAACAGCGGCTGGCCATACTCAACTGCCTGACCGTTCTCCACCAAAATCTGACGGATGGTGCCGCTGGCGTCGGCATCGATTTCATTCAGCAGTTTCATCGCCTCGATGATGCACAGCGTGTCGCCTTCTTTGACGGTGGAGCCGATGTCGACGAATGCGGGCGCTCCTGGCGCTGAGGCGCGGTAGAAGGTGCCGACCATCGGCGACTTGACGATATGACCCGTGGGTGCGGCTTCGGGCGCGACTGCCGGCGCTGCAGCAACTGGGGTGCCAGCAGCGACAGGCGCTGCAGCGGCGGGTGCCGCAACCGCTGCCGACGGCATCATCACGACCTGGTTTTGTGCAGAATGTGCCGTGGCCTTAACGATGCGCACCTTGCTCTCACCTTCGGTGACCTCGAGTTCCGAGATATCGGATTCGGCCACCAAATCAATCAGGGTCTTGAGTTTTCTGAGATCCATGGGTTTTATTGACAGGGTTAATAGGTCCCGGCTCGCGCTTACCGCGCCAAGCCGAATGCATTAAGTAGTGGTTACAGCCGGTGTAGCGCGTGATCAATGGCGTGCCGGTAACCGTCGGCACCGAACCCGCAGATCACACTGGCGGCCAACTCGGAGAGATAAGAGTGGTGGCGAAAATCTTCACGCCGATGAATATTCGAGATGTGCACTTCAATAAACGGGATGTTGACGCCAGCAAGCGCGTCGCGCAGCGCAATGCTGGTGTGGGTCAGTCCGCCGGGATTGATCACAATCGCATCAACCGATGCGCTGCGTGCCGCGTGAATACGATCAATCAGTTCGCCCTCGTGATTGCTTTGGAAATGCGATAGCGCCGCGCCGCCAGCCTTGGCCTGCGCCACTGCCTCGCGCTCGATCTCAGCCAGTGTGGTCGAACCATACACCTCAGGCTCGCGACTGCCGAGCAGGTTGAGGTTCGGTCCGTTCAATAGAAGCAGATTTTTTGCCATCGAAAAGCTGCAATTTGGCGAAGAAGACGGCATTTTCCTGCAAAATGCCGTCGGATGGCAAGAAGAAACCTTGCTTCAGGCTACATTGATGCCAGATCCGCGCGGACTTTTTCCATATCTAACCGGCCCATGTAGGTTTGACGGACGCTGCCGTCGGGGCCAATCAGGATGGTGAATGGCAGGCCACCGGACTGATTGCCGAACTGCCGCGATAATTCACTGCCCTCTAGTCCGCCCAGCAGAAGGGGGTAGGTGATTTGATGCTTTTCAGCGAATTCGCGGATGTTGGAGGGGGAATCGATGCCGATGCCGACAACTTGCAGATTTTTGCTGCTCCAGTCGCTTTGTAATGCGACCAGCTCGGGCATCTCCGAGACGCAGGGTGGGCACCAGGTAGCCCAAAAATTGAGCAGCAGGATCTTGCCTTGCCATTCCGACATCTTGCGCTGTTTGCCGCCACTATCCTTCATCGACATTTGCATCAGGGCGCCAACAGCGGTGTCGGCTGGCGTCGTGGGCTGGAAGCGCTTTGCGCCAAAATAAATGCCAATCGCGGTAAATAAAACGGCGATAACGACAAAAGCGGTAATTTTCTTCAAGTTTCAGGCTCCTCGGCCAGTAGTGCGCGCAGTCCGGCAAGGTCTGTTCGCTCGACAAACTTACGGCCAGCACCGCGTAAATCGTCGGGATCATACAGTGAGAGATGTACGCCCTCGTGCTTCCATAAAAAGGACAGGGTCTCGACGCTTCGATCGGGATACCGGAAATGGCTTGACTCCGAAACCTCGTAATCGATGTTCGCGTTCAGCAAAAATACCGCGACATCCTTGCTGTTATCGGCAAAAAGCAGCAGATGGATGTCGGAGTGGTCGCCCGCCGTGCCATTCAACACCGCGCCGGTGAGCCAGGGCGAGAAGTCGGACAGCTTCTCCATCAATTCAAGCGCAATCAGCCGCAGTTGCCGCAGTCGCAGCGGCTGCGATTCGCCAAAAAACAAGGCTTGGTACTCACGCACTTGCGCTTCGACCTGCGCATTGTCGGGCAGAACATCACCGCTTATTCTCTGCTGACCGATGATCAGTTTTGCCGCTTTGCGCTTGGCGCTGGCGTAGTCGGCACCGTCTTCGGCAATCATGCGCGCAGCGGCAGCAGCGATCTCTGCGCGTAAATGCTCTGCATCACTCGGGGTATGGATAGCCATGTCAGCCTGATGTTGAGTTAAGCAGCCGCGAGTCGGTCGCGCTAGCCGCAGAAGATGAAAGTTCTGGTATCGACATGAAATGTGCGAACAGCCGGTCAGGTAAAATCGCACATTCATTACGCGACCGCGCGGCGCTGATTTTATATGCACATTCACATTCTCGGCATCTGTGGCACCTTCATGGGTGGTCTCGCGGTGCTGGCCAAAGAAGCTGGCTACAAGGTGACAGGTTGCGATGCCAATGTCTACCCCCCAATGAGCACGCAGTTGCGTGCGCAGGGTATTGAGCTGATCGAGGGTTTCGGTCCGCATCAGATGAGCTTGCAGCCCGACATGTATGTGATTGGGAATGTGGTTTCGCGTGGCAACCCCTTGATGGAAGCGATCATGAATCGCGGCCTGCCGTACATCTCGGGCCCACAGTGGATGGGTGAACATATTTTGCGCGACAAATGGGTGCTGGCGGTTGCGGGTACCCATGGCAAGACCACCACCGCGTCCATGCTGGCGTGGATATTGGAAGATGCGGGCTATCAGCCCGGTTTTCTGATTGGTGGTGTACCGATGAATTTCGGTATCTCGGCCCGGCTGGGTGGTGCCGGTGGTGACGGCGCGTCCTTTTTCGTGATCGAAGCGGATGAGTACGACACCGCGTTCTTCGATAAGCGCAGTAAGTTCGTGCACTACCGCCCGCGTACCGCTATCTTGAACAATCTCGAATACGACCACGCGGATATTTTTCCCGATTTAGCGGCGATCGAGACGCAATTCCACCACTTAGTGCGCACTATTCCTTCCAGCGGACGGCTGGTCGTAAATGGTGGCGAGACCGCTTTGCGTCGCGTGATTGATCGTGGCTGCTGGAGTGAAGTTGAATGGTTCAATGCCGATCAAGGCTGGCAAATGATCGAGCATGGTGAGGAGCGCTTTGACATTATTCATCAGGGTGAGCGTGTCGGCGCACTGCGCTGGTCCTTGACCGGAATCCACAACCGTTGGAATGCGATTGCAGCGATTGCCGCTGCGCGCCATGTTGGTGTGCCACCGTCGCAGGCCATTGTCTCGCTCGCCTCTTTTGAAAATGTAAAGCGACGCATGGAGACGCGCGGCGTAGTCAATGGTATTTCTGTCATCGATGACTTTGCACATCATCCGACAGCGATTGCGACCACCGTTGGTGGCTTGCGTCGCAAGCTTGGCAACGCACGGATTCTTGCCGTACTCGAGCCGCGCTCCAACACCATGAAGCTGGGCACGATGAAAGAAGCACTGCCTGGTAGTCTGACCGAGGCAGATCTGGTGTTTGGCTACGGTGCGAAAGGCGAGGGTAAGGATGCGCTCGGCTGGGATTTGAGCGCAGCGCTGGCACCGCTGGGTGAGCGCGCTCAAGTTTTCGATGATTTATCCGCATTGGTGACGGCGGTGGTTTCCGCCGCGCAGCCGGGCGACTCGGTGCTCGTAATGAGTAATGGTGGATTTGGTGGCGTGCACCAGAAGCTAATCGATGCGCTCGGCGCCGTGAAGTAGTTGCGTTCGCTGCTCTACCTTCACGGGTTTCGCTCTTCGCCGGCATCGTTCAAGGCGCGTCGCCTGCAGCAGTATTTTGATCAGCGCGGTGCGTCAGATCGCTTTATTTGTCCGCAGCTACCGCCTTCGCCACGGGAAGCCTTTGCCCTGGCGAGTCAACTGGTGAGTGATCAGTCTGCTGATGCTTTTGCCGTGGTCGGTTCTTCCCTCGGCGGTTTCTATGCAACCGCAATCGCCGAGGCTACCGGTTGCCGTGCAGTGTTGCTCAATCCGGCGGTGTGGCCCGCGCGCGACCTTGCGAAGTATATTGGTGAGCAAACTGCGTGGCACTCGGATGACCGTTTCTTCTTTCAGTCAGCGTTCATCGATGAATTGCGGACGCTGACGGTCGATCGCATTACCCAACCCGAGCGCTATCTGCTACTGGCCGCTACAGGGGATGAGGTACTGGATTGGCGCGAGATGACGGCGCGCTATGCAGACGCAACACAGCGGGTGATCGAAGGCAGCGATCATGGCTTGTCGGACTTTGAGCAGTACATCGATGAGGTAATCAGCTTTTGCGAGCGATGAGAAGCGAATGAATCTGTTCTTCGAAGAATCCGGCGACTTCAAGGTGGGCGCGGTACTCAGCCAGCAGGGTGAGGCATATCAAGTCGAGACACCAACAGGCAAGCGTACCAAGGTGCGTGCGCGTGATGTGCTGTTGCAATTCGAGACGCCGTCCGCTGCGGACATGATCGCCAGTGCGCATCGTCTGGCAGAAGAGATTGATGTGGCGTTTCTGTGGGAGGTCGCGGGCGAAAATGAGTTCGGCGTCGCTGAACTCGGCCATGAGTATTTTGGTCATGCCCCTAAACCGGACGAGTCGGCAGGTCTGCTGCTGAAGATTGCGGCGTCGCCAATCTACTTTCACAAGAAGGGCAAGGGTCGCTACAAAGCGGCACCTGCTGCCACGCTGCAAGCTGCGCTGGCCGGTATAGAGAAGAAGAAACAGCAAGCCTTGCTGCAGCAGGCTATGGTCGAGCAGCTGAAAGCTGGTCAATTACCAGACGCCATCAGAGCCAGCGCACGCCAACTACTGACCAAACCCGACAAGAACGGTATCGAGTACAAAGCGCTGGATGCTGCGTGTACTGAGCTACAGACATCACCGGCAAGGTTACTGCTATCCGTGGGTGCGATCGCATCGGCAAAAGATTTACACCTCTCGCGTTTCTTGACCGAGCATTTCCCGCGCGGTACTGAGTTTCCGGGCATGACGCTACCCAGTACGCCCTCGCTACCTTTGGCAGCGGTCGCAGCTTTCTCGATCGATGATGTCACCACCACCGAGATTGACGACGCCTTCTCGCTGACCCACCTGAGCGATACCAGTGTACGTATTGGTATTCATATTGCTGCACCGGGTCTCGGTATCACGCAAGGCGATGCAATCGACAGCATGGCGCGTGGCAGGATGAGTACGGTGTATATGCCGGGCGACAAGATCACCATGTTGCCGGATGCCTTGGTTGAACAGTTCACGCTGGCGGCGGGTGATGCAAGACCCGCGTTGTCACTGTACGCGACGCTGGATACGCAGACCTGGTCGGTATTGGCGACTGAAACGCTGATCGAGCGGGTGCCGATTGCAGCCAATCTTCGACACAATGATCTCGATGCACATGTCACCGAGCAAGCGCTGGCAGAGGGCAGCGGCGACTATCCCTATAAGGATGAGATCACACGCCTGTGGCAGTGGGCGCAGCAGCTGGAGCTGGCACGCATGGCCAAGCGTGAAGCATTTGGCCTCAGGCCGGAACAGGTGAATCGGGTCGACTTTAATTTTTATGTCGATGATGATGTGGTGACGATTACCCGCCGAAAGCGTGGCGCCCCGCTTGACAAGATTGTGGCGGAGCTGATGATCTTCGCTAACAGTACGTGGGGCAAGCTGATGCATGACCACGGCGTGCCGGGCATCTACCGCGCACAAGGCGGCGGTCAGGGTTGGGCTTCGCGCATGCAGGTACGCATGCAAACCCACGCAGCACCGCATCAGGGTCTGGGGGTGGATCAATACGCCTGGAGTACCTCACCCCTGCGGCGCTACACAGATCTGGTGAATCAGTGGCAGATCGTGGCCTGTGTTCGTGGCGGTGTTACCGCACCGCTGGTGGCGCCGTTCAAACCAAAGGATGCTGATTTATTCGCGATTGTCTCCGCATTCGACAGCGCCTACGCAGCCTACGCAGATTTTCAAGCCACCATGGAGCGCTTCTGGTGTCTGCGTTGGCTAGCGCAGCATGAGATAAAGCAAGTTGATGCGGTAATGTTGAAAGATGACCTGCTACGACTGCTCGATATACCTTTGGTTATACCCATGACGGGTGTCCGCTACGCACGCGGCACACAGTTAAGGCTGGAATTGATTGATTGGGACGAGGTTGATCTTTCGGTGCAAGCGCGCGTGCTCGAGGTAGTGACAGTCGCTGCGCCGCTAGCGGACGAGATTGCACTCGAAGAAGCAGATGCGCTGAACGAGGAAGAGCAGGCAGCTGAGCAGGTTGATGATCTCAGTGGCGACGTAACTGATCAAGCGGTTGCTGAATCAATGATTGATTCGAGTGCCGAGCTCCATGCGGGCGCGGCAGCACAAGGATTGACCCTGCCAGCTGAAGGTCCTGCGATCGATACATCGGCGAGTGACAGAGCATGATGGCGCACGATAGGCGCTTGCTCACGATTGGTATTTGCGCCTCGGTGGCGTTGCATGCGGCATTGTTGGCACTGCAATTCGATTCACCCGCTTCAGATCGCGCGCGCCCGTTCAATACAGGACTGTCTGTCATTCTCGTCAATGCCAATCATGAGCATGCACCTTTGCAGCCTGATGCGCTGGCACAGGCTAACCTGGACGGTGGTGGTGCGGCTCAAGCAGGCCGTGCACGTTCGCCTTTACCTGATCTTGGTCGAATGAACGAGGGCGCACAGCTAGAGGCGCAGCGCCAGCGCGTCACCGAGCTGGAGCGTACCCAACGGCGCTTGCTCTCGCAATTGAATGATCGTCAGCCCATGACGACACCGATCGGTGAGCCCAATGATTCACCGCAGCTGGATGCCCGTCCTATTCGATCGGTAGAGCAGATTCAGGCAATGGCGAGGCGTGAAGCAGAGATTGCGCGTGATGTTGCCGATTACAACAAGCGTCCGGTGAAAACACAGCTGACACCCTCAACGCGTGAAGTGAGTCATGCACTGTATTACACTGCTTTGCAGAGAAAAATCGAGCTGACGGGCACCTTGAATTTCCCGCAACGCGACGGAAAGAAAATGTATGGTGAGCTGGTGGTTTATATCCCAGTCTACCAAGACGGCAGTTTATATCTGAGAGAGGGTGGCCCGCGTATCGAGCGCAGTTCGGGCAATGCTGCGCTTGATGCGGCCGCGCTCGCGATCGTGCGACAGTCAGCGCCTTTCGGACATTTTCCGGCGGCGCTCATGAAAGATGGACGTGAGCGCGTGTGGGAGATCATCACGCGTTTCTCATTCACCCATGAGCAAAAACTCGAGACGCAATCCGTCGGTGGATAATCCCATGATAGACCGCTACCTTGTTATTGGTAACCCGATCGCGCACAGCAAGTCGCCGCAGATTCATGCGCAATTTGTGCAGCAGACTGGCGAAGCGATGGTGTACGAGCGATTGCTTGCGCCGCTGGATGGGTTCAATGCCGCAGTACACGATTTTATTGCGCATGGTGGCCGCGGTGCGAATGTGACGCTACCTTTCAAGCTGGAGGCATTTGCGTTGGCAGAGCAACGCAGTGAACGTGCGCAAGCGGCAGGTGCGGTAAATACCCTCGTGTTCGACCACGGTCGTATCATCGGTGATAACACCGACGGGGTTGGACTGGTTCGTGATATCAGCGTGAATGCAGGTGTGGCTATTACCGGCAAGCGTGTACTCTTGGTGGGCGCCGGTGGTGCGGCGCAGGGCGTGATCCTGCCGCTGCTCGAGCAATCGCCCCAGTCCATCACTCTCTGTAACCGTACGCAGCGTAAAGCAGAGGATTTGGTAAGGCAATTTGCGCATCCGGTACTTCAAGCGCGTGCTATGGATACGCTGAATGATGCTTACGATATTGTGATCAATGCGACCTCCGCCGGTTTGTCGGGCGACTTGCCGCCCGTACCTGATTCTGTGTTTAGCACCAATACCTTCGCCTACGACATGATCTACGCAGCACAAGCGACGACCTTCATGCAGCTGGCACAGTCGCAGGGCGCGCAGGTACGCGATGGCTTGGGTATGCTGGTCGAGCAAGCGGCCGAGTCATTTTATGTGTGGCGTGGTGTGCGACCTGATACTGGGCCGGTCTACCAAAGCTTGCGTGCACAGGTATGAGATTGCGCCGTGGTTGGCTGTTTTGGTTGATCGGCGTGCCGGCAGCGCTGATTATCCTGCTGCAGCTTTGGTATTTTGTTCAGGTCTGCTGGTGGGTAAACCATAACCCAAGCTCTACCGCATTCATGCGTGAGCAACTCACGCGGCTACGCGAGAAGAATCCCAAGGCAGAGCTACAGCATCAGTGGGTTCCGTATGCGCGTATTTCCAATAATTTGAAGCGCGCCATCATCGCTTCGGAGGATGCGAACTTCGCCGAGCATGAAGGCGTGGACTGGGAGGCGCTGCAAAAGGCTTACGAAAAAAACGCCAAGAAGGGCAAGGTGGTCCGCGGCGGATCGACAATCACCCAGCAGCTGGCGAAGAACCTATTCCTGTCGAGTGAGCGGAGTTATGTGCGCAAGGTACAGGAGATGCTGATCACCTTCATGATTGAGGCGGTGATGGATAAGCGCCGCATCTTCGAGATTTATCTCAACTCGGTCGAATGGGGTACCGGCGTGTTCGGCTGTGAGGCGGCATCACGCAAGTATTTTGGTGTGTCGGCAGCCAAACTCGGGCCTGCCGAGGCGGCGCGGCTGGCGGTGATGCTGCCCAACCCGCGATTTTTCGGCCGACATCTCGATTCAAACTATCTGAATAAGCGCTCGGCGCTGATCCTGACGCGCATGAATAGCGCAGATTTACCCTGATGCTGGCGACTCAAGCCTTGCCTCATCTCCTGTAAAAAAGTAAACTCGCTTCGTTTTTAACAACGGAGACTCCCTTGGGCAGTCCCATTTCGACTCACCGGCCGGTATCGGGCGGATCCCTCGCAAGCTGACGCAGCTTCTCGCGCGCCGCTTGCCTGGTTTGGGTGAGCAGGCGTGCATGGCCAAATAATGGCCACGCTCCCTGATGTGTAGAAAAATCAATCTGCGGCGCTCGCGCTGCGGCCATGCCACATCCGTGTGGCGGGAGAGAGCAGATGATTAACGTATTCGTGCTGCAAAACGGCCGGCTCAGCCAGGTCAACATCGACACGCGCGAAGATCTGGAGCGGGCGACTCCGATCTGGGTGGACCTGACAGATCCGAGTGACGAGGAGCGCGACTGGGTTCGCAGTATTTACGGCGTGACCCTGCCGGATGAAGACGAGGTCAAGGATATCGAAGCCTCCGCACGCTACTACGAAGCGGATAACGGTGACTTGCACCTGCGCTCGGATTTTCTGTTGGAAGAAGATGAGGGCGAGTCGCGGGTCGTGACTGTCGCTTTCATTCTCGCCAAAGACATGCTGTTCTCGATGCACAACGACGATTTGCCGGTGTTTCGTCTGGTGCGCATGCGCGCTCGATCGCGACCCGGCTCCATCGGCGACTTCAAGGATGTACTGCTGGACTTGTACGCCACCGATGTCGAGTACTCGGCCGATGCGCTCGAGGGCGTTTACCAGAATCTGGAAGAAGTTAGTCGTAGCGTGCTGCAAAAAGAATTCAGTGATGCCGATGCAGCCGAGTCGCTGTCCGCCATGGCGCGCGAGGAGGATTTGAACGGCCGTATTCGTCGCAACATGATGGATACGCGACGCGCGGTCAGCTTCATGATGCGTGGACGCTTACTGAACGCCGAACAGTTCGATGAAGCGCGACAGATTTTGCGTGATATTGAATCGCTGGACGGTCACACCGCATTTTTGTTCGAGAAGATTAACTTCCTGATGGATGCCACGGTCGGTTTCATTAACATCAATCAGAATAAGATCATCAAGATCTTTTCGGTGGCGTCGGTTGTGTTCTTGCCACCGACCCTGATCGCAAGCATTTACGGTATGAACTTCCGTATTTTGCCGGAGCTGAACTGGAGTTTCGGTTATCCGTTTGCGATTGTGCTGATGGTGGCTAGCGCGATTACGCCGTTTTGGTATTTCAGGAAGCGTGGCTGGTTGAAATAAAAAAAGGCGTGCACTGCACGCCTTTTTATTAGTGTGGTGCTGACCTAGGCAGTAAGCTTCGCAAACGACCCACGCGCTGCTGCTAGCGTTTCATCGATCACCGCATCGCTATGCATCGCTGACACAAAGCCAGCCTCAAACGCAGACGGCGCTAGGTATACACCGGCGTCAAGCATGGCGTGGAAGAACTGGTTGAAGCGTTCCTTGTTACCGGCCATGATCTGCGCATAGTTTTCCGGTACCTGCTCACTGAAGTAAATGCCGAACATGCCGCCCACCGCGTCTGAACTAAATGCAACGCCAGCGTCTCTCGCCGCTGCTGCGAGACCGTCTACCAGTTTGCGCGTCTGCGCGCCAAGCTTGTCATAGAAGCCCGGCTGCTGAATGATTTTCAGCGTACTCATACCAGCGGCCACCGCGACCGGATTGCCTGACAGTGTACCCGCTTGATACACCGGACCGAGCGGCGCCAGATGCTTCATCATATCGGCGCGACCACCAAACGCTGCAACCGGTAAGCCACCACCAATCACTTTGCCCAGCACAGTCATATCAGGTTGTATGCCGTATAGCGACTGCGCGCCACCCAAAGCCACACGGAAGCCCGACATCACTTCATCAAACATTAGTACCGCACCATGCTGCGTACATAGGCGACGCATGGTTTGCAAGAATTCGGACGTTGCGCGCAGTAGGTTCATGTTGCCGGCGACTGGTTCGACGATCACTGCTGCAATACGGTCGCCCATGTTGCTGAACGTCTCTTCGAGTTGGGCGCAATCGTTGTAGTCGAGCACCATGGTGTGCTTGGCAAAATCAGCCGGCACACCCGCCGAGGTAGGATTACCGAAGGTGAGTAATCCGCTACCGGCTTTTACGAGCATCGAGTCGGCATGACCGTGGTAGCAGCCCTCAAACTTGATCACCATATCGCGTCCGGTAACACCGCGCGCCAGCCGCAACGCACTCATCGCTGCCTCAGTACCCGACGACACCAAGCGCACCATTTCAATCGACGGCACCAGCTTGCAGATTTCTTCTGCCATCAGGATTTCGCCCTCGGTGGGCGCGCCAAACGAGAGGCCATTTGCAGCGGCGGCTTGTACCGCTTTGATGACCTCGGGATGGGCATGGCCCACAATTGCCGGACCCCACGAGCCGATGTAGTCGATATAACGCTTACCATCAGCGTCCCAGAAATAAGGTCCCTCGGCGCGTGTAATAAAGCGTGGTGTACCACCCACCGAGCGGAACGCTCGAACTGGTGAATTGACGCCACCGGGTGTGGAGCGCTGCGCGCGGGCGAACAAGCTATCGTTTTGAGACACGGTCACCTCTCTCTGGATCAATATCGTCGAACTCTGAATTATTTTTCTGCCACGTCCGCCTCGGGCTCGCGCGACCAAAAGTAACGGTCGGGCAAGCGCTTACCCATACCAAGTCGCAGCGCGTTACCGAGCGCTGCGTGTGTGAACTCTTCTGCTTCCAGTACCGCTTCCGGCACCGCGACACCGTTCGCCAGCATGGCACTGATTGCAGCGGAGATCGTACTACCCGCGCCAATGAAGGTGCCCGGCAGTCGTTGTTGGCGGTCGCTCCGGACTAAACCTTCGCTGCCGAACAGCAGGTTCTGTACTTGCTGCGCCTCTCCGGGTACACCTGTGACGAGTACGAATTCGCAGCCGAATTCGATCAGCTGCATCGCGTCAATCTCCAGCGTGTCGTCGTCACTTGGCTCGCGCCAGGTTTCCGCCATGCGTGCTAGCTCGTCGGCACAAAGCTGCACCAGTGTCGCTTGTGGAACCAGCAGCTGTCGAATCGCCAGCAAGATATCTTCATCGTCACGCTGCTGAGGCAGCAGTGAGGAGAAAGGATCCAGCACCATCGGCGCTTGCGGATAGTCGGAGATGATTTCTGCGACTGCAGCGATGGTCTCGAGACTATCGAGGTGACCGAGCTTGAAAGCAGCGACCGGAATATCCTCGAGCAGTGACCGTGCCTGATCCGCGACCCAGTCGGTATCCATTGGCTGGACATCTTCGACCACCGTCGTATCACCCACCAGCAGTGCGGTGATCACGCAGACGGTATGGCAGCCCAGCGCACCGCAGGTAGCGACATCTGCCTGAATACCGATCGCACCGACGGGATCGGCGACGCCGAAGCTCAATACGACCGGTGATGATTGGATTTGCACGAGGAAAGCATTAACATAGTCGGCTGGAGATTTTACTTTAAGGGCCGTGCCGTGAGTGATAACAAAAATACCGAGCAAGAATACAAGACATGGATGTGCCTTATCTGCGGCTGGGTTTACGATGAAGCCGCTGGTTTGCCCGATGAGGGCATTGCGCCCGGCACGCGCTGGGAAGATGTGCCGATGAACTGGACCTGTCCTGAGTGCGGCGCCCGCAAGGAAGACTTTGAAATGGTCGCGATTTAAGTCCGCGATCTAAAAGATTGCTGAAGTCCATCACGGGCGCTTCATCGGCCCCAGGTTTTCGTCCATCGCCCCCAGGTTTTCGTCCATCGCCCAAGGAATTGTTAATCGCGCAGTTCATTGGTCGAACTGTCGCCAAAATGACGACATTGGGCAAAGTTTGATTTTTCCTTGTTTTAAGGTGTTGCTCTTTTTGTTACAGTCCGCGCCGTTGCTTGCGGATCTGGAGCGGTTGCGCGATGGGGGCTTCACTGGATGGACCACAGATTCTGGTCATCGATGACAGCAGTACGATACGTCGTTCTGCTGAAATTTTTCTGACCCAGGCCGGCTACCCGGTCATTCTTTCTGAAGATGGTTTCGAGGCGCTTGGCATCATTGTCGAGCGCCAGCCTGCGTTGATCTTCTGCGACATCCTGATGCCCAGACTGGATGGCTTCCAGACCTGCGCACTGATCCGACACAGCAAGCGCTGTTCTCATATTCCGGTGGTGATGCTGTCATCGCGCGATGGCTTGTTTGATCGCGCGCGCGGCCTGCTTGCCGGCGCGTCCGATTACCTCACCAAACCCTTTACCAAGGACAGCTTGTTACAGGCGGTGCGCAAGTACGCCCTGCCAACCCAAGCCGCTGCCTGAAGCTTGCCATCCCACCTCAGCCCCCACCACCATGCCGATCAAGCACATTCTTGTCGTTGATGATTCACCGACTGAGCGCCATTTCATCACCGACTTGTTGAGTCGTCATGGTTACAGCGTCAGCACTGCCGATAATGCTGAGGTGGCGATGCTGAAGATTAAGGCACAGCCACCTCAATTGATCCTAATGGACGTGGTGATGCCGGGCTTGAATGGTTTTCATGCCACGCGCGAGATCGCGCGCGACCCAGCGACTCGTGACATACCCATCATTATTTGTAGCAGTAAGCAGCAGGAGACCGACCGTATCTGGGGATTACGTCAAGGGGCGCGCGAGTATCTGGTCAAGCCGCTCGACCCAGACACGCTGTTGCAAAAGATCGCCGCGCTTTCGCGCACGTCTGCCTAGTGCGTGTGGAAACACCGGCGGGTACTCGGCTCGGGTCGCTGCAAAGCTTTCAGCAGCAGCTCGCCCAGCGCCTTCAGCATACGCAGAAGTCAGCTCGTAGTGCGAATTCCTATTTGGCTTGCGCTATCGGTGCGCGGCACTTTTTATTCGATCTTCCTCACACTGAAGAAATATTAGCCGGCGAGCTGCCGACGCCCGTCCCCTTCACGCGTCATTGGTATCTCGGCCTAGTCAGTCATCGTGGTCAGCTGCTTGGTGTCATTGACCTCGACGGTTTCGCTGGTGCCGATCCGAGACCATGGCAGCGCAGCGATCGTTTACTCGTTCTCTCAAGTGCGCTGCCAGTGCGTTGCGCCATTCGAGTGACACAAATAATCGGCATGATCGACCAAGCGAAGCTGACGCCAGTAGCGCCTGATGCTACATCGCCGATTTGGTCGCCACATCGCTTTAACCATGACGATGGCAGCCACTACCTCGGTGTCGACCTGATGACGCTGATGACACTGCCATCTTTTCTCGACATTGCACAGCACTAAGCCTGATTCATTGTTTTATCCGGAGCATTGTATGGATCCTGACCAACGGCTCGACCTGAACACATTTCCGACACCCGCCCGACCCACCGCTCGGTTTGCTGAATGGTACCGTCTGCTGCGCTTACGGCCGCAGACGACACCACTAAAGTGGATAGAACAAATCAAAAATTTTCCATTGTCGAAGTTGCTTCGGTCGGCGAAGTGGGTATTTGGATTGTCTTTCATCGTGTTCGCTGCACTGGCTTGGTTTTACACCAGTGTCACGCTGACTGCAGCCGTCAAAACCCAAATAGCGAGCGAGCTATTGATGCACTCGCAACGTCTTGGCAAGGCAGCACCGAACGCGATTCAGGGAAATCGTGATGCATTTCGGCAGCTGGAGCAGAGCCGCGGTGAAATCAATCAAGCGCTCGAGGTACTAGCACGAGGTGGGCAGTGGCAAGGGCATGTCCTTCCCAAGGCAGATGATGCGGTGGTCGTGCGCATCGAAGCCATCCGCTCTGCCTGGCAGCGCTCATCGCTCGCGTCGGCACAGTTACTTACCTTGGAAAAGCAGCTCACCGGGTTTCGTAGCACTTTGCAAAAGCTAAACACACTGAATCCGGTATTACTTGAGCTAAGCGAGCAGGTAGCAACTTTACTTGCACAAAGTGGTGCCTCACCGCGAGAGATTGCCGCCGTAGGTCAACTCGTGATGTTGACGCAGCGCCTCGGGAAAAGTGCGAATGAGTTTCTGACACCGGATGGCATCAACCAAGATACTGCATTTCTCCTTGGCCGGGACGCGAGTACCTTTAATGACATTGTGCATGCCTTCCTCGATGGTAGCCCCGTACTTCGCCTTCCTGCAGTCACGAATACGGATGCGCGCGGTCGGCTGGCTGAATTGCGTGATCAGTTCACGATTTATCACCGCGAGCTATCCGGCATTCTTGGTAATCTGAAACACTTCATTGCAGCGAAAGAAGCCGAGCGTCATATTTTTATCGATAATGAATCACTGCGTGAGCGTTTGCTCGCACTACAGCAAGACTATCGCGGGAGTGAAGGTGGTGGCGGCCTGCGCTGGGCAGTTGTCATCTCTGCTGTACTGAGTTTGTCGTTGGGATTGTTAGTGGCCACATTACAGCTAAAGCAGAGTCGCCAACGTACGCTTGAGGCTGAGGAGGCGCGGGCGCAGGCAGAGCAGCAACGTCTCAACGCCTTGGCCGATGAAGAAGAAGCAAGGCGACTCAATCTGCAGAATCAGGCAGCGATACTGCGATTAATGAACGAGCTACAGGAGGTTGCTGAAGGTAATCTGACGATACAGGCGACGGTATCCGAGGACATTACCGGTGCGATCGCTGATTCGGTCAACTTCACGCTGGATGAGTTACGCCGCTTATTGGGCAAGGTCAGAGCCACGGCGCAGCAAGTCGCCAGTAGCTGCGCGACTGCGCAAGGTATCTCTGGTGATTTGTTGGGACTTGCAGCGCGGCAGTCACAGGAGATCCAGCAAACCGGTCAAGCCGTACTACGGATGGCGCAACAGATTCACCAAGTGTCGCGTGCAGCAAGTGAATCAGCGGACGTGGCACAGGCGTCGCTGAGTGCAGCGATACAAGGCGAGACTGCGGTGCAAGATGCAATTGGCAGCATGCAGCAACTACGCGAGCAGATGCAAGAGAGTGCCAAGCGCATCAAGCGATTGGGCGATTCCTCGCTGGAGATCGGTGACATTGTTGATTTGATTGCCGGGATCACCGAGCAGACACAAGTATTAGCACTGAATGCCGCGATTCAAGCAGCGTCGGCGGGTGAAGCGGGGCGCGGTTTTGCGGTGGTGGCGGAGGAGGTGCAGCGTTTGGCTGAGCGTTGCGGTGACGCCGCGCGCCAGATTGCGCAGTTGGTGAAGACAGTGCAAGCCGATGCACAAGAAGCAGTTGCGGCCATGGAGCGCTCGACCCAGCGCGTGGTCGAGGGCGCGCAACGCTCCGACAGTGCGGGCGCCGCGCTCGGCGAGATTCATCGTATCTCTCAGCACTTGGCTGATCTGATTCGTGGTATCTCGGCTGCTGCGGGTGAGCAAACCACCTTGGCGGATCATGTTGCGCACAATATCGACAGCATCTTGACCGTCACCGAGCACACCCGTCATGGTACGCAAATGACCGCTGCCTCGGTGAGCGAACTGGCCCATCTGGCAGAAGAGCTGAGTGGTGCAATCAACCGCTTCCGCATTGATGCCTAAGCGACTGTGACGAACATAGTGGGTGATCTGGTCGCGAGTGAACAGCCGGTCGCTTGGCTGGCGGTGCTGTCAGCGGAGATGGAACGAAGCTTGACTGAGCTTATGTTTTCATTGCGCGAAGCGAGCCAAGAAAGTGTCGACCCAGTACCGCTGGTAGATGCTGTACGACGATTGGCACAGGTTCAAGGTGCGCTATCAATGATCGATCAACCTGGGCTAGCGGCGCTTGCGCATTTGGTTCGAGACCAGTTGATCACCTCGGGACAGCCTGGCACGACCGCGCAGTATTCGAGCGAGTTTATCGTGCAGCGATTTCAAACTTTCCTGCGAAAGGCGCTCGAACACCTACTACATGGCAATACGCTAACCACTGGTGAGTTACTACGATTCTGGCATCAGCAGGTAGCGATAGGCGGGCCGACTACGCTGCAGCCTTCCTTATTAGTGAAACTGGATGTTGAACCGCACATACTGCATGAGCTTCTGCCCGATGGCCTACCGCCGGATGCAATGGATCCGTCACCTACCGATCCTGATCAATCACTACTAAAGCTGTTACGGGCACAGGATGATCTGACCCTGCGCCAAGCGACGCAGCCGATCGCAGACTTGTTTGCCTGTGCTGCTGCTCGAGTCCAACCTCACCATGAATACGTTTATTGGCAGGCGGTACAGGCCTGTTTAATTGAGTACACGATTTCGGGTGGTGATGCTACACGTATCAAGAAAATCGCAGCGGCGGGTGTTCGTTTACTTCGACTAAGCGACGTTGAAAGTACTTCAACCCTAGAGGCTGCACTGAGATCTTTGACTCGCGACGCGCTTTTCGAATTGGCACAGCGACCAGTGCAGAGTGCGCTTGCGCGCGCAGTGGTAGGTATATTTCGTATTGAGCAGCAGTTCGCTGTACCTGCTCATGGCATCACGATTGATACCACAAGCGAACATGCATTAGCCGCATGGACCAGTACGCTTGATGCACTGATTTCTGCGATCGAAGTTAAGTCTGAGTGTATTACTGATTCGGCATCCTGGGAGGCACTGATTGATGCCGCCGCCTCTGCGCCGTTGCCGGCCGTTGTCGAGCCATTAAAAGACATTCTTGCTCAAATCACCTCACAGCCACCTGAGCCGATCCGTTGTGAAGGGCTCGCTGCCGGCTTGTGCTGTCTGCGTGATGAAGTTGATAGCAAAGTACTGCTTGTTGCAATCCAAGCGATGAAGCGGCTCCTGATCAGTCATGAACCGAGAGAGTGTCTCAATCAATTAGGGCAGCTATCACGTTTAGAAAGCGCACATCGTTTGCTCATGGCGCTGTCAGATGCGATACAAGCTGATATGACGCAGGTGGAGCAATTGCTTGATGCAGAGCCGCAGGTGGATGTCGTCACTGCCTCAAAGGCATCAGTGGCGGCGCTGAACCGTATCGCGGGTGCCTTGCAGTTATTGGGATTGAGTGAGGAACGCGAGCAGGTCATGCTGCTATGTGATGCAATACATGGACAAGCGGCCGACACCTGGCTCAATGAGTCATTCGCGCAGCAGTGGGTATTTCTACAGACAACATTGGTACAACTCCCCTGGCAGAAAACACTGAACGCCAAGCAAGCGCATCAGTCTGCGGGTGGGCTGGATAGCATCTTTATCGAAGAAGCGCGCACCTTGTTGAAAGGCATGCGCGACTACGCAGCCAACGATGATTTTACGCGCTTGGCTCACGTTGCCCATACCTTGGGAGGCTGCTCTGCAACTGTTGGCTTCAGCGGTTTGGCGGAGTTGGCATTGGCGCTAGAGTCGACACTTGAGCAGCTGCTAGCACGTGGATCGATGATAGATGCATCTCGCCTTGAAACAGTGCTAGTGACTGTGTCTGGTCTGCTGGAGGGTTTTGCAGATCAGGGCATACGCGGTGAAGCATCCGAATTAGTGCAGTGCCTGCGTGATGACTTATTGGCGCCAACGCCCAATCATGCAGTGCAGTCGCTGGATCTCGCTGCCGATCAATTCGACCAAGAAGCTATCGAGCCTATTCGTCGTCCGGCAATGGACGATGTGGTCACGGATACTGCTCATTGTGTATCGTCGATCGTAAACGCGTCAGTCGTGTCGGCGCAGGCTGCTGGTGAGGGTGACGAGGAAAAGTTTTCAGTATCAATATCAGCAGACACGCCGTCACCATCACCGTCAGCGACTAACCCGATCATCTCCGGACCAAATCGCTCGGATGAGCATGATGAGCTGTACGAGCTTTTCAAGTTAGAGGCGGCAGACTTGCTGCCGCAACTTGAATACGCTCTGCGACAGTGGGAACAGCATCCCGAGGACGGCTCGCAAGCAGCGCAATTGCTTCGGGTATTGCATACCCTAAAGGGCAGTGCGCGAATGGCTGGCCAGGATGAGCTAGGTACGGAATTTCATCAGGCCGAGGCTGAGGTCAGCGCACTATTACATCAGTCATCGAGTGACATCACACACGCCATCGCAGAATTACTACGCCAGGTAGATTTCTGGATGTATACGTTGACACAGCCCTCGGCTGCGTCCCCGGAAAACGCCTCACTCATAGAATTTTCTTCTGAGACTGAAGGCGATGTGAGTAGTGAAGCGTCGTTGGTGACTGACATTACGTCAAGCCCCAAATCAGTCACGCCGCCCGAGCTTGAAGCCCCGCCCGATAAATTGGATAGCTCGCCGCTGCCGCCGAAGATGCGAGCGGAAAAGCATTTGCCGATGCTTCGGGTACGCGCAGACCGGCTCGCTAAATTTGCCGATACCAGCGCAGAGCTATGGCGCAGTAATGCGCGACTACGAGAAGTCCTGCAGGAGCAGCGGCGTTCATTCGATGATATGTCCGATGATCTCAGCAGGCTGCGCGCGCAGCTGCGCGAGTTGGAAATTGAAGCAGAGTCACGTGTATTGGCGCGTTCGAGTCAGGGGACGGCAACTGACTTTGATCCGCTTGAGTTTGATCGATACACCCGCCTGCATGAGCTGACCCGAATGATGGCGGAAAGCATTACCGATATCGTCGGTGCACAGCGTGAATGGTCGCTGCAGTCGGAGCAGCTGACCACGGCGACTGCTGAGCAGCTAAGGGACTTGCGCCGACAACAAGCCGAGCTGCAAGCCCTGCGCGCTCAGCCTTTACATTCTGTTGAGGCGCGGCTACGCCATGTGCTGCAGCAGGCTGCACGCGAAGTCGGTTGCGAGGTTTCATTCGTTCTTCGTCAGGGATCGGTCGAGATCGAGCGTGTGCTGCTCGATCGATTGCTGGGCCCGCTTGAGCATCTTCTGCGGAATGCGGTTGTCCATGGCATTGAGCAAGTGCAGCAGCGGCAATCAGTAGCTAAAGCATCGAGTGGACAGGTGGTGATTAGCGCAGCAATGACAGGAAATGAGTTACAACTCATCGTGCAAGATGATGGGCGTGGCTTGGACATGCAGAGGATTCGGCAACGTGCCTTGGAAGCAGGTCTGCTGCAAGCAGGTGACGATATCGATGAGCGCGCGTTGAGCGAGCTGATTTTTGCACCCGGTTTGTCCACGGCGACCGAGGTGACGACCTTGTCCGGCCGCGGTATCGGTATGGATGCAGTCCGTGCCGAGTTGCACGCGATGGGCGGTCAGATCGAGGTCCAGAGCGAAGCAGGTCAGGGGTGTCGTTTCACGCTGCGAATACCCGTGGGCTTGACCAGCGTCATGGTGGTGTTAGTGCGTGCTGGGCAGTGGCGCATTGGCCTGCCTGCGGCACTGGTCAAGCAAGCACTGCAGATAGACACGGCAAAGATTCGCTCAGACGGTCAGCAGCACCAGATCGATTGGCAAGGTATATCAGTGCCGCTACGCCATCTTGGCCAAACTTTGGGTGATACCGGTGCATCGGTTAACAAAGGGCGTGTGCCTGTCGCCATCATGAGCGATGGCGACAAAACTATCGCCTTGCAACTAGATGCTATCGAGGGTCAGCGCGAACTGATCATCAAGCACCCGGGACCGCAGCTATTGCGGGTACCGGGCCTGTCTGGGGCGAGTGTGCTGGCCGACGGCGCGATCGCACTCATCCTTCACCCTTTCCGCTTGCCTGAAACGGCGCCACCACCATTGCCCTCAGTCACAGAGCGGCAATCGCCGACGGTACTTGTAGTCGATGATTCATTGACGGTCCGGCGTGCCAGTCAGCGATTACTTGAGCGTCACGGTTACGCGGTTGCGTTGGCGCGAGATGGTGTCGAGGCCTTGGCATATGTGCGAAACACTCAACCGGCGCTGATACTGCTTGATATCGAGATGCCGCGCATGGATGGCTTCGAATTGCTTGCCACCTTGCGCGACGATGAGCGCTGGCGTGACATACCGGTGGTAATGATCACGTCGCGCATGGCTGATCGGCATCGCCAACGCGCCTTGCAGCTTGGTGCTAACGCCTACATGGGCAAGCCCTACCGCGAAGAGACCTTACTTGCGCAGCTGACCCAGCTGCTGGCAGATGAGCAATCGACGCAGAGTGAGCGCGACATCCTGAGCGAGGGCATGACCGAGAGCGTGGAAGATTAGCTGGCGTCAAGATTTTTTGACGACAGCGTAGCGCGCCAGGGTATTTTTCCTTGCTTCATCATGTACCACGATCGGTGCCGGATAATCTTTGCCAATCGTGACGCCCGCCATGTCCAGCGTCATGCCCGGCGCCAGCCATGGCGCATGAATGTGTTTTGCGTCGAGCTTGTCGAGTTGCGGCAGGTAGCGCTTGATAAATTTGCCTTCGGCGTCAAATTTCTGTGATTGGGTAATGGGATTAAAAATGCGGAAGTAGGGCTGTGCATCGCAGCCCGATGATGCGGCCCATTGCCAACCACCATTGTTCGCTGCTAAATCAAAGTCGTTCAGCTTCTGCGCGAAGTACGCCTCACCATGTCGCCAGTCGATGCCCAGATCCTTGATCAGGAAGCAAGCGGTCACCATGCGCAGACGGTTATGCATATAACCGCTACGATTTAGTTGCAGCATGGCGGCATCGACTAGTGGGTAGCCGGTGCGACCCTCGCACCATGCTGCGAACAACGCCTCTGCTTGCGCGCCTTCTTCCCATGCAATCCGGTCGTACTCTGGCTTGAATGCAGCGCCCTGCGCGACCTTGGGGTGATGATGCAGGATCATGAAATAGAAATCACGCCAGATCAGCTCCGCCAACCAGACTGCGGCGCCATCGGCTCTGGTGCCAGACCGGATCGCATCCATCGCATGTCTGGCCAGTGCGCGTATGGATACCGTACCAAAGCGCAGATGCACCGATAGATAGGAAGGCCCTTTGATCGATGGAAAGTCACGCGCTTCCCCATAGCGGGATAGTCGCGGCAGAAAATCATCCATCAGCATTTGCCCGCCTTGCATACCGGTGGGCAGATGTTGTGCGCTGAGGTCGATCTCCTCGAACCCCATCTCCGTCAGCGAGGGCATCACCGGGGTGGGTGAGGGTAGTGCCAGTTGCCCGGGTTTAGGTTGTACGTGCCAGTGCGGTATGAGCGAACTATCCAGCATACCGGGGGTGGGCTGGAATTTTTTCAGCCAGGCGTTCTTGTACGGTGTGAATACCGAGAATGGGTTACCGACCTGCGACAGTACTTCGTCTTTTTCGAAAATCACCTGATCCTTGAAGCTGAACAACGGGCGTTGCTGCTGAGCGAGCGCATCGGCAACGTCTTGATCACGCTGCTTGGCGTAGGGCTCGTAGTCGTGATTGCAGAAAACGGCGTCGATATCCAGTTCTTGCGCCAACTTCGGGATCGCCTCGCACGCGCGCGCATGCTTCACGATCAGCCCACCGCCGTGCTGCTGGAGTTCCGCATCTAATTCGCGCAGGCTGGCGTGAATGAAGGCGACCCGCCTGTCCAGGCTGCCATGGGCCAGCAGCGGGTCGAGGATATCCTTGTCAAAAATGAAAACGCAGAATACCTGCTTGGCGCTGGCGAGCGCCTGATGCAGTGCTGCATGGTCGAAGCTCCGCAGGTCGCGGCGGAACCAGACGAGCGCGCGATCGTAAGTGGTCATGAGATGGTCGAGTATGAAGTTGAACGTCAAGCCAGCCAGTGTAACGGCGCTGCGGTGATGGCGTGTAATGCTGCTAAAATGCGTCTCATGGCCAAGCAAGGCAAGTCGCATTCCGCCAAGACCACCGCGCCAGGCGCGGGCCGCGTCGATTTTTTTCCAAACCTTCCTGATTTGCAGCTCGCCGATCATTTCCTGATCGCGATGCCGTCCATGCTCGACCCGGTATTTGGTGGCACCGTGGTTTACTTATGTGAGCACAACAGTGATGGCGCGCTCGGCATGATAATCAACCGACCGACCGACATGACCATGGGCGTGTTGTTCGAGCGTCTTGAGTTGTCACTTGAGATCGGCGCCCATGATGGCATGTCGCCCTCCGGCAAGCCGGTGTTGTTTGGCGGACCCGTGCAAGTCGAGCGGGGTTTTGTCTTGCATGCACCGCGTGAGCGTTACAGTTCATCGCTGGCGGTGTCCGATGATGTGGTGCTGACCACCTCACGCGATGTCCTGGAGCAGGTGGCGGCGGGCAATGGTCCGGAGCGTCTGATCATCACACTCGGTTGCGCAGGCTGGAGCGCGGGTCAACTCGAGGAAGAAATTTTGCGCAATGGCTGGCTGACGGTGAAAGCCGATCCGGCGATTTTGTTTGATGTGCCGATCGAAGAGCGTTTCTCGGCAGCGATGCATTTGCTCGGCTTTGATCCCGCTGATCTGGCTGGTGAAGCCGGCCATGCATGAGTACCATCATCGCATTTGATTTTGGTTTGAAGCGAATTGGCGTGGCAGTGGGGAACACCCTGCTGCGGCAGGCGACACCGCTGGCAGTGATTGAGGCGGCGAGTAATGATGAGAAATTTGCGGCGATCGGTACCCTGGTGGACGCTTGGCAGCCATCGACCCTGGTGGTTGGATTGCCGCTCCACCCGGATGGCGCCGAGCATGCAATGACAGCGCGCTGCCGACGGTTCGCGAACCAGCTGCATGGTCGTTACGCTGTCCCGGCGATACTGGTCGATGAGCGATACAGCTCCGCGGTGCTGCCGCAGCGACGTGGTGAACACATGGATAGCGAGTCAGCAGCGCTGATCCTGCAACAATATTTTGATCAACATGAATCCAACTGAACTTGACGCTGAAGCCTTGTACGCGCAACTGGAAGCGCAGGTGCTGTCAGGTTTGCTCGGCGCAGGCGAGGTCGCTGTAGTCGGTATCTACTCTGGTGGCGCCTGGCTAGCTGATCGTCTTGCGCGGCGCCTTGGCAGCACCGACATTGGCTATATCGATGTCTCGTTTTACCGGGATGATGTGGCTGAGCGTGGTTTGTCCGCCGAGGTCAAGCCCAGCCAAATTCCCTTCGAGGTTGAGGGCGCTTCAATCTTGTTAGTGGATGATGTGCTCTACACCGGACGCACGACACGTGCAGCGATCAATACCTTGTTCGACTATGGCCGCCCTGCAAAGGTCATGCTCGCTGCCTTGGTCGATCGCGGTGATCGCGAGCTACCAGTGGCAGCCGACTTTGTGGCGCACACGGTCAAACTGACCAAGCAGCAGCAACTGGTACTTCATAAAGATGATGATGGACGCTTCAACCTGACGATCGAGCATGTATAACCCGCAACTGAACAAACACGGCGAGCTGCAACACTTGCTCACGCTAGAGGGGCTGCCAGCAGCCATCATCACGCGTATTCTCGATACGGCCGCTTCTTTTGTAAGCGTCAGTGATCGAGAAGTGAAAAAAGTACCCCTGATGCGCGGCAAGAGTGTTTTCAACTTGTTTTTCGAGAACAGCACGCGCACTCGAACCACCTTCGAGATTGCCTCCACGCGCTTATCGGCCGATGTCATCAACCTGAATATCTCGGCGTCGTCGGCCAGTAAAGGCGAGTCCTTGCTCGACACGATCGATAACCTGTCGGCCATGCATGCGGATATGTTTGTCGTACGGCATGCGCAATCGGGCGCACCTTACTTAATCGCCAAACATCTGGTCGAGACCGGTCAAGACCATGTGCATGTGGTGAATGCCGGCGATGGTCGACACGCACACCCGACCCAGGGTCTGCTCGACATGTACACCATCCGGCACTACAAAAAAGATTTCCATAATCTGACGGTAGCGATTGTGGGTGACATTCTGCACAGTCGTGTCGCGCGCTCGGATATTCATGGCCTGACTACGCTGGGGGTGCCCGAGGTACGTGCTATCGGACCGCGCACGCTGCTCCCTACAGCGCTGGAGCAGATGGGTTTGCGGGTGTTCAACGACATGAATGAGGGTTTGAAGGACGTCGACGTCATCATCATGCTGCGGCTGCAGAACGAGCGCATGACGGGTGCCTTGCTGCCCTCGGCACAAGAATATTTCAAGAGTTATGGCCTGACACCCGAACGACTCGCGCTCGCCAAACCTGACGCCATCGTGATGCATCCGGGTCCGATGAATCGCGGTGTGGAAATCGACTCTGCGGTAGCAGATGGTGCGCAGGCAGTAATCCTGCCACAGGTTACTTTCGGCATCGCGGTAAGAATGGCCGTCATGAGCATGTTGGCATCAGCGTGATGAGCATAACCACCACCATGAACATCGAGATCAAGCACGGCCGTGTTATCGACCCGGCCAACGGTATTGACGCTGTACAGGATGTCTATATTGCTGACGGCCATATCGCGGCCATCGGCAAAGCGCCGGCAGGGTTTCGTGCTGAGCACGTCATAGACGCCACGGGTTTGATCGTTACGCCCGGCTTGGTTGATTTGAGTGCGCGTTTGCGTGAGCCGGGTTATGAATACAAAGCCACGCTCGAGTCCGAGTTGGATGCAGCAGTCGCCGGTGGGGTGACCAGTTTGTTATGCCCGCCCGATACGGATCCTGTGCTGGATGAACCGGGCTTGGTCGAGATGCTGGTGCATCGCGCTCGCCTCTTGAATCAGTCGCATGTCTATCCGCTAGGTGCCTTGACCGTGGGCCTGAAAGGCAAGGAGCTCACCGAAATGGCAGAGCTAACCGAGGCTGGTTGTGTCGGTTTTGCGCAGGCGGAGGAGCCGGTGCAGGACACCACAGTACTGATGCGTGCGATGCAATACGCGAGTACGTTTGGCTACACGGTCTGGTTGCGCCCGCAAGATCCCTATCTTGGTCGAGGCGGTGTGGCACATGCGGGCCCATTAGCCTCGCGGCTCGGCTTGTCCGGTGTGCCCGTCACCAGTGAGACCGTCGCGCTGCATACGATCTTTGAATTGATGCGCAGCACAGGAGCGCGCGTACATATCTGTCGAATCTCGTCAGCAGCCGGTATTGCACTGGTGCGGACTGCGCGTGCCGAGGGCTTGCCAGTGACCTGCGATGTGAGCGCGCACCATATTCATCTGACCGACAATGACATCGGTTTTTTTGATCCGAATGCGCGCATTACACCGCCTTTGCGTAGCCAGCGCGACCGTGACGCTATCCGTGCGGCGCTGCTCGATGGGACGATCGATGCGATTTGCTCTGACCACACGCCCCTGGATGAGGAAGAAAAATTGCTGCCATTCGGCGAGGCGTCGCCAGGCGCTACCGGGCTTGAGTTGTTGTTGTCGCTCGCACTCAAGTGGGTAGAGGAAGGTGAGAGCAGCGGTGCTAGCCTCGGTGGTGCGATCGCACGTATTACTTGTGACGCAGCCCGAATTGCGGGTATCGAGGCCGGTAGCTTATCGGTCGGCAGTGTTGCGGATGTCTGCGTGTTCGATCCAGCCGTGCGCTGGAAAGTGGTGCCTGCTGCCTTGCGCAGTCAGGGCAAGCACACGCCATTTTTGGGCTACGAATTGTCGGGTCAGGTCAAACACACGATCGTCTCGGGCCGTCACGCCTTTAGCCGCTGATTATGTCAGGCATGTCATGAAGTACTGGCGATTGGCGCGCTTGGTCCTGCATCTGCTGGTCGGTCTTGGCAAAGTAGCGCTACTGTTTCCTTTTCTGGGTGCAGTCGGCCGCGAGCGCCGGGTGCAGCGTTGGTCGCGGCAACTCGTCACGATCTGTGGTGTCCGCATGCGTTTCGATGAAACACTGCAAAGCATGCCGGCATCACCCGCCCTGATTATCTGCAACCATATTTCATGGCTCGATATTTTCGTCATCAATACGCTGCACAGCTGCCGGTTTGTGGCGAAATCGGATATCCGCAGCTGGCCGTTGATTGGCTGGTTGTGTGAGCACACCGGTACTATCTTCATCGCCCGAGGTCGTGCGCGTGATGTGAGGCGGATCTACGAGGGACTGGTAAAAAGTATTCATGATGGCGAGCGCGTTGCGTTCTTCCCCGAAGGTACTACGGCGCCACAAGGTTCGGTACTGCCCTTTCACGCCAACTTGTTTGAAGCAGCCATCGAAGCTGAGGTGCCAGTGCAGCCGTATGCGATTCGCTATGTCGATGCAGGGGGCAGTCTGCACGACGCTGCCGATTTTGTCGGTGAGATGAGTTTCGTACAAAGCGTGATTGCGATCATGAATAGCGGTGGCATGACGGCTGAATTGATCCGATTACCATCCATACCGACTACGGGTGCGCATCGGCGTGAGTTAGCCAAGACGGCGCATGACGCTATTGCCAGCGTGCTTCGGCCTAACCCGGCATTTGATGACGCGGGCAATCTACTTGCATCAAGGTCCTATCCGAAAGCCTCAGCGCGCTGAGCTTGCCGCCCCAGACGCAGCCGCTGTCCAGGCCGCATAAATTTTCGCGTTGCAAGATACCCAGCGTTGACCAGTGGCCGAACAGTACCGGTACATCGGCGGTGCGTCTGCCCGGCACATCGAACCAGGGCATGAACCCGGCCGGTGGCGCCCCGGGCCCTTCTTTGGTGGCGAACTCCATCTCGCCCTCTGCACTGCAGAATCGAAGTCGTGTTAACGCATTGACGATACAGCGAAGGCGTTCATCACCCTGCAGGGACTCTGACCAACGTGCGGGATGATTGCCATACATGGCGCGCAGGAAATCAAGCCAATTGGCCGATTGCAAGCGAGTCTCGACCTCAGCGGCGAGCGACAAGACTTGCGTTGCGTGCCAATGTGGCAGGATGCCGGCGTGGACCACCAGCCAGCCATCGGTCATCAGCGCCAAGGGCTGATAACGCAGCCAGTCGAGTAGTTCGTCGCGATCGGGGGCATTCAGGATCTCGTCGATCGTATCGCTAGGTGTCGGCGCGCGCACGCCGTGAGCTGCCGCGAGCAAGTGCAGGTCATGGTTACCGAGTACGGTACGCGCGCGTGGCCCCATCGCCTTTATGTGGCGTAGCGTTTCTAGTGATGCCGGGCCACGATTGACCAGATCCCCGACAAACACCAGCTGTGCGCCCGGCGATGATGCGTCGATCTTTACCAACAGATGGTGAAGCTCATCCGCACAGCCCTGCACATCACCAATCGCAAATGTCTCCATATTCCTTGAAAATCCGGCGAAATCCCGCAAACGCTCATTGTAGTGATTGCATTCGGCCGCAGCCACTCACGTAAAATGGCAGCTATTCAGATCTTGACTGCATTAGCGGACTTGCAAGGATACCCATGATTCTCGTGACCGGTGGCGCTGGCTTCATTGGCGCCAACTTCGTGCTGGATTGGCTGGCCACTAGCGATGAGCCCGTCATCAATCTTGACAAGCTGACCTACGCCGGCAATCCGGACAACCTCAGTACCTTGCAAGGCGATACGCGCCATGTATTCGTGCACGGCGACATCTGTGACCGTGCGCTGGTATCTTCCTTACTCGACAAGCATAAGCCTCGTGCCATTGTTCACTTCGCCGCCGAGAGCCATGTTGATCGCTCTATTCACGGCCCCGGCGATTTCATTCGTACCAATGTCGACGGTACCTTCAGTCTGTTGGAGGCTGCACGTACTCACCTGAGTACACTGGATAATGCAGCCAAGACAGCTTTCCGATTTCTGCATGTCTCCACAGACGAGGTCTTCGGAACGCTGTCGCCAACGGATCCGGCGTTTTCAGAAACTACGCCGTACGCACCCAATAGTCCTTACTCAGCCTCGAAAGCGGCTAGTGATCATTTGGTACGTGCCTGGCACCATACTTACGGATTACCGGTCGTCACCGGTAATTGCTCGAATAATTATGGCCCGCTGCAATTCCCTGAGAAGTTGATACCGCTGATCATCGCTAATGCGCTGGCGGGTAAGCCCTTGCCGATTTATGGCGATGGACAGCAAGTGCGTGACTGGTTGTATGTCGGTGATCATTGTGCTGCACTACGTCGGGTGCTGGAAGCAGGTCAACTCGGTGAAACCTATAACATCGGTGGCTGGAATGAGAAGGCGAACCTCGATGTGGTGCACACCTTGTGTGCCTTGCTCGATGAATTGAAACCTGCGGCGCAGTCTTACAAAGCACAAATCCAATTCGTTACTGACCGGCCTGGTCATGACCGTCGCTACGCAATCGATGCACGCAAAATCGAGCGTGAACTCGGCTGGAAGCCGGCCGAAACCTTCGAGACAGGCATGCGTAAAACCGTACAGTGGTACCTCGATAACCAGCAATGGGTCCGCAAGGTGCAGTCGGGTGAGTACCAACAATGGATGGCAAAAAACTACGAACAGCGTCAGGAGGCACAGCGATGAACCGGCGCGGCATTATTCTTGCCGGTGGCTCCGGCACCCGGCTATACCCGGCGACGATGGCGGTATCAAAACAACTGCTGCCGGTCTATGACAAGCCGATGATTTACTACCCGCTGACCACGCTAATGCTGGCGGGTATGCGCGATATTTTGCTGATCTCGACACCGCAGGACACGCCACGCTTCGAGCAGCTACTGGGTGATGGAAGTCAGTGGGGTTTGAATATCCGCTATGCGGTACAGCCTTCACCGGATGGATTAGCGCAAGCTTTTATTATTGGCCGTGAATTTGTCGGTCAGCAGCCATCAGCGCTCATCCTTGGTGACAACCTTTTCTACGGTCACGAGCTGGATGCCAAACTCACCGCAGCCAATCGTCGGGACGCGGGTGCGACAGTGTTCGCGTATCACGTGACGGATCCCGAGCGCTATGGTGTCGTGGCATTTGATGATCAGCGACGCGCCATCAGTATCGAAGAAAAGCCGATACAACCAAAATCCAATTATGCCGTTACCGGCCTGTATTTTTATGATACGCAGGTATGCGATATTGCAGCCTCGATCAAACCATCAGGGCGCGGTGAGTTAGAGATTACCGATGTCAACCGTATCTACCTCGAGCAAAACCAATTGCAGGTGGAGGTGATGGGGCGCGGTATGGCTTGGCTGGATACAGGTACCCATGAGTCCCTGCTCGACGCCAGCCATTTCATCGCTACCCTTGAAATGCGCCAAGGCTTGAAGGTGGCGTGTCCGGAAGAAGTTGCCTTTCGCAAGCGCTATATCGATGCCGCCCAACTCGAAAAGTTGGCCGAGCCAATGAAGAAAAATGCCTATGGCCAGTATCTGCTACGCCTGTTGCACGAAAAAGTGTTCTGATTCATGAATATCATTCGTACCGATATACCGGATGTCCTGATCATCGAGCCCAAGGTATTTGGCGATTCGCGAGGCTTCTTCTTCGAGAGCTTCAATCAGCGACAGTTTGAGCAGCTCACCGGGTTTGCACCCAATTTCGTACAAGATAATCACTCGCGCTCGGCGCGCGGCGTTTTGCGCGGTTTGCATTATCAGATTCAAAAGCCACAGGGTAAGCTGGTGCGGGTGATCGCGGGCGAGGTATTTGATGTTTGCGTCGACATGCGCCGCGCTTCACCGAGCTTTGGTCAGGCAGTATATGTCACGCTGTCGGCCGACAATCATCGGCAGTTATGGATTCCACCGGGTTTTGCGCATGGTTTTTTGGTGACTAGTGAATCCGCCGATTTTGTTTACAAGACCACCGACTACTACGCGCCGGAGCACGAGCGCTCGGTCCTGTGGAATGACGCGGCACTTGCGATTCCCTGGCCACTGCAAGGCGAGCCCTTGCTGTCTGCCAAAGACAAAGCCGGCACGCCATTGGCGCAGGCCGAGACCTTCGAATGAGAATACTGGTGCTTGGCCGCAGCGGTCAGGTGGGTACCGCGCTCACGCAATCGCTGCAGGGGCTGGGCGAGTTAATCGCGTTGGATCGTGCGCAACTTGATCTGACTAACCCCGATGCGATCCGTACCACCTTGCGTGAAATGCAGCCGCAGATCGTCATCAATGCCGCAGCGTATACCGCGGTCGATGCTGCGGAATCCGATCAGGCGATGGCATTCCAGATTAATGCCGTAGCGCCTCGGGTGATGGCAGAGGAGAGTGAACGCCTTGGTGCTGCACTGATTCATTACTCAACCGATTATGTGTTTAATGGTGGCAAGCAGGGCGCATGGATGGAGGATGATGCGACTGCACCGCTGTCTGTCTATGGGCATAGCAAACTGGCGGGCGAGCAAGCGATCACTGATGTCGGTGGCACTCACCTCATTCTTCGAACCAGCTGGGTGTACGGTTTACATGGGAAGAATTTCTTGCTGACCATGTTGAAGCTGGCCGAATCTCGCGATTCGCTTGCGATTGTGGATGATCAGATTGGCGCGCCGACCTGGGCGCTTACTATTGCGGATGCGACGTCTGCCATTATTCGTGATGCAGGTGAACCTGCACAATTGGCGGCACTGTCAGGCATTTATCATCTCTGTGCAGGTGGTCATACCAGCTGGTTCGGTTTTGCGCAGGCGATTTTTTCGCATGCCTCCGTGCAGCGCAAGCCACAACTGCGTCCTATAACCACAGCCGAGTATCCGACACCTGCACAGCGTCCCCACAACTCCATATTGAATACCGATAAGTTTCGTCGCAGCTTTGGCGATCTGCCGACCTGGGATGACGCACTGCAGACGTGTCTGCAAATGCGCTCTGGCTTGATCAGTTAAACGGATGAATTCAAAAGTAAGCACACCATGAGCAAAGCGACACTGACCCCTGGAATTTTTAAAGCCTACGATATTCGCGGTGTGCTCGGCAGCACACTCGATACAGCCATAGCAGAGCAGATCGGCCGTGCATTTGGTACAGCGGTCAATGCTAAGGGCGAACACACGGTCGTCATTGGCCGCGATGGGCGTTTATCTGGGCCCGAACTATCCGCCGCGCTGGCGAAAGGCTTACAGGCAGCGGGTATCGACGTGATCGATATCGGCATGGTCGCGACGCCGATGCTGTATTACGCGACACATCAACTGGCCGCGCACAGCGGCATCATGGTGACCGGTAGTCATAATCCGCCCGATTACAACGGCTTCAAGATGGTGTTGTCGCGCGAGGCGATTTACGGCGAGGCAATTCAATCACTGTATCGCCGTATCCAGACACAGGATTTCAGCAGCGGGCAGGGCGAGTATACCCAGCACACTATTCGCGATGCCTATCTTGAGCGCATCCTGTCAGATGTCAAACTTGCGCGCCCGATGAAAATTGTGATCGACTGCGGCAATGGGGTAGCCGGTAGTATCGCAGGCGATTTATATCGTGCCTTGGGTTGCGAGGTCACTGAGCTGTACTGCGAAGTCGACGGAAATTTCCCCAACCATCATCCCGACCCCGCGCATCTGGAAAACCTGCAAGATCTGATTCAGGCGCTTGCTAACGGTGATGCAGAGCTTGGCCTTGCTTTTGATGGTGATGGCGGCAGCTCATGTTGTTCGCACAAGACGTACTGACCCGGCACCCAGGTGGCGCTATCTTGTATGACGTGAAATGTACACGGCACATCGCGCCCTGGGTTAGTGCAGCGGGGGGTAAGCCGCTGATGTGCCAAACCGGCCACTCACTGGTGAAAGCGAGAATGCGTGAAACCGGCGCGCCGTTTGGCGGTGAAATGAGTGGGCACTTGTTTTTCAAAGATCGCTGGTTCGGTTTTGATGATGGCTTGTATGCCGGTGCCCGTCTGCTTGAGCTGGCCAGCCGTATGCAAGACATCACGCAAACCTTGAATGCCTTGCCCCAGTCGAAGTCCACGCCTGAACTCAATGTGGCGCTGGCCGAGGGTGAGAACCACGCCTTGGTAGCGCGCATGCAGGCCGAGGCAAAGTGGCCGGGCGCATCGCAGGTAATCACTATTGATGGTGTGCGCGTCGAGTACCCGGATGGCTTCGGCTTATGCAGGGCCTCGAATACCACGCCAGTACTTGTGCTGCGCTTCGAGGCGGAGAATGACGCCGCGCTGGCGCGCATACAACGTGCCATCGGTGATGCGATCACGCAGATCAAGCCAGAAGCACAACTACCTTTCTAATCGATCTTGATGACAGGTTCGCTTCGTTCTTACTCGCTGTTCTGGTGGTGTTTGCTGCCATTTGCGGCGCTACGTTTGCTATGGCGTAGTCGGCGTGAGTCGGGGTATCTTCAGCACCTGGCAGAGCGCTTTGCTTTCTATTCGGTTCAGCCATCAGCGCCGTTGATTTGGGTGCATGCGGTCTCGGTGGGCGAGACCCGCGCGGCTGAACCATTGCTGCGCGCGCTACTGACTGAATATCCTGATCATCAACTGCTGCTCACTCATATGACGCCGACGGGGCGCGCTGCCGGCAGAGCCTTGTTTGGTAACGAGCCACGTCTGACACAAGCCTATCTTCCCTACGACACGCTATCGATGATGGCGCGTTTCCTTGATCACTTTCGTCCACGCCTGTGTGTGCTGATGGAGACCGAAGTCTGGCCGGCATTGATTCAAGCATGCAAGGCGGCTGATGTACCGGTTGTGCTGGTCAACGCCCGCCTCTCCGAGCGATCCCTGCGACGTGGGCAGCGCTTTGCAGGGTTGCTGGGTCGCGCCGCAGCGCAACTCTCGCTAGTTGCTGCACAAAGTGATGCCGATGCGGCGCGATTGAAAACGATGGGTGTGCGTGAGGTTCAAGTCACGGGTAATCTGAAATTCGATGTCACTGTACCCACGGCGATGGTCGCTGCCGGTGAGACGCTTCGCCAGCAGATTGGTGATCGTCCGGTATTGCTATGTGCCAGTACACGCGAAGGTGAAGAAGCCTTGTTGTTGAATGGCTATATGAAAGCAACGCTGCCATCGGATCTGTTGCTGATGATCGTGCCCCGTCACCCTCAGCGATTCGCAGAAGTCGTCAGACTGTTCGAAGAGCAGGGCTTGCGTGTAGTTCGAAAGTCGCAGCTGCGAGGTGCAGCGGTGCCGGCTGATACGCAGCTGCTGGTGGGCGACACTATGGGCGAAATGTTTGCGTATTACGCCGCCTGTGATCTGGCGTTTATCGGCGGTAGTCTGTTGCCGACAGGTGGGCAGAATCTGATCGAGGCTTGTGCTTGCGGCAAGCCAGTGCTGCTCGGACCGCATACCTACAATTTTGCGCAAGCTAGCGAACAAGCCATCACGCAGGGGGCTGCGATACGCGTCTATGATGCCGTACAGATTTTCAATATAGGTTTTGAGCTGCTGCTAGATCGAAGTCGCCTGCAGAATATGTCGCAGGCGGCACTGCGTTTTGCAGACAGTGAGGGTGGAGCAACGCATAAGACGCTGGATTTACTGCGCCCTCACCTCATTCAGGCCGCCTCCGAGCGACCGATACAGGTCGACCGCATTCGTTAGCCGTAGCAGACGAGTGGATAGTAGTGTCTGCTCGGCGCTGTACAGCTCGCGCTCGGCGTCGAGTACGTCGAGATAGTTCGCCACCCCATTCTTGTAGCGTACTTGCGCCAGCTCCAGCCGGGCGGCCTGCGCATCGCGCATTGCTTGCTGTGCATTGATCTCACTGGCGAGCGTTGCGCGTGCATCGAGTGCATCCGCCACTTCGCGAAAGGCGATTTGAATCGTCTTCTCGTAATTAGCTACGGCAATATTGGCGCGTACCGTTGCGAGATCGAGAGTGGCCTGATTGCGTCCGCTATCAAATATCGGAAGCGTAAGCGCAGGCGTGAAGTTCCAGACACCAGCACCGCCGTCAAACAGATTATTCAACGATGAGCTTGCCAGACCAACACCTGCAGTCAGCGAGATACGTGGGAAGAATGCGGCACGTGCCGCAGCAATATTGGCTTGATTCGCGCGCAGTATCTGCTCTGCTGCACGAATATCCGGGCGTTGCTCCAGCAGATCAGAGGTCAAGCCAGCGCTGATATCTGCTGTAATTGCCTGTTCCGACAGCAAGGCCTGCTGCTCAGGCAGTTTGCCGCCGCTACCTACCAGCAGTGCCAAAGCATTGGTACTCTGCGCATGCTGCCGACGCAGGGCTAGCAAGGCTGCGGATGATGATTGCACCAGGGTTTCGCTTTGCCGCAGCTCCAAAGCATTTGAAATACCGGCATCAAAGCGCTGCTTGACCAGATCATAAGAGGTCTGGCGGGCCTTCGAGGTGCGCTCTGCGATTTGCAGTTGCTCTGCAAGCGCGCGCTCATTCAGCCACACTTTGGCTACCTCACCCACTAAGGCGATTTGAGCTGCGCGCCTTGCTTGTTCAGTCGCAAAAAACTGCGCGAGCGCTGCTTCGGATAGATTCTTCACTCGACCGAAGAAATCCAGCTCGAAAGCCGTCATGCCGAGACCCACTTGGTAGGATGTGTATTCGACGCGACGATCGCCAAGTAGAGCGCGGGTATTGATGCCCCCCGCTGTCGCATTTACCGTAGGTAGCTGGTCAGCACGCTGAATGCCATACAGCGCTCGTGCTTCCTCAATCCTGAGCGCAGTCGCTTTCAAATCGCGGTTATTGCCGAGCGCCTGCTCGATCACGTGTTGTAGCTCGGCGTTCTGAAAAAACTCGCGCCAGCCAATGTCTGCGGCGCTTGGTGCGTCATTGATGGGTGTTGCGAACTTTTCCGGAATCGGTGCCTTGGGTGAGCTGAAATCTGGCAGGATCTGGCAACCCGCGAGTACGATTAACGTGCTGGTCAGCGTCGGGTATAGAAGGTGTTTTTTCATTTACGACTCCTTATTTGCTTCTTCCAGATGCGCTGCATACAGTTTGCGCTGGCGCTCATTACCTTTGAAGATGCTGCGTACCACGATGAAGAACACCGGTACGAAGAACACCGCTAATACTGTCGCCGCGATCATCCCGCCCATGACGCCGGTACCGATGGCGCGCTGGCTGGCGGAACCGGCACCGGTTGCGATCACCAGCGGCAGCACGCCAAGAATGAAGGCAAACGAGGTCATGATGATGGGTCTGAATCGCAAGCGCACGGCCTTCAAGGTGGCCTCGACCAGATCCATCCCGGTAGCTTGCAAGTCTTTGGCGAACTCGATAATCAGAATCGCATTCTTGGCGGAGAGGCCAATAATGGCGATCAGGCCGACTTTGAAATAAACATCATTCGGCATACCGCGCAGCATGGTGAACGCTATGGCACCCAGCACACCGAGTGGCACCACCAGCAACACGGCGATAGGGATGGTGGTGCTCTCATACAGTGCTGCCAGCACCAGAAACACTGACAGCAGCGCCAGCGCGAATAGCAGCGTAGCAGTGGAGCCAGCGGCTTTTTCTTCCAGCGACTGACCGGCCCATTCATAGCCTATGCCTTGCGGTAGTTGTGCTACCAGACGCTCAACTTCGACCAGCGCATCGCCTGACGACTTGCCCGGTGCTGCATCACCCTGAATTTTCATGGCGGGATAGCCGTTAAAGCGTACTAGTTGCACCGGACCATTGACCCATTTGCTGCTACTGAAGGCCGAGAACGGCACCATCGTGCCCTGGTTATTCCGTACGAAGATTTTTTCCAGATCCTCCGGCATCAAGCGTTTTTCGGGTACCGCTTGGACGATCACGCGCTGCTGTCGTCCGAGGTTCGGAAAGTCATTCACATAGATGGAACCAAAGGTGCCCGACAGCGTAGCGTTGATATCAGTGAGTGATAGTCCCAGCGCATTCGCTTTGTCGCGATCGATATCGAGACGAAGCTGTGGTGAGTCTTCCATACCCTCAGGGCGGGCACTCTTGATCACTTCACTTTTGCTCATCATGCCGAGCAACTGATTACGCGCGGCCAGTAGCGCGTCGTGACCGAGACCAGCGCGGTCTTGCAGGCGTAAGGAAAAACCAGTCGCGTTACCTAGCTCCCGAATAGCAGGTGGATTGACGGTGAATACAATCGCATCGCGAATAATCGCCATCAGCATCATTGCTTTTTTCGCGATGGCTTCTGAACTCAGCTCGGGCTTCTCGCGCTCTTTCCAATCTTTGAGTGGTACGAACAGCAAGCCGCCATTCTGGCCGTTACCGGAGAAGGAGTAGCCGAGTACCGACACAATGCCTTGCACGCCAGGCTCTTTCAGGAAGTACTGCTCGGCCTGTTCCATCACCGACAGCGTGCGCGCAGTGGATGCACCCGGCGGCAGCTGCACGTTGGCCAGGAGATAACCCTGATCTTCGGCCGGTAGGAACGAGGTCGGCATACGTACCGCCAGTAGCGCGACCGCAGCAACGATCACGCCGTAGATCACCATGGTACGGCCGGTCCTTTTCAGTATGCGCGACACCCAACTGGTGTATTGATCGGAGGTACGGCGGAATAAGCGGTTGAATGCACCGAAAAATCCTTTGCGTTCATGGTGGCCCGGCGGAATCGGTTTCAGCAGCGTTGCGCATAGCGCAGGCGTGAGTGTTAACGCCATGATGGCGGAGAACACCATCGACGCGATCATCGACACTGAGAATTGGCGGTAGATCGCACCGACGGATCCGGTGAAAAATGCCATGGGTATGAACACGGCAATCAGTACCAGCGTAATGCCGATAATCGCGCCGGTAATCTGTCCCATCGCCTTGATCGTTGCATCACGCGGAGACAGATGTTCTTCGCTCATGATGCGCTCGACGTTTTCAACCACCACAATCGCATCGTCAACCAAAATACCAATCGCCAACACCATACCGAACATGGTCAGCACATTGATCGAATAACCAAGCATGGCCATCATTGCAAAGGTGCCCATCAGCGAAATTGGTACTACGATCGCCGGGATGATCGTGTAGCGCAAACTCTGCAAGAATAGAAGCATTACTAGGAACACCAGGATCACCGCCTCGATGAGTGTCTTCACGACTTCTTCAATTGAGATCTTGATGAACAGCGAAGTGTCATAAGGGATCACATACTCGATACCGGGCGGGAAGAATTTCTCCAGCTCCGCCATTTTTTCGCGTACTAGTCGCGCGGTCTCGAGTGCATTGGCGGTCGGGGTCAACTGAATACCAATTGCTGCGATCGGCTTGCCATTCAGCCGCGCCGCAAAGCCGTACGATTGTCCAGCTACTTCGATACGACCAATATCGCGAATCCGTACTGTCGCGCCACCGGGTTGTGCGCGAAGTACGACGTTACCGAATTCTTCCGGCGTTGAAAGCTGACCCGTGATCACAATCGAGGTCGCGATTCGCTGTGACTCAGGCGCCGGCAGATCACCGAGTACACCAGCAGAAAACTGTGCATTCTGCGCCTTGATCGCGGCCACCACATCACTCGGGGTTAGCTTGAAGCCCACCAGTTTGTCCGGATCAATCCAAACGCGCATCGCGCGTTCGGTGCCAAATAGCTGAGCGACACCCACACCGGGAATCCGTTTGACCTCGTTCAGAATATTGCGCGCGATATAGTCACCGAGTGCGACGGGGGTAACCGAGTCATTGGTTGCGCGCAGGTTGACGAACATCAGCAAATTGCTGCGCGCGCGGGTGATCGTCACACCTTGCTGCACGACGGCCTGAGGTAGTCGTGCTTCAATACGTTTCAGACGATTTTGTACATCGACTGCAGCGAGCTCAGGGTTGGTGCCGGTTTTGAAAGTGACTGAGACCTGTGAGCCACCGTCTGACTGACTCTGCGATTCGATGTACAGCATGTTTTCTGCACCGTTCATCTCCTGCTCGATCAAGCTGGTGACACTCTCATCGACGGTTTGTGCAGAGGCGCCGGGGTAAATCGCATTCACGATCACGGTCGGTGGCGCGATCACCGGATACTGTGAGATCGGTAATTTAGGGATCGACAGAATGCCGGCAAGCAGAATAAATAGTGCGATCACCCATGCGAAAACCGGGCGGTCGATAAAGAACTTGGCCATAGAACGGCCTCCTTATTTTTTTGTAGGCGTGGCGTTCGGTGCAGCAGCGGCTGCTGGGCCTGCGGCTGGTGGTGGCATGGCGCCGGAGCTCGGTGCGGCAGACGCGCCAGCGGGCGTCCATGGCAGTGGTTTGACGGGTGCGCCCGGTTTCACTTTCTGCAGGCCCTCAACGATCACGGTGTCACCGGCTTTCAAACCTGAGCTGACGATCCAGTTACTGCCGTAGGCACCGTCGGTCTTCACAGGTCGCGGCGCGACCTTACCTTCGGCATCAACCGTCATCACCATTGAACCATCCGCGGTCCTCATGACGGCTTGTTGCGGTACGGTGATGGTGCCGGGACGAACACCCTGCTCAACACGCACGCGCACATACATGCCCGGCAGTAAGGTTCGCTGCGGGTTCGGAAATTGCGCGCGCAGGATCACCGAGCTGGACTGCGGGTCGACCACAGCTTCCGAGAACAGCATTTGTCCCGGCTGTGGATAGGGACGACCATCTTCAGTAACGAGGGTCAGTTTGGCTTTCACGCCATTGCGACCAGACTGCGCCATGATCTCACGCAGCCGAGCCATCTCTACTGATGATTGGGTCAGCGTGATGTAGATGGGATCCAGTTGCTGAATGACGGCGAGTGCGTGGGTATCATTCGCCGTTACCAGCGCACCCTCGGTGATCAGCGTACGGCCGATACGTCCCGAGATCGGCGCTGATACGTTTGCCCACGACAAATTCAGTTTGGCGGTATCGAGTGAAGCGCGCGCGGTATCGACTGCGGCACGCGCAGCGCTGACATCGGCGGCAGCTAGCTTTTGTGCGCTACTCAGATCATCAAATTCCTGTTTACTGACAGCGTTCGACTCAACCAAGTTACGGTAGCGGTTCACCTTGGTCGTTGCTTGGGCGAGATTTGCCTCGGCGCGCGTGACATTGGCCTCTGCTTGTCCAACGCTGGCTTGCGCGCTGGCTACGGTCGCCATGTAGGGTGCTGGATCCAGTTGATACAGTGGCTGACCGGCGCGTACCTCACTGCCCTCATTGAAGTGGCGTCGCTGCACGATACCGCCGACTCGCGCGCGTACCTCAGCGGTACGAACTGCCTCAACCCGTCCGGGCAGTTCGCTGATATTCGTGACCTGCTCGGGCGCAACCGTAATCACCGATACCATCGGCGGCGGTGGTGCGGCATTGGCGGATGCTTTAGGTTCCTCTTTTTTGCCACAGCTGCTGATAGTGAGCAGCAGAGCGGGTATCAGGAGTGTGCGTGCTGTTTTGTTTGTATTCATGATTATTCGCACCATAGAAAAAATAGTCGCCAGAGGGTCGGGCGCCAACCGAACTGGTTGACAAGTCAATACCAGCGGCGCCTCAGCGCCGTACGTTTAGCGCGCTTCGAGCAGCGCGTTGATCGCTTCCAGATCAGCCTCTGACAGGGTGCCGGACGCTGCTTTCAGTTTCAAACCGGCGACCAGCGTGTCGTAGCGTGCTTTTGCCAGATCACGTCGTGTCGAGTACAACTGCTGCTGTGAATTCAGGACGTCGATATTGATTCGAACCCCAACCTCATAGCCCAGCTTGTTCGCTTCCAGTGCGAGCAGGCTGGATCGTTCTGCCGCTTCCAGTGCGCTCACTTGAGAGAGACCACTTTGCACGCCAAGATAAGCAGTGCGAGCACCTTGCGCTGCGCTGCGACGCGCGGTATCGAGATCTGCGCGCGCCTTCTCCTCCAGCGCAACGGCCTGCGTTACCTGACTGCTGGTGGCATAGCCGGAAAAAATCGGAATATTCAATTGCACGCCGATGTTGGTCACGGTGCTGGAGAAGGGGGAGCTTAAGAACGCACTTTTCGAGTCGGTGTAACTTGCTACCGCATCGACCGTCGGCAGGTGACCGGCGCTAGCCCGACGGATCTCGAGTTTGGCGATTTCTGCAGCCAGCCCTTGCGCGACTACGCCGACATTCCCTGATTCGGCACTGCTTACCCATTGCTCGACTGCTGATGGCTCGGGTGCTGACAATTTCACGCCAGGCGCCAGTCCACGCAGAACGTCTGGCGTAGATCCAGTCAGTAGTGCGAGTTGATTACGTTTGACTTCCAGATCATTGAGCGCAGCGATCTCTTGTGCCTGCGCCAGATCGAAGCGGGCTTGTGCCTCATGGGTATCGGTAATCGTGGCGGTACCTACTTCAAAATTACGCTTGGCGGATGCCAGCTGCTCGGCGATCGCTAATTTCTGCGCCTGAATGAAGGCGATCGCATCTTGTGCGGCCAACATATCAAAGTAAGCTTGTGCAACGCGCAGGGCGAGATCTATTCTGGATTGTTCAAATTGAACTTCACTCGCTGCAACCTGCAGCTTGCTCTGGTCATACGCGATTAGGCCAGCGAGGTTGTAAAGCGGTTGTTTTAGCTGAAGTACATATTTTTGATCGGTGTAGTCAAGTGCTCGCGGTCCGGCTGGTGGGAGTGTGCTTTCACCATTCACTCTCGCGACTTGCGCATTAAAACCCGCCTGGGGTAATAGCGCGGAGCGCCCTTGTACCTGACGCTCACGCCCCGCATCCCTTTGTAGCTTGGCGCTAGAAAACTGGCTGTCATAGACCAGCGCATCACGATAGGCCTGCAGCAGATCCGCGGCTGAGGCAGCACTCGACATCAATGCTACCGAGAGGAGTGCGCCAAGTTTTGTCTTACGCATGCGACTTCCTAAGATGAATGACCGTGCCATTGGTCGGAGCTGACGACCGGATGCCTGGGATCTTGCTCGCAAGGTCAGAACTTGAATGATGATGGCCGCTCGGCATTGCGCAGCGGTGTGATGTTGGTCTCGAACAGCTTTTGAGTATCCCAGGCATCTTCAGCGGTACGCGTCACCAGGCACGCCGACATGACGGGCGCTTCACCAACGACAGCAATGATCCGACCACCGATCTTTACTTGGCTCAGTAGCGTGGCTGGTAGGTTCGGTACAGAGCCGGACAAGAGAATCACATCGTACGGCACCGATAGTGCGCCATGCCCCGGCCAGCCGCGCGCGCCGTCACCCAACTCGACGGTCACATTCTCGATGCCGTAAGCGCGCAAATTATTTTGCGCGAGGGTTTTTAACTCCGGCTCAATTTCGACCGTCACGACGTGTCGCGCATGACGTGCCAGCAGCGCCGCCATATAGCCAGAGCCAGCGCCAATCTCCACCACCAACTCGTCATCCTGCAGCGCCGCCTCTTGCAGCAAGCGGGCTTCCAGCTTGGGCGACAGCATTTGCTGACCGCATGGTAGCGGGATCTCGGTATCAACGAAAGCAAGGCTCTGATATGCCGCGGGCACGAAGGCTTCACGGCGTACATCGACCAGAGTTTGCAGCACGCTTTGATCTAGCACGTCCCAGGTGCGGATCTGCTGCTCGATCATGTTGTGACGGGCTTGTTCGAGTTTCATGGTGTGGTTAATCAGAGCCAAAAAATTGTCGGATTTTATCAAACGGGGTCATTGTTTCTGGGGGCAGTACCGATTGTTGATGCACTATCGCCGCCAGCGGAATGTGTTCCGGGTGGGCCAAAGCGTTTACGTGCCCATACTGCGAAATCATCGAGCCAGGTATAGATTACCGGCACCACCACCAAGGTCAGAATTGACGAGGTAATGATTCCACCGATCACCGCCTGACCCATGGGTGCGCGTTGTTCCGAGCCTTCAGCCAGCCCCAGCGCCAGTGGCACCATGCCGAATACCATCGCCAGCGTCGTCATCAAGATTGGTCGTAGTCGTACCCTTGCCGCTTCCAGCAAAGCCGCGCCGCGCTCCATACCCAAGCCACGTGCATGGTTAGCGAAATCAACCAGCAGAATTGCATTTTTCGTGACCAGACCCATGAGCATGACGAAGCCGATGATCGAGAATAGATTCAGTGTCGATCGGAAAAACATCAGCGACAAGAACACACCAATCAGAGTCAGCGGCAGTGCCGACATAATGGCAATCGGTTGCAAGAAACTGCCAAACTGTGAGGCAAGGATCATATAAATAAAAATAATCGCCAGCAGCAGCGCCTGAAGCGCGTAGCCGAATGATTCCGCCATATTCTTGCTGGCACCGCCTACTTGATACCGATAGCCCGGCGAGAATTGCATCTGTTCCAGCGTCGTTTTTATTTCAGCACTTACCTGTCCGGCCGAACGCCCAACCACGTTGGCTGATAGTTCAACTTCACGGTTCAGATCACGGCGATTGATCTGGTTCGCGCCAGTCGCAGGTGTGATATCCGCGACTTGCCGCAGCGGCACCATCTTGGGAGAGCCATCACTGTTCATCTGCGTACTGGCAAGCATTAGTCGCGACAGGTCGGCGATGTTAGTACGATCGCTCGGTGGCAAGCGTACATACACGTCGTAATTCTCGTCATTCGGCGCGCGCCAGCTGGTGGCGATTTCACCGCCAAGCAAAGGACGCAGGGTTCCACCCATCTGTCCTACACCCACGCCTAGGTCGGCGGCCAACTCACGGCGTGGTTCGACCCAAATCGTTGGCTTGCCAGGTTTCAGGCTGGTTTCGAGATCGACCACGCCCGGAATTGCACGGATACGCGCAGTCGCTTCTTCCGACAACTTGCCAAGCTGCTTCAGATCGGGACCTAGCAGAGAGAGACGAATTTGCTTATTGTCGCCGCCAACACCATCCAGTGCGCCGACATGCGTCACGGTGATACCCGGGATCCCCGCTAGCATGTCACGCAGCGGTTGGTTCAACTCCTTGGTGCTGCGCTTACGTTCTGCGCGTGGTACCAGCCGAGCGTATACGGTTGCATAGTTCTTGCCCTGTGCAGTACCGGTATTAATGGTGGTGTACAGATCACGGACTTCCGGCAGTTCGCGCAGCGCGTTCTCGACTTGGCGAGATTTACTTTCGGTGAACTCTAAGGAAGAACCGACTGGTGTGTAGAAAATGACGCCGGTTTCCGAGTAATCGGCTTGTGGCACAAATTCGGTGCCGATCAGCCCAGCGGCTGGAATCAGGAAGCCACCGAAGAAGGTGGCTACAGCCAGCGCCAGCGTAGCAATGCGATGTCGTAGTGACCACTGTAGCGCGTGTTGATACTGATCGGAGAACCAGTTCACCAGTCGCTCGAATTGATGCAACACGCGACCGATGGTATTGGCATACCAGCCACGCTTGGCATGCTCGCCCCGCGCTTCAGGATCATGCCAGACAGACGATAGCATCGGATCCAACGTAAACGAGACAAACATCGAGATCAACACGGCTGCCGCGACCGTCACACCGAACTGATGGAAGAAGCGACCGATGATGCCACCCATGAAACCGACCGGCAGAAAAACCGCGACGATCGACAGCGTAGTGGCCAGCACTGCCAATCCGATTTCTGCGGTGCCTTCCAGCGCGGCTTCGCGCGCACCTTTGTAACGACCATTCACCCGCATGCCAGCGTGACGCACGATATTCTCGCGAACCACAATCGCGTCATCAATCAGCAGACCGACGCACAGTGATAGCGCCATCAGCGTGATCATGTTGATGGTAAAGCCGAACATGTCCATGAACAGGAAGGTACCGATCAGCGATACCGGTAGCGTGAGTCCGGTAATGACAGTCGAGCGCCAGGAGTTCAGGAACAGGAACACAATCAGGATGGTCAGCAAAGCACCTTCGATCAGTGTTCGTCGGACATTTTCGACGCCGACGCGGATCTGACGCGAGCCATCTTTCACCATCTCGAGCTTCATGCCGGGATGCAGTTGATCCAGGGTTGCTTGCAGCTCGGCCATGGATTTTTTCAGATTATCGACCACCTCGATCGTGTTCTGACCCTGCGCTTTGAGGATGTCGAGTGCAAGAATGCGTTGGCCGTTATAGCGTGCCAGGTTTTCCTGTTCATGTTGGCTGTCGACGACCGACGCAACTTGTCCCAGCAAGATAGATTGACCACCGCGACGCGCAACGACGATGCGTTCAAAATCTTCCGGCCGCTTGATCCTGCCCTGTACTTGCACCATCTGTTCGTTGGTCGAGGTACGGACTGAACCGGCAGGCAACTCTTGATTCTCGTTACGAACCGCCTGCATGACTTGATCGACGCTGACGCCCAGCGCTTCCATCGCAGCGGGTTTCAGGTAGATCTGAACCTCACGCTTGACCCCACCCACCAGTGTTACTGAGCCAACGCCGCGCACGTTCTCAAGCCGTTTCTTGACCAGTTCGTCGGCGACGCTGGTCAGTTCGCGCATGCTGTAGTTGCCCTTGTCCGGCACATTACTGACTGCAAGCGAAAAGATCGGCCGATCGGCCGGATCGTAGCGCGTTACGCGCGGCTCTTTCACTTCCTTTCGGAAGGCTGCTTTGATAATGGCGACCTTCTCGCGCACATCCTGTGCGCCCTGTGCCGGATCGATGGTCAATTTGAACTCGATGATCACGACCGACAGACCTTCGTAAGAGCGTGAGGTCAGTGCATTAATGCCATTGATCGTATTGACTGCTTCTTCCACCTTGCGCGTGACATCCGACTCGACAGTCTCTGGTGCAGCACCCGGATATTCGGTCTGCACCACCACTACGGGGAAGGTGATGTCCGGGAACTGGTCGACCCGCAGTCGCTGATAAGAAAACAGACCCAGCACGACGAAGGCGAGCATCATCATCGTCGCCAGGACGGGGTTGCCGATACTTATTCGCGTAAACCACATGATCGTTAGGCTCGGTCGCTTTAGCGCTTAGGTGTTGCGTTGACGCGCACAGGTGTGCCCGGCGTGAGATTGCCCATATCGGCGCGAATCACTTGCGCACCGAATTCCAGCCCGCTAGTGATCTCTATATGGTGGTCGTCGCCTACCAGGCCGGTGCTGCCAAGCGTGACAGGCACGCGCTCGATTTTGTTATTCGCGATAGCGAATACGAAGCTGCTGTCATTTACCTTACGCACTGCGCTTTGTGGCAGTGCCATGACACCCGATTTACTACTCAGGAGTAAGCGACCCTCAGCGAACATGCCGACTCGCAGTAAATTTTGGGGATTGGTAACCTGCACATAGACCGGGACGGAGCGGGACCCTGCTTGCGTGGATGGATTGATGCGCACGACTTTGCCGTCGAAGTGCTGTGGCAAGCCCTCGACAGATAGCTCTACTTTCTGACCAATCGCGACCCGCGCGATTTCGCTGCTGGGTACCGCGGCCTCTAGTTCAAGTTTTTGCAGATTCACGATTTCAATTAATCGGGAATCAATCGATACTTTTTCGCCAGGCTGCACATGGCGTACCGACACAAGACCTGAAATTGGTGAGCGGCTAACGGTATCGTTCAGTGATTTCAGAACAATATCCAGTGCACCTTGGGCTGCGTCCACGCTCGCTTTGGCAGCAGCGTATTGGCTCGCAGAATTATCAAGTGCGTTTTTCGAGATGAAACCTTTCTCAACCAGCGCCAGATTATTGTCACGTGTCTTGGTGGCGATCTCCAGCTGTGCGCGAGCGTTGTTGAGATTGCCGCGTGCTTGTGAAACACGGGCGTCGTACTCGGCGGTATCCAGCTTCACCAGGATTTGGCCAGCGGCTACTGCTTCACCCTCGCGCGCCATCACTGCGCGCACCTCGGCAGCGACCTTCGCTTTAACCGTTGCCTGATCAATAGCGCGCAGGGTACCCGTTAGCTGCATCGTCTGGCGAAGTTCAGTTGGCTCAGCAATGATCACTTCACTGGCTAAAAACTCCATCGGTGCGGGTGGCTTTGTTGTGACCGGCGCAGCGGCGGGCGTTACCGGCGTTTGGGACTTAAACCAAAAGCGAGCGCCGGCTACAGCCACGACTAGTAGAAGCAGTACGATGATGATGTTGCGTGTACGCATGGGAATCAGCGCTCCTGAGAAAAGCGGCTGTTCGGCGTCTCGAAGCCGCGCGTCAGCAGGTCGACCAGGCAATCGAGGAAAGCATCAGGATCGATCGGATCCAGATGGCAGGCGTTTAGCGAGTGACGCCACATCGTCAGCATGAGCATGGGCGCAATAATCACGCGGGTCGCCATGGTGGTATCGACCGGTCGGAACTCATCGAGCGCCACACCACGCTCGATGATGCGCGCGAGTAGTGCACCACCCCGTGACACCACCGACTCGGCCATCATCAGTTTCGAGATGCCGGACAGTTTGGTGGCGCCGATACGCTGCCACCAGCCATCAATGCAAAGGCGCAGCAAATGACTACTGTGCCCCTCGAAGTTGTTAATCAATTCTTCGGCATCGGCCAGCGGCGGCACCATATTCTCACGCACCACCGCTTTGAATAGCTCTTCCTTATTCTCGAAGTACAGATACAGCGTGCCCTTCGACACACCCGCCCGCGCCGCCACTTCATCCAGCCGTGTCGCCGCGTAGCCGCGCTCGACGAACAAATCAAGTGCTGCAGCCAGCAGTTCTTGCGGGCGGGCATCTTTGCGGCGTTCCCAGCGGGGTCTGCTGCGGGATTCAACAAGCGTGGGCATGGCGGTTTGGGGGCGTGACGGATAACTAACCGGGGGGTCAGCAATATAGGCTGCCCAATGAAATAACGTCAAGCAATTCAGGGCAAATGGCTTGGTACGCCCAAAAAAATGGCAGGAACCCTTTTTCACCGGGGGGGTACGTATCGGGGTGATCCCAAGATGTTATTGAATTAGTAAAACAGTAGACCCGAACCCATTTGGAGTCTGGTCAGCCTGTCACGACTGGCGAGACCCACTACCTCTTCTGAACTCGAAAGGACAGCCATGGACAGATCCTTGTCACTCCCTCGTAGCGATTCGCGTAGTAGCCTGGAAGATTCCAGCGACTCGCCGCCACACGAGACGCGGGAAACGGAGGCCGCGCCGGTGCAGCCAAGCCTGACACAGGGGCGGCGGCGAGCCGGTACTTGGACCAGTGCGATAGTGCCGCCGTCACCCCGCGATGTGCAAGAAAAAAGCAGTGAGCCAACGGTGAAACGCCGTGGCCTGGAGCGACAAGCGACTGCATCGACTTACCGGCCGACAGGCCATGCTACGTCCGTTAACGCGACGCCTAGCACCGCCAACAGCAGTACGACGACCACATCGACGGTCACTTCCGCCAGCAATGCGACAAGTGCGTCGACAACAGCGGCCAACCCCCCATCTAGTAACACGCCGGTTGCAAGTTCGTCCTCGTCACGTATCGCCGATGCCGGGAAAAAGCTCTGGCTAAGTTGGTCGGATTTGCCCGAAAAAATCAAGTCGGTGATTCGTGCCGGGTTACAGTCCGAGGGAACGTTGAGCGGTAAGGCGCTGGGGATGTTGTTGGTGGCGATAGAAAGCGGTGCAGGTGCTAAGGTGCCGGAGGCACGCAGTGGTGGTGCACCAATCCTTCGCGGTGAACAAATCATTCAAGGCTACAGTGGCGACCAGACACTAGGTGACCCCGGGAAAGACATCAATATCATCAAAACATTTTTGCAGCCTTTCCTGCATAAGCATCTCAATACACCAGAGCTTAAAGAGGTTCGCAAGAAGGTCCAGCGCAACTATGAAAATATCCACAAGAAGCTGTCAGGCTATGACACTTCTGGGCTGCGTGGAGCACAAGTCTTGGAACTCGAGGGTTACAAGGATTTGATGACAGAGGTGATCAAGCCACTGATTGACTACCTGCTTGGCCCAGCGTTGGATCTGAAAGCCTCGGGATTGAGCGGACCCATGAAAGACCTACTGCAATCCGTTGATACGCATATGGTCAAGTGGCTGAAGGAGAAGGGTCCAAAAGATCTGGAAGAGCAGTTTATTCTTCGGCGTTCGGCCATGACGTCTCTGCTGGCTGTTCGCGGCCTTGGTTTTATCTGGAAACAAAAGTTCAGCAAAGTTGAAAAAACCGACGAGCAATTTTTTCAGCGTTTGCTTGTTTTTTTTAACGCTTATATGAACTTCAAACTCGACAGGCTCTATCTGGCTATTATGTTGAAAACGGAAAATCAGCCAGACGATATCAAGGGTTTTCTCAAAGGTCTTCTCAAAGGAAAGGCGCTACGTGAGCGGCAGGGAATGAACACTATTCATTCACCACGCGGTAAAACCAGCGTGATGGGAAAAATTGGACAGCTATTTTCATCCTCAGGAAGTGAATCCAATAAGGATGTGCCGCTATCGCCACGAGATGCATCCGTGATGGCAAAGTCAATGAAAGAAAGTGAGACACGGAAATTAAATGTCGAACGAAAGCGTGCTGCAAAACTGAACGAGTTTGCCCGTGAACTGAGACTTGCCGACTTCTCCCCTGAATTCATGAAGCAACTCAAGGCAAAAATTACGGACTCGCGCGAGGAGTTTGCTGAGTTTAAAAATGGCCAGGCAACCTATTGCCTCAAGCAGATGGAAGCTTATGTCACGGGACTGGTACAGCAAAACAAGCCTGTTCCAGACAACTATCAAGCTTTCCGCAACAAGCTGGCCAGGTGGGCAGCCGAGGAGGCCGCAGATTCCGTCTCGGAAGAAACTTCTCCCCGCCAAGCACTAACTGCAACACCGACCTCCTCCACGGCAACCACTAACAGCGCAGCATCATCGCGGGCACCTGGGCCGTCAGACACACTCACTGCATCCACGACGGGCCCTACCATTTTTTCGGCCTCCTCAGCGATTTCACTCGACTTGTCTCAGCTGAGAAAAAGTCCATTCGCCGAAGAGGAAAGTGCGAGCCGGACTGAGCCGAGCGACAGTACTGACGTCGAGACTGAAAGCTCAAACGAGCCGAAATCGTAAACGCGGTATTAATACCCAGCGGAGTAGCCATAGCGCGATAGCCAGGCGGACCTTTTCAGGTTCGCCTGTTTTTTGTGGACAGCTACATATCGGTAATGGCGCAGACTTTATGGCGGACACGACCCAGATAACTACCCCGTGGTAAGCTTCGCAAGCGCAAGGTAAGCGCAACCTGCAAGTCAGCACTGTTTCGCAAAGTACTTCTACTCCGCTTTTCATTAAACTTTCTCCCGCATGGAAATTTCCCTCGCCATCAAGGTCATCATCATGGGCATCGTCGAGGGCTTGACGGAGTTCCTGCCAATTTCCTCGACCGGCCATTTGATTCTTGCCGGTAGTCTGCTGAACTTCACCGGCGAAAAAGTGAAGGTATTCGAGATTGTGATTCAGGCCGGTGCCATGCTGGCCGTATGTTGGGAGTATCGGGTCAAGATCGCACGCGTGATTCTGGATTTTCGCCACGACATTACAGCGCGTCGCTTCGTCGTCAATCTGCTAATCGCGTTCCTGCCAGCGGTGATACTTGGCCTTGCTTTTGGCAAGGCGATCAAAGCGCATCTATTTAAACCTGTACCGGTTGCATTGGCATTCATTGTCGGTGCTTTTATCATCATCATCATCGAGAGGCGGCACCGTCGCGTGGTCTATTCTCGGGTCGACTCGGTCGATGATATGAGTGCGCTCGATGCGCTGAAAGTTGGGCTTGCGCAGTGCTTTGCGCTGATTCCGGGTACGAGCCGCTCGGGTGCCACCATTATCGGTGCCATGGCGTTTGGCTTATCTCGTCAAGCTGCGACCGAATTCTCTTTCTTTCTTGCGATTCCTACCTTGTTTGGTGCAACCGTCTATTCGCTTTACAAAGAAAGAGCACTACTTTCCGTGGCTGACTTGCCCATGTTCGGGCTAGGTGCGTTGTCGGCATTCATCTCAGCCTTTTTGTGTGTGCGCTGGCTGCTGCGGTATATCAGCTCGCATGATTTCATGGTTTTCGCTTGGTACCGAATCATCTTTGGCGTACTTATCTTAGTCACTGCATGGACCGGCTGGGTGCAATGGACTGAGTGAAGTACTGAATTTTAAGACTGACTCCCTCAGATCGCCCGGGCGCGCCTCATTGACGTTGGAATACAAGATCCCAGACGCCGTGACCTAGCCGTAGCCCGCGCCGTTCAAATTTTGTCACCGGTCTGTATGGTGGTCGCTCCGCATAAGCTTCCGCAGTGTTGCGCAGGCTGGTGTTGGAAGACAAGACGTCTAGCATCTGTACTGCATAGTCTTCCCAGTCGGTAGCGCAGTGTAAGTAGCCGCCGACTGCAATGCGCGAGGCAAGTAGCTCGACAAAAGGCGCCTGAATCAGGCGACGTTTTTGATGCCGCGCCTTATGCCATGGATCTGGAAAAAACACATGCACGCCAGCCAGTGACGCTGGTGCCAGCTGATGGGTCACGACCTCGACCGCATCATGCTGAATCAGCCGCAGGTTGCTCAAGCTCTGCTCATCGATCATTTTCAGCAAGCTGCCGATGCCCGGTGTGTGCACCTCGACGCCGATGAAATTTGTGTCGGGTATCAGGGCCGCAATATGGGCGGTGGTCTCCCCCATGCCGGTACCGATCTCAAGGATGGTAGGGGCGTGTCGGCCGAAGGTCTTCTCGAGGTCGAGTACCGACTTTTCAAACGGTAGACAGTACCGAGGTGCGAGCGTTTCAAGCGCACGCGCCTGCCCGTCCGATAGCCTGCCCATACGCGTGACAAAGCTGCGAATGCGGCGCTCAGTTGGATCGTAGGGCAGGGCGCGCCGTGCGCTTGGATTAAGGGGTTCAGTCATCGACAAGGGTAGGATGGAGCGGGTGAAGGGAATCGAACCCTCGTATGCAGCTTGGGAAGCTGCCGTTCTACCATTGAACTACACCCGCACGTGACCGGATTTTACCGGACGAGTTGGATAAGAATATCAAAATAGTAATTTGCTATCGATCTCGGCAGAGAAATTCCCGATAATCAACCGCACCTGCAGTTGGTAAACTAAAATGAAAGTCTACGTAGCGAGAGCCTGGTATTGAGGGTGCCGGGGTTTGTCAGCACGTACTATTCAGCGTACCTCAGGCTTGGCCGCTTGTTTATTGGAGACCATAAATGAAAATAGTGAAAAACTGCCTAAGCATCTCTGTCTTGTTGGCTGTTGTACTAATGTCGTCGGGCTGCGAGACCATGTCTTCAGCGTATGACTCGACCAAGGATACGGTATCGGGTTGGTTTGGTAAGGGCGATAAGAAAGCTGACTAAGTCCCCCTGTGAAGAAAAATGCCGCTCTGATGAGCGGCATTTTTTACCTGTGCTCATCGTGGGCACAGGTAATGGAGCCAGCCTGAATCGTATAAGACGGCTTAACTTTGCTGCGATGGTTTTCGATTCGACCCTGCCACTAGCTCAAAGCGGAATAGTCTGCATTCAATAGCGCCGTTGAAAAACGGCGTTTTCTTTGATTCCTTTAAGCGTAGCATGCGCGGGAGTGTCAGGTCTGCAGTGAAGAGGCAGGCAGTCCAGCCGGCAAAGCGCTGCTTCAAGGTGCTGCCAAATGCACTAAAAAAAGCAGTGGCAAGCTCATCCGGCTCTTGTGAGCGATCGCCGCGCATACCGATACGTTCGCCGTATGGCGGGTTAGTGATTAGCAAGCCGGGAAGTTCTGTGGGCGGCTTTACTTCTTGTGCATCAATTTGTTTAAGCGGGATATCGAAGTGAATACCGGCGCGCTGAAGGTTATTGCGTGCCATTACCAACATGTCGCCAGAAATATCGCTGCCGAAAATCGTTGGTGCAGTGGGCAGTGGCAAAGGCTTTACCGCATGACGAACCGCATCCCATTCGTCTTGTTTGAAGCGATTGAATTTTTCAAAGGCGAAGCGACGGTTCATACCGGGCGGCATACCGGCCAGTATTTGCGCTGCTTCGATCAGCAGCGTGCCTGAGCCACACATCGGATCAAATAAGGGCGTGCCGGGTTTCCACCCAGCGGTGCGCAGCAGACCGGCGGCAAGATTCTCGCGCAGCGGCGCGTCACCGGTGTCTAGTCGCCAGCCACGCTTGAATAAAGATTCTCCCGAGGTATCCAAATAGACCGTGACCGTGCGCGCATCGAGAAAGCCCCAAATCCGCATGTCGGGCGTGCGCGTATCAACCGATGGACGCTTTCCGACGCGATCACGGAAACGATCACAGATACCATCTTTAATGCGCAGGGTTGCGAACTCGAGGCTCTTAAGGGGGGATTTGATAGCGTTCACATCAACCCGGATGGTGTGCTCCAAGTCCAACCAGTCCTCCCACGGTGCGCCAAGCGCCAGATCATAGACATCGTTTTCGTTGATGTAGCCGGATTGCGCAATGCGTAAAAGTACACGTGATGCTATCCGGGAGTGCAAATTCAACAGCATCGCATCTTGCAACGTACCAGAGCAATGCACGCCACCGGGAACGCTATTGTGTATCTTCAGCGTACGGCTGTGTGCTGCGATTTCATGGAGTTCCTCGGCGAGTGCGATTTCCAGCCCGCGCGGGCAGGGACAGAAGAAGGAATATGACATGGCGTACCTTTTATCCGTGATTGTCGAGCTACGGTAAGCACGACAAGATATGTCAGAGTATCAAACCAACTACTGGAACCTGGCCTACGCCAGGATGACAGTTCAAATGCTGATGACTTCAGTTTGGTAAAAATTGTTTTGAATTAGTACCAACAACTTCAAAGCTGTCATGCCGGCACAGACTGGAACCCAGCATTTTTCATCAGCTTTTCTGCAGCGCTCGCTCGACAAAATCCAACCGATCTTGGCCCCAGAATCCTTCGCCATCAATACGGTACCAGGGAACGCCAAAAACTTGTGCTGCAATGGCTTCTTCCGTATTGCGCTGAAGCTCATCAGCCGCTGCTTGGCTAGCAGAGTATTTCAGTAGCTCGTTACCATCCAAACCAACAGCGTTCGCGACGGCCACCAAAATATCCGGGTCAGCGATATTTTTTTCTTCTGCCCAGCAGGCGCGGCCCAGTGCACCGAGCAATGCCATCGCCGCATCGGTGCCGTTCTGATGAAGTGCAGCGATAATTAGCTTCGAACCGGGATCTCCAGCAACTGGAAAAAACGCCGGGTGAATATTCAAAGGAATCTCTAAAAATTTGCTCCACCGTGCCAGCTCGGCAAGACGATACGCCTGACGCTGCACAGGGCGTTGTGCCACCGGTACGCCACCGCTGGCGGCAAATACCTTAACCATATCTGCAGGTTTCAGTACTACTTGTGCATGATGCTTCTTCACGATGGCAGTGAAACGCTGATGCCCCAGATAAGTCCATGGCGATTGCGGTACAACGAAATACTCAACGATCTTTGCCATTAGGTTTCTCCCGAACTTAAACAGGTTTAATGATGACGAGGGCAACCGCAGCGAACATACCGATCACGGGCAGCTCATTGAACCAGCGATACCAGACATGGCTGCGGAAATTCTCGCCACGCTCAAATGCTTTCAATAATCGCTTACAGAGGTGGTGATAGCCCACCAGCACCAGCACAATCAGCAGCTTCACATGCATCCACAGGCTCTGCTGACCGACGCCGTAGTAAAGCCAGAGTATTAATCCGAGCGCGAGCGCAGGAATCATTAAGATGGTCATGAAGCGGTATAACTTGTTCGCCATTAGCAGCAAGCGATCAATCGCTGCGGGTTCGGTTTCCATCGCCAAGTTCACGAAGATGCGCGGCAGATAGAACAAACCCGCGAACCAGGATGCCACTAGCACGATATGAACGGTCTTGATCCAGAGATAAGCCATCGCTTAGACCCGCACCTCGCCATGGCCCAGCACTACGAACTTGACTGATGTGAGCCCCTCCAGGCCGACGGGGCCACGTGCGTGCAGCTTATCGTTCGAGATGCCGATTTCGGCACCGAGTCCGTATTCGAAGCCGTCAGCGAAGCGTGTCGAGGCATTCACCATCACCGATGCTGAATCGACTTCGCGCAGGAACTGCAGCGCGCGTGAATAATCTTCCGTGATGATGCTATCGGTATGCTGCGATGAGTAGGTGTTGATGAAATCAATCGCCTCGTCGACACCCGAGACAATCTTCACCGAGAGAATCGCATCAAGGTATTCAGTGTGCCAGTCTTCTTCGGTTGCCGCTTTCAGCATTGGGTAGCCAGCTAGTATATTCATTGCTTCCGCGTCGGCACGTAGCTCTACCTGTTTTTCAGCAAACAACTTGGCTAATTCGGGTAGAGCACGTTGGGCAATGTCACGCGCGACAACGAGCGTCTCCATGGTGTTACAGGTTCCATAGCGATGACATTTTGCGTTGAAGGCTACAGGTAATGCTTTGGCGATGTCAGCTTTGTCATCAATGTACACATGGCAGATACCGTCGAGGTGCTTGATCATCGGTACCTTGGAATCTTTCATCAGGCGTTCGATTAAGCCTTTGCCACCACGCGGCACGATGACGTCGATGAACTCCGGCATGGTGATCATCGCGCCGACTACTGCGCGGTCTGTTGTTTCGATGATTTGAACCGCTTCTGACGGCAAGCCAGCACCTGCCAAACCTTCTTTGACTAATTTTGCGAGCGCCTGATTGCAATGAATGGCTTCCGATCCACCGCGCAGAATCGTCGCGTTACCGCTCTTGATGCAGAGCCCGGCCGCGTCGACAGTAACATTTGGTCTAGCCTCGTAAATAATGCCGATCACGCCCAGCGGCACCCGCATCTGCCCAACCTGAATACCGCTCGGGCGGTACTTCATATTCGTGATTTCGCCGATGGGGTCGGGCAGTGCGGCAATTTGCTCCAGACCCTCGGCCATGGTGGCGATCGCTTTTTCGGATAGCGTGAGACGATCGACCAGCGCAGCGGCAAGGCCATTGGCGCGCGCTGCATCCAAGTCTTGTTGATTGGCTGCGGTGAGCAATGCCGCATCACGTCGAATCGCTGCCGCAATGAGTTGTAGCGCGCGGTTTTTCGCGGCAGTGTCAGCCTTGGCCATGGCGCGTGACGCCTTGCGCGCAGCGCGACCAATGTCGGTCATGTAGTGTTGAATATCCATCAGTATTATTTCCTTGCTACGAACAGCGCCAGTTGAAGCAGTGCATCCCATGCATCACCGGCAAAATCTTTGGCGCGTAATCCCTTGATCATACGGTCGACTTGCGCTGCTTTCGCCAGTGCATCACGCAGCGTCGCGAGTTTAACGCGCGACAGCGCTGGTGCCATCAGACGTTCGCGTGGGCCCCAGATTCGATACTCTTTCAGCATGGCCGCAAGCGGTCGGCCCTCGTCGCTGCCTATTTTCAGCTTCAGCAGTGTGCGGATCTCCTCGCTGATTGCCCACAGCACCAAGGGCAAGGCCTCGCCCTCCCCCTTCAAGCCTTCCAGCATGCGCGTGACCCGCCCCAGATCGCCTGACAGCATCGCCTCGGAGAGTTTGAACACATCGTAACGCGCGACATTCAGCACTGCGTCTTGTATCTGATCCAGCGATAGTCTGCCTTCAGGATACAGTAAGGCTAATTTACGGATTTCCTGGTGGGCCGCCAGCAAATTACCTTCGACACGTTCGACCATGAACTCCAGCGCATTCTTGTCAGCGCTTTGGCCTTGGTTCGCGAGTCGTTGCCCTATCCATTGCGCCAACTGATGCCGCTCGATGTTGGGAATCTCGATATAGATCGCATGCCGCTGCAAGGCAGTCACCCAAGCACTTTTCTGTGTCGCCCAGTCGAGCTTGGGTAGCGTGATCATGGTCAGCGTCTCGCCCGCTTCGGACTCCACGCAAGTGGCCGCATAGTCTTGCAATGCCTGACCACCTTCCTTGCCCGGTTTGCCACTGGGGATGCGCAGTTCGATCAGCTTGCGGTCGCCGAACAAGGACATCGACTGCTGTGCCGACTGCAGCTCACCCCATTTGAAATAGCGCTCGGCGACCAGAACCTCGCGCTCGGAAAAGCCCGCGGCACGCGCCTTGGCACGAATTCGATCCGCTAACTCAAATAAAAGAAGCTGCTCATCACTGCTGATGACGTACAAAGGCGCCAGAGATTTGACTCGCGCCAGCTGACGCATGATTTGCGCAACGGCATCGCGACGCAAATCCTCGAAGGTCATGCGTTCTTCTTGCTCCTTCGCCAGTGCCTGTTCTTCACTGTATGGGAGGATGAATTGCAGCGCGATTTCAGGCGGTTGAAGTAACTTGTTATTTTTTGCGTCAGTGACTTCGAAACTTACCCGGTAAGTCAGGCTGAACTCTCGCACCTTGCCCTGAGCATTTAGCGTCAGTACTTTTTTTTCTTGTGCCTGTGAGAGTACACGTAGTGTAACCAGCGCGGATTTCGCATCCTCAGTCAATTGGGTGTTGTTGGCACGGATTATGGTGCGAAGATCGCGTTCGAGCGGTGTACCGATCGGTACATCGAGATAGATAGACTCAATAGTCAGTCGGCTTTCGGGTGACCACCCACGCAGCTGAAACCCACAGGCCGTCAGCAACATGATGAGTATGCCAAGTGCGACGTAACGGATGAATCTATTCAATACATTCTCCTTCAGGCGACGATATTGACCAGTTTGCCGGGTACGATGATGATTTTTTTCGGCACGCCCTCGACGAATTTTTTTACATTTTCGTCGTTTAGCGCAGCGGACTCGATACTGGCCTTGTCTGCCGATTTGGCGACGGTGATCTTGCCGCGAAGTTTACCGTTCACCTGAATCATCAGCTCGATATGCGATTGCTCCAATGCGCTGCCGTCAACTCGCGGCCAAGGCGCATCCAGTAAATCGCCATGCGCCTGTGCATATCCTAGAGCCGTCCACAGCACGTGGGTCAGATGCGGCGCGACAGGGTAGAGCACCCGCAAGAAGATGCTAACGCATTCCCCTAACGCTGCACGAGAAGCAGGCGCTGGCGGTAGTGTGGTTGCCTCCAGCAAGTTGAGCATTTTCATCGAGGCCGACACCACAGTGTTGTACTGCAGACGGCTGTAGTCATGATCAGCCTGTTGCAGTAGCTTGTGCATCTCAAGACGCAGCGTCTTGATGTCGGCGTCATCAGCGCCACTGACGCTCAACACCGGATCGAGGTCGGCTGCATGTGACTGCGCATAATTCCAGACTCGACGTAGAAAGCGGTGCGCACCTTCGACGCCCGCGCCTGACCATTCCAGCGTCTGTTCGGGCGGAGAAGCAAACATAGTGAACAGCCGCGCAGTATCAGCGCCGTATTGATCAATAATGGCTTGCGGATCAATGCCATTATTTTTCGACTTCGACATTTTCTCGGTGCCACCGATCTGAACCGGCTGGCCATCACTTTTCAGTGTGGCTGAAACAGGACGACCCTTGTCGTCATGTGCCAGCGCTACGTCCTCCGGGTTGAACCAAGTTTTTTTGCCGGCGCTGTCCTCGCGATAATAGGTCTCGTTCAGCACCATGCCTTGCGTCAGCAAATTGACAAAAGGCTCATCGAATTTGACTAGCCCGAAGTCGCGCATGACCTTGGTCCAGAAGCGCGCATACAAAAGATGCAGCACGGCGTGTTCAATACCACCGATGTACTGATCCATCGGCATCCAGTAGTCATTGCGCGCATCGACCATCGCATCGTTCGAACCCGGCGAACAGTAGCGCATGTAATACCAAGACGAATCGACGAAGGTATCCATGGTGTCGGTCTCACGGCGCGCTGCCTGACCGCATTGCGGGCAATCGACTTTCAGGAATTCTTCGTGTTTGTTGAGTGGGTTACCGCTGCCATCGGGTACGCAATCTTCCGGCAGTACAACCGGCAGGTCTTTTTCCGGTACTGGCACGTCACCACACGCCTCGCAGTGAATCATCGGGATCGGCGTACCCCAGTAGCGCTGGCGTGAAATTCCCCAGTCGCGAAGTCGGAAGGTCACTTTTTTCTCGCCAGTGCCGTGTGCGGCAAGATCACCGGCAACAGCATCTACGGCTGCTTGATAGCTGAGCCCATCATACTTGCCGGAGTTGACGCAGAACCCTTGCTCTTTATCGGCATACCAGTCTTGCCAAGCGTCGGTGATGTAGGTTTTACCCTCGATCGCGATGACAGGTTCGATAGGTAATTGGTATTTCTTCGCGAAGGCGAAGTCGCGCTCATCATGTGCGGGCACACCCATCACGGCGCCATCCCCGTAGGTGATCAGCACATAGTTGCCAACCCACACTTCGACTTGTTTGCCAGTTACGGGGTGCGTCACGAACAGGCCAGTCGGCATGCCCTTCTTTTCCATCGTCGCCATATCGGCTTCGATCACGCTACCTTGTTTGCACTCATTAATGAATGCCGCCAGTGCTGGATTGGTACTCGCCGCATGCGTTGCCAGTGCATGCTCAGGCGCTACGGCGCAGAAGGTCACACCCATGATGGTGTCAGCGCGGGTAGTGAACACCCACAGCTTGCCGTCGCTGATTAGTTGACCATCCTGCCCTTTGATTTCATGTGGGAAGGCAAAACGCACGCCCGTTGATTTGCCGATCCAGTTAGCCTGCATGATGCGTACACGCTCTGGCCAGCCGGGTAACTTGTGCTCAACGCAATCGAGTAATTCTTCCGCGTAATCGGTGATGCGGACGTAGTACATCGGGATTTCGCGCTTCTCGATCAGGGCGCCCGAGCGCCAGCCGCGGCCGTCGATGACTTGTTCATTTGCCAGCACGGTTTGATCGATCGGATCCCAGTTCACCGTGCCTGTTTTGCGGTAGATGATGCCCTTCTCGAGCATCTTCAGGAACATCCACTGGTTCCACTTGTAGTACTCAGGGCTGCAAGCTGCCATCTCGCGCGACCAGTCAATCGCCAGACCCATTGCCTGCATCTGCTGCTTCATGTGCGCGATATTGGCGTAGGTCCATTGCGCTGGCGGTACACCGTTCGCCATTGCAGCATTTTCTGCCGGCATGCCGAACGCATCCCAGCCCATTGGCATCAGTACGTTATAGCCTTTCATGCGCAGTTGACGCGCCATCACATCATTGATGGTGTAGTTACGCACATGGCCCATGTGCAGCTTGCCCGAAGGGTAGGGCAGCATCGAGCAAGCGTAGAATTTTTTCTTTTCGTTACCCTCGGCATCGCGTGCGTGCTCGATTACCTTGTAGGCGTCAATCGCTTGCCAGTGTGCGCGCGCATTGCGCTCGACATCGGCCGGGCTGTATTTGTCTTGCATGGATTGATCTACAGCGTTCACTTAGCGACTCACATCTTTAGGATTGGTAACGAAACCGATTTTTGTCATGCCATTGTTTTGCGCGGATGCCATCACTTGCGCGATGACCTCATAGCGGGTGGACTTATCAGCGCGCAGTTGAAGTTCTGGTTGCGGCTTTTTTTGCGAAGCGGTTGCGAACCGTGTGCCTAACTCGTCGAGGCTCACCGAGTTGTTGTTCCAGAATAGCTTTCCCTCGGCATTAATGGAAAGGGTGATGCTCTCGGGCTTTTCTGGCGCCGGTGCCGAGGATGCTGTGGGTAGCTCGAGCTTTACCGCATGGGTAAACAGCGGTGCGGTGATGATGAAAATCACCAACAGCACGAGCATCACATCCACCATCGGGGTGACGTTAATTTCTGCCATCGGTGCTTGGTGGCCGTTATCGTTGAATCCGCCGAATGCCATGATCGTCTCCTCGCTTAGCTCAAGCGACCACGCGCAGTACCGATACGCGCGCCTGTCGTCAGGAAAGCGTGCAGGTCATGTGCGAACGCATCCAGCTCGCCCAGCGTGAGTCGATTGACCCGGGTGAAGGCGTTATAGCCAAGCACCGCTGGAATCGCGACCACCAAGCCGATGGCTGTCATGATCAGTGCTTCACCTACCGGACCAGCGACCTTGTCGATTTGAATAGTGCCCGACATCGCGACCGCTGCGAGTGCATGGTAGATGCCCCAGACGGTACCGAACAATCCTACGAATGGCGCCGTCGAACCGACGGAAGCCAGTAGCGTCAGTCCGCTTTCCAGACGCTGCGAAACGCGGTTGATCTGCTGCCGCAAGGTTCTGGTCACCAACTCACCTTGGTCAACATTGGCATTCAATGAGCTGCTATTGGCCTTGACTCTGACCGCGTCGACGGCATGCGTTGCCAGCGGTGAGTACACCTTTTCAGTATCTGCGTGGCTCAGCAACGCAATGGCATCGTCCATGCTGGCAGCGTCCCAGAAATGCTCGACTGCATCGGCACTCTTGCGAATCCGCCATGAGATCCATGCTTTTGAAAGGATGTAATACCAGCTGGCAATTGACATGATCAGCAGCAGGTAGGCAACGCTATGCGTCACTGCGTCGCCTTGCGCCCAGTAGTGGGCAAAGCCGAGGCTTTGGGTCATTGTGTCATTCATGGTGGTTCAGTTGGGCGGTTTGAAGGTGATCGGAACTTCGTAGGATTTGTCGATGGCTTTGCCGTCGACCGTGGCGGGGTTGAAGCGCCAGGTTTTTACTGCATCAGCTGCTGCGCGATCGAGCCGCGCGAAGCCACTGGAGGATTTTACTTCCACGTCGCTTGCGCTACCGTCGCTCTTCACCATCACCGTGAGTACCACTGTGCCTTGTTCGCCTAAGCGCAGCGACATTTTGGGGTACTCCGGCTTGCGGTTGGCGGCGGCGTAGCTTGCAGAAATGCTGACCTCGGTGCGCGTACTCGCCTTCGGCGCCGATGGCGCGGTTGGTGCCGGTGCCGGTGGCGGTGCAGGTGCCGGTACCGGCGGGCTCACCGGAGCTGGCGCAGGCGCTGCAGCTGGGATGGGCGCTGGCTCGGCCTTGGCGGGCTCCGGTCGCGGCTCGGGCCGCGGTTCTGGCTTGGCAGGCTCGGGTTTGGGTTGCTCAGGCCGCGGCGGCTCCGGGCGTGGTTGAGCCTTTGCCGGTTCCGGCTTGGGTGGCTCGGGTTTCGGGGGTTTTGGTTTTGGTGGCTCGGGCGGCGATGGCTCAGGCTTGGGTGGCGGTGCCGGGGTCAGCAATTGCACAATCACCGGCGGTGGCTCAACTTCGGTGCGGGGTTTTTCGAGCGCGCCGGACAGCACCAACGCGATCAGTGCCCCATGTAGCGCGATAGCAACGGCAAACGCGGACGGCCTCATGGTTGGCACGGCAAGGCTTCGGCTGCGACTCAGCGCAGGCCGAGCACGTCCTGCATGTCGTACAGGCCAGTGGCTTTGTGCTGCAGGAAGCGAGCGGCGCGCAAGCTGCCGTGCGCATAAGTGACACGGCTGGAAGATTTGTGGGTGATCTCGATACGTTCGCCGATACCGGCGAACAAGACGGTGTGATCGCCCACGATATCGCCGCCGCGAATGGTGGCAAAGCCGATCGAGGAAGGATCGCGCTCACCGGTCACGCCCTCGCGCGCAAAAACGCCGACTTGTTTCAGATCACGGCCCAGTGCATTGGCCACCACTTCACCCATTTTCAGTGCGGTGCCAGACGGTGCATCGACCTTGTGCCGATGGTGCGCCTCGATAATCTCGATGTCGTAGCCGTGCGAGAAACTTTTGGCTGCCAGCTCAAGCAGTTTCATGGTGACATTTACACCAACGCTCATGTTGGGCGCAAACACGATGGCGGTACGTTGTGCGGCTGCTTCGATGGCGGCCTTGCCGGCATCGTCAAAGCCAGTGGTACCGATGATTAACTTGATGCCGTGCGCTGCGCAGTAATCTAGATGCGCCAGCGTACCCACAGGACGGGTGAAATCAATCAGGAACTCGGCATTAGCGAGCCCCACTTCCAAAGAAGATTCGATGTTCACGCCCAGCGTACGACCCAAGCCAGTGCCAGCATCAGCACCCAGTCCCTGTGCGCCGGCGACATCCAGTGCACCAGCTAACTGGGTGTCGGGGTCAGCATCAATGGCTTCGATCAGCATGCGGCCCATGCGGCCGGATGCGCCGGCCACCGCGATCTTCAGTGGGTTCATGGGAGTCTCGGTAGGCTTTACTTCTTCGGCGCAGCAATCAGCCGAAGGTATTCTTTTTCGTTAGGTAGTTCAGCGCCCTCGAATTGTGAGACGCGACCTTCTTTGAAATACACCACCACGTGGCTGGTAGTCACCGTACCGTCGCCGCGTTTCATCAGAAACGGGTAGTCCCAGCGCTCCGCATGAAATACATCGTTCAGCAGGGGTGTACCGAGCAGAAATCGAACCTGCGCCGGTGTCATGCCGACCTGAAGCTGGGAAACTTGCTCTTGGGAGATGAAATTCCCCTGCTGGGTATCTGGACGATATACCGGCAGCACACCGAACAGCTTGCTTTGCTGAACACGCTGGGTAACGCCAGTCGGGGCGGCCTCAATCGGCTGTTGGTTTTCTGTGAATAGCTTGCTAACGCAGCCGCTCAACACGAAGGATAGCGCGACCAAGCCCACGACAAGGGGTGGGCGACGCGAATTGGTAAACGGCTGGGACATGATGAGGACGCTAAAATGGCGCTGAACGCGAAACACTATATGATAAGGCAGTTCACGCTGCTTACCGATAAATCATGCCGCATCACACTCCCGATCTGAAATCGAGCGGTCTCAAGGCCACGCTACCCCGTCTGAAAATTCTGGAAATTTTCCAGGGTAGTCTAGTCCGGCACTTGTCGGCGGAAGATGTATACAAGCAGCTACTGGCCGAAAATCTCGATGTCGGACTGGCAACCGTTTACCGTGTGCTGACGCAGTTCGAGCAAGCCGGCCTGCTGTCGCGTAATCACTTCGAGTCCGGTAAAGCCGTGTTCGAGCTTAATCTGGGCGCGCACCACGACCACTTGGTCTGTTTGGATTGCGGCTTGGTGGAAGAGTTTTTTGACGAAGAAATCGAAAAACGCCAACAAAATATTGCCGCCGAGCGTGGTTTCAAGCTGGCCGAGCATGCGCTTTCGCTCTACGGCAATTGCACCAAAGAGAACTGCCCGCACCGCGGCAGCTAGGCTGAGTTCGTCCAGCCCTGGCGGCTAGTCCGCAGAAGCGCTGCGCTCAGGGATGCGACAGGGCATTCGACAACAGCCGGGCGGTAATGTCCACGATCGGAATCACGCGCTCGTAAGCCATCCGGGTTGGCCCGATCACACCCAGCGTCCCAACGATACGCCCATTCGACTCATAGGGCGCAGTGACGATACTCATCTCGTCGAGTGGTACCAGCGTTGATTCTCCACCGATAAAAATCTGCACACCATTCGCCCTGCTGGAAGTGTCCAGTAAAGCGGCCAGACTGGTTTTTTGATCAAACAGATCGAACATCTTGCGCAGCGATCCCATGTTGGAGGCTAACTCAGAGACCGACAATAAATTGCGCTCACCCGAGATCACGACCTCATCGTCGCCTTCGTTCATTGCATCGCTGCCAGCTTCGACCGCTGCTTGCATGAGTTGGGTGATGTCATCGCGCAGTTGACGAAGTTCATCTTTCAGCTTGATACGAACTTCATCAAATGGCAGGCCAGCATAATGCTGATTGATATAGTTGGCTGCCTGTACCAGCTCGGACGGGGAGTAGTCATTTGAGGTGAGTAGCAGACGATTTTGCACGTCGCCATTCGGTGCCACGATCACCAGCAGAATGCGCTTCTCCGACAGCCGCAAGAATTCGATTTGCTGAAACGTACCTTCGCGCCGCGGTGTCAGCACAACGCCTGCGAACTGCGATAGCTGCGATAGCACCTGCGCCGCGCTGGCGATGGTTTTCTGTGCCGACACACCCGAATGTAGCTTGGATTCGACCGTGCTCTCATCAATGGTTTGGACGGTGAGCAAGCTGTCGACGAAAAGTCGGTAGCCACGCGGCGTCGGGATCCGGCCTGCCGAGGTGTGCGGGCTGGCCACGAGGCCCAGCTCTTCCAGATCCGACATGATGTTGCGGATCGTGGCCGGCGACAGATCAAGGCCAGAGATTCGGGCCAAGGCCCGCGAGCCGACGGGCTGGCCGTCGGAAATGTAACGCTCAACCAGTGCTTTGAGCAGTGTTTGTGCGCGATTATCGAGTTGCATAGCCTTATTCTATCGGGCGCCGCCCCATGATTCCAGATGGGTGTGCAATTATGGTCTAATCGGCACCATGTCGACGCCGTCCGCCTTCCCAACTGTTGCAATCATTGGTAAACATGGCGACCCGCCGGCGGTCGAGGACCTGCTTGCACTTGCGCGTTTCTTGGAGCACCGCGGGCATCGGGTAGTTTTCGAGTCATCCACAGCTATTGATCTTGGCAGAGCAGCGTCGCAGTCGCTCACCGCAGACCAGATTGGCGCGCAGGCGCAGCTGGCGATCGTGGTCGGCGGCGACGGTACGATGCTCGGCATTGCCCGACAACTGGCACCCTATCGTGTGCCGCTGATTGGCGTCAACCAGGGTCGGCTCGGTTTCATGACCGATATTCCTTCCGACCGCATGCTCCCGGTGCTGGCCGATATGCTGGACGGCAAATTGGAGTCCGAGCAGCGCTCATTACTCGAGGGCACCGTGATCCGGGACGGTCAGCCCAGTTTTCAAGGGCTGGCCTTCAATGATGTGGTGGTCGCGCGCGGCACTGGCGCTGGCATGATCGAGTTGCGGGTTACGGTCGACGGCCATTTCATGTACAACCAGCGCTCCGATGGCTTGATTGTGTCCACACCGACCGGCTCGACCGCCTATGCGCTGGCAGCGGGTGGCCCGATTTTGCAGCCCCAGCTGGGCGGTATCGTGATGGTGCCAATCGCGCCGCACGCGCTGTCGAATCGCCCGATCGTATTGTCGGATGATCGCGAGATAGAAATCGAGGTATCTAGCGGCCGCGACTGCAGCGTGAACTTCGATATGCAATCAGTCATCAAGCTACAGGTCGGCGATCGTGTCTTGCTGAAACGTTCTCGAAATGTCGTGACCTTCCTCCATCCGCTCGGTTGGACTTATTTCGATACGTTGCGCGAGAAGCTGCACTGGAACGAATATCCATCGACCTCCGGTCAACTAAAATAGCCTCCTTTTCTCTCGCCTCACCCATGCTGCGCGCGCTTGCCATCCGTGATTTCGTAATTGTCGATTTTGTCGAACTCGATCTGTCGTCGGGATTCACCGTCTTCACGGGGGAAACCGGCGCAGGTAAGTCGATTTTGATTGATGCACTCACGCTTGCATTGGGTGGGCGTGCTGACGCCAGCGTCGTGCGCGAGGGCGCTGCACGTGCAGATATCGTGGCCGAGTTTACGGGTGAGCTGGATGCCTCGTTGCAAAACTGGTTAAGCGAGCATGCTTTCGATAATGATGAAAGTAGCTTGCTGCTGCGTCGCGTGATCGATAACGCCGGTCGCTCAAAAGCCTTCATCAATGGCGTTACCGCCACCATCACACAACTGCGCGAACTGGGCGAGATGCTGGTGGATATTCATGGTCAGCATGCGCATCAGTCGCTGCTGCGATCTGACGCGCAACGTGATCTGCTCGACGCGCATGCCGGATTACAGGAGCGGGTGAAAGAGGTCAGCGCTGCCTTCAAACAGTGGCGTGCGCTCACGAAGCAGCGTGAGGAGTTTGAGCGCGACACCAAGCAAGCCTTGCTCGAGCGTGAGCGACTCGAGTGGCAGGTGAGCGAGTTACAGAAGCTGGCACCGCAGTCGGGCGAGTGGGCGGAGGTGTGTAGTGAGCATAGTCGGCTATCGCATGCCGCCAGCTTAATTGAAGGTGCGCAACAGGCGCTTGATCTGCTCTCTGAATCTGATTCAGCGCCGATGCTTTCGCAATTGAGCGCAGTTGAGCAAAGGCTGGCAAAGCTGGTCGATATTGATGACAAGTTGAAGCCAGTGATTGATGCCCTGGAGCCTGCGCGTATACAGCTGCAAGAGGCGGTGTACGCGTTGAATGATTATTTGGGTCGCATCGAACTCGATCCCGCGCGTTTACGCGTGGTCGAATCAAGAATGGAGGCGCTGCATTCTGCTGCGCGCAAATTTCATGTTACCCCGGAAGCCTTGCCGCAAGAGCTCGAGCAGTTGTCAGACCGCTTGCAACAGCTGTCCGATGCGACCGATCTGGATGCCATGCGCGCACAAGAGCAAAAACTGGCAACAGCTTATCAGGCCAGCGCCAAGCAGCTTTCCAAAGCGCGCGCTACCGCAGCTAAATCATTATCGGCAGCAGTCACCAAGGCAATGCAGGAGCTATCCATGAGCGGAGGACGCTTCGAGATTGCGCTGCACGCGAGTGAGCCGGCAGCGCATGGTCTCGAGCAGATCGAGTTTTTAGTGGCTGGTCATGCGGGTACGACGCCACGACCACTGGCGAAAGTCGCTTCTGGCGGCGAGTTGGCGCGCATCTCACTGGCGATTTCCGTGATCGCTTCCAGTGCAACCGCGACACCTACCTTGATATTTGACGAGGTGGATAGTGGTATCGGCGGTGCGGTGGCCGAGGTCGTGGGACGCTTGCTGCGCAAGCTCGGTCAGGATCGCCAAGTGCTCTGCGTCACCCACCTGCCCCAAGTGGCCAGCCAGGGCGCCCAGCATTTTCAAGTTAGCAAGAATGCTGCGCCGGATGGACGCACTGTCTCGCGTATCGCCCCGCTGGCGGGTGCCGAGCGCGTCGAAGAAATTGCGCGTATGCTCGGCGGCCTCGAAATTACGGCCACCACGCGTAAACACGCCCGCGAGCTGCTGGCGTCATAGCAACGCCCTTTTAGGGCGGCTTTGCTCAAAAGAATAGAAAGGCATCACTGATGGGCTTCAACTCCGAACCGTCCTACCGCCACGGCACCGTGGGCAAGGTGGGCGTCATTCTTGCCAACCTGGGCACCCCGAACGCACCAACGCCTGAGGCGGTACGCACCTATCTGAAAGAATTTTTGTCGGACCCGCGTGTGGTGGAGATTCCGCGCGCGATTTGGTGGTTCATCCTGAATGGCATCATCTTGCCATTCCGCTCGCGCCAATCAGCACATAAATATGCATCGATCTGGACTGACGAAGGCTCTCCGCTCAAGCTGCACACCGAGCGACAGGCACACGCCCTGCAAGCCGAGCTGACTGCGCGCGGTTTATCGATCCAAGTCGCGTACGGCATGCGATATGGCAGCCCCGCAATCCCGGAGGTGCTCGAGCAGCTAAGAGCGCAAGGCTGTGACCGCATTCTGATCTTGCCTGCTTACCCGCAATACTCCGGCACCACCACGGCTTCGGTTTTCGACGCACTGTTCCAGCATCTTTCGAAAGTGCGTAACGTGCCCGAACTGCGACTGATACGCCACTACCACGACGACCCGGGTTATATCAACGCGCTGGCAGATACCGTGCGTCTACATTGGTCACAACATGGCCGCCCCGACAAACTGGTGATGAGTTTCCACGGGGTGCCCAAGCGTACCCTGTTGCTGGGTGATCCCTATCACTGTGAATGCCACAAGACCGCGCGCCTGCTGGCAGATCGACTCGGCATTACCAAGAGTGACTATGTGGTCACCTTTCAGTCCCGCTTCGGACGAGCCGAGTGGCTGCAGCCCTATACCGCGCCAACGCTGGAGCAACTCGCGGGCAGTGGCGTTGGTCGGGTTGATTTGATCTGCCCCGGCTTTACCAGCGACTGCCTGGAGACGCTGGAAGAAATTGCGATGGAGGCGAAAGAGGATTTCCTCGCCGCCGGTGGCAAGAGCTTTCACTACATCCCGTGCCTGAACGAGTCACCGAGCTGGATCGCCGGCATGGCCGCGCTGATCGAAGCCCATACCGGTGGCTGGCCGGTGTCGTCCGAGCCGAAGCTGCAAGAGGCGCGGCAAGCGGATGCCGAGGTTGGTCGGGAGCAGGCACTCGCCCTCGGTGCTCTTGACTAAATCCTGGCTGGTTGAGCATCTGCCGAGCGAGATCTTGGCGGTATCCTAACTTTTGCCAACCCCCGCCGCCGCGGGCGGGTGAGCACCGGCGCGGTTGTCATACGTCTAGGCGGCGCACCTTGAAAAGTTACGTCGCATCCCCATATCTCCCGTATTGATTTGCAAGCCTATGTATTTACTGGAGATTTTATGACCCAAGGCGAACAGCGTCCGAATCCGGAGGAGGCCCACTCGGTTCCCGAGGCCGCCGCAGCGCCGTCACCGGCAGCGGATGGCATGCATACCGAGCCTTTGGCCGGGCTGGGCGAGGCATTCGGGGAGGCCGGCCTATTAACCGTCCAACTCGCTGAGGTGCAGGGCAAGTTGGCCGAGGCACAGGATGCCTACCTGCGTGCCAAGGCTGAGGCTGACAATACCCGGCGTCGTGCGCAGGAAGATATCGCGAAGGCACACAAATTTGCCATTGAGTCATTCGCCGAGTCGCTGTTACCGGTGAAGGACAGCCTGGAAATGGCATTGAAGGTCGAGACCCCTTCGATCGAATCGCTGAAGGAGGGCGTCGATATGACGCTGAAGCAATTGGCCGCGGCTTTTGACAAGCATCGTTTGATCGAGGTGAACCCGCAGCCAGGCGAGAAACTCGATCCGATGAAGCATCAGGCGATCTCGATGGTACCTGCCGAGCAAGAAGCGAACACCATCGTCACCGTGCTGCAGAAGGGCTACATGATCTCCGATCGACTACTGCGGCCCGCATTGGTGACCGTCTCGCAGTCGACTTGAAAAGTATTGCACTCGCCGCATATCGGTAAGCATCCGGCATCTAAACTGTTTCAGATTCATAAGGAATAACCATCATGGGCAAAGTCATTGGCATCGATCTTGGAACGACCAATTCCTGCGTTGCGATCATGGAGGGCAATCAGCCCAAGGTGATCGAGAATTCCGAGGGTGCGCGCACTACGCCATCCATCATTGCTTATCAAGATGACGGCGAGATTCTGGTCGGCGCGCCGGCCAAGCGTCAGGCAGTCACCAATCCGAAGAACACCTTGTTCGCGGTCAAGCGCTTGATTGGTCGCAAGTTTGAAGAAAAGGAAGTGCAGAAAGATATCGGCCTGATGCCTTACGAAATCGTGAAGGCTGACAATGGCGATGCTTGGGTACTCGCGCGTGATAAACGTCTGGCCCCGCCCCAGGTGTCCGCAGAGGTGTTGCGCAAGATGAAAAAAACTGCTGAGGATTACCTCGGCGAAGAAGTCACCGAGGCGGTGATTACGGTGCCTGCTTACTTCAACGATGCGCAGCGTCAAGCGACGAAAGACGCGGGCCGTATCGCCGGTCTCGATGTAAAGCGCATCATCAACGAGCCAACTGCAGCAGCGCTCGCGTTTGGTCTGGACAAGTCCGGCAAAGGTGATCGCAAGATTGCCGTCTACGACCTGGGTGGCGGTACCTTCGATGTGTCGATCATTGAAATCGCCGATGTCGATGGCGAGATGCAATTTGAGGTGCTCTCCACAAATGGCGACACCTTCCTGGGTGGTGAAGATTTCGACCAGCGTCTGATTGATCACATCATTGAGGAATTCAAAAAAATCAATGGCCTAGACCTGTCGAAAGATCCGATCGCACTTCAGCGCATCAAGGCCTCGGCTGAGCGCGCCAAGATTGAGCTGTCGTCTTCTCAACAGACCGAGATCAACGAGCCCTACATCGCGATGGCGAATGGCGCACCCGTTCACCTGACGCTGAAACTCACGCGCGCCAAGTTGGAGTCACTGGTCGAGGACCTGATCTCGAAAACTATCGAGCCCTGCCGTACCGCGATTAATGATGCGGGCGTCAAAGTGTCCGAGATTGATGATGTGATTCTGGTCGGTGGTCAGAGCCGCATGCCGAAGGTGCAAGAGAAGGTCAAGGAGTTCTTCGGTAAAGAGCCGCGCAAGGACGTTAACCCGGATGAGGCGGTTGCCGTCGGTGCTGCAATTCAGGGCGCGGTGCTTTCCGGTGATCGCAAAGATCTGCTGCTGTTGGATGTTACGCCACTATCGCTTGGTATCGAGACACTGGGTGGCGTGATGACCAAGATGATCAAGAAGAACACCACGATTCCAACCAAGTTCAGTCAGGTGTTTTCCACTGCAGAGGATAACCAGCCAGCGGTCACCATTAAGGTATATCAGGGTGAGCGCGAGATGGCCTCGGGTAACAAGGCGCTCGGCGAATTCAATCTCGAGGGTATTCCGCCGTCACAGCGCGGCATGCCACAGATCGAGGTGACCTTCGATATTGATGCTAACGGTATCTTGCATGTGTCGGCAAAAGACAAGGCGACAGGCAAGGAAAACAAGATCACCATCAAGGCCAATTCAGGTCTGACCGAAGAAGAGATTCAGCGCATGGTGCGCGATGCTGAGGCGAATGCCGCAGAGGATCATCGCTTGAAAGAGCTGGCAGAATCGCACAACCAAGGCGATGCACTGGTGCACTCGACCAAGAAAGCACTGACTGAGCATGGCGACAAGCTAGAGTCCGGTGAAAAAGAAAAGATAGAAGCGGCGATCAAAGATCTGGAGGAAGCCTTGAAGGGTACCGACAAGGCGACCATTGACGGCAAGATCGAGGCGCTGTCGACAGCGGCACAAAAACTCGGCGAGAAAATGTACGCCGACATGCAGGCACAGCAGGCGGCGGCCGGTGCAGGTGCAGCAGCGCCGGAAACTGCAACAGCGGGTGCGAAGGATGCGCAAGATGATGTGGTCGACGCCGACTTCAAGGAAGTGAAGGACAAGTAATTACCACTGCACACAGCGAGACTGTGTTGTTTATGCCGGGTCGGGGCGTTTTGTTCCGCCCGGTTTTTTGCTTGGATAGAGTCTGCTCTGTCCAGTCGTAGTCAGGATATGCAACCATGGCAAAACGCGATTTTTACGAAACGCTCGGTGTAGCGAAGAATGCCTCGGATGATGAAATCAAGAAGGCTTATCGTAAGCTCGCCATGAAATTTCATCCGGATCGCAACCCGGATAGCAAGCAATCGGAAGATAAATTCAAAGAGGCAAAAGAGGCCTACGAGATGCTGTCGGATCCGCAAAAGCGCGAGGCCTATGATCGCTTTGGTCATGCCGGGGTTGATCCAAACGTGGGCGGCGGTGCTGGAGCAGGGTTCAGCGGCGGTTTTTCTGATGCCTTTGGCGACATCTTCGGTGACATCTTTGGTGGGGGTGGTCGTCAACGTGGTGGTCCGCAGGTCTATCGCGGTGCAGATTTACGCTATAACTTGGACATTACCCTCGAACAAGCGGCCAACGGCTTTGACACCACAATCCGGGTGCCCTCGTGGGATGAATGTGAAACTTGCCATGGCTCGGGTGCAAAGCCGGGTACTTCAGCGACCACATGTGGCACGTGCGGAGGTCATGGCCAGGTCCGGATGCAACAAGGTTTCTTCAGCATTCAGCAGACCTGCCCGAAGTGTCATGGCTCCGGCAAGGTGATCGCAGATCCTTGCAGTCCTTGTGCTGGTTCAGGTCGCGTCAAACGCAACAAGACACTTGAGGTCAAGATCCCTGCTGGTATCGATGACGGCATGCGGATCCGCTCGACGGGTAATGGTGAACCCGGTATGAACGGCGGACCACCAGGTGATCTCTATGTTGAAATTCATATCAAGCAGCACGCGGTATTTCAGCGTGACGGAGATGATTTACATTGCGAGATGCCGATTTCTTTTGCAAAAGCAGCGATTGGCGGTGAGATCGAGGTGCCAACGCTCACCGGCAAGGTGTCATTCAGCGTGCCCGAAGGTACCCAAAGTGGAAAGACTTTCCGCTTGCGTAGTAAAGGTATTAAAGGTGTCCGATCCGGCTTTCCCGGCGATCTGTTCTGCCACGTTGTCATAGAGACGCCGATCAAACTCACTGATCGACAAAAAGATTTGCTGCGCGAATTCGAGCAACTCACAGCCGAGGGTGGCGCCAAGCACAGTCCACAAAGCAAGAGCTGGATGGACAAGGTGAAGGAATTCTTCGAGTAATCTGCGCTAACCCTTCGGGCTACGCTTGCTACTGTGGCCCCATCACACTTTCCTCGTAGCCGAATCAGAAAACGCCGACGCTCTGTCGGCGTTTTTGTTGGCGTCGATATCCTTTACCATTCCGCTACGATCTACGCGCTACGGTTCGAGCTCATACTCACATAGCATCTATCATGTTGCGTGATGTGCATAGGGATGTGCACATTTCAATTACCACGCGAGATTCTTCGTTGCCAAAGCTAGACTCAGCGCTTCAGCTGTCGTTGAAGGTGCCTAGATATGTTGCCACGAGCTGTCTCGCTTGCAGATGCTCCGAATCCTGTCAGATACCTGTGGCGTGCTCTTGTCAGGTACCGCAAGGAGCAGCGCAACAGCGAGCTTGAGCAATCAGCGGTGCGTATCTTGATTGGCACCGTCTTGATGTACTACTTCGAGTACTTCAATGATTCTCTAAAATTATCGACGCCACAATTAACGATCGATCTAAGGCTGGTGCTCGCATTTTTTCTTTGCGCTTCGGTAGCCATTTGTATCAGCATTCTCATCAATTCAAGTGAGGTTCCGATACGTCGTATTTTCGCCATCCTGTTAGATACTGGCGTACTAACCGTGTTGCTGACGGTGGGTGGTGTACACGCTGCACCGCTCTATTTTCTCTACCTATGGATCATCATCGGTAACGGTTTTCGATTCGGGCAAAAATACTTACTAGTTTCTTTGGGGTTTACGCTGCTGGGCTTTGGCATCGTGGTAACGACTGAGCCGTACTGGGCGGCAGAAAAGAAACTATCGATCGGGCTGTGGCTGGGAACCTTACTGATCTCGATGTATTTTAATTTGCTCGTTGGTCGCCTCTTCACCGCATTGAATCAAGCGAATAGCGCAAATCTCGCCAAGCGTCAGTTCATTTGTGCCGTAAGTCACGAGCTGAGAACGCCGCTGAATGCCATTATCGGGATGGTGGATCTGCTGACAAGTACCAAGATAGATCACGAGCAGAGGGAAATGCTCGACTGTATGACCACTACGTCACAACTAATGCTTTCTCAGATCGAGGATGTGCTCGATTTTTCCAAGATCGAAGCCGGAAAGATGGTGGTGGAGCAGATCGAGTTTGATCTTTATGCTTTGATAGAAAATATCTTAGCAGTGTTTAGCTATCGGATTGACGCCAAGACGGTGCGACTGATACGCCAGATCGACTGTGCAGTCCCACCCGTACTCCGGGGAGACCCCCATCATTTACGGCAAATACTGATCAACCTGATCGGTAACGCAGTGAAATTTACGGAGCAAGGAAGAATTTCGCTGAAAGTTCGGCTATGCCTGAGTAAGGAAGACGCAGTCGTACTCCATTTCGCGATTGAGGATACGGGTATTGGTATTCCCGAGTCAGTGCAGGATCAGATATTCGAGAGCTTTACGCAGGCCGATAGCGCCACCGCCAGAAAATACGGCGGAACCGGCCTAGGCACCACGATCTGCAAGCAGCTGGTTGAGTTGATGGGTGGGCAGATCGGGTTGCGCAGTCGACCGGGCGTAGGAAGTGAATTTTGGTTCGAGATCAGCTTTGGCAAAGTTTTGGATCTCGACGATACGTGCTTGCTGAGTCGGGAGCAAAGCATGATTATCGACCCCGATGGAGGCTGCTGGCGATTGGCAAAAGAATTGGCGTTCTTGGGCAAGGTACTGCCGTTGACCGTGCAGGATCTGAAGCAAGCAGAGGAATTCCTTGGTCAGCATCATCTGCAGGGGACGTCCCTATCGATGATCTATCTGCGCGTCACTATGGCCGGGCATGCCAGTGTTGAGGCCTTTCAGGCCTGGCTGAGCAACGCCGCGCAACGCCTAATGCGGCTTGATGCTGACAGGTCAATGATGATTGTGCTGGTACCCGCTGCAGATCTGCCATTGGACGATATAAAGCGTATAGCCGAGCAGCTAGGATTTTTCTCGGTATTACCAGAGTCATTCAGCATAGATCATATTCGTCACTTGCTTCATGCTCAGTCCGCAGCACTCAGTACGGTGTCGAGGTCGCGCCAGTCGACGCCATCATCCTCAAGCGCTATGACAACCGGCGATATGAGTTACGTCCCGGATACGCCATCGAGCCTACGCCGAGATGGTTTATCGATCTTGATTGTTGAAGATAATCCAACCAATCGAAAAGTACTACAAAAAATCCTCGAGCGTGCCGGTCACCAGTGCACACTGGCTCAAGATGGAGAAGAGGGTCTCGATATTATTGCTACACAAACATTCGACGCCATGGTCATTGATATGAACATGCCTAAAGTTTCTGGGCTCGACGTCGTACGTTTTTGCAGAATGATGGGGGGTGTGGTGGCGAAAACACCCATCATCATTTTTTCAGCGAGCGTTACACAAGAGGCGCGGGATGAAAGCTTCGCAGCGGGCGCAGACGCCTATATTTCCAAACCCATTGAGGTTTCACAATTTTTAAAAACACTCGATCGCCTGGTTCAGACCAATCGTCCGGCGCCTATATCAAAGCAGCATGAGAATGCCGCCGATGCGTACAAAGGATTAGAAATAAATACTTCCATTCTGGATGCGGCCAAGCTAAATAATCTGGAGTCGATGAGCCAAGATCCCGCATTTGTTGATGAACTGATCGCAGAATTCATTAGCGAGGGAAGGAGGTTGATTGGTAACTTTAATCGAAGTCTTGTTCGGTCAGACTATGCCCAAGTGGCTTCTGCCATGCATGCGCTACGCGGTTCAGCCCTGAGTATTGGTGCTACTTCACTCAAGCAACTATGCGCCCATATCGAAAAACTCGCTGATGAAGCCCTGCAGGAAAATCACGTAGAGATAAAAAATCAGTTAAGCGAGTGCTTTCAACAGCTTTGCGAAGCATTGGAGGTTTATCGGCACAATCGGGATCGACGAAGAATACATGCAATTTGAACGAAAATTAATGAGATCAAGAGACAGGATGGATATCAATAACCTCAACGGAGAGATTCGTTCATGAATAACTTATTAGCTGATACAACGGACCGACACCGGCATCAAATGGAAAAATTACCCCAGCTGCAAGCCATGCTCGGTGGAACTTACTCAAAAGCAGCCTATGTCGAATTCTTAGTTCAGCTCTATCCGATTGTGTCTAATTTCTGCCCGCTAATGGCCGCGGCTGCGGGGCGCTGCGCAGATCGGCATACCACTCTACGACAATTTCTTTACGAGCATATAGAGCATGAAAAGGGCCATGAAGCCATGGTCATCAATGATCTCGAGCAGCTCGGGTACCAGTACAGTGATTTACCGAGCATTAATCCTGGTCCAGCAGCGCGAGCGATGCTTGCTTATAACTACCATGTCATCGATCGTATCGATCCACACTATGTTATCGGTATGGTTTATGTGCTTGAGCTGATGTCTGCTGGCTACGCATCAAAAGTTGCCCAATCGATATCAATAGCCATTGACCAGCCAATAACACGAGGTTTTAGCTTTCTAGATTCACATGGCACCTTGGACGATGATCATGTTGCCAATGTGAGTGAATTAATTCAATCGCTTGAATCGAAAGACTTGGTTGAAAAAATAGTCGATAGTGTCGATATGAATTTTTATCTTTTGCGGCAGTTAATCAGTGATTTACCGCAGAATTGATAGCAGCCTAGGATTCAATACGGAGAGTCTTTAAGCCACAAAGACTCTCCCGTTATCTCAGGCGGCCACCGGGTCAGCCGTCTCGACAGGATTCGCTGGATTCAAATACCGATAGCTCGAATGTTGTGTGCTTTGGGCCTTGAGCAGGCGTCTCATCATTCTCAAGTCTTTTTCTTGAATTTTCAGGGCGGCGTCGACCCACATTACCGCAATATCGGTGAGTTCCTTATGCGTGACTGGCCAAACATGTCTACGGCAATCATAGATTGCCCGCATGCCATTGAGGTGGTGGTGATGCTTCCTGATCCATTGTTCGACGATACGCTTACCCTCGCCAGCGGGTGCGACAATATCGACCACACCCATCTCGGCTAATTGTTCTGCAGTGTAGATATTTCCACTGAGTAGCATCGCTTCTGTTTTTCGGGCGCCGATACGACGTGCCAAAAAGCTATAGGCCCCCATGCCCGAAAAAAGATTAAACAAAATTTCGGGTAAACCCAAGCGCGTACCAGCCTCGGCAACGATCAGATCGCTGGCGAGTGCTAATTCAAAGCCGCCACCGAGTGCATCACCTTGTACCAGTGAGATCGTCACAGTTGATGCATCGTATCCAATAATGCGCGTGTAAATGCTATCAACACAATACATCGCATAATTCAGTAAGCCTTCGCGGTCCTTTTCCCGAATAAGATTTAGGAATAGCATTAGATCGCCACCCAAGTTGAACACTCCGCTGCGGCGTGATGCCATGACCGAGTAATCGACTGGAACCCAAGCATCACCATCGACCGTGTGGCCCTGATAGGTTTGTAGCTCAGTGAAAATATAGTGCAGCTCTTCGAGCATGTTCTGGTTGAAGCAGGGGATACCAATCGGCTTCATGTACGTCCAGAGAGTGCGTAAGTTTGGGTCATAGTGCATATCAACCTGTTGCATCATGCGGCGCGGCCAGGCTGGTAGTGGGGTATCAGAGAGCCGAGTTGCGTAGCTGACTGTTTCAGTGGTCATCAACATTGCTATCTCCTTCGTAGTTAGGATTCCAAACGTCCCTGCTTGATTTTTCCTAGAACTTTGAGCGATGCTGTTTGGCTTTGCTCAATGTTCTCAAGCGCGAGGCCAGTTTAGGAAGTTGGCATTGCAGTTCAACAGGTGTTAAGGTGTTTGTAATCCGTGCTAATTATGCTTGCCGAAAAAATCCTTACTTATATGGATTAGTGCGATTCACTGGTTGGTAGCGAAGCAATAACTAAAGTCAAAGCCAGTTAATCGATTCTGGCGCTTGATATCGAGCGTTGTGTGGCAGTTGGTTTGTTTATCGACGTGCCTGGCGACTCAGTTACAATCGTCGGCGAATCCAGAGTGAGAAAATATATGGCGAGTAAAAATGCATTCGATAAGGCGCTCGGACAGTTGGTCGAGAATAATCGCCAGTGGGCAGCGTCCATGATCGAGCAAGACCCGGATTTCTTCAGCAAGCTGGTATCACAGCAAGCGCCGGAATATCTCTGGATTGGGTGCTCCGATAGCCGCGTTCCGGCTAACTCCATCGTCGGCCTCGATCCCGGTGAACTTTTTGTTCACCGAAATGTCGCCAACGTGGTGGTGCATACCGACCTCAATAGTTTGTCAGTGCTGCAGTTTGCGATTGACCTACTCGGCGTTAAACATGTGATGGTAGTTGGTCACTATGGTTGCTC
>JAJTGD010000044.1 GCA_021299035.1 Oxalobacteraceae bacterium | reverse complement strand
CAATGCCGGAATAAAAGTCGACGTTCGGATAGAGCTTGCGCTGCACAAAATAATCATCCTCGAGCGCAATCTTCTCCAGCGCCATCGCCAGCTTGAACAGGGGGTCGTTTTGCAATCCCAGTTCGTTGAGGACCTCATAACAGGTTTCACGCATCAGCTTGGCGCGCGGATCATAATTTTTGTAGACGCGGTGACCAAAACCCATCAGCTTGACGTTCGAATTCTTGTCTTTCACCTTAGCGACAAACTCACCAATCTTTTCAATGCCGCCATCACGCTGGATATCCTTGAGCATAGTCAGTGCCGCTTCGTTCGCACCACCGTGCGCCGGTCCCCACAGGCAAGCGATGCCAGCGGCGATACACGCAAAAGGATTGGCACCGGAAGAACCTGACAGACGCACGGTTGAGGTCGATGCATTCTGCTCATGATCTGCATGGAGAATCAAGATGCGATCAAGCGCTCGTACCAGCACATCATTGACCTTGTAATCTTCAGCCGGCGTGGCGAACATCATGCGCATGAAATTCGCGCTGTAGGAAAGCTCATTGCGCGGATAGACGAAAGGCTGACCGACCGAGTACTTGTAGGCCATGGCAACCAGCGTCGGCATCTTGGCAATCAGACGAATCGCCGATACTTCGCGATGATGCGGATCATTGATGTCGAGCGAATCATGGTAGAAGGAAGCCAGTGCACCGACAGTACCCACCAGCACCGACATGGGGTGAGCATCGCGACGGAAACCCCGGAAGAAAAACTGCATCTGCTCGTGCACCATGGTGTGACGAGTCACTGTGTCGGAAAAAGTATTTTTTTGACTGGCGTTCGGTAACTCGCCGTTGAGCAACAGGTAACAGGTTTCCAGAAAATCACAGTTCACTGCCAACTGCTCGATCGGATAACCACGGTACAGCAACTCACCCTTGTCGCCATCGATATAGGTGATGGACGAGTTACAGGCAGCCGTCGACATGAAGCCCGGATCGTAAGTAAATTTTCCGCTGGACCCATACAGCTTGCGGATATCGATCACATCCGGGCCGATCGAGCCTTTGTAAATCGGAAATTCAATCGATGGCGAGCCATCGGAGAAGGACAAGGTTGCTTTGGCTTCGGATTGGGTCATGGCTACACCTTCGATTCAAAAAATATCGTATTAACTGAAAATTTTGCAGATCATCCGCCGATGCCTCAGGCTTGCCTGAGCCGCGCCACCAGCGCGTGCACGTGGGGCAGATCGAGTTCGGTTTCAGGCTCGTTCTTACCCAAAAGCACACTCATCAAATCATTGTCCGGCAATGTCAGCAGCCGGGTCAGCGCATCGACTTCCTCATCCGTGAGGTGCGCTTCGTGCGCATCAAGAAAACGCGTCAGTATCAGATCATTTTCCAGCAAACCGCGGCGGCTGCGCCAACGCAGCCTTGCGCGTTTTGCCGGATCGTCCTGATGCTTCGCAGCCGCCATCACACCGCGCGTCGTACCAGCAGTTCTTTGATCTTGCCGATTGCCTTGTTCGGGTTCAGACCCTTGGGACAAACATCGACGCAGTTCATGATCGAGTGGCAGCGGAAGAGTCGGTAAGGATCTTCGAGATTATCAAGGCGCTCACCCGTCGCTTCGTCACGACTGTCAGCAATAAAACGATACGCCTGCAGCAATCCTGCCGGGCCGACGAACTTGTCCGGATTCCACCAGAACGATGGGCAGGACGTGGAGCAGCACGCGCACAGGATGCACTCGTACAGACCGTCGAGCTCTTCGCGCTCTTCGGGCATCTGCAAACGCTCTTTTTCCGGCGGAATCGTGGAGTTGACCAGAAAAGGCTTGATCGAGTGATACTGCTTGAAGAAGTTCGTCATATCGACGATCAAGTCACGAATCACCGGCAGGCCTGGCAGTGGACGCAGCACGATAGGCTCGGTCAGCTCGTTGAGATTGGTCGTGCAAGCGAGTCCGTTTTTGCCATTGATATTCATGGCATCAGAACCGCACACGCCCTCACGACAGGAGCGGCGCAGGGCCAGCGAATCATCAACATCGGCCTTGATGCGCTGAAGTGCGTCCAGAAGCATCTTGTCCGTGTCCTGCAGCGTGACCGTGAGGTCTTGCATGTACGGCTTGGCGTCCTTGTCTGGATCGTAACGATAAATTTGGAATTTGACGGTGCGTGTCATGGTAGGGGCAACCTTAGAATGTACGAGCCTTGGGCTTGAAAGTTTCAACGGTCAACGGCTGGGTGACCACGGGTTTGTAGTCGAGGCGGTTGCCTTCGGAGAACCACAGCGAGTGCTTCATCCAGTGCTCATCGTCGCGCTTTTCAAAATCGCGATGCGCATGCGCACCGCGGGATTCTTTTCGTGCAGCAGCCGACACGATGGTTGCTTTGGCAGTCTCAATCAAATTGTCCAATTCAAGCGCCTCAACACGCGCGGTATTGAAGACTTTGGATTTATCCTTGAAAGACACCTGCTTGCGGCGCTCGTCGAGCGCCATGATTTCTTTCGAACCCTGATCAAGCAATTCCTGCGTGCGAAACACGCCACAGTAGTGCTGCATGGTCTTGCGGATATCGTTGGCTACATCCTGCACCCGCTCCGAACCGGTAGAGGCTTCGAGATGGGCGAGGCGGGACAAGGCAAGGTCAGCGCCATCCGCCGGCATGGGTTTGTGGCTTTGCTCTTTGAGCTTGCTGGCAACGATGTGGTTGCCGGCGGCGCGGCCAAACACCAGCAGATCAAGCAGGGAATTGGTACCCAGACGATTGGCACCGTGCACCGAGACGCAAGCACACTCGCCGATCGCATACATGCCTCGCACGATTTCCTGCTTGCCGTTTTTAGGCGCGACAACCTGACCGTGGATATTGGTGGGAATACCGCCCATTTGATAGTGAATCGTCGGGACCACGGGAATCGGCTCTTTGGTGGCATCCACGTTCGCAAACTTGTGACCGATTTCGAGGATGGAGGGCAAACGCTTGCGTATCGTGTCCGCGCCGATGTGACGCAGATCGAGCAGCACATAGTCTTTTTTCGGGCCACAACCACGGCCTTCTTTGATCTCCTGGTCCATCGAGCGCGACACGAAATCACGCGGCGCCAGATCCTTGAGCGTTGGCGCGTAGCGCTCCATGAAGCGCTCACCTTCGCTGTTGATCAGGATGCCGCCTTCGCCACGTACGCCTTCGGTAATCAGCACACCGGCGCCGGCCACACCGGTGGGGTGAAACTGCCAGAACTCCATGTCTTCCAAGGGCAGACCGGCACGCGCTGCCATGCCCATGCCATCGCCGGTATTGATGAACGCATTGGTCGACGCCGCCCAGATACGGCCAGCACCACCGGTAGCAAATACGGTGGTTTTTGCTTCGAGCACCATGACTTCGCCGGTTTCCATCTCCATCGCGACAACGCCTATGACATCGCCTTCGGCATCGCGCACCAGATCAATCGCCATCCATTCAACGAAGAAGTGTGTTTTTGCGCGGACATTGCGCTGATACAGCGTGTGGAGCATCGCGTGACCTGTGCGGTCGGCTGCTGCACAGGCACGCTGCACTGGCTTTTCACCGAAGTTGGCCGTATGTCCGCCGAAAGGCCGCTGATAAATCGTGCCATCGGGATTTCGGTCGAAAGGCATGCCGAAGTGTTCCAGCTCATAGACGACCTTGGGCGCCTCACGGCACATAAACTCGATCGCATCCTGATCACCGAGGTAATCGCTGCCCTTGATCGTGTCAAACATGTGCCAGTACCAGTTGTCCTCGGACATGTTGCCCAAAGAAGCACCGATGCCACCCTGCGCCGCTACCGTGTGGGAACGCGTCGGAAATACTTTTGAGAGCACGGCCACATTAAGGCCGGCCTCGGCGAGTTGGAGCGACGCGCGCATACCGGAACCACCGGCACCGACGATGATGGCATCGAAGCGACGCGAAGGAATGCTGGATTTGATGGATGCCACGTTTACACTCTCCAAAGAATCTGAATTGTCCAGCCGGCACATCCCACCAGCCAGAGTATCGTCAATGCCTGCAGCAGAAGTCGTATCGCTACCGGCTTCACATAGTCCATCCAGATATCTCGCATGCCAACCCAGACGTGGTAGTGCAACGAAAGGAAAGTCACGAAGGCCAGCATCTTGAACCACTGCTGTGCGTACAGTCCGGCCCAGCCTTCATAGCTGAAATCGGATGCCCCGAAAAAAAGTACCAGCAAAACCACGGTGAACACGGCCATCACGATCGCGGTGATGCGCTGAGCGAGCCAGTCTCTCAGGCCATAGTGGGCGCCGACGACCAGGCGCTTGGGTCCGATATTGTTGTTGGCCATCTCAGCGTGCTCCGAACAGTTTGAATGCGACCAGCAGTGTCAGCAGCAAGCTCACCACGAACACCATCCTGGCTGATGCCCGTGCGCCCTCTTTGGTTAAACCAATGTGCGCGTCCATGATCAGATGGCGTATCCCACCGCAAAAATGATGCAGATAACCCCAGCTGACCGCAAGAATGAGCAACTTGACGAACCAGTGGCTCGCAAAACCCTGAAGGCGGTCGAATGAGATCTCGGACGTGATACTGAGATCGAACAAGTAAAGAATGAAAGGCAGCAGCAAAAACATCATTGCGCCGCTGATACGATGAAGAATGGACACCATGCCGGCCAATGGCAGGCGATACCGGATGATCTGCAAGATGTGAATATTCGTGAAACGTCTTGGCGTGCTTGGTTCAGACATGTGCTTCTTCTCCAACGGTTTTCTGTATTCAGTCCGACAATAGTCGGAATTTTATCTTCAAGTGCAAAACGGGCTGCAGTTCAAGCGGGATATTTTATTTGAATTATTGACAACAATCGGTTCAGCTCAGCTCATTGTGATAATGATAATGGTCAGTGATGTAAATGGCACGCCGCAGTTCCACCGGCCTGTCCCCATAGGTGAAGGCGACGCGTTCGACGCTCAGCAGGGGGGCGCCAGGCGCCACGCCCAGCAACTCGACCGTTCCGACATCTGCCGGGACGGCCTTGAGTTTCTCTGAGGCGCGCACCATCGGCGTGCCGAACTCGGTTTCGAACAAACCATACATCGGCCCTTTGTACTCGGCCAGCCGCTCGGCGGTCAGGCCCTTGAATATCGCGCCGGGCAGCCAGATTTCTTCGAGAATCGTGGGTACGCCCCCGAAGTACTGCAAGCGCCGAATGAAAACCACCGAGTCGCCGGATTTGATATCGAGCACGCGCGCCACCTCGGCGGGCGCGCGCAGGCGCTTGACTTCGAAAATGCGGTTTTCCGGTTGGTGCGCCTCGCCGGCATCGGGCATCAAACGCAAAAAACGGAACTGAACCCGGGCCTCGTGGTGGGTCGCGACGAAGGTGCCCTTGCCTTGACGACGAACCACCAGATTCTCTGCCGAAAGCTCGTCAATTGCCTTGCGAACCGTGCCCTGGCTCACTTTGTAGCGAAAGGCAAGCTCGACTTCGCTCGGAATGAGCTCGCCCGGCTTCCACTCGCCGGATTGAAGACTCTGGGTGATCAGCGCCTTGATCTGCTGATAAAGCGGACTGAAAGTCGGCGACGAACCGCCGGAACTGCCAGCACTGGCAACTGAGCCGGGTACGGCGGCAGGAGAAGCGGTTTGATTCATGGTGAGCAATTTCACCACAAATACGCATTTAACGTCCAGAAAATTGTCGCGTAATATGTCTTATATAAGATATAAGATGTGGATTGACAGAGTAAAGACCTGCGCCTAAACTCGCGAGCAAACTTTCTATTGCATCAATTAGGCAGCAACGCTGCGCCCTTCCTTATCATTTCGACCACATTGGAGATTGAACATGGCTAAAGCCCCCATGCGCGTTGCCGTCACCGGCGCAGCTGGACAGATCGGTTATTCACTCTTGTTCCGCATTGCGAACGGCGACATGCTCGGCAAGGATCAGCCGGTCATGCTCCAACTGTTGGAGATTGCAGACGAGAAGGCGCAGAAAGCCCTGAAGGGCGTGATGATGGAAATCGATGACTGTGCCTTCCCGCTACTGGCTGGGATGACGGCGCACTCGGATCCGATGACTGCCTTCAAAGACGCCGATGTAGCCCTCCTCGTGGGTGCCCGCCCGCGTGGCCCCGGCATGGAACGCAAAGACCTGCTGGAAGCAAACGCCCAGATTTTCACCGTACAAGGCAAAGCACTGGATGCTGTCGCTTCGCGCAACGTGAAGGTGCTGGTGGTCGGCAATCCCGCCAACACCAATGCCTACATCGCAATGAAGTCGGCCCCTAGCCTGCCTGCAAAAAATTTCACCGCGATGCTGCGTCTGGATCACAACCGCGCGTTGTCGCAGATCGCTGCAAAAACCGGCAAGCCAGTCGCTTCCATCGAGAAGCTGTGCGTCTGGGGCAATCACTCGCCAACCATGTATGCAGACTATCGCTTCGCCACGATTGATGGTCAGTCGGTCAAGCAAATGATCAATGACGATGCATGGAACAAAGACGTCTTCCTGCCAACCGTTGGCAAGCGCGGCGGCGCTATCATCGAAGCGCGTGGCCTCTCCTCGGCTGCCTCAGCTGCCAACGCTGCTATCGACCATGTTCGCGACTGGGTGCTGGGCACCCACGGCAAATGGACCACGATGGGCATTCCTTCCGATGGCTCGTACGGCATTCCCAAAGATGTGATGTTCGGCTTCCCGGTCACCACAGAAAACGGTGAATACAACATCGTTCAGGGTCTGGAAATCGACGCATTCTCAAAAGAGCGCATCGACATCACACTCAAGGAACTCACGGAAGAACGCGAGGGCGTCAAACATCTGCTGCCGTAAGCTGTGCCGTAGGTCGTCACGGGCGGCGGTCGCATCCAGCCATGCACCGCCCGCTTTTGTTGGATATCACTTTTCTCTCTATGCATCCGTCCGACATTCTGATTAAGGGAAAGCATCAACCGGCATGGCTGCCGGTGTGCGATCACTATGCAAGGTCAGAAAAGCGCATCCGAACCTCGCCGGTGTCGGATCTGCGCCTCCATATACCGATCGAAACGCATGTTGCAGTGCATGAAATCCGGGACATGCCGGTACCCGGCGAGGTGGACTGCCTGCCTTTGGGGCTGGTGCATTCTGGGCCCGCTCGTGGTGACGTCATTCACGTCTCGTTGACCAGAATCCCAGTCCAATTACGCTTTGCCCGAGCCGCACATGCCAAAATGAAAATTGCTGCGCCCTGCCGTGCGCTTTGCGAGATCGCGTCGCATAATGATCCAAAAGATCGATGCGACACGTTGGCCATCGCCGGCAATGCAATCCGGGCCGCTGAGTCGAGAGAGACGCAGCACAAATCAACACGGCATCACCGCGCCAGCCATCGGCGCCGCACAGCGATTCTGCAAGAGGCACAACAAAACAGGCAGTCCATGCCGGAATCGGCAGGTGTGCCAATGTAGTTCAACCCTAGTCCCGGGAGGCGTCATGCGAAGCCCAATCCAAAGCGCAGCGATCGTTTTACTGAGCCTGATGACATCCCATGCTGCGGTGGCTTTGGAAATGACCTGCGAATACGGAAAGCGCATGGCGGTTTTCGGAGACGAAAACAAGGACAACATGATTGAGTTGCACTGGGGTGGTGACGCCTATCAGATGCAACGAGTTCCAACCACAACAGGCGCGCACCGCTTCGAGCACTTTAGTAGCGGCCTCGTCTGGATCAGCATACCGGCCAAGGCCATGCTGTTGGATCGCAAGCTCGGTGCCCCGGTCGCGAACGAATGTCGCACGGGCACCATGCAACGACAAAGACGTTAGCGGGGAGTGACGCCAGCACAGGTTCCTCCCGGCTGAATTGAAGCAGGTTTTTCGGTTTAAAAAGGAGAGAACATGTCGCACCATACGCTCGATACGCTCAGGGAATTCAAGTTCAGTGGCAGTAAAAAAGCGCAGTTCCATTCATTGCCCGCCTTGCAGAAATCGCTGGGCAAAAATCTCGATCGTCTGCCCGTATCGATCCGCATCGTGCTTGAATCAGTGCTGCGCAATTGTGATGGCAAAAAAGTCACCGAAGCGCATGTACGTCAGCTCGCCAACTGGAAACCGAATGCGGCGCGCACCGATGAGATTCCCTTCGTTGTCGCCCGTGTCGTACTCCAGGACTTTACCGGCGTCCCCCTGCTCGCCGACCTCGCCGCCATGCGTGGCGTGGCAGAGAAAATGGGCAAGAATCCAAAAAACATCGAGCCGCTGGTTCCGGTGGATTTGGTCGTCGATCACTCCGTGCAGATCGATCATTTCCGCGAAAAAGATGCGCTTGATTTGAACATGAAGCTGGAATTCCAGCGCAACAATGAACGCTACCAGTTCATGAAATGGGGCATGCAGGCGTTCGATACGTTTGGCGTAGTTCCCCCCGGGTTCGGTATTGTTCACCAGGTCAATCTGGAATACCTGGCGCGCGGCGTTCATCATCGTAATGGCGTCTACTACCCCGATACGCTGGTCGGAACAGACTCGCACACCACCATGATCAATGGTATCGGTGTCGTTGGCTGGGGCGTCGGTGGCATCGAAGCCGAAGCCGGCATGCTGGGTCAACCGGTCTATTTCCTCACGCCGGATGTTGTGGGCGTCAACCTCACGGGGGTATTGCGCGAAGGCGTGACGGCAACGGATCTGGTACTGACAATTACCGAAATGCTGCGCAAGGAAAAAGTGGTCGGCAAGTTCGTCGAATTCTTTGGTGAAGGTACGGCATCACTTTCTTTGACAGACCGTGCAACGATTGCCAACATGGCGCCAGAATATGGCGCAACGATGGGCTTCTTCCCCGTGGACGAGGCAACGATCGAGTACTTCCATGGCACTGGCCGCACCAAGGCAGAAATCGATGCCTTCGAAGCTTATTTCAAAGCGCAAAACCTGTTTGGCATACCGAAAGCGGGCGATATCGATTACAGCAAAGTAGTCAAGCTCAATCTGACTTCGGTTGCGCCCTCGGTCGCTGGCCCCAAGCGTCCGCAAGACCGTATCGAAATTGGTCATGTGAAATCAACCTTCCGCGAACTGTTCGCCAAGCCCATCGCTGACAATGGCTTCAACAAAAAAGCCGAAGATCTGGATGCCGAGTACACCAACTCGGACGGTGTGCATCTCAAAAACGGTGATGTACTGATCGCCGCAATCACCTCCTGCACCAACACGTCCAACCCCAGCGTGTTGCTGGCCGCCGGTCTACTCGCCAAAAAAGCAGTGGCTGCCGGCCTGAGCGTGGCACCGCATATCAAGACATCACTGGCCCCCGGATCGCGGGTAGTCACCAAATACCTCGAGTCGGCCGGTTTACTCTCCTACCTCGAGCAACTCGGCTTTGGCGTCACCGCCTACGGCTGCACGACCTGTATCGGCAATGCCGGTGACCTCACACCGGCGATGAACGAAGCAATCGCGAAAAACGATGTGGTCGCAGCGGCAGTCTTGTCGGGCAACCGCAACTTTGAAGCGCGCATTCACCCTAACATTCGCGCCAATTTCCTTGCATCGCCACCGCTTGTGGTCGCTTACGCCATCGCGGGCAATATCACCGTCGATCTGATGACTGAGCCATTGGGCAAAGGTAAAAACGGCCGCGATATCTTCATCGGCGACATCTGGCCCACGAGCGCAGAAATCAACAAGCTCATGAAGCATGCGATGAATGCAAAAACCTTCAAGGCCAATTACGCCGATGTCAAAGGCGCACCCGGCAAGCTGTGGGAAGACATTCGCGGCGTTGCCACCGGCGAAGTCTACAACTGGCCAAAATCCACCTACATCGCAGAGCCACCTTTCTTTGGTGACTTCGAGATGCAACCCAAGGCCGCTGCGACCCGCATCATCGGTGCCCGTGCACTGGGCGTGTTTGGTGACTCCATCACCACCGACCATATTTCTCCCGCCGGCTCAATCAAGGAATCCAGCCCGGCTGGTAAATGGCTGCTGGCCAATGGCGTACTCAAAGCCGACTTCAACTCCTATGGCTCACGCCGCGGCAACCATGAAATCATGATGCGCGGTACTTTCGCCAATGTCCGTATCAAGAACCTGATGATCCCAGTCATGCCGGATGGTTCGCGCATCGAAGGCGGGCTCACGGTTCATCAGCCCAGTGGCCAGGAAATGTCGATCTACGATGCCGCAATGAAGTATGTGGCTGACGGCGTACCCACCATGATCTTTGCCGGCGAAGAATACGGTACCGGCTCATCGCGTGACTGGGCCGCCAAAGGCACCCAACTACTGGGCGTTAAAGTGGTGGTCGCGCAATCATTCGAGCGTATTCATCGCTCCAATCTGGTCGGCATGGGCGTTCTGCCACTGCAGTTCATCGGCAGCGACAGCGTGTCATCGCTCGGCATCACCGGCAATGAGCGCTTTGATCTGCTGGGCCTGGAAAACGACATCAAGCCTCAGCAGGAAGCCACGCTCGTCATCCACCGTGCGAACGGTCAGAGCCAGCACGTCAAAGTGCTGCTGCGCATTGATACGCCGATTGAAGTGGATTACTACCACCATGGTGGCATTCTGCCTTTCGTGCTGCGCCAGTTGCTCGCCGCCTGATGCACACATTGTCAGCCGGCTGCAATTGGCCGGCTGACGCCCTCAATACTTTAAAAAAATTCCCGGAGACACCTATGTGGAAAATTCTCGTCGCGTTCATCATTTTTTCCTCGATTGCACTGTTCATGCTGTTCAAATCGGAAGGCGACATCAATATGCAAGGCGAAGCAGCCGGCCATGACGCAACGCAGGCACACGAAGCAGAAAAACCCGCCACCGAGCCAGCCGCGGCGGACAAGGGCGCAGCGCCCGCTGCTTCAACAGAGCCCGAGAAGAAATAAAGCGGTCGGATCCAGGCCCGAAGTCACCAGCGCGGCCAGTCCGCGCTTTTTTGTTGGGAATCTCTCGCACATCAACAGCCCTTCGTGGTGAGTTCCATTAGAATCCGAGTTTCACCCTTTAACCGACCTGGCCCCGAATGCGACGTCTGCAAACCACCCCTGCCCGTAAATTTTCCGCCGACAGTCAGCGTCTGGCCTCGCTGGCGCAATCCATCGCGCGCGCCTACAGCCGACTCGAGGAGCGCAGCTGGGGAACCCGCCTCGATCAGGCTTTGAAGAAGCTGCTAGCCGGCAATCAGCAACAAGCCATCGACAGCGCACTTGATCACTTGTTTCATACCGATCTCGATGGCTATGACGTCCTTCTGGATGCGATTGAAGCCGTCAGTTCAAGCTGCCGTCTTGAGCATGGCGGCAAAACCTATGACGCGCTACTTGTTGCCGTACCCGTGCTCGCATGGACGCGTTTTTCAATTGCTTCGGGCCCGATTGCACCAGAAGCACTGCACACCATTGCAGCCCACCTGTATGGTCATATTCTTGCAGACGGAACCCGGGCCGCCATCGCGCCGGCGCTGTATTCAATCGATCAGCTGCCACGTACCTATTGTGAGACCTATCAGTTAACGCAACGCATGAGCGAGGCAGCAGTGACTGGAAAACCTGCCGATACAGCCAACGCACTGCCGGAGACGGCGGCGTTTCTGGCAGACACACGCTATCTGTTGCTAGTCGTGACTGCAGAGACAGGGCAGCCACTGCTGCGCTGGCAAGAGGCAGACGCTGGCACCAGCTTCCAGTCCAGCAGCAGCGCAGCGCTGACGCAATGGCAAACGCAAGCAGGTCCCCATTTGCAAAATCTGCTCCCGGGCTGCGGCATCGAACTCTTGCTCCCTGGTGCCTATTACGTCGCGTGTCGCGAAGCGGATAAAGCCATACGTCCCATCTCACTGCGCGCTGCGGTCAACTACCTGACCACAGCACTCGCGGTTGAACCGGGACAACTCGAGGTCGTCATCGCCGGCTTTGGTGATGAGGCCAATGGCATGCGGCTTGGTATACACACACCGCAGTCACCGACACAACAAATCATCGCCGTCCTCAGAGAAACAGGCGTCACGCGGATACAGCAAATCGACACGATTTTTCCACCCGAGTTTTGCGACGATTGTGGCTCGCCCTTGTTTTGCGACACGGCTGAAGACATCGTGCATGCTGAAATGCCAGAGGAGTCGGTACAAAATCAAGGTCATCTGCATTAACATGCCTGCCGGTGCCTTATCGGGGCGGACTGGCTCTGCTATAATTCACAACTCGTCGGGGCGTGGCGCAGCCTGGTAGCGCACTTGCATGGGGTGCAAGGGGTCGCGAGTTCGAATCCCGCCGCCCCGACCAATGAAATCAAGTACTTAGGCCAATCTTCGGATTGGCCTTTTTGCTTTCCGAAGTCAGGTCGCTAAAAAGTGCCCAACAAAATGCCCAACAAATTGACGAGCTCTCGCAGCCTCCATTCCCTCGTAAGGCCTTAATTGCCTACACGCTCCTCATGAGGAATTCGTCTAGCTCGTAGTCCGTGATCCGGTATCTCTGAAGCAGTTGCTCGATATGCGCTCTGTCTAAAAGCTCAACATGGTTGAACGCAGCTTGCTCAACGGCGGATGCGTTAAATCGCTGATTTGTTATCGCCACCTTTTTGAACTTCACGCTCGGCATCTTGGACTGGTAGCGCATCGCTCCGCCGACTACTTCTTTGACGGCATCCCAGCCGATGGATGAAGACTGGCTAGATTTGCATTGAACCAGTAGTCCGGAACCATTGGCAATGGCAATTAGATCGATTCCGCCGTCACCTCGGCGCTTCTCGGTAACTTGCGACATATAGCCTTGCTTAGAAAAAAGCAAAGCAGTGAATGTCTCGAAAGAGTCACCGTCGAGCCGATCTATATCCTCGAT
>JAJTGD010000043.1 GCA_021299035.1 Oxalobacteraceae bacterium | reverse complement strand
ACTTTTTGCCCGAGCAGCATGCCGCCACCGCCGGGTTTCGCACCTTGGCCAATCACGACTTCAATTGCATCTGCCCTGCGCAAATCATCCGGGTTGAAGCCATAGCGTGAGGGCAGGCACTGATATACCAGCGTTTTGGATGAGCCGCGCTCTTCTTGCGTCATGCCACCGTCACCGGTGGTGGTGCTGGTGCCCATCTCGGTCGCGGCGCGACCGAGCGCTTCTTTTACATTCGCCGACAACGCGCCGAAGCTCATGCCCGCAATGGTGATCGGGATTTCAAGCACGACCGGTTTTTTCGCAAAGCGAGTGCCGAGTACGGTTTTGGTGGAGCATTTTTCGCGATAGCCTTCCAATGGATAGCGCGATAGTGAACCGGCTAAAAAAAGCAGATCATCAAAATGTGGCACGCGGCGCTTGGCTCCGAGACCACGGATTTCATACAAGCCATGCGCCGCGGCATTTTGAATGTAGTCGATCACGCTGCGGTCGAAGCTGGCCGATTCCTCAGTTGAGTGACGCTTGAATTGAATGGGTTTCATGTCCATGATGTTCTTCCTGCCGGTGTGCGGCTTAGTATTCCTGATTAGCGTCAGCGTTCCAGTGATAGAGACTGCGCGCAGATGCAACACGCTTGAATGAGGCCGGGTCGTGTTGCAAGCCCGCTTCGCGCAGCAACTCAGCCACGACGGTACGGTCCTCGTCGGTCATGGGCTCAAAGCGTGCATCGGCACCGAGCGACTTGGCTTCGCCGCGCAGATAGATCACCGCTTCGTACAGCGAGTCGCCAAGTGCGTCACCCGCATTCCCGCAAATTACCATGCGACCGGCTTGCGCCATGAAGCCGGAGAAGCTGCCGACCGAACCGCCGACCACGATATCGCCACCTTTGAGCGATATACCGCAGCGCAGACCCGCATCACCATCAATCACCAGCAGGCCACCATGTGCAGTCGCACCGGCACCGTTCGAGGCGAAGCCTTTCACATGCACACGACCGCTCATCATGTTTTCAGCGACACCCGTGCCCGCGCTGCCGTGCACGATGACAGTCGCTTTCTTGTTCATCCCGGCGGCGTAGTAGCCCGCATGGCCGTGAATCTCAACCGTGACCGGTTGATCGAGCCCGACTGCGATGCTGTGTGCGCCATCCGGGTTCAGCACCTCGACATGACGTTGATCGTCCGCTTGCAATTGCTTGTGCAGAAATTGATTCACTTCGCGCAGCGGTGTTGTGGCGAGGTCAAAGCTCACGCGTTCCATACGTACATCTCCTCTGGCGCTGGCTCGAATACTTTGGCATTTTTAATATCAGGCAGATGGGCCAACGAGCGGAACTCACTGGCGATAGCGACGTAGTCATCCGTCTCGGCGACAACTGCCGGCTTGCAAGCGAATGGATCGCGAATCAGCGCCAGCTTGTCGGGCGTACCCATCAAGAAGGTAAAGAAACCATCCAGTTCTTCGAAGCCGGCATGTAGCGCAGCCTCCAGATCATCGCCTTCCCGCAAGCGCCACTCCAGAAAACGACAAGCCGCCTCGGTGTCGTTATCGGTATCGAAGTGAATGCCGTGCGGCTCCAGCTTGCGACGCAAACCGTAAGGGTTTGATAGCGAGCCGTTATGTACCAGGCAGAAATCTTCACCCGCTGTAAAAGGGTGCGCACGATCCGGTGTCACCGCCGACTCGGTCGCCATGCGAGTGTGCCCGACCAAATGCGAACCGGTAAGTGAAGCGAAGTCGTAGCGGTTCGCTACCATCGATGGTGTGCCGATATCCTTGTACAGGTCAATGGTCTGACCTGTCGAGAGAATATGCAGCAGTGGGTAATGCTCGTGCAGCCATTTCTTGACGATGTCGGGCGATACGTCGAAAGTCAGCACGGCATGGTTGTGCTTGCTATCGATTTTCGATGGCACGCCGAGATGCTCTTTCAATCCGTGCGTCAAGCCATGCCAGTCGAAGTCGGCGCCGGCCTCGGTCAGACCCGAATACAAACTGAGCTTGCGCGCCGTGCCTTTCAGCGGATCGGCAAATACGGCCAACCCGGCAGAGTCCGGGCCGCGATCGGTCATGCCGATCAGCATAGGCACCATCAATTTACCGAGTTGTTCTCTGAGTGCCGGCTTCTTGACCAGCAGTCCCACGATTCCACACATGATATTTTCTCCTTGATCCAGTTCAAAAGAACTGAAGGTACTGATCCACTTCCCAGTCCGAGACGTGACGCATGTACTCCACCCACTCCATGCGTTTTATTTCGAGGAAGTCGTTTGCCAGCGGTCCGAGCGCCCCCTTGATGACATCGTCCTTTTCGAACGCATCAAGTGCTTCTTTCAAGTTCTGCGGCAGTAGTCGGATGCCTTGCTTGCGCAGCTGCGCTGGACTCATCTCGTAAAGGCTTTCGACTATCGGTTCACCCGGATCCAGTTTGCGTTCGATACCATCCAGACCCGCAGCGATCACTGCAGCGGTGGCGAGATACGGGTTGGCAGAACCATCCGGCAGGCGCAATTCAATACGACCACCCGGCCCACGGATCATGCCGGAGCGGTTGTTGTTACCGAAGCAGATATAGGCCGGTGCCCAAGTCGCCCCCGTCAGTGAGCGACCCACCACCAAACGTTTATAGCTGTTGACCGTCGGGCAGCACACTGCCGCCAGTGCCGAGGCATGTGCCAGTAAACCGCCCGCAAAGTGATAGGCGAGGGTCGAGAGGTCGAGCCCACGCTTGTCGGATTTGTCTTCGAACAGATTCTTCTTGCCGTTACCGATGCTCATGTGCATGTGCAAGCCATTGCCCGGACGATTGCTGAACGGCTTGGGCATGAACGAGCAGATCAAGCCCATCTCGGCCGCGATTTCAGCCGCGCCCATTTTGAAGAAGGTGAAATGATCGCAAGACGTCAGCGCATCGGTATAGGTATAGTTAATCTCGAACTGACCATTGGCATCTTCATGGTCGATCTGATAAACATCGATACCCACTGCGCGCAGCGACTCTGCCAGCCGCTCCAGAAATGCGCGTGAGCGAGACAAGCCTTTGTAGTCGTAGCAGGGCTTGGCTAAGGTGTCAGAGGCGTCACTCGGTACCAAGCGACCTTCGACTTTTCTGAGCAGCGAAAACTCGGGCTCCATCCCGGTGAAAAAAATCCAGCCCTTGGCGTCCATGCGCTCCAGCTGAGATTTCAGTACGACGCGCGAGCAGAATGGCCAGGGTTCACCATGCACATGACCATCCGAGGCCATGCGTGCGTAGCCCGGTTGCCACGGCACGATGCTCAGCGTCGTCGGGTCACCCACCGCCATGAAGTCGCCATCCGCGTTGGGTTTCATGCCCATACCCGCTAACGCGAAACCGGCGAAGCCAGCGCCGTCGGTGATGACAGTGTCATAGTGCTCCACCGGCACCGACTTCGCCTTGGCCGCGCCATGCACATCCACGAACTGCGCCAGTACATATTTGACGCCATGTTCTTTCAGATATTTCTTCGCCTCTGCTGGTTTCATGGTTCCCCCCCCTTCATCTGACCCTCAAACTTGGGTCGGTTTGTTATTCGCGCCTCAACCTAGCGCCCGTGACAAGCTTTCGCTGCCAATCGGACCACCCCCCATGTCATGCGCGATCTCGCACAGCGTCTCCCACATATAGCTGGCGTAGNCGCCCGTGACAAGCTTTCGCTGCCAATCGGACCACCCCCCATGTCATGCGCGATCTCGCACAGCGTCTCCCACATATAGCTGGCGTAGGTGCCGTCCAGCCAAACTTGATAAGCAATGCCGGACGGTGTCTGCAGCGCAGCGACGGTGACGCCAACGCCGACTACCGAGGTAAGTACCAGCGCACCATCATTCGGATCGAGTGTTGCCATATCGACCGAGCAGGTTTGGCGGAACAGATCGATGGCCTTCGGACCGATGATGAGCAGTGCGGCATCGTAGTGCGGCACCGGGTAGACATTGGGTGTATCTGGCAGTGCCAATACGCGCGACACGGCATCGTTCGACTGATCTGCTTCGATCAGGTATTCGGTCAGGCCGAGGCGAGCGATCAATGCGCCTTCGCTACGGCACCAGCGGTTTGGCTGAGTCGGTGTGCTGATACCCGCCGCATTCAGTGCGGCAGCAGTACCCGGGCCTTTGACGCCAGCACGCGGGCGGTGGCTGAGATCGCCCAACGCGACCGTATTGAGTGCATTTGCTTGTTCATTGGAGAACGCAGCGACCACACGCATGTGTTCTATTTCGGTCCAGCGCGCGGCGTGTGCTGACTGCACATCGGCAAGTGGACTGACGCGAGCCGGGGTGCTCATGCGATCTCCTTTTGGCGAAGATTCTCGGGATCGAAGAACGGGGTTGCGCAAACCTCGGCACTCACCATGCTGGCGTCGCTGAGGCGAATTTGAAAGCGCGTGCCGACATCGCACATCTGTGGCGGCAAGAACGCCAGACCGATGTGATGACCGAGGTTCGGGCTCCAGTAGCAGCTGGTCACACGACCGGCGATCTCGCCGTCTTGAATAATCAGATGGCACTCGCTCGGCACTGCGCCGGTATGCGTTGCGGGCAGTTTAAAGCCGGCCAGCTTGCGCTTGAGCGGCAGCTCACGCACGATTTTCAGTGAGCGCTGACCAATAAAGAAGGGCTTATCCATCTTCACCGCCCATTCCATGGAGACCTCGAACGGATGCGTCAGACCATCAGTATCCTGACTGACAATCAGGTGACCTTTTTCCAGTCGCAGCAGACGCTGTGCCTCAACTCCGAACGGGCCGATGCCATAGGGCTTGCCGGCTTCCATCAGTGCATCCCACAGCGTTGCTCCGTACTCGGCGGGTACATGAATCTCATAGCCCCACTCGCCGACGAAACCCACCCGCATGATGCGTGCGGGTATACCGGCGATCATGCCTTGTCGTACGGCGAGGTAAGGGAAGGCCGCCGACGACAAATCAACATCACACAGCGGGCCAAGTACCGTTCGTGAATCCGGGCCAGCCAGATTGACTGACGCATAGGATCCGGTGAGATTGATGATGCCGCATTGCAGACCCCACTCCGCATTCAGGCGCGACATTTCGCGATAAACATTGGCAGCACCCGAAGTGGTGGTGGTGAAGTAGTAAACATTTTGTTCGAGATGCGCGATCACCCCTTCATCAGTCACTACGCCCGATTCGTCACACATGATCGCGTAGCGAGTCCCGCCGACCTTCAACAGATCAATGCGCGCGGTGTATACACGGTTCAGGAACTCGGCAGCTTGCGGACCACGCACCTCGATTTTGCCGAGCGTGCCAACATCAATCAGCGCAACTTTGCTGCGCACAAGACGCACCTCGTCATGAATGCAGTCAGTGCGTGACTTACCCGGCTGCGCGTAATACTCCGGTCTTTCCCACACCCCAGCCGACATGAACACGGCACCCAGGCCTGCATGACGGCCATGCAGTGGGCTGTGTCTGTGCGGATGAAAACCGCGACCAGCCAGATGGGACATGGGCGCCGGGTGGAAAAATGGTCGCGCCGTGGTCGTACCTACTTGTTCAGGTGACTTGCCCAGCAGGCGCGCCAGAATGCGCAGCGCAGTCATGTTCGAATGTTTGCCCTGGCTCGGGCCCATGCCAACGGTCGAGTAACGCTTCAGCAATTCAATATTGTCGTAACCTTCCTGCACCGCATTTGCAAAATCCTTCAGCTGCAAATCTTCATCGAAGTCGACGAAGTTTTTCGCTTTGGGGTGCTCGACGACCGGCCATGAATAACTAGGCATGCTGTCGTCGGCCGGCGCCGCTGGTATGGATAGCGGCAGGTTCAGCGCGGAAGCGGCGGCTGAAATACCTGCGCGTGCGCCATCGGCAATTCGCGCGTCAAAGCCATACACGCCGTTCACCCGTCCGCAGGCGTACACGCCGTCGGGGAGGTTGGCGGGTACGAATTGCTGTGTTCGCTCGTCGAAGCGCATCTTGGCACCGCTCTGGTACAGCAAGTTGGCGGCAGGTGCCCAGCCCGTACTCATCGCCAAGCCATCGCACTCAAAGCGAATCGCCGTCGCGGTATCTGCAATGCCATTACGCACACGGCATATCGTGACCGCGCCAAGTTCACCGCGACCATCTGCGTGTGCCTCATACACGCCACTGCCTGGCAGACACTTAATGCCATGCTCGCGCACCGCATTGACCAAAGCCGAGGCGGGTACAGTCTCGCGCAAGTCGGCAATCGCCAGCACTTGCACACCGGCCTGCAACAGGTCGAGTGCCAGCCGGTAGCCATCTTCATTCGCTGCAGTGATCAGCACGCGCTGCGCTGGCCGTACCGCGTAGCGATAAATCAGCCGCTGCATCGCTGAGCCAAGCATCACGCCCGGCAAATCATTGTTGCGGAACACAGTTGGCTGCTCGTAAGCACCACCGGCCACGATGGTCGCTTTGGCGCGCAATTTCACCATCTTGTCGGCATCGATCAGTGCTATCCACTGATCCGCATACCAGCCTGCTGCGGTGGTCGACTCGAGAATTCGAATCTGCGCATGCTGGCGCGCTCGCTGCAGCAATGCGTTGGTCTGATCACGCCGTGTGGTGTCAGCGCCGAGTTGATACATGCCTGAGCCACCAGCGCGTGCATTCTCATCCACCAGCACCACATGGGCGCCGGCGTCGGCAGCGGCCAGTGCCGCACTCAGACCAGAGGGCCCGGCACCAATGACGAGTACATCGCAGAAGTCGTAGCGTTTCGCCGTTCTGATATGCGGCGTGCTCAGATCCAGACGACCGAGACCAGTAATGTTACGGAACATGCGCTCCCACAGCGGGAACCAGCGCTTGTTGTGAAACGCTTTGTAGTAAAAGCCCACTGGCAAAAACGCCGAGAGCTTGTCAAGGAAGCGCACGCGATCACTCTGTACGCCACCCCAAGTGTTGACTGCAGACAGGTCCATACCTGCGCGCACCGGCACCACGTCACCGCGCACATTCAGACGCTGTCCGTCCTGCATCAGGACGTTGACGTCATGATTGGCCATCGACAGAATGCCGCGCGGCCGGTGGTACTTGAAGCTGCGACCCAGTGTGCGGGTACCCGCAGCCCATAGGGCGCTGCTGACAGCATCGCCCTCGAAGGCGACGTACTCCCGACCCTCGAAGCGGATTTTTATGGTGTTTGAGCGGTTGATCCACTCATCTGGCATGACTGGCAGGCGGCTCATGGCTCAGTTCCCGGTAACCAGGTTCGCAATACGCGGTCGGCAAGGGTGTCGCGCTCGGCAATGAACCAGGTATTCGATGGCGTGTGGCACCACCACTCTTTCTTTATGCCGGGTGAGCCATTGCGATTGAACACGTAATCAGCCCATTCATCATCAGTGCAGGTGTTCGGGTCGGGGCTGACGCGCACTTCGCCCCAATAAATAAACTCGGCAATCGCGCGTGGACCGTTGACGGGGCAGGGCATTATTTTCATTTCAGTGCCCCACGCTCGCAGCGCCTTTTTCGCCGGTCAGCGAATAGTTGCGGAAGCGATCCAAAGAAAATCCGGTAATCAATTCATGCGGCTTGTCGTTAGCAACCGTCCATGCCATGGTCTTGCCGCACACCGGCGTGGCCTTGAAGCCCCAAGTACCCCAGCCTGCATCCAGATAAAAACCTTCAACCTCGGTCTTGCCCATAACTGGCGCGAAGTCGGGGGTCATGTCGGCCATGCCCGACCACTGACGGTTCACCTTCACATGCGACAGGAAGGGGAACATGTCGAGCATGTGCGCCGACAAGGTCTCCGTGAAGTCGAGCGTCGAGCGCGTTGAATGCACCTCATAGGGGTCGAGCGAAGCACCCATCACCAATTCGCCGCGGGCGCTTTGACTGATATAGATATGCAAGCTACCCGAGACAAAAATCTGATCCAGCCATGGCTTCATTGGCTCGCTCACCATCGCTTGCAATGGGTGAATGTAGATCGGGGTGCGGATACCTACCATATCAGTCACACTCGGCGTAAAACCGGCCACCGCACACAGCACCTTGCTGGTTTTGATAGGGCCGCGCGTTGTTTGCACACCGACCACTTTGCCAGCGACCATGTCAATGCCTGTGACTGCAGTTTGCTGATGAATTTCAACGCCGCGCTTGCAGGCGCCGCGCCCATAACCCCAAGCTACCGCGTCATGACGCGCGATTGCGCCAGGTGCGTGATACAAGGCGCCGAGTATGGGCGCATGACCACCGCACGTGATGTCAATCGATGGGCAGGCCCGTTTGACGAAATCCGGACCGACCAACTCAGATTCAACGCCGTAGTGTTTATTGACCTCAGCTCGCCAGCGCATGGTGCGCACTGCTGAGTCCGTGTGAGCTAAGGTGAAGTGGCCACGGGTCGAGTAGAACAGATTGAGATCGAAGTCTTCCGCCAGATCCTGCCACAATCGGACCGAGGCATCGTAAAACTTCACGCCCTCGGGCGTCAGGTAGTTGGAGCGAATGATAGTAGTATTGCGGCCGGTGTTACCTCCACCAATATAGCCCTTTTCCAGTACCGCGACACGCTTGATGCCGTGGTCGCGCGCTAGATAATAGGCAGCGGCTAGTCCGTGACCGCCGGCGCCGATAATGACCACGTCATACTCCGAGTTGAGATCGGTGGGCGTGGAGAACATCCTCGGCTCAGGGTGCGAGCGGCTGAGGCCAAATCGAAGCAGTCGCCAGGGCATAAAAAAGTATCTTTTGGGTTGATAGCACGCTGCTTTGACGGCAGCAGGAAGTTTCTTCATACTACACAATTATTCTTATAGCTCACTTTTTTAGGTGGGTCAACTAGAGAAAACGGGGAATGATGGTCCATAGGCATTTAGCACCCCCGGCGGCGGTGAATGAGGAGGCGGCTGGTGGCGATGGTCTGGCTATAGCGCGCTATCTTGGCGCTGCGCTACGCGAGAAGCGGCTGGCTCACGGGCTGACGATTGCCGAGGTTTCGAAGCTGGCCAGTATCTCGCGCGGGATGTTGTCCAAGATCGAGAACGGGCAGTGCGCAACCAGTCTGGATACTCTGCACAGATTGGCTCGCTCGCTCGGGCTTTCCTTGTCAGCACTGTTTCGCGATGTGGACATAATCGAGGGTAACGCGCAGTTGGTGCGCGCCGGTGAGGGCATGGAGGTGGTGCGGCGCGGTACACGCTCGGGCCACACTTACCGTTTGTTGGCCTACGACCAAGGCCCAGAAAAGCTGTTCGAGCCTTTCCTGATTAGCTTGGACGATGCCTCCGAGGTTTTCCCCACCTTTCAGCATCCAGGTACTGAGCTGATTTATATGCTGCAGGGACGCATGACCTATCGCCACGGCAATGAGACCTATGAGATCGGCCCCGGCGACACGCTGACCTTCCGCGGCGACGTACCGCACGGCCCCGAAGTGCTGAGCGAGACGCCGACCCTGTTTTTGGCAATCATCATCTACGGCAGGGGGCGCGAGTGAGCGAGAGCGGAGTAGTTATCGAGCAGGCCAGCAGCACCGATATTCCGGCATTGGTCGGGTTACTCGCTGTACTGTTTAGTATTGAGCAGGACTTCAAGCCTGACACTGAGCGCCAAATACGCGGTTTGGCAGGCGTCTTGGCCAGACCGAATGCTTGCATCATGGTGGCTCGTTCGGCGCAAGGAGAAGTGATCGCCATGTGCTCAGCGCAATTGGTGTTTTCAACAGCAGAAGGTGCGCACTCGGCATGGATTGAGGACATGGTGGTGCATGAGGCCTGGCGCAGGCGTGGCATCGGCCGTCAGGTACTCGAGGCTGCGCTAGCGTGGGCCAGCGACAGTGGCGCTTCGCGTGCACAGCTGCTGTCAGATTTGGATAATCAGCCGGCGCTTGATTACTACCAGCACCTTGGCTGGGACGAGACACGACTGATCGCGCGCCGCTTGGGTCTGCAACTGCGCCCGCGAAACTCGGATTAGCCAGCCATGGCTACTGACAGCAGATCAAAAAAGCAAGATGGGAAAACTGCCTACCTAGTCTTGGTGTCAGCTGAAAAATTCGACCTTAGCTAATTTTGTTAATGGCTCATCAGTTCAATTCTTTATTCCACCAGCGCTATCGGCTTTGCAGTCTGGGAAAAATTGAGCAAGCCTCGGACCATACCGAGCGTCGGTAAAATCACAGGTAGATTCAAACTCACCGAAATAGATGTCATCGGAGTCGCTCAAAAAATATTTCTTTCCCTTCTGAATTGCGATAGGTCTCAAACGGAAAGCGGTCTCATTTCCCTCGATCCGAGCAAGGAAGGAGCTTTTTTTTGTAGAGATTTTTACGATTGCGTAAGGGTAGTGTGGCCTGCTGTCAGAGCATGAGCAAATATCACCGCTGACGTGCAGATCATTCCTTTCGAGGGCAGCAATATCCGCATCACTCATTTCTTTTTTTAGCCAGGTAACGACTTCTGGGTAGCTAAGCCAATTGCCTTGAGTGTTATGTGGCTCGACCGCCCAGGGGCTGGATGATGCAGCTAACGCCAGAATGGCTATCAAAGCCCGAGAAATCATAAGAATTTTCATGTGATTCTTGCTTGAATTAAGAGTGTTGATTAAATAAATCAAAAAAAAATTGCGATTTGCGTACTGTCACCAAACTCTCAGTTTATGCGAACAGGAAAATGGCGACATATATCGCCTATACCGACAGATCAAGATGCAAAATAATCCACTAAATCGCTTAGTTAATACTGAAAAATCTTTAGTTGAAGACCTGCTAATGAACCCCCACGCAGATAAGATAAGACGACATTTATCTTGCATTTCTTTTCGATCGGAGCGCCAATTATCGTATTAATAACAATTACATTTTATGAAACCATAGCTCAATAGTTTAAGCAATGTACTGCGGATAATCGCTCTAAATAGAAGTGGTCATTCGTACTCGTAAAAGATACTGACTCAACCCATGTTACAAGTACAGCAAGACCTTTTCCCTTGACAGGATCAACAACCCATATTTAGGTGATCGGGCTAAAACTTATTGACTTCTTTGATTAACGATGATTTTATGAAGGTGTTTTCGGTGTCCGTTGTACCAGAATAAAATACTTAACGGGAGACATGACATGGAATTTAATGTACTTAGTGTATTCAAAGGCATTGAAAAAGAGCCCATCAACCCTTTTAATCCCAACGAAGTCGGTACCTCTTTGTTTCTTAATGGTGGAATGGGGCCGAAGATCAAAGAAAGCATGGAGAAACAGGCAAAGAAGGCTGGTATGGATCGGCGTGACTTTTTCCGCTCTACGATCGGTCTGTCAGCCGCCATGCTTGCAGCCAATCAAGCCAACGGCATGGAGTTTTTTGAAGTTAGTAAGGCAGAGGCTGTTGACTTTCATGCCAAGGCAGAGGCGGTTCAAGTCGCTCGTGCCGGCAACGATTTCATTGTAGATGTTCATACCCATGTTTGCACCCGCCCAGATCACTATCAGTTAGGCGTCAATACTACCGAACGTGGTATGTGGTTTGTGCAGTTGCTCGATGATCTGGGTAAGGCCTTTGGTATGAAGAATGGCACTAGGGACATGGATATTGATCACTACGGCAAACTGATTCTTGAAGGTAGTGACACAACCGTAGGCATCTTCAACCCCTTCGGATTTGCAGAACATTACGGCGGCAAGGATATGGTACCCATAGAGTACCAGGCAGAGGTTAAAAAGCGCTGGCCTAAAAACACCCTAATGTTAGCTGGTGGTCTGACACCCAACCAGGGCTTGGGTGTCACACTCGACCGGCTACGTAGGTATGCCGAAGACTACAAAGTCTCAGGCCTGAAACTTTACACCTTCGACGCTACCAAGAAAAAGGGTTGGTGGTTCGACGACGAAAAACTTGCCTACCCCATGTGGGAAGAGTGTCGCAAACTTGGAATTAAGAACATTGGCTGCCACAAAGGAGTTCCATTCGGCCAGTTTTATGCACGTTACGCCCATTGCGAAGACTTCGATGCAGCTGCTGATGACTTTTTGGATCTCAATTTCATCGCTTACCACGCTGCTTGGCCCTATCACAATGAACTTGCAGCATTGAAAGGTTTCAAACCTCAGCGCAAAAACCTTTTTGCTGAAGTTGGGACCACTTTTGCCGCCACAGTCACTAGCCGTCCTTTAGAATGCGCGCATGTGTTGGGAACACTTTTGCGTGACCTTGGTGAAGACTATGTGCTGTGGGGTACCGATTCGCTGTTGTGGGGTAACCCACAGTGGCAGATTGAGGCTTTTAGAAAATTTCAGATTCCTGATCAACTCGTGGAAGGCTACGGCTATCCAAAAATCACTCCTGAGATTCGCCGCAAAGTCCTTGGTGAGAATGCGGCGCGAATTTGGAATATTGACAGAAAATCAGCAATGCAAGCAAAGGCGGAAATCGTCGGTACCGCGTTGGCCTGACAGGTAAATTGCGAACATAAACGGGCAACAATTTATTTGTGATTTGTTTTTTTCTAGGGAGATAAATTGCCTTTTTACGAGTACGAATGCGCCCCGTGTCTTGTTGTCTACAAGGTCAGGCACGGGATGCATGAATCCGGCCCAAACGACTGCCCTCAATGTAAAGGTGGCTTGAAAAAGGTCATTTCTGCACCAAGCTTAGTCAGCCGGGATTTTTCAAGTAAAACAGCAGCCAAATACTCAAATATGTCAGTCACTGAAGAGTTGGCTCGAGAAAAGGAATTGCAAAGGGTTTTTGAAACCATTTGGATGCCAGCTGAAATCAAACATAATCCATGGGAGGAAGATCACTGAGCTTGCACCCGGAAAGCGGATCCCATAACGAGATGCATAATCTTGTGTATGGGAAGATTTCTGATGAAAAAGACAAGCTCGCGATATACGCTGGAATTTAAGCTTGAAGCTGTCAGGTTGGTGGGTGCAGGTCAAAGTATTGCTGCGGTTGCAGCGGCATTGGGGCTAGCAGTACAGACTATGCATAATCGACTCAAAGCGCATCGTTAAGGTCGACTGGGTGGGTCGGGGGCCATGGGTTGATCTAGATCAGGAGACAGGGTAAGTCTGGCAGATATTTAAAAATCACGCAGTCCTGTCTACCTGATGAAGGCTGCTTGTTTTTTAGCGGTAACGGTATGCCGCTGTTTCAAACTCTACAAAGCCAGGATAGGACGCTATGTCTTGGAAAGGCAGGATTTGAGAGCCCCAAAAACCGCCGATACTGTTTTTACGGTCAATCCAATAGTACAAATTGCCTAGCCCCGCCCACATGAGCGAACCAGCGGGTCTGCCGCTAGCACAGGCCTCTTCATTGCGCTGGAACGAGAGCGCCCAAGTCTTTTCCACACCGGGATCGAATTCTCCTGCATTAGACAGAGAAGGAATGGAAGTAATCCAGCCTCCACTCTTTACGTCTTGGGGCAACATGTTCTTGCTCATTGCCTCAACAGTTTCTGCTTTAAGTACGCGGCCGTGTGGCCCATTGCCATCATTTAGGAACATCCGTATAAACTTGGCATATTCGCCTATGCTGGCATACAAACCGTGCCCACCCATGTCCATTTCTGGGGGTTGAGGCAGGATTAGGTCAGGTAAGGGCGTAAGTTTCCCATCATGCGCCCGATCATGCAAAATAGCGCGTCGCTGCTTCATGGATTCAGACAAAGTAAAAGATATGTCTGACATTCCCAAGGGTCCAAAGATTCTTTCCTCAAAAACTATACCTAAGCGTTTGCCACGAATTTTTTCAACAATCAGGCCCAGCCAATCAATATTGACCCCGTATGTCCAGCGTTCACCAGGATCATGAAGCAGTACGGTGCAGATGCTGGCGAATGTGCTAGAGACAACTGTAGGAATTTCTTTCTCGGTACGGTATTTCAGATCTTCATGGCTGAAAAATTCGTAACAAAAACCGGCAGTATGTGTCATCAAATCAAGTACGGTGATGTCGCGGGCCGGTGGTCTTGTTGATGCTTTGTCATTAGAATCGTAGCCCGTCAGTACTTCAATCGCGGCAATCTCGGGCACGTATTTTTTGGCAGGGTCATTCAAGCTTAGCAAACCCTCCTCGACCAACTGCATAATGGCAGTAGCAGTAATAGCTTTAGTAGTGGAAAAAATTGCCATGACCGAATCCATCGTCATTGGAGCTTCACCACCGAGTGAGCGTACGCCGGAACAACCCTCGTAAATATTTTCTGTTTTGCTTGTTACTACAGCAACGACACCCGGAGCCCCACCCGCACGGCCTGTCGAAGTGGAAAGAATGTGGTCCGCGACCGATTTTAATTTTGTGCTCATTATTTGTGTCCTATCAACCGGGGTTACAATTTCATTATTAGAAAGGATTGCCAGCGTCTGACCAACTGAGTCTCGTTTTTGTGCTGATGCTTCGGGCAGCGTCTGAAAAATTAATCTGGTTAAAAAATAATTGCTATCATTCGACCTTAAATTAATATTGATGTCAACACAAATTAATTATTTAAACTATAATCATTATGAATAAATCATTAATAATTTTTTTTAGCCTCGCAAGTGCTTTGATTTCCGGTTGTGGCGGTGTTTATCAAATTACCCATGTCGACATCAACAGTGTTTCCAAACTTAGCTTTGAATCTTCGGAACGTGAATGCAATAGTAAAAATTTGTTTGTTTTTGCGAATGCCGAAGATCCTAAGCAAACCATATACATCAGCGAAAAATTTCGCGACTGTATGGCATCAAAAGGTTGGAAATATTCACTTATTGAACGTAAATTTTGGTTAGGCAAATCTATGTAGAAAAAAACCGTTTTTGTTATGACTTTTGCTTTTGGCAAATAGTATTCGCTGTTTTAATCATGCCTTAAATCTAGACTCTATTCATTAAAAACTGTCCACATTACTTACAGCAATGCCGATTTTGAGTTTGACACTTTTTCTTGGTGGGTGCCAAACGTTTCTGCAGAATGGTCAGGGCATGCTTAGCTTTGCCGATGTTGAGCTTGCCCCCGGAAAGTGCATCCCATAACGAGATGCATAATCTTGTATGTGGGAGGATTTCTGATGTAAACGACAAGGGCGCGGTATACGCTGGAATTTAAGCTTGAGGCAATGAGTGCTTTGCTACCTCTACCTCTTTCAAATCGTGCCTGGGCCCAGGCTTACAGAGATAGATCGTCTCAATGCCAAAACACGCCTGGCTGGGAGGCTGTCATTGTCGTCTTGTAGCTTCGCTGACTGTCGCCAGCGTACACGCCAGCTAACAGGGCGCCAGCGGCGCCCTCTATTAGTAAAATTAGTTTGCTTCAATCATCACTAGCTGTGCTGATTAAAGCAAATCAATGCTTGTGGTATCAACATTCCTAGCTGCGACCGTTGAAATACCCAGTGTCAGCTTGACACTGGGTTTGCCACAAGCTGGGTCATTGGTGCTAGCTGCACCAATTAGCGTGGCGTCTACAACGCCACTACTTAACAAACCCAGCCCTTAACGCTCCACTGGCAGTTTCAATCTGTGCGTCAAGTTCACCAGCCAGTGCTGCAGCTTTGAGTGCATGTAAGGCTGCTATTAATTCATCACCACTGGCAAGCTCAATGGCGTTCTTGCCCTTTGCCAGTTCAAGCACCTTGCTGCCATAGCGCACAGCAAGATTGATTTTTCCAGCGTCATTAATCCAAAACCATTCCTTCACATGCTTGACAGCTTCAATAGTCACACGTTCACCCGTTTGCTTGTTTGTGACAGTACGCAGTTGGCGGGGTGCGTAAATCTCACCAGCTTTTTGCGCTTCACATAACTCAATCTGCTCATGCAGCTTGTTGACGAGTGTGTTACGGCGATGGGCTACTGGGGATAGGGTGCGATTTTTCTTGCTAGCGACTAGTTTTAATCCATTTAGTGCGTTCATGTGTACTCTCCTTAAAAGTTGTACAGCACACGTAAGTTATGACTTATTTGTTCAAAGAACGACCAGATTTTTAGATAAGTTATACGATGTATAACAACAAGACGAACGAAACATACGTGTTCGATGATCCTTAGCAAGTTGCAATTAGACAGAAATAGACGCCCAAATTTGCACCAATCCAGCTGGGTTTTAAAACCCCAGCATTAATTGCAGCCAATGTGGATCTTAATAGCTGAGCTTACTCATTACGATCTTCGCAACCAAGCAGTGCAGATCGCAGTAAAGCAAAACCCGTTGCACTAATTTGTGCACGGATTTTCCACAGCAACGCATTAAAACGCCCTACAAGCGTTTATTTACTATTGCTAGTACTTGTGAGCCCAAGCGCTTAATAAATAGCTTGTAGCGTTGATTTGACGATTGAGCTTATCCACAGTTTCTGTGGATAACGATCAGTGTATTGGTTGTGAAATTGCTGACATGCTGGGTTTTACTGGGGTGCATAAGAATTATGAGCTTGCCCCTGAATCACGAATCCCTTAACGGATACGATTAAGCAGAACGTCTTTCTTGTTCTGCCAGCCAGTTTTTCTCAAATTGCATCGGACTCACATAGCCCAGCGTT
>JAJTGD010000042.1 GCA_021299035.1 Oxalobacteraceae bacterium | reverse complement strand
GAGCGGATCAGTAATGTCACGCACGCTGGCAGGCAGCTCTGACATCTCGGCGATACCACCGGCGTTATCGGTGATCGGGCCGTAGGCATCGAGTGCAACGATGATGCCTGCCATCGACAACATCGCTGTCGCCGCGACTGCAATACCGTACAAGCCAGCTAGCGCATAGGAAACAAAGATACCTGCGCACACGAACAATACTGGCCATGCGGTCGATTTCATCGAGATACCGATACCCGCGATGATGTTGGTCGCGTGACCGGTAGTCGATGCCTGTGCGATGTGCTTGACCGGATGAAAATCAGTACCCGTGTAGTACTCGGTAATCCAGACCATCGCCGCCGTCAGTACCAGACCAACGATGCACGAGCCGAACAAGGCCATGGCAGACGCGCTACGATCATCCGCAAGTGCGAGTGGCTCAGGGAACACCATCGTGGTCACGAAGTAGAACGCGATCAGCGACAACACACCCGATACGATCAGCCCGCGATACAGCGCCGGCATCACATTCTTCATGTTCGGGCTGGCCTTGACGAACATCACGCCGATGATGGAGGCGATGATCGACACACCACCCAGAATCAACGGATAGATCACGGCTTCAGTTTTACTTGATACCGCCATCAGCGCACCAAGTGCCATCGTCGCAATCAGTGTCACCGCATAGGTTTCAAACAAGTCGGCCGCCATACCCGCGCAGTCACCCACGTTGTCGCCGACGTTGTCCGCAATCACCGCCGGGTTGCGCGGATCATCCTCAGGGATACCTGCCTCGACCTTACCGACCAAGTCAGCACCCACGTCAGCGCCCTTGGTGAAGATGCCACCACCAAGTCGAGCGAAGATCGAGATCAACGACGAGCCAAATGCGAAGCCGAGCAGCGGCTTCAGTGTCACCGGATCAGCATGCTCCAGACCACCAATCAGCCAGAAGAAGATCGAGACGCCGAGCAGACCCAGGCCAACCACCAACATGCCGGTAATCGCGCCACCGCGGAAAGCCACATCGAGCGCTGGGCCGATGCCTCGCGTTGCCGCTTGTGCAGTGCGCACGTTGGCACTCACCGACACATTCATGCCGATGAAACCGCAGGCACCTGACAGCACAGCCCCGAGCACGAAGCCGGCGGCGGTCGGCAGATCAAGGAAGATGCCGATCAGAATTGCCAGCACCATCCCGACTATTGCAATGGTCTGGTACTGACGAGCCAGATAAGCCGCTGCGCCCGCCTGAATCGCTGCTGCGATCTCCTGCATACGCGCGTTGCCGGGGTCCTGACTCATAATCCAGCTGCGCGAGATCAAACCGTAGATCACGGCAATAAGGCCGCACACCACGGCAAACCACAAGCCTGTTGATGCCATACGTCTCCTCCAAATGTACCTACCAATTATGAAAACTACGTTTCCAGCTCGACTCGGCTGGTTGTCGCACTACCACTTCACTACCGGCATGTGCGAGCTACGCGCATGCCTTGTCTCGAATACTGAGTGATCGCCTTGATGATGCGCGACCAAATAAAAAGCGGACCCATAGTCCGCTGTTGTTTACCGCTTCATACTGAGAGGGCCGCAAGTGCGCGATCACGAATTTCTTCGACCGCACCCACGCCGGAAATCTTTCGATAAGCCGGCGCTGCCGGCTGTCCGGACGCTGCCCAGTCGTTGTAGTAGCCCACCAACTGCACCGTCTGATCGTGATAAACAGCGAGACGCTTCATCACGGTTTCTTCACGATCGTCATCACGCTGTATCAAGTCCTCGCCGGTCACATCATCTTTACCGGCGACCTTCGGCGGGTTGTATTTCACGTGATAGGTACGGCCAGAGGACGTATGAACACGACGCCCGCTCATGCGTTCGACGATGGCCTCATCGGGCACATCAATCTCCAGCACGTAGTCGATCGTCACGCCCGCCTCTTTCATCGCTTCAGCCTGCGGAATAGTGCGCGGAAAGCCATCAAACAAATAGCCTGCACTGCAGTCGGAATGTGTCAGTCGGTCTTTGACCAAGCCAATGATGATGTCATCGGACACCAATCCACCAGCATCCATGACTTTTTTTGCGGCGATGCCGAGCGGCGTTCCTTCTTTGACCGCAGCGCGCAGCATATCGCCGGTAGAAATCTGTGGGATGTTGAATTTCTCTTTGATAAAGGCAGCCTGCGTGCCTTTACCGGCACCTGGAGGTCCCAACAGGATGAGCCGCATGGTGAGTCCTTGTTCGTTTATGCCTTTGGCACGTGATTCAAACGCTGCACGGCATTATTGTCAGATGTTCAGCTTGCCCGAAACTTACCACAGAATGCGCTGCGTCCTTTTAGTGCGGGCGCGATTGAACTTGCTCAAACGGCAAAATGCTGTCGCACGCGCTCAAGATCTTCGGGCGTATCTATGCCCGCCTCAGGCGCTTCATCCACCCGATGGACCGCGATGCGGTGACCATGCCACAACACCCGCAACTGCTCCAACGCCTCAATGTTTTCCAAAGGCGACAGGGCAAGGCCTGGGTAGCGCAACAGAAAATCGCGCCGGTAGGCGTAAATACCGACATGCCGCAAGGGTGTGTACTCAGGCGGCATTGATTGCGTATCGCGCGCAAATCCGTCACGGTGCCACGGCAGTGGCGCGCGCGAAAACATCAACGCATCACCGCGCGCATCGAGCACAACTTTGACGACATTCGGATTAAATACCTCGGCGATCTGATGTATTGGGTGTGCCGCGGTTGCCATCGGTGTACCCGCGCTAACACGCTCGGCACAAGCATTGATGAGCTCTGGATCGATCAGCGGCTCATCACCCTGTACATTCACAATGACTGCCTCATCGGGCAACGGCAAATCAGCGGCGATCTCGGCGATACGGTCGGTGCCGGAGGGATGGTCGGCGCGCGTCATCCTTGCCTCCACACCTGCCTGCTCACACACCGCTAATACACGCTGGTCATCCGTTGCGACAATCACGCGCGAAGCCTGTGACAACGCGGCGCGCTCGGCGACTCTCACCACCATGGATTTACCGGCGATGTCCACCAGCGGTTTGTTTGGCAGCCGAGTGGATGCCATACGTGCCGGGATAATGACAACGAAAGACATCCGGCGCGCCAGCTTATTTTTCTTCGGCAGTAGGCGCGTTCAGATCGCGCGCCTCATCAGCCCACATGATGGGGATACCGTCACGAATCGGGTACGCAAGCCGATCGCCATTGCAAATCAACTCTTGCGCGTCCTTGTCGTATTTCAGCGGACCCTTGCACAGCGGACAGACCAAGATATCAAGTAGTCGAGCGTCCACGCAATGTCTCCACAATATTATCGACCAGCGGTTCAGCGATCATCGCTGTCACCGGAACTACCCACAAACGCGCATCATCGGCGAGCGTGTTAATGCGGGCGCATTTTACTGCATCCTTCTCGGTAATCAGGATCATATCGGCACTCATATCTGTAAACGGGTTGTGCTGGTAGTCAAAATGATCAGGGAGTGCCAACGTATCGCTTAGCGTGATGCCGTGTTTCGTCAGCATGTCGAAAAACCGCTGCGGATGACCGATCCCTGCTGCCGCAATAATGCGCTTGCCACTGCATATCGTAGATAGCGCTTGTCGTTGCGAGGGTTGATTAAGACGCTCGGCAAATTCTGCTTGTAGCGTCATGCGATGAGCATGAACTGTCGGCCGCAATTTTGGTCTCGCGTTAAGTGGTGCGTTGAGTGGTGCGTTGGGTGGCGCCACCGTCGCCGCATTCACCACAAAAAAATCCGAGCGGCGCGATGCCGGCTCCCGCAGCGGCCCTGCAGGTAACAGCCATCCATTACCATGACCACGCGAATCGCAGATCTGAATCTCGAGCGTGCGCCCAAGTGCATAGTGCTGCAAACCATCGTCTGAAATCACGACATCGACCTCAGGATGTGCGCGCAGCAACTGCCGCCCCGCCGCTACCCGGCGGCGACCGACTACCACCGGCACACCGGTTCGCTGCATGATCAGCAAGGGCTCATCACCTGCTTCCTGGCAGCCACTATCAACGTGCACCTCAGTTATCTGATCATGCTGTGCGCCATAGCCACGCGAGATCACACCGGGATGCCATCCGCGCGCGCGTAATTCCTCGACCAACCAGATCACGAAAGGTGTTTTACCAGTACCACCCACAAAAATATTGCCAACAACGATGACCGGCACCGGTAAGCGCGCCTGTTGCAATAGCCCAAGGGTATACAACGCTCGACGTACCGATAGCAGCAGTCCATACAGCCAAGACACAGGTAACAGAGCGCGCGCTACCCATGAGCGGTGCTGCCACATGCGCATGAACCCCGATTCCAATTGCGAGCGCGCGATCATTTGGGTGGGTTACGCGTTGCAAATGAGAGCTTCTGCAATCCGGCCAGTCGCGCCGCTTCCATCACATTCACGACGGATTGATGGCTGGTCATTGAATCCGCATGAATTTCAAGCAAACAGTCTTTATCAGCCCCGGCGGATTGCTTGAGCACGAGCGATAGCGCGCTGGGATCCATCATGCCGAGGCGGCGGCCATCTACCGCGACGCTGCCGCCTGCATCGATAGCGACTGACACTGTTTTAGACTGACTAGGTGCAGCATGGGTACTCGCCGTTGGCAGACTGAGCTTCAGCGCACTGAACTTGCTGAATGTCGTACTGACCATCAGGAAAATCAGAATCACCAACAGCACGTCGATGAACGCAATCAGGTTCACCTCCGGCGTGTCGCGGCGTGGTGATTTACGAAATTTCATCGGCATCCGTTGCGTCAGAGAGTGCATTCACCAGCTGCAGCGCCTGCTGCTCGAGCTCAAGCACTCGACTATCCACCAAAGCATGAAAATGCCGGTGAAACATCAGCGCTGGCATTGCAACCGCCAAACCAAATGCCGTGTTGTACAAGGCAACCGAGATGCCATGCGCAACACGTAGCGGATCAGCGCCAGCCACATCCTGCGCACCGAACAGTTCGATCATCCCGATGACGGTACCGAACAAACCCATCAACGGCGCGAGCGTCGCCACCGTACCCAACGCAGTCAGGTAGCGCTCGAGTCGGTGCGTTGCAATGCGCCCAGCCTCCTCGACGGCTTGTAGCATGCGCTCGCGCGGCGCGCCTTTCTTGCGCAAACCAGCGGCGAGCACAGTGCCCAAGGGCGAGTGACGCTCGAGCTCATCGATATGCTCCGCACTTACCGGTCCGGCACTTGCGAAGGAAATGACTTCATTCAGCAGCGTGGGCGGCAGAACCCGCGATGTCCGCAGGTACAGTATTCTTTCGACGATCACGGTGACTGCGACAATCGATGCCACGAGCAGAAACCAGATGGGCCAACCAGCGGCCTGTATAAGCGAGAACAAGTGCCGACTCCGAGTTAAGGAAAAGTAGCGTGCGACTGTATCTGCTTCACTTTCAGCGGGCAAGGCAAGCGGCAAAAGCATTGGCACTTTGAGATTGATCACTTGACGGGTCAGGCGGATTCACGGACTTTTCCACTGATCTTGTGGACAACTTTGTGGGCAAACCCCCGTGGGCGGTCCGAAGTACTTGATTTTGCGGGCTTTTCTGCGCTGCTGAAGAATCCGGCTGCGGCAACTTTATCTCAACAAATCAAGGACTTAGCCTTGTTTAAACGCAGCGGTCGGTGGCAGCCTTGTCCGACATCTCAGATCAGGAAAATTGTGGAAAGCCTAGTGGCACCGGGGACTTTACTGGAGGAAACCGTTTGATGCCTGACAATTCCGACGGGGAAATACTCACGGTCACGCAGCTGAACCAAGCCGTCTCGCGCCTGCTTGAGCGGAGCTTTCCGCTGGCGTGGGTCAGTGGCGAAATCTCCAACGTGACCCGCGCGGCCTCCGGGCATTGGTACTTCACCCTGAAGGATGCCAACGCCCAAGTGCGCGCGGTGATGTTCCGCAGCCGCGCCCAGTACGTCGACTTCAACCCACGCGAGGGCGACAAGGTCGAGGTGCGCGCCACGGTCGGGCTATATGCAGCACGCGGCGACTTCCAGCTCAATGTGGAAATGATGCGCAAAGCGGGCATCGGCAACCTGTACGAGGCCTTCCTGCGGCTCAAGGCAAAGCTTGAATCCGAGGGCTTGTTCGACCCCTCTCGCAAGCGCTCACTTCCCGAATTCCCCAGAACTATCGGCGTGGTTACCAGCCCGCAAGCAGCGGCATTGCGCGACCTCATCAGCGCATTTCGTCGGCGCGCGCCCCATGTACAACTCATCATCTACCCAACCCTGGTACAGGGCGAGGGCTCGGCAGAGCAGATTGCACGCGCAATCCAAACCGCTTCTGAGCGCGCCGAATGCGATCTGCTGATCGTCACCCGCGGCGGCGGCAGCCTAGAAGATCTTTGGTCATTCAATGATGAGCGTGTCGCGCGCGCGATTGCGGCCTGCAGGATGCCGGTCATCTCCGGCGTTGGCCACGAGACGGATGTCACGATTGCCGACTTCGTCGCTGATTTACGCGCGCCCACACCGACCGCTGCCGCCGAGCTGGCCGCCACTGCGCGTGCGGATTGGCTGGATCATCTCGGTCAGCTCGCCTACGGGCTGCAGGGCGCGCTGCGCCGGCATCTGAACGAGCGCGCGCAAACGCTCGACTGGCTGGCGCGACGGGTGCAAAGTCCGCAAGCCGCCGTTCGGCAACATGAACTCAGGTTGGCCACCTTGCAAACCCGTTTGCGCCATGCCGGCAAGGCCCCGCTCGCCAACCTGCGATTCACCTTAACCCAAACTACCCAACGCCTGCGACACGCGCTACCCGATACCGAGTTACTGCGGGCAAGGCTATCCGCACATTCGCAGCAGCTGAGTACCCGGTTTGCCAGCCGCCATGCCGCCGCTGTCCATCAATTCGACAGCCTGCGCGCGCAGCTAGAGCTGCTAGCGCCACAGCGAACGCTGGAGCGCGGCTACGCGATCGTGCAAGACGCTGAGGGCAGAATCCTGCGTGATACCGCCGACCTGGCCGAGAAAGAGTCGATTGAGCTGCGACTGGCCAAGGGTCAGGCACACATCAAAATTGCCAAGGTCAGCCAACGATAACGGCTGGTTCCGCTATACTTCGCGCGGCTTGACAAAGGCGCAAGGTTTTTACAGCGCCGGCGTCAACAATAAACCTCACAACAAGACACGTACTCAACCCTCAGGAGGAGTCATGGCACCTATTCTTCAATCGCTCGGCCGCACCGTGATCGCCGGGTTGGTCATTCTTATTTTGCTGGTGCTCATCGCCAGCAATGTCTCGGGCGCCGGCCCGGTCATGGGCCACGCATGGGGCGCATTCGTCATGCGCTGGCTGCATGTGGTATCGGGCGTGATGTGGATCGGCCTGCTGTGGTATTTCAATTTTGTGCAGATCCCGTCGATGCCGAAGATCCCGGATGAGCAAAAACCCGCTATCGGCAAGGTCATTGCACCAACAGCGCTGTTCTGGTTCCGCTATGCGGCGCTGGCGACCGTCGTTACCGGTGGATTGCTGGCCTGGATGAATGGCTACCTGGCTGCGGCACTCGGCCTGCAAGTGCCGTTCCACGCGATCGGTATCGGCATGTGGCTGGCGCTGGTGATGGCGTTTAATGTCTGGTTCATCATCTGGCCAAACCAGAAGAAAGCGCTTGGTATTGTCACCGTCGAGGCAGACGAAAAAGCCAAAGCGGCACGGATGGCAATGCTGACGTCGCGCTTCAACACCATGCTGTCGATCCCTATGCTGTACATGATGGTGGCGCAGCAAAACGCTGGTCTGTAAACATCGTAGCGACCTAATTAAAAATCCCGCGCCAAAAGCGCGGGATTTTTTTCGCCGGTCGAGTGCAGAACACTGACCGATATACGCCTTTAGAGCATGCCTTTCGGCGCTTGATCAGCACCCATCAGACGCTTAGCGAATGCGCGCCGCAAGTTCACCGATGATGCCGCGCCGGAATGCGAGTACGCACAGCACAAAGATCAAACCGGTCACCATGGTGACGGATTCTCCGAGCGTATTGAACCACTCGATCGCAGTGACGTGCGCTAACCATCCGCCAACATCGCCAAGCTTATTCTCCAGTGCAATGATGATGATCGCACCCAGTACCGGGCCAAACAGCGTACCCATGCCGCCGACCAGCGTCATCAAGACCACCAAGCCCGACATAGACCAGTGCACATCGCTCAGCGTACCGAAACCAAGTACGACGGCCTTTACCGACCCCGCCAAGCCGGCTAAGGCAGCCGACAACACGAACGCGAGCAATTTGTAACGCGCCACCTCATACCCGAGTGAGGTTGCGCGCGGCTCGTTTTCACGTACCGCTTTGAGCACCTGCCCGAAAGGTGAGTGAATAATGCGAACAATCAGTGCGAAGGTCACAACCATGATCGCAAGCACGACGTAATACATGGTCAGGTCGTTGCGCAAGTCGATGACACCCATTAGGTAACCGCGCGGAATACTCTGCAAACCGTCTTCGCCTCCAGTGAAAGGCGCCTGCAAAAAGACAAAAAACAGCATCTGCGCCAGCGCCAGCGTGATCATGGTGAAGTAAATACCCTGCCGACGAATCGCCAGCCCGCCAATCAGCCAACCCGACAACGCAGCAAATGCGGTACCAATCAGCAGCCCCAACTCGAACGGTACGCCCCACACTTTGAGCGCATGACCGGTGACATACGCTGCGCCACCGAAAAATGCCGCATGGCCAAACGATAGCAAGCCGGTGAACCCGATCAGCAAGTTGAAAGCGCAGGCAAACAGCGCGAAGCACAGGATCTTCATCAGCAGTACGGGGTACAACGCGAACGGTGCAATCAACAGACCGATCAGTACCGCTGCATAGCCCAGCTTTCTCGACATGAACCGCTCCTATTTCTCGCGACCGAACAGACCAGCCGGCCTTACCAGCAGCACAATCGCCATGATGATGAACACTACGGTCGATGACAATTCAGGATAGAAAACCTTGGTCAGTCCTTCAATCACGCCGAGCGCAAGACCGGTAACAATCGAACCCAGTATTGAGCCCATACCGCCAATCACCACAACCGCAAATATCGTGACGATCAGGTTAGACCCCATCAGCGGCGACACCTGCAACACGGGCGCAGCCAATACGCCAGCAAATGCCGCCAGCGCCACGCCAAATCCGTAGGTGAGCGTGACCATCAGCGGCACATTGATGCCAAAGGCCTCCACCATGCGTGGGTTCTCGGTACCGGCTCGCAGGTAAGCACCGAGTCGAGTCTTCTCAATCACGAACCAGGTTGCCAGACACACTACCAGCGAAGCTACCACCACCCACGCGCGATAAATCGGCAACATCATGAAACCCAGATCGGTTGCACCGACGAGCTGCGATGGCACCGCAAACGGCTGACCCGAAACACCATAAAAAGAACGGAACACGCCTTCGAGAATCAGCGTAATGCCGAAGGTCAGCAGCAAACCATAAAGATGATCCAGCTGATACAACCAGCGCAGCATGGTGCGCTCAATGAGCATACCGAATAGCGCGATCAATAGCGGTGCCAGTACTAACATCACCCAGTAGCTGATGCCGAAGTACTGCAAACCGATCCAGGCGAGGAAAGCGCCCATCATGTAGAGCGCGCCATGCGCAAAATTAATCACATTGAGAAGGCCGAAAATCACCGCCAGTCCGAGCGACAGCATGGCGTAGAACGAGCCATTCACCAGGCCTAGTAGCAGCTGACCCAGGAAGGCCGCGAGTGGAATACCGAAGATCTCCATGCGCTAGACCCCCAGAAGCTCGTTGAGCTCGTCCATCTTCGTGCTGAGCTCGGCAGCGCCGAACTGCGCGACCACCTGCCCGTGCTCGACAACGTAAAAGCGGTCCGCCAATGGCGCGGCGAAACGGAAGTTTTGCTCGACCATCACAATGGTGTAACCCTTGGCTTTCAGCGTCGATATCATGCGCGCCAGCGCTTGCACAATCACCGGCGCCAAGCCCTCCGAAATTTCATCCAGCAAAAGCAACTTGGCACCGGTGCGAAGAATGCGGGCGACCGCCAGCATCTGCTGCTCACCGCCGGACAGCCGCGTACCCTGACTGGAACGCCGCTCTTCAAGATTGGGAAACATTTGATAAATCTCGGCCACCGACATGCCACCCTCGGTCAGAGTGGGCGGCAGCATCAGATTTTCTTCTGCTGAGAGCGAAGAAAAAATCGCACGCTCCTCCGGGCAGTACCCAACACCGAAGTGTGCAATCCGATGCGTCGGCAGCGCGATGGTTTCTATGCCATTAATCTTGATCGATCCGCTGCGGCGACCGGTCAACCCCATGATGGCGCGCAGTGTGCTGGTCCTGCCGGCACCATTGCGGCCGAGCAGCGTCACGACCTCGCCCTGAGCTACCGACAGATTCATGTCGTGCAGGATGTGCGATTCGCCGTACCAGGCGTGCAGTCCCTTGATCTCGAGCGCCAATGTCATCCGTGCGCTCCTTCGAGCGGTACGGTGCCGCCCATGTAGGCCTCAAGCACCTGCGGGTTACGCGATACGGTCTCGTAATCACCCTCTGCCAATATGGCACCACGCTGCAGTACCGAGATACGGTCGCTGATACCTGCGACCACACTCATATTGTGCTCAACCATCAAGATCGTCCGCCCCTTCGACACCTTCTTGATCAACTCGGTCACCCGCTTGACGTCCTCATGCCCCATACCTTGGGTCGGCTCGTCAAGCAACATCAACTCGGGATCCATCGCCAGCGTAGTGGCAATTTCAAGCGCGCGCTTGCGACCATAGGGCAGATCGACCGTTGGCTGGTCGGCAAACTCGCGCAGCCCCACCTCATCCAGCAGGGCAAGTGCCTGATCATTCAACTGGGCCAGCGAGCCCTCGCTTTTCCAAAATTGAAACGATGTCCCCAATTTGCGCTGCAAGCCAACGCGCACATTCTCAAGTACCGACAGGTGCGGAAATACCGCCGAGATTTGGAAAGAGCGGATGATGCCCATGCGTGCGATCTGTGCGGGCCGCAGCATGGTGATGTCACGACCATTGAACAGAATCTGCCCGGCGCTTGGTGCGATGAACTTGGTCAGCAAATTGAAGCAAGTGGTCTTGCCAGCGCCGTTTGGGCCAATCAGGGCGTGAATATGGCCTCGCTGGACGCGCAGATCGACCTGGCTGACCGCAACGAAGCCCTTGAACTCCCGTGTCAAGCCGCGGGTCTCGAGAATAATGTCTGACATCTTGTTATGTGGGGGTTGGATCCGGGCAACAGCCGCAAAGTTATTCGATTTCCAAGAAAAAACAAAATGGATTATCGAGTCCACCCTAAGTTTGCACTGCAACACGCGCACTTCCCTGCCCACCAGCGAAGTCAAACTTGGCGCCGCCACGGTCAGAAATCAGATAAACCGTGCGCACGAGCGCCGCTTTGTGTATTCTGGAGGCGGAAGATCAAAAACATAGCCACTCCATGCACTCCCTGTTCGGCGACATCAGTAACCTCATCAGCCTGTCGATTACCCCGGCATTCCTCATGCTGGGCGTTTTGCTGCAGATGCGGGTATTGAACAACCGCCTTGAGCGCATCAGTGATCGCCAAGAGGTTCTCGAGCAGCGGCTATCCGCTGGCGGTGTGCGCGCGCTGCTGCAGCATGAACTGGTGGTGCTGTACCAACGCGCCGAAGTGGTTCATCGCGCAGTCAGCTTTTCTTCGGTCAGCATGGCGACCATATGCGCGGTGGTGGTAGCCCTGTTTGCCGATGATCTGTTCAGTCTGCGGCTGGATTCTCTGATCGCGTTTCTGTTTGTTGCGGCGATGATGATGCTGATTGGTAGCTTTAGCCTGCTGCTGCATGAGATCTTCATTGCCAGCCACTCAATGCCGAGCACTGCACTACTGCCAACCCGGCAGCGTGATCTGCACCACTAAGACGCCGAGATTGGCGTCTCCTGCGGTAGCCAAAAGCGCTGACGCATATTCTCCAAGCCCACAGTTGCCATTACCTCCTGCAACCTTTGCGTAGCACGCTGACGCGGCAAATTCTTATAGCTGGCAATAATTAGCTCGTTCTTCATCGAATGCTCCCAGCCGACCAGTTCAGTCACATTCAGCTGATAACCATGCGCTTCAAGCTGCAAACAGCGCAGCACATTGGTCAGATGGCTACCGAATTCACGCGTATGAATCGGATGACGCCACACCTCGCTAAGCGCATCGCGCGCCAGCATCTGCGCTTTCAATTGCCTTAGTTGCGCCGCCACCTCCGCCTGACAACAAGGCACCAGAACAATGAAGCGCGCGCGCTTTTTTAGCGCAAAGCTGATCGCATCATCAGTAGCTGTATCGCAGGCATGCAAGGCAGTGACAACATCGACCTGCTCGGGCAAGTCAGTCGATGTCATTGAATCAGCCACCGACAGATGATGAAAACGCATACGCGTGAAGCCTAACTGCTCGGCCAATGATCGCGCACGGCTCACCAAGTCCTCACGCACCTCAATACCGTGAATCCAAGCGCCATCCTCGTGCTGCTTGAAGAACAAATCGTACAAAATGAAACCGAGATAGGACTTGCCCGCACCGTGGTCCACCAATGAAAACGGGCGCTGCGCTTCATGTAGCTGCTGCAGCAAAGGTTCGATGAACTGAAACAGGTGATATACCTGCTTCAACTTGCGCCGACTGTCCTGATTCATCTTGCCGTCACGCGTCAGGATATGAAGCGCCTTCAACAATTCGATGGATTGGCCAGCGCGGATCTCAGGTTCTGCCATGGTGGTGAATACTCGTGCGATTGACACACGATAGTAACCCAGCCACCACACACATCAAGACTGCACGACTACTTGACACCGCGTGCTAGTAAGACCGACTGTAGTAGACGCTAGCGCATCAGCACATACTCGCCCGGGGCTGCGGGGAGATCGATATCGTCACTCTTAAGTGGTACCGCAGGGCGTTGCGCTTGGCCCTGCGCAAGCCAGTCTGCCCAACACGGCCACCAAGAGCCTGCTTGCTCTGGCGTATGCTGGCACCAGCGATCAGGGTCGATATAGTT
>JAJTGD010000015.1 GCA_021299035.1 Oxalobacteraceae bacterium | reverse complement strand
CCGGATTCACGACTAGGGGCCGAGTATAGGCGAAAAGTTGTTCCGAAAAACATAGCTTCTTTGCGGATGTTTGATTCGGAAATACAGGAACATTGGGGGCTATTGATTGATACGCACCAATAGTCGAAAGCTACAAAATCAATCCGAACTATTGAATTCATCTTTCGATAGTGAATGGCTATGATTCGTTCCGTTGTTCATCAGGTTTATTGAGAAAATCATGGCGCTTATCAATACCAGCATCAAGCCGTTCAAAACGCAGGCTTTCCACACTGGCAAATTCATCTCGGCAAAAGAAACCGAAGGGCCGAAACTGGTCGCGCGGCCTGACTAGCAGGCCGCGCTGAACGCAGTGCGCTCGCAGGAAGGCGACTTAATCAGACGGCCATCACTTCCTTCTTGAATTTCAGGCGCCATGCGTGGAGCAGCGGCTCAGTGTAGCCCGAAGGTTGTACCGCGCCTTTGAACACGAGGTCACGGGCTGCACGGAAGGCATGTGATTGTTCAAGATCAGGCGCCATTGGTCGGTAGAGCGGGTCGCCGGCATTTTGTTGATCGACGATTTTTGCCATGCGCGCCAAAGTCTCTTTGACTTGAGCTTCGGTGATCACGCCATGGCGTAACCAGTTCGCAATATGCTGGCTAGAGATACGCAAAGTGGCACGGTCCTCCATCAATGCGACGTTATGAATGTCGGGCACCTTGGAGCAACCGATGCCTTGTTCTACCCAGCGCACCACATAACCCAGTATGCCCTGCGTATTGTTGTCGAGCTCTTCCTGAATTTCTTTGGCCGACCAGTTGGGCGCATCGACAATCGGCACCGACAATAACTGATCGCGTAGCTGTTGCAACTCAGCGGTGTTATCTTGCTGCTCTAGCTCACGCTGGGTATCGAACACATCCACTTGGTGATAGTGCAGGGCATGTAGCACTGCGGCTGTTGGGGAAGGTACCCACGCGGTATTGGCACCGGATTTTGGATGTCCGATTTTTTGATCCAACATCGCAGCCATCAGATCAGGCATCGCCCACATACCCTTACCGATTTGCGCGCGACCGCGCAAACCGCAACTCAATCCCGTCAGCACATTGCTGCGCTCATAAGCCGCCAGCCAAGTCGAGGTTTTCATGTGGCCCTTACGCATCATGGGACCACCAAGTAACGAGGAGTGAATCTCGTCGCCGGTGCGATCTAGGAAACCGGTGTTGATGAAGGCGACTCGTGCTGCTGCTTCTTGCAGACAGGCCTTGAGGTTCGTGGAGGTGCGGCGCTCTTCATCCATGATGCCGAGCTTGACGGTGTTCTCTTTCAAGCCGAGCAAGGATTCAACGCGCCCGAACAACTCGACAGCAAACGCGACTTCTTTTGGCCCATGCATCTTTGGCTTGACGATATACACCGAGCCAGCGCGAGTATTGCAGATAGCCTGTGAAGCAGGGCGGCGCAAATCGTGGAGCGCGATGGTCGTCGTAACAACGGCATCGAGAATACCTTCCGGTATTTCTTTGCCATCGCCAATCAGGATCGCCGGATTGGTCATCAGGTGGCCCACATTGCGTAAGAACAGCAATGAACGCCCATGTAGTTTCAGCGCCTTGCCATCGGCGCCGTTGTATTCACGGTCTGGGCTCAGCGTACGCTGAAATGTTTTACCGCCCCTACTCACCTGCTCTACGAGTGTGCCTTTCAAGATGCCAAGCCAATTCTCGTAGGCGGCGACTTTATCGGTGCCATCCACCACTGCCACCGAATCTTCAAGGTCAAGAATGGTTGATAAGGCCGACTCGACAACGATGTCGGCCACGCCCGCGATATCTTGTTTACCGATCGTGCTATTGCGATTGATACGAAGCTCGATATGCAAACCATTGTTCTTCAGCAGCACCGCTGTCGGGGCCGATGTCTCACCCTGATAGCCGACAAACTTCGACGCATCGGCGAGTCCAGCCGCACTACCGTCTTGCATGACCGCCTTCAGTCGCGCACCATCTACAGAGTACTCGGCAACATCTGCATGTGAGCCCGCTGCGAGTGGCACTACTTGATCAAGAAAACCACGGGCGAACGCAATCACCTTTGCGCCGCGCACCGGGTTGTATCCACCATCACGCGTCGCACCATCGGTCTCAGGAAGGGCGTCCGTACCGTAGAGCGCGTCGTACAGTGAGCCCCAGCGCGCATTGGCGGCATTCAGTACATAACGCGCATTCAGAATCGGTACCACCAGCTGCGGACCCGCAGTGGTTGATAGCTCTGCATCGACATGGTCAGTGGTGACTTTTACTGCTTTCGGTACCGGCAACAAGTAGCCGACCGACTCCAGAAACTTGCGATAGGCCGGTATGTCTCGAACCGGGCCCGGGTGGGCACTGTGCCAGGCATCCAGCTCGCTCTGCAAGCGATCGCGCTCGGCCAGCAGCTGTGCATTCTTCGGCGACAAATCATGGACTATTTGCGCGAAGCCACGCCACCAACGGTCGCTGTCGATGCCGGTGCCCGGTAGGACCTTGTCCTCGATAAAGCGGTACAGGATGGTATCCACCTGCAAATCGTGGCAAGCGGTGCGTGCTGTCATTTGTGATTCCTCGATGAGTTGATGTGTTGTGGTTGTTTAGATTTATCGGCGGGCTTTAATGTCCCCCGCGCTGCCGGACAAATTGAAGCAAGTCATTCAGCGAACGGCCCTCGCCATTCGGCGTGACCCCAAGTACCTCTAACGGTGCTGCCGCGCGGTTCACCCAGAAGGTCGGATAACCAAACCAGGAAGCACCGCAAATATCCCAGCCATTACTTGAGACGAATAAACAATCTTCCGCCGCTAATCCCAAGGTGCTGGTACCGAGACGGTACGTCTCCGGCGCGGTTTTGAATTTTTTCACGCTATGCGCCGACAGTACATGGGTGAACATACCGTCCATGTCTGCCGCTTTGATCACTGGGTGCAGCATTTCCGGGTTGCCGTTTGAGAGAACGGCGAGCGTGAGCCCATCGCGCTTCAGCTCGTTCAGTACGTTGTGGTTTTCCGGGAACGGCGTCAGCCGGTTGTACTGATCCATGAGCTGCGATTGCGACTCTGGGCTGAGTGCGAGGCCAAGCCGGCTGCACGCAAATTGCAGTGCGTCGCGGGTGACACTGTCGAACGGCTGATAGGTGTCAGACAGCGTGCGTAGGCGCGTGTATTCGATTTGTTTGTCACGCCAGAGATTTGCCAAGGCAGCACCCTGCCCAGGAAACTGGCGCTCAGCCTCGGCCGCAATAGCGTAGACGTCAAACAGCGTACCGTAGGCGTCAAAAATAATGGCTTTAAAGGACATGCTGCGCTAGGGCGATTAAACGTCGATGTTCCCCGCCGCGAGCGCATTGTTCTCGATGAATGCTCGTCGCGGTTCGACCTCATCACCCATCAAGGTTGCAAAAATCTGATCGGCGGAGATGGCGTCCTCAATTTGCACTCTCAGCAAGCGGCGAACGGCTGGATCCATGGTGGTTTCCCACAACTGCTCCGGATTCATCTCGCCCAAGCCCTTGTAGCGCTGCTTGCTCACGCCGCGTTCTGCTTCGTCGCGCAACCAGGCCATCGCCTGCCGAAAATCCCCGATCGCATGCTCGCGAAGTTTGTCGCCGCTGCCACGACGAATCACCGCGCCCGGAGCGATCAGGCCCTTGAATGTCGCTGCAGCCTCGAACAACAAGCCATAATCCGGACTATCGACGAACTCCGCGTCGATGACACTGAGGCGAAGGTTGCCGTGATGCTGGCGCTCGATTCGCAAGCGCAGCGACGCAGACAAAGGGTCTGTAGTGACACCGACCCGTACCAACGGGTCGTTAATGGCAGCCGTCAATGCCTGAGCGCTTGCTTCTGCTGCTGCTTCACTCGACAGGTCTAGCGTGACGCCGTTCATGATGGCAGCGAGCGCCGCATCGTCAATCACTCTGGACAAGCGCTGAACGATCGCATTAGCGGTATTGTATTTTCTGACCAGCTCGTTGAGCGCCTCACCTGCAATCGGGACTGCGCCCTCTACCGGCACAAGTGCCGCATCTTGCAACGCGATTTGCATCATGTAGCTGGTCTCTTCGAGATCATCTTTCAGATAACGCTCGTCTTTACCATGCTTGACCTTGTATAGCGGCGGCTGCGCGATATACACATGACCGCGCTCGACCAGTTGAGGCATCTGACGGTAAAGGAGTGTCAGCAACAGCGTGCGGATATGCGCACCGTCGACATCGGCATCCGTCATGATGATGATGCGGTGATAGCGCAACTTCTCGATATTGAACTCATCTGCGCCGATTGATGTGCCGAGCGTCGCGATCAGCGTAGTGATCTGTTCCGAAGAAAGCATTTTCTCGAAACGGGCCTTTTCGACATTCAATACTTTGCCGCGCAGCGGCAGAATTGCCTGAAACTTGCGATCGCGGCCCTGCTTTGCAGAGCCGCCGGCGGAGTCACCCTCGACGATATACAGTTCGCACAAGGCCGGGTCCTTTTCCTGGCAGTCAGCCAGCTTGGCCGACAGACCAAGACCATCCATCACACCCTTGCGGCGGGTTAGCTCGCGCGCCTTGCGCGCCGCTTCCCGTGCGCGCGCCGCCTCGACGATCTTGCCGCAAATGATTTTGGCATCGTTCGGTTTCTCCATCAAAAAGTCGGTCAGCGTTTTCGCGACGACTTCTTCTACCGGCCCGCGCACCTCCGAAGACACTAGCTTGTCTTTGGTTTGTGAACTGAACTTAGGCTCGGGCACCTTGACTGACAGCACGCAAGTCAGACCTTCGCGCATATCGTCGCCGCTAACTTCTACTTTGGCTTTTTTGGCGAACTCATGTTCTTCAATGTACTTATTGATCACGCGAGTCATCGCCGCACGCAAGCCGGTCAGGTGTGTACCACCATCACGCTGCGGGATATTGTTGGTGAAGCACAGTACCTGCTCGTTGAACGCGTCGTTCCACTGCATCGATACATCGACCGAAATCGTCGTGCCATGCTCGGACACGCGCTCGCCCGTCGCTTGAAACACCGTCGGGTGCAGCACATTCTTATTCTTGTTGATGTACTCGACGAAGCCCCGTGTTCCACCTTCAAACGCAAAGCTTTCTTCCTTGCCAGTTCGCTGATCGGTGAGCTTGATATGCACACCATTGTTCAGGAACGAAAGTTCACGAATACGCTTTGCGAGAATGTCGTAGTGGAACTCGACATGGGAGAAAATCTCTTCGTCCGCCCAGAAATGGACCTCCGTTCCGCGCTTCTCCGTATCGCCAATAACTTTGATCGGCGACACCGCGACACCGTCTTGTTGTTGAATGTCACGGTTCTGCGGAACGCCGTGAGCAAACTCCATGAAGTGCTTTTTTCCATCGCGCCGGATGGTGAGCTTCAATCGCTTGGAAAGCGCGTTGACGCAGGAAACACCGACGCCGTGCAAGCCGCCCGATACTTTGTAGGCGTTCTGATCGAATTTGCCGCCTGCGTGCAGCTCGGTCATGACGATCTCAGCCGCACTACGCTTTGGTTCGTGTTTGTCATCCCACTTGATGCCGGTTGGTATGCCGCGGCCATTATCGGTAATCGAGATCGAATTATCGGCGTGGATAGTGACGTGAATTTCCGTGCAGTGTCCGGCCAAGGCTTCATCAATCGAGTTATCAAGCACTTCGAAAACCAGATGGTGCAAGCCTGTACCGTCAGAGGTGTCGCCGATGTACATACCGGGTCGCTTGCGCACCGCTTCCAAGCCTTCGAGGATTTGAATCGACGAAGCGCCATACTGACTAGATGCGTTAGGATTTTCTGCGGGTGTGGCTGACATGGTGTTCCTGATCAAGCAAAACGTTGGCTAGCGGGGTTCTAGAACGGCACGAAGGGGCTCGGTGGCCCCCTTAATGCGCCGCTCGGGTCTAGCCTCAAATACGCATCGGCATCACGACATATTTGAAATTCGGATCATCGGGGATCGTCACCAGCGCTGACGAGTTGGCATCGCCGAGCGAGATACTGATGCTGTCACCCTTCAGGTTGTTCAATACATCCAGCAGATACGTCACATTGAAGCCAATGTCGATCGCATCCCCGGCGTAATCAATTTCCAGTTCTTCGACGGCCTCCTCCTGGTCGGCGTTGGTCGAGCTGATTTTCAAGCTGCCTGGCTCGACCATGCAACGCACGCCTTTGAATTTGTCAGAGGTCATGATCGCCGCGCGCTGTAGCGAGCGAAGTAGTGCTTCGCGACTGAGCGTGAAGTTATTCTTGTACGCCTTCGGGATAACGCGGGTGTAGTCAGGGAATTTCCCTTCCACCAGTTTCGAGATCAGTTCTATATCGGAGAAATCGAATTTCACCTGATTCGTGGCGATTGCCAGCTTGACCGGTTCATCGGTCTCTTCGAGCAAGCGCTGCAGTTCGATAATGGTTTTGCGCGGGATGATGACTTCCTGTCGGGCAAACTCCTGCTCAGTCACGATCTGGCTGAATGCAAGGCGATGGCCGTCGGTCGCAACAGCGATCACGTTTTTGCCTTCAACCACCAGCAGCAGGCCATTAAGGTAATAGCGGATATCCTGCTGCGCCATTGAAAAGTGCACCATGTTCAGCAGGTGCTTCAATGTTTTCTGTGGCAGGCTGAACTGAGCGCCGTAGTGCTCGGCTTGCGCCACTGTGGGAAATTCTTCTGCCGACAGTGTCTGCAATGCAAAGCGCGACTTGCCGCACTGCAGGGTCATGCGCTTGTTCGTCACCGAAAGCGTCACTTCGGCGTCTGGCAGGGCGCGCAGGATGTCGAGCAACTTGCGCGCTGCCACTGTGGTGGCAGCCACGTCGCTGCCCGAACCGATCGCGGCATGGGTGCTGATTTGCACCTCGATATCGGTCGACAGTAAGCTGACTTGGTTACCGTCTTTACGAATGAGGATATTGGCCAGAATCGGCAACGTGTGCCGACGCTCGACAATACCGCTCACGATTTGCAGCGGCCTGAGCAGCGCATCTCGTTGAGTTTTTACCAGTTGCATGGTGGGTTCCTTTCGCAAGAAATGCCTAGTTTTTGCATAGGTTTAATCATTGACTTGTTCTGTGTCAGCCCTTCAGGGTCTGCTCGAGCACGTGCAGCTCATGATTGATTTCCGGGTTTTTACTTCTGTCTGCCGCAATCTTTCTTACCGCATGCAGCACCGTGGTGTGATCGCGGCCGCCAAACAATTCACCGATCTCAGGCAAGCTCTTTTGGGTGAGTTCTTTGGCGAGATACATCGCAATTTGGCGCGGCCGCGCGATATTGGCCGGGCGCTTCTTAGAGTACATGTCGGCGACTTTGATATTGAAAAAGTCAGCCACGGTCTTCTGTATGTTCTCCACCGAAATTTGGCGGTTTTGTACCGACAGCAAATCTTTCAGCGCCTCTTTCACAACATCAATCGTGATCTCGCGGCCATGAAAGTGCGAATAGGCGAGGATCTTGCGCAGCGCGCCTTCCAGCTCGCGCACGTTTGAGCGCAAATGCTTAGCAACGAAAAAAGCGACGTCATCATTTAACTTGACGCCTTCTTGTTGCGCTTTCTTCAGCAAAATCGCCACTCGCATCTCAAGCTCGGGCGGCTCGACTGCCACCGTGAGGCCGGAATCAAAACGCGAGATCAACCGGTCATCCATACCCGTGATCTCTTTTGGATAGGTATCGCTGGTTATGATGATCTGCTTCTTGGCAGCAATCAGCGCTTCGAACGCGTAGAAGAACTCTTCTTGCGTACGACTCTTACCGCCAAAGAATTGGATGTCATCGATCAGCAGCAGGTCGAGCGAGTGGTAATAGCGCTTGAAGTCATCAAAGCCTTTGCGCTGGTAGGCGGTCACCACGTCGCGCACGTACTGCTCGGCATGGATGTAGCGGATGCGCACGTTTGGGTTGTCGGCGATCGCCTGATTGCCAATCGCATGAATCAAGTGGGTTTTACCGAGGCCCACGCCGCCGTACAGGAAAAGCGGGTTATACGAACTTCCCGGGTTACTCGCCACCTGGATCGCTGCCGCGCGCGCCAGTTGGTTAGCCTTACCCGTCACAAAGCTATCAAACGTGAGGGCCGAATTGATCTTGCTCTGATCGCGCAAGAGCGCGTTGTCATCTGCTAGCTCAGGCAGCTCGTTAACCGGACCGGGCGTAGCAGCGACCGCGGGCACAGCGCCCACCGGGCGCTTGCTGACCGCCATACGGGGGTCCAGCACGAACTGAACGTCCACAGGTGACTGCCAAAATTCGGCCGCGATCGTGGTGATGCGTGCCGCAAATTGGGTTTTTACCCAGTCTAATTTGAAGCGGTTGGGGGCGGCGATGCGCAGCCGGCCTTCCTCATAGTCGAGCGGGGCAAGCGGCTTGATCCAGGCGCTAAACTGCTGCGGCGTCAGCTCCTGCTGCAGCCGTTTAGCGCAGGTCTGCCAGAATTCTTCCATTCAATGGTCCAAACAGAAGCTGCAGCCTGGTGCGCTTCGGGTATCGGTTAGTCGGAGGTCTCAGCCGATCGGCGGGAACTACTCCGCGCTCGCTGAATCAACCGACATTTTACCGCCGCCAGCGTTAGTTATCCACAGGCTGATGAGTGATTTCGTCACGTCGACGCGCCTGCCGGCCACGCGTCAGGGCGGGGTTTGAGCGAATCTGTTAAGTGATTGACAGATATACATATTCTGGTGTCTAATCCAAGGTTCTGCGCAATGCGCTGAGGCCAAGCCGCTACTGGTACTGCCAGCGGCGCTCTTGTTGACGGTCCAGCGTCGGGTTCGCCCGATTTTCCGCCCCAAACAACTTCGCGAGACTTCGATGAAACGTACTTTTCAACCTTCTGTCGTTCGCCGCAAACGCACCCATGGTTTCCGCGCTCGCATGGCTACGCGTTCCGGCCGTGCTATCTTGAACGCGCGTCGCGCCAAAGGTCGCAAGCGTCTCGCCGTCTAACCCGGCAGCGCAACTCGACCTGCGTTGCCGCATGTCCGGTTCTCCGGAAGGCTACGGCAGGCATCAACGCATCATAAAAACGGATGATTTCTCATCCGTTTTTCGTTTGCGGCCCGTGCATCGAACTGAACATTTCGTGCTTTATCTCCGCCCCAACCCCATCGGACAAGCTCGGCTCGGCGTCGTAGTGGCCAAGCGTCTTGCGCCGCGTGCTGTGACGCGCAATCTGATCAAACGCCTGGCCCGCGAGGTTTTCCGCAAAGCCTCGCTAGGGGGGGTAGATTGCATTGTGCGGTTAAGCCAAGCGCCGGTGCGTCGTCCGTCATCGGCGGCTACCCGCTCTTTGCGGGTAACGTTGGGCGCGGAGTTGCAGGATTTACTGACGCGAAAAGCGGCAATATCGCCATGAAATCGGCTTTGCTCGCCCTTTTAAGGGTCTACAAGCTCTGCATCAGCCCTTTTCTCGGGCAGAATTGCCGCTTTTTCCCCAGTTGCTCGGATTACGCGCGCGAGGCCATTGCCGCGCACGGGCCAATGAAAGGCAGCTTGCTGGCTGGGCGCCGACTATGTAAATGCCACCCTTGGCACGCTGGTGGCTTCGACCCTGTGCCACCCGTCGCCACTATTTGTACCGAATCGCGCTCTGCATCCTCGCAAGTGCATCACTGAATCGCTTTCATCTCCGATAAATCAATGGATATCAAACGTACTGTTCTGCTAGTGGTCTTCTCACTGTCGCTCCTGATGCTGTGGGAAAACTGGAATCGCTACAGCAACCCGCCGCCGCCACCGTCTGCTGATAGCGGGACTCAGTCCTCAGCTACTGCTGCAGCGAGCAAAGATTTGTCGGTACCGCAGCAAAGTATCGCGGCGCCGTCTCCGATCACCAGCGGTGATCTACCGGCTAACGCCCCTTCGGAAGCGGTAGGCGAGACGCTTGTACTCACCACCGACCTGTTGAAGGTGGAGATCAACACGGTGGGTGGCGACATCACCCGAGTGGAGTTGCTCAAGCACCAGGACAGCAAGGAAACTGGTAACCCCGTCGTGCTTCTGCAGAGAACCGCCACCCGCACTTATGTGGCACAAAGTGGTTTGATTGGTGGCGACTTCCCCAACCACCGCTCGACCTTTGTTGCGCGTGATGGTGTTCGCTCTTTGAGCACTGGTGACACACTGCAACTGGTATTGGACAGCGAACAAGGTGGCGTCAAGGTCACCAAGACCTACTCCCTGAAACGCGGTGAGTACGACATCGGCATCAAACACGATATCGAAAACCGTAGCGCCGCCGCGATTTCACCGTCGGTCTATGCGCAGTTGGTTCGAGATGACAGCAAGCTGGGTGGTGATTCTTATTTTTACAGCACCTTTACCGGTCCCGCGCTCTATACCGACAAGGATAAATACCGCAAGGTCAACTTCGAAGACATCGAAAAAGGCAAAAGCCCGATGGCTGCGCGTACGCCTGACGGCTGGGTCGCGATGGTTCAGCACTATTTTGTTGCTGCGTTCGCGCCTTTGTCTAAAGGTGACAATGAATTGTTCACCCGAAAAATCGGTCCGCGTCTGTATGCCGTTGGCGCCATCATGCCGCTCGGCCCGCTGGCTGCCAGCAGCAGCGTGTCACACGAAGGCAAGTTCTACGCCGGTCCGCAAGAGTCTCTGATGCTGGAGAAATTCGCCACCGACTTTGATTTGGTGAAAGACTACGGCTGGCTGACGCTGATCGCCAAGCCCATCTTTTGGCTCATGACTCAACTGCACGTCCTGCTCGGCAACTGGGGCTGGACCATCATCTTCCTGACGATTCTGATCAAGCTCGCCTTCTTTCCGCTGTCAGCTGCCAGCTACCGCAGCATGGCAAAGATGAAGCTGGTGACACCTAAGATGACGGCGATTCGTGAACGTCACAAAGGTGACCCGCAGAAAATGAATGCGGCCATGATGGAGTTGTACAAGACCGAGAAAATCAACCCGCTGGGTGGTTGCTTACCGATCGTGGTGCAAATTCCTGTCTTCATTGCGCTGTACTGGGTGCTGCTGGCGAGTGTGGAAATGCGCCATGCCCCATGGCTGGGGTGGATTCATGATTTGTCTGCGCCGGATACGCTGTTCGGCACGCTGCCGGGATTGGATATGCCGATCGGCCTGCTGCCCATCATCATGGCGGTATCGATGTATGTCCAAACCAAGCTGAATCCGACACCACCCGATCCGATACAAGCAAAAGTCATGTTGTTCATGCCACTGGTGTTTTCCTTCATGTTCTTCTACTTCCCTTCAGGCCTCGTGCTGTACTGGGTGGTCAACAATATCTTGTCGATCGCTCAGCAGTGGGTGATTACTAAGCAGTCCGAGGCGGGCAAAGCCTAGCGCTTCATTCTCTGCCGCCCTAGAAAAAGTCCGCAGCATTACCGTGCGGACTTTTTTATTGCGACTAGAATCCCTCTATGTTTCCTGATTCTTCTCCCATTGCCGCTATTGCCACCGCACCGGGTCACGGCGGTATCGGTGTGATACGTGTCTCCGGCAGTGGTTTGATACGTCTGGCGCAAGCGATCTGTGGGCTGCAATCCGACATGCTGCAAGCGCGCCAAGCAAAGTACGTCAGTTTTTTGGCGGCCGATGGCAGCACGATAGATAGTGGCCTGATGCTGTGGTTTGCCGCGCCGCACTCGTATACGGGTGAGGAAGTATTGGAGCTCCAAGGACACGGCGGCCCAGTGGTGTTGCATATGCTGCTGAATCGCTGTCTGGAAGCCGGCCTCGACATGGGCTTACGTCTAGCCCAGCCAGGTGAGTTCACCTATCGCGCATTTCAGAACGACAAGCTAGACCTTGCACAGGCAGAGGCCGTGGCTGATCTGATTGACGCCTCAACAGAAGCGGCAGCGCGGCTGGCGACGCAATCACTGTCCGGTGCTTTTTCTAGAGTGATTGCCGAGCTGGTGGATCGTGTCACGCACCTGCGCATGTTGGTCGAGGCTACACTCGATTTTCCCGAAGAAGAGATCGAGTTCTTAGAAGCCTCGAATGCGCGCGGGCAGCTACAAACCATTCGTGACACGCTTGAGACCGTGCTAACCCAGGCAGGGCAAGGCGCCCTGTTGCGCAATGGCCTGAAAGTAGTGCTGGCTGGGCTACCGAATGTCGGTAAAAGCTCTTTGCTAAATGCACTGGCGGGTGCCGATGTGGCAATCGTCACCGCGATAGCGGGCACCACCCGTGATCGTGTCACGCAAACAATTCAGGTCGAAGGCATTCCGATTCATGTGATCGACACCGCGGGAATCCGCGACGATCAAGAGGCCAGCGACGAAGTCGAACGAATCGGCATCGCGCGTACCTGGGCAGCAGTCGAAGAAGCCGATGTCGTGCTTCATATCCTCGACGCGAGTCGCGGACCGACCCGCGCTGATGAAGCGCTGGTCGAGCGACTACCCGCGCGCTTGCCGCTGCTGCGCATCTGGAACAAGATCGATGTTTCCGGCCATCGACCGTCACTGGAAGAGCTGGGCGACGCTACCCATCTTTACGTGTCAGCAGCAACGGCGGCTGGTCTGGACTTGCTAAAGTCCGCTTTGCTTCGCGTCGCGGGCTGGCAGCAAACCAGTGAATCAATTTATCTCGCACGCGAGCGACATTTACTCGCATTGCGCCAAGCGCACGAACATTTAACTATCGCCGCTCAGCTGAGCTGCAGAGGTGATGGCGCATTGGATCTGTTCGCTGAAGAATTACGACTTGCCCAAGAACAGTTAAGCAGCATTACCGGCGCGTTTACGTCGGATGATTTATTAGGGGCGATTTTCAGTCGTTTTTGTATCGGCAAGTAGTCGCGCGCGTATCCGCTAGTCTGCGTTCTCGAAGATGCCGTCGGTTTTATTCTTGCGCACCTTGTCCCAAGAAAAAACACGCCCATTCATTGCTACAAACACGCCTGGGGCGTTTAACTGGGCAACCGCGACCGCAAAGCCCAAGTTGAACAGGGCGTCGGAGGATGCCACTCGGTACGGCACCATGGCGCCGGTCAGCACAATGGTTTTTTGCAAGCCGGCTTGCCCGAGTACTTGCGCAGTCTCGCGCAGGGTGTCCGTACCGTGGATGATCACGATTTTATGCTCGGCGCTGCGCTCACATGCTGAAAGTATTTGAGCGCGATGGGTGTCATTCATGTCGAGCGAATCGATCGCCATCAGTGGCTCAACACTGGTCGGGTCCGTGATTCGTGCTCGGGCTAATGCTTCGGGTAACACACTGTCAACGAAAACAAGCTGGCCCGTGATCGGGTCATAGTGCTTGTCAAAGGTGCCGCCGGTGGCAATGATGCGTAGGCTCATGGTTTTATCTCAACGATACCCTGCCATGATAGCGCGATAAAAAAAAGGGTGGCTCCAAAGGAACCACCCCTGAAATGCTGAGCAGCATTCACGTTAACCGTTTACGCTACCCGCCATCCGAGACAAGATGGACCGCCATGGTAAAAGCGGTCCCCGAATGGAATCCAATGCTAAGTTGGCATTAGTTTATGTTCGGTCTTGCAAATGGTTTACGACTTCGGGTAATTGGTTCGATCATTGCCCTTGTTATTCGCCTTACGAACATGCAGTGATGCCAGTAAACTACTTCCTGAAATTATTTAAGATCTTCGCTTGATGAAGCCACTTGCGCCCGGCACCGTGATCTTCCACCGCTACAGAGGCTATGGAGTGATCACCGCTGTTAATCTGATGACTGGTTGGGTATCGGCACGCTTTGGCAGTGAAGGGCGTACGCTGGATTTGAATTTATCCTGCGATCAGGTTCAACATGCCGATGGTGAACCGATTCATTTTCGTGTAGCGCCGCCGGACCGCATGCCGCATGGCCGTTTAATGGCGATGATGCGGTCCCTGCATCAGGCGGGCTACCAGCGCCTATATCTCTATAGCTGGCCGAAACCTTCTGGGCTTCACTGGCGCTGGCATCTATTCACAGGCAAGCGAGATTGGTACCGACGTAGCCTGCGTGAAGGCTGGTATGGCTCTGGCGCAGAGTACAACCTGAATCCCGTGCTCGGTTGGGGCGACAGCCCGGGCGATTCCGTGACTGAGCTTTGTTCAGCATTGGCACGCTTCGACCCACAAGGTTTGGCCCAAGCGCTCGGGCGCGATGAAGATCACGCGCGTTGGTTCGCTGACGTGTGCGATGCCTTACTTCCCAACTATGCGTATTCGCTGAGTATGGATCGCTCCAACGGCGCAATACCCGATTCTCTTCCGATTATCCCGCTGCGCTCCAATGTAGCTGCCTACACTGGCCCAGCACTGCCTTGGCCGCCCGGCTGGGCTGCATGGTGATTGGGCGACCTTAGGTTCCTACTTGGCGGTTCGTTTCCCGATGGTGCCCGAGCAGGCCTGGCGCGCTCGCATGGCGCGCGGCGATGTTCGAGATGATCACGGCAGGACGCTTGCTTATGACGAAAGCTTCGTTGGGGGTCAGAGGATTTTTTATTACCGCGAGCGCATCGACGAGACGCCGATCCCATTCGAAGAAGCGGTGCTTTACCAAGACGATGAGTTGATGGTCGTCGATAAGCCGCACTTCGTGCCAGTGACTCCGGGTGGACGTTTTCTGCATGAGTCTCTGCTGGTACGCTTGCGCCGCAAGACAGGCTTGCAAAGCATCTCCCCGATTCATCGCCTAGACAGAGAGACGGCGGGTGTGATGCTGTTTTCGGTGAATCCAGCTACCCGGCCTGTATGGCAAGCGCTGTTTCGCTTTCGACGTGTTCATAAAGTGTATGAAGCACTTGCCCCGATGCGCGCCGACCTGTCTTCACCACGTCTGGTCTCCAGTCGTATTGTGCGAGACGAGCAGTTTTTCCGCGTAAAAGAAGTCGAGGGTGAACCTAACGCGTTTACGCGTGTTGAGTTGATTTCCCACGCGGGTGATGTTGGGCATTACCGCTTGCTGCCCGATACCGGAAAAATGCACCAGTTGCGTATCCACATGAGCTCACTCGGCGTACCGATTTTGAATGACTCGTTTTATCCGATCGCCACCGAATCCAGCAACGAGGATTTTTCCTCGCCGCTCAAGCTGCTCGCTCGTTCAATTGAATTCATCGACCCGATACGCGGCATTGAGCGTTCATTTCAGAGCGTACGATCACTGTGACGGGTGCTAATGTTTCTCCGCCCGACGCTGATAATCAGGTACCGCGAAGTGCATTTATCGCACTTGGTCTAGCCGCTTTTGGCAGTGGTATGTCGATGCGGGTGGCGGACCCGATGCTGGTTCGCTTGTCATCCGAGTTTTCGGTGACTGTGGGTACCGTCTCTGCTGTCATCACGGCGTTTAGCGTGGCTTATGGGATCGCTCAGCTGTTATTTGGTCCGCTCGGCGACCGCTACGGGAAATACTTTGTTATTGCGGCTGGTTGTTTGTTTTGCTCGGTAACCACGTTACTGTGCGCAGCCGCTACCAATTTTTCTACGCTGCTGGCTGCACGTTTGCTCGCGGGAGCGAGTTGCGCCGCATTAATCCCATTATCAATGGCCTGGATTGGGGACGTGGTGCCGTACGAACGGCGCCAAGCAGTGCTCGCCAGATTCATGATTGGTTTGATTCTTGGTAATGGTGTCGGCGTCTTGCTGGGTGGTTTCTGTGCGGATTACCTAGATTGGCGCATTCCCTTCTTCTTGATCGCCGCCGCATTTTTGTTTACTGGCGCTTATCTTTCACATCTACGAGCTCGGCTGCCACACCATGCACTTGCCAAGGGTGATCTACGCGGTGAAGTATCGCAACCCTTATTGAAATCTTTTTCCAAAGTCGTTGCCGTACCGTGGGCACGTGTAATTCTGACGAGTGTTTTCATCGAAGGCGCGCTGGTGTTCGGAACCTTAGCGTTCATCCCGACAATCTTGCACCTCCGATTAGGGATGTCGCTAACTGCTGCCGGGTCAGTCGTCATGCTGTTTGGTCTTGGCGGGCTTTGCTTCGCGATTTTCTCACCCACCTTGGTGCGCTCTCTCGGCGAAGTCAAACTGATTCGCGCAGGCGGCTGTCTAATGGCAATCAGCATGCTAACGATTGGGTACAGCCCTAGCTGGTGGTTAACCTTACCGGCTTGCTTTCTGTTTGGTTTAGGCTTTTATATGATGCACAACACTTTGCAGATCAATGCCACCCAGATGGTTCCTGCCCGTCGCGGCGCCGCAGTCGCCGCCTTTGCTTCGTGCTTTTTTTTCGGACAGGCAGTAGGTGTTGGAGCAACCGGATATCTACTGGACAAAACCGATAGCGCCCATTTGAGTATTTTCTTTTCCGTTGCAGTGCTAGCGGTAGGCTTGTACCTTGCCAAGGCCTGCGCGCGGCGGTGAGCGTTATCTTGGCTTGACGTTTTGCCGGATAAAAGCTTGCGCACCTACTTGTCAGCAAATTAATTCATGCTATATCTCTTGCTTTCAATTCTGTTTCACTCAATTTAATGAGCTTCCTCACTTTGGATTTGAATCTGCTGCGGGTGTTTGACGCTGTCATGACAGAGCAAAACCTGACGCGCGCAGCACAGCGCTTAGCGATGACTCAACCGGCGGTATCGAACGCCGTTAAGCGTCTGCGAGATTCTCTCGGTGACGATTTATTGATAAGGACAGCGCACGGGGTAAAACCTACAGCGCGCGCCGAATCTTTGTGGCCAGCGGTTCGACGCGCATTGGCTGAGCTTGAGGAGGCTGTAGCGCCCCGTAGCTTCGAGCTAGATAAAGCACATGCCACATTCAGAATGGCGATGGCTGACGCAACAGCTGCCTTGATCCTACCTCCCTTGGTCAGGGTGATTGAAGAGGAGGCACCGGGCATTGATGCCCGTATGGTGCCATTAACGACACGCGAGCCACGGCCTTTACTCTTGCGTGGCGATGTTGAACTGGCGATTGGCTTCTTCCCAGGAGTAGTTGCGCAACTTCAAGGCGCTACCGAAACGCCGATTCGACACGAACGACTCTACTCCGGAAGATATGTTGCCGTCATGCGCAAGCACCATCCGCTGGCAAAACAAGCACTGACACTTGATCGTTACTGTGAGGCTAATCATTTGCTTGTTAGCTTTTCCGGTCGTGCTCGTGGTTTGGTCGATGATGCCTTGGCGTCGCTTGGACGTGAACGCCGAATCTTGTTAACGGTGAATCAATTTTTCACAGCGGGACAGGTTGTCGCTGCCTCTGACTTGGTGATGGTAATTCCAAAACACTTGATTAATGCCACGGGCATGTCGGAAGCATTGATCCATCAAGATTTACCTTTTGATCTACCAGAGGTACACATCGATATGTTGTGGCACGAACGAGATGGTAGAAATCCTGGCCACCAATGGTTGCGCGATCAAGTTCGTCGGTCGAGTCAGCAAACAATGGCAAACTCAGTCTAAACGCGGGCGTTGTTTGCTTGAATGATGTTGATCAGGGTAACACGGTTTCAAGCCGTAAAAATCTTTCCTTGTTGGGCCGATTTGCTGCGGTAGATTTTATAAAAAAGGTTTTATATAAGAATAGTAGTAGTTAATAAAGAGTGCTTGTTTTAGTGGATATCTATGTTTTACCTTTGTGTTTCAATGGTTTAAGCGCGGGACAAAGCGTGTATTCCATCGTTTAAACTGGCGGACAGTTATTGAATAAAAACACGCGCTTGTTTGTTGACTCAGGTTGTTCACTTTTCAACCAATGCTTATCCAAAGCTTTGTCCACAGCTAGCAGCAAGAATTTTTATAATGAAGGTCAGGCTTGAGTTCGAGCACTCACGTAGTGATGGTTGAACTTTGTCGACATCATGGCAAAACGGAGTGACTCGTGCAATTGAAGGAAAGTGTTGGCAACTTTGATTACATCATCATTGGTGCTGGGACAGCGGGATGTGTACTCGCAAATCGACTCAGCCAAGATAAGGGTAGCAATGTTTTGCTGATCGAAGCGGGCGGCAAAGATGACTATGTTTGGATTCACATTCCTGTTGGCTATCTTTATTGCATTGATAACCCACGCACCGACTGGCGGTTTCGAACATCGACCGAACATGGTTTAAATGGAAGAAGTTTGATTTATCCCAGAGGTAAGGTACTTGGTGGTTGTTCTTCAATTAACGGCATGATTTACATGCGAGGCCAAAGCCAAGATTATGACGAGTGGGCGTCGTTGACGGGTGACGACCGCTGGTCTTGGCAGAAAGTTTTACCAGTTTTCTTGAAATCGGAAGATCATCATGGCGGTGCGAATGAATTTCATGGCGCGGGTGGTGAATGGCGAGTTGAGAAACAGCGCTTGCGTTGGGAGATTCTTGATGCTTTTCGTGATGCAGCAGCTCAGACCGGTATACCCACCATCCCCGACTTTAACCGGGGTGACAATGAAGGGTGTGCTTACTTTGAAGTGAATCAAAAAAACGGATTTCGCTGGAACACCGCAAAAGCATTTTTGAAAAGCGCGAGCAGACAAGGCAACTTAAGCATCATGACGGGTTGCCATGTTCAGAGACTGATTTTAGAAAAAGGCGAGCAGGGTATTCGTTGCACAGGCGTCGAGTTTACCGGCGGTGGCAAGCTTTGGACCGCGACAGCGGTCAGAGAAACTTTGTTGTCGGCTGGTGCGATAGGGTCACCACAAATTCTTCAGAGCTCTGGCATCGGTGCATCGCAGCTGTTGCAGCAGCATCAAATTGCACCCGTGATTGACTTGCCTGGCGTAGGACAAAATCTCCAAGACCATTTGCAGCTAAGAATGGTGTTTAAAGTCAGCGGTACAAAGACACTGAACACCATGGCCAGTACTTGGCTGGGTAAGGCAGCGATTGCTGCAGAATACGCGTTAAGGCGTAGCGGCCCGATGTCGATGGCGCCGTCGCAATTGGGTTTGTTCACTCGATCAGATTCTTCCCAAGCACGAGCGAACCTTCAATACCACGTGCAACCGTTGTCACTGGACCGATTTGGCCAGCCGCTTCATCCTTTCCCAGCGTTCACGGCGAGTGTTTGTAATTTAAGACCGAGTTCACGTGGGTCGGTTGAAATTACGAGTGCAGACCCGCACCAACCACCAAAAATCAGTCTGAATTATTTGTCGACGACTGAAGATCAAAAAGTTGCGGCAGACGCAATACGTATAACCCGTCGAATTGTGGGAGCATCAGCTTTGCAGCGCTTCTCCCCACAAGAGTTCAAGCCGGGCCCAGAGCTTCACACCAACGATGATCTTGTGAAAGCGGCGGGCGACATTGGCACGACAATTTTCCATCCAGTCGGCACCTGCAAAATGGGGGCATCTACAGATGCAAGCGCTGTGGTGGATAGTGAGCTGCGCGTGCTTGGCGTCAAGGGATTGCGCGTGGTGGATGCAGCCGTTATGCCGACCATCAGCTCAGGTAATTGCAACTCGCCAATCATCATGATCGCCGAGAGAGCAGCCGAACTGATCCGCTCGTCGACCAATTCGGCTTAACATTGGGCTTGGAGTCTTTCGCGCCGGACGGGCGTACGAGATAAGCACGCGACCAGCGCGCCCTGTATTGACTACGGATAACATAGTAGTGATCACTAACGCGCCGACGTTTTGTCGGCAGCGCACCCTCGTAGCTTACCGCGCATAAATGAGTGTTGGTACAGGGATTGAGCCGTATCTGATGCTCGCGCTCGCTGCGCTGCTCGCCGGACTTCTGGACGCGGTGGCGGGCGGCGGCGGCCTGATACAGATTCCTGCGCTGTTCGGCGTTTATCCGCAGGCTACACCCGCGACCCTGTTTGGTACCAACAAACTTGCTAGCATTTGCGGCACTGGCATTGCGGCCAGAACCTTCTGGAAAACCGTCCCGCTCGACTTAGCGCTTTTAATGCCGGCGACAGGCAGCGCGCTCCTGTTCAGTTTTGCGGGCGCCTGGGCTATGTCTGTCGTTCCGCCAGAGATATTCAGAAAAGTCTTGCCGCTCATCTTGGCGCTCGTGGCAATTCATGTGTTCCGACACAAGGATTTCGGTGCTGAGGCTGGCGAGGGCGTAAGCGGACCGAAACGAACGGCGGCCGCCTTGGTGCTAGGCGCGTCGATGGGCTTCTATGACGGGTTTTTTGGCCCGGGCACCGGAAGCTTTCTTGTTTTCCTGCTGGTGAGATTTTTCGGCCACGATTTCCTGCGGGCTTCCGCCTCGGCAAAGATCATCAATGTTGCCTGCAACCTGGCGGCGCTCGTCTGGTTTGTCCCTAACTCGGAACCACTTTGGACGATTGCCGTGGTGATGGCACTGTCAAACATGGCCGGCGCATGGCTGGGCGCGCGGTTGGCCATCAAGGAGGGGGCGGCCTTTGTCAGGAAAGTGTTTTTGCTGGCGGTGCTTGCATTGATCGCCAAAACAGCGTGGGATGCGTTTCTGCGGTGACCTAGCATCTGTTTCACGTGAAACAAACCCCATCGAATCAACGGGCTCAGCTCGGAAAACAAAGCATTGTTTCACGTGAAACAGCGCTGACCTAGCTTTGCTGCGGCGCTGGTTGGCTAGTTTTGACGCTAAATCCCCGTATAATCCAGCCTCTGTTTGACGAGGGTAGTGCCGCCTTACATGGACTTTCCAGCAGAATTTGACGTTATCGTCGTGGGCGGTGGCCATGCGGGCACCGAGGCGGCCTTGGTCGCTGCGCGCATGGGCCGGAAAACCCTGCTGCTGACCCAGAACATCGAGACGCTGGGGCAAATGTCGTGCAATCCCTCAATTGGCGGTATCGGTAAAGGGCATCTGGTCAAGGAGGTCGATGCGCTGGGCGGCGCCATGGCCATAGCCACCGATGAGGCCGGCATTCAGTTTCGAATCTTGAATTCTTCCAAGGGCCCCGCGGTGCGGGCGACCCGCGCCCAGGCCGATCGTGTTTTGTATCGCGCGGCGATACGCCGCCGGCTTGAAAACCAAGAGAACCTCTGGCTTTTCCAGCAATCGGTCGACGATCTTCTTCTCCAGGGTGACCGGGTTACTGGCGTGCAAACCCAAGTCGGCATCCGGTTTTATGGCCACTCGGTGGTGCTGACGGCGGGAACCTTCTTGGATGGGAAAATACATGTGGGACTGAGCCATCATGCCGGTGGTCGGGCAGGGGATGCCCCAGCTACGTCCTTGGCGGCACGCCTGAGAGAGTTAAAACTGCCACAGGGGCGCTTAAAAACAGGAACGCCGCCACGCATTGATGGCCGCACAATCGATTTTTCCGTGATGGTGGAGCAAGGCGGCGACACAGATCCGATCCCTGTGTTTTCATCGATGGGGTCGGTCGCCATGCATCCAGCCCAAATGCCTTGCTGGATCACGCATACCAATGCGCGGACGCACGACATTATTCGGGGCTCACTCGACCGGAGCCCGATGTTTACCGGTGTCATCGAGGGCGTCGGACCGCGCTATTGCCCCTCGATCGAAGATAAAATCCACCGTTTTGCCGATAAGTCGTCGCACCAGATTTTTCTAGAGCCGGAAGGGCTGACGACCAACGAGTTTTATCCCAACGGCATCTCCACCAGCTTGCCATTTGACACGCAGCTCGAGCTAGTTCGGTCCATCGCCGGCATGGAGCAGGCGCATATCCTCCGGCCAGGCTACGCTATCGAATACGATTTCTTCGATCCGCGCGCTTTGCGTGCCTCGCTTGAAACCAAGGCAATTGGCGGATTGTTTTTCGCCGGACAGATCAACGGCACTACGGGCTATGAAGAGGCCGCGGCGCAGGGTTTATTGGCAGGCATCAATGCGGCGTTGTCCGCGCGAGGCGAGGCTGCTTGGACGCCGGGCCGTGACCAGGCTTATTTGGGTGTGCTGGTCGATGATTTGGTGACCCAAGGCGTGCAGGAGCCTTACCGAATGTTCACCAGCCGTGCGGAGTATCGACTCAGCCTACGGGAAGATAATGCCGACCTGCGTTTGACCCAGATTGGGCGCGAGCTTGGTTGTGTCGGCGATGCTCAGTGGGCCGCTTTTGAACAACGCCAAGAGGCTATCGCGCGCGAGTTGGAGCGGCTGAAATCGACTTGGGTGAGCCCCCGTATTATCGCAGCGGAAGAGGCCGAACGTGTGGTGGGTAAGGCCTTAGAGCGTGAGTATGCGCTAACTGACTTGTTGCGCCGACCCAATGTCGGCTATGCGCAGCTGATGTCCATGACGACGATCGACGGCAGCCGTTTTGAAGACGTAAGCGTGGCAATCGATATTGCGGCACAGGTTGAGATTCAGGTGAAATATGCCGGCTATATTGATCGACAAGCCAAAGAAGTCGAGCGGCATGAGCACTACGAGCATCTCAAGTTGCCCGCTGAAATCGATTATCAGACGGTGCAAGCCTTGTCATTCGAAGTGAGACAAAAACTTAACCAGTTCAGGCCAGAAACCTTGGGCCAAGCATCGCGCATTGCAGGCGTAACACCCGCCGCGATCTCGCTACTCTTGATCCATCTGAAAAAGCGCGGTTTCAAAACTGCCGAAATCGCCGAGCACGGCAAGAGTGCGGCGTGAATGACCATCGATCGACAGACTCTGCGAGAGCAACTCAGCGCGGGTGTGCAACAGCTCGGCTTGGATTTACCCGACGCGTGCCAGGAACAATTGCTCGATTACCTAGTGCTGCTGCAGAAGTGGAACAGTGTCTACAACCTGACGGCAGTGCGGGACGCGCAGCAAATGTTGACGCATCATTTGTTCGACTGCTTAGCGGCACTGCACGCATTTGTGGGTGCCAAACGCGTGCTGGATGTCGGATCAGGTGGTGGTTTACCCGGCGTGATCATTGCGATCTGGGCCGCATGGTCAGCGCCCGAGATGCGCGTCGACTTGATCGACACTGTGCACAAGAAAACCGCGTTTCTGGCGCAAGCAAAAGCGGAGCTACAACTCAGCAATCTGACGGTGCACACCGGACGAGTAGAGCAACTAGCGACAGAGCATTTATTCGACGTGATCACTTCAAGAGCGTTTGCAGCGCTAAACGACTTCGTCAACTTGTCAGGCCACTTACTATGCGTCGGCGGCAAGATGATCGCCATGAAAGGTCCGGCTTTCGAGACCGAGCTGGCGACGCTGCCAACAGCGTGGCGGGTGGAATCAATAGAAAGACTCATCGTGCCCGCGATGTCAGGCGAGCGCTACTTAATCACTCTGATGCGCACGCATGAAACCAGCAACTAATTCCAAAGCGACTGCCATGGCAAAAATTTTCTGCATTGCCAACCAAAAGGGTGGCGTGGGTAAAACGACCACTGCCGTCAACCTTGCCGCTGGCCTCGCCGTGCTGAAAAAGCGCGTGCTGTTGGTCGACCTCGATCCACAAGGCAACGCCACAATGGGTTCGGGCGTTGATAAAGCGAAACTCGAGAGTTCCGTTTATCAAGTATTGCTCGGCATGACCGACGTGAGGAGCGCGTTGCAAACCTCGGAGAGTGGCAACTTCGAGGTGTTGCCAGCGAACCGTGATCTAGCGGGCGCAGAAGTCGAAATGATCGACCTTGAGCAACGCGAACTACGTCTACGACATGCGTTGGCGGAAGTGCAGGGCGACTACGATTTTGTTCTGATTGATTGCCCGCCCGCGCTCTCCATGCTCACGCTGAATGGCCTGTGTGCTGCGCACGGTGTGATCATTCCGATGCAGTGCGAGTACTACGCGCTCGAGGGCCTGTCTGATTTGGTCAATACCATCAAAATCGTTCACGCGAAAATGAACCCCGACCTGAAGGTGATTGGCTTGCTGCGGGTGATGTTCGACCCACGCATGATGTTGTCGCAGCAGGTTTCAATCCAACTGGAAAAACATTTCGGTGAAAAAGTTTTCAAGACCATTATTCCGCGCAACGTGCGACTGGCCGAGGCGCCGTCATATGGCATACCGGGTGTGATTTTTGATCCCGCTTCCAAAGGCGCTCAGGCGTACACCAGTTTTGGCGAGGAGTTAGTTGATCGAATCGCAGCGTTGTAACGACACTCAGAACGAGTTCAGAACCAAGCCCGATTTGTTAGACCTCGCACACCAGATACAGCATTCATGATGATCACGAAAAAACCAAAAGGTCTGGGCCGCGGCCTCGACGCATTACTCGGCGGTTCGGCCAGCTTCACGGAAGACGTAAGCAACACGGGCAATGGCACAGCGGCCCTTCCTATCGGCGCGCTGCAAGCAGGAAAATATCAGCCGCGAACAAAAATGGACGAAGCCGCCCTTCGCGAGCTGGCTGATTCGATTCGCGCTCAAGGCGTTTTGCAGGCGATTCTCGTGCGCCCGATCGATAACGCCAACGGCAGCGTCACGCACGAGATCATCGCTGGAGAGCGCCGCTTTCGGGCAGCCAAGCTGGCCGGGCTAACCGAAGTCCCGGTTTTGGTGCGCGAGGTGGATGATCAAGCTGCCGCGGCCATGGCGCTTATCGAAAACATGCAGCGCGAGGACCTCAACCCGATGGAAGAGGCCAGGGGTGTGCAGCGGCTGATCGAAGAATTCAAATTCACCCATGAGCAAGCGGCTGAAGCAGTGGGGCGCTCGCGCAGTGCGGTGTCCAATTTGTTAAGGCTGCTCAATCTGGCCAAGCCCGTGCAAAGCATGTTGATGGCGGGTGATCTGGACATGGGTCATGCGCGCGCCTTGCTGGCGGTCGATTCGGCGACCCAGATAGCGCTAGCAAACGAGGTGGTAGCGAAGAAGCTATCGGTCAGGGATGCAGAGAAACTTGCCACCCGCGCTAGTCTTGGTCAAAAAAACAGCAAGACGGGCTCAAAAGCGGAGAAGCCGCGCGATTTGGTCAGACTGGAGGAGGCACTATCCGATGCACTTGCCACTTCGGTAAGCATCAAGATCAACGCTCGGAATACGGGCGAGGTGCTGATTGCCTTCGGTAGCCTGGATCAATTGGACGGCATCACCAAGCGTTTGGGGGCCGAACCGGGCTAAATTTGCCGGGTGGACGTGCCCGGCATTATCAATATAGAAATCGGCCCGTCATTGGTGCTGTTCCCCCGAGGCCAACCCCCCAAGTTTTCAAAGAACCTGACAGGCGGCGGGTTTGACGCGCATCTTCGATACCCCATATAATCGTGGGCTTTGGTTGAGGGATCAATGCGGCGGCGGCTGGATACACTCGGCGCTTGCGCGACTACCTCTCGAAGCCTCCCATTATGCTGCGCTTGATCGCGATACAGATCACCGCCACAACCGCGGTCGCGCTACTGGCGGGCCTCTGGGGTGGAATGAACGCATTTGGTTCAGCATTGCTTGGCGGGCTGTGCTGCGTGGTGCCTAACGGCCTATTCGCAACATACTTGCATCACCGGGTAAAGAAACTCGACTCAATGGCGCCGCCCGTTTTTTTCTTCGGCGAGTTTGCAAAAATTACGCTGACTGTGGCGTTTCTCGCGGCGGTTGCGTTCTGGTACCAGGATTTAAATTGGCTGGCGATGCTCTTGGCGTTTATCGTCGCGTTAAAGAGCTACGCGGTTATGTTGTTCAGACACTGAAATGAGCAAGGACATGATCACAGAGGGCGTCAATCACGCACCGACATCCACCGAGTACATTCTGCATCACCTCGGCCACCTGTCGACCAGCCATCAGGAATCAATTATTGATTTCACGGTTCTGAACATTGACACTGTTTTTTGGTCAGTGTTAATGGGCGTGGTAGGACTAGCACTAATGATTACCGCAGCACGTCGCGCTACGGCCGGTGTTCCAACGAGATTCCAAGCACTCGTTGAAATGATCTTTGAGCTAGTGAATAACCAGGCAAAGAACATTGTCCACGGCGACCGTACATTCATCGCACCCCTCGCGCTGACAGTATTTGTATGGGTGCTGCTGATGAACTCGCTAGATTTCCTACCGGTAGACTTGTTTGCGGCAACTTTCCGGCTATTTGATATCGAACCCCATTTCCGTGTTGTACCGACGGCCGACCTAAACGGTACGCTCGGTATGGCGGTTGCCGTGCTGCTGCTCATGCTTTACTACAACGTGAAGATCAAGGGTCTCGGCGGTTTTCTTCATGAATTGTTCTGTGCGCCATTCGGCTCACACCCCGCACTTTGGGTCGCCAACTTCGGCTTGAATCTGATCGAATTCGTCGCCAAAACAGTGTCACTCGGCATGCGACTGTTCGGCAACATGTACGCAGGTGAGCTGGTGTTCCTACTGATCGCGCTGCTCGGCTCCACCGCTACCTGGTGGGGTTTCGGTTTGCATGTGGTCGCTGGATCCATTTGGGCGATTTTCCATATTCTTATTGTTGTTCTTCAGGCGTTCATTTTCATGATGCTCACGCTCGTCTATGTCGGGCAGGCGCATCAAGGACACTGATCGGTCTCGTAGCTTCATTCACTTTTCAACATTGATTATCTAAAGGAGTCTTTATGAGTAACGTCGCTCTGGTTGCCCTGGCTTGTGGACTGATCATCGGCTTGGGCGCGCTTGGCGCTTGTATCGGCATCGGCATCATGGGCGGTAAGTTCATCGAGGCCGCTGCTCGTCAGCCTGAGCTGATCAATACCCTGCAGACCAACATGTTCCTGTTGGCTGGTCTGATTGATGCGGCGTTCCTGATTGGCGTCGGCTTGGCGATGATGTTTACCTTCGCTAACCCGTTTGCGGGCTAACCCAGCCCATCGGATCAAGACGCGTGGAAGGCGCATGAGCGCTTTCCTGGTCGCTATCGTTAGAGAGAAGATCACGTGAACCTGAACGCAACGCTGTTTGCGCAGCTCGTCGTATTCTTCATTTTGGCGCTGTTCACCATGAAATATGTGTGGCCGCCGCTGATGAAGGCGCTTGACGAGCGCGCTAGCAAGATATCGGAAGGCTTGGCCGCGGCAGAACGTGGCAAGCACGAATTGGCAGTCGCCGAAAAGCGCGTCCAAGTGGAGCTGCAGCAAGTCCATGAAGAAGGCAATCGGCGCATCGTTGATGCAGAACGCCGTGCGGCCGAAATTATCGAAGAAGCCAAACGACATGCTTCCGAAGAAGCGGCCGGCATTATTGAGGCAGCGCGGCACGATGCCGCGGCTGAAGCGACGCGACTGCGCGACGCGCTACGCAGCGATGTTGCTGCGCTTGCCGTCAAGGGCGCAGAGCAAATCCTGCGTCGCGAGGTGAATGCCACAGCCCATGCCGATTTGCTCGAGCAACTGAAAGCCGAGCTATAGCCATGGCAGAACTCGCTACCGTCGCTCGTCCCTACGCAGAAGCACTTTTTCGCATTGCGCAGTCTTCCAACATGAACGCCTGGGCAGACGCGCTGTCGGTCATGGCGCAAGTGGCAGCGGTCCCGGAAGTTGGTGCGATGTCGCACGACCCGCGTGTGCCGCGCGACGTGGTTATTAAAACCTTCCTGGACGCTGTGAAAGTTGATGTCAGTGCCGAAGCCAAGAAATTGGTAGAGATGCTGGTGGAAAACGGCCGACTCTCTTTATTGCCGTCGATTGAGCATCATTTTCATGAGCTCAAGAATGCACATGAGAAGACAGCAGATGCCGAGGTAACGAGCGCATTCCCGATGAGCGATTCCCAGTTGTCCTCGCTAATCGCAGTGCTGGAAAAAAAATTTGGCAGAAAACTCAACCCGACCGTGTCCGTTGATCCACAACTGATCGGCGGCGTTCGCGTCACGGTTGGCGACCGGGTACTCGACCAATCGGTGAGCGCGCGTCTGGAACGAATGCACAAGGCGCTGTTGGCCTGAACATCGATATCTCTATTTCATGAAATGGCGAGACTGATGCTACAACGGTCTCCATCAATCAGGAGTTAACATGCAAGTCAACCCGTCCGAAATCAGCGAGCTGATCAAGAGCCGGATCCAAGGCTTGGGCGCAGGTGCGGAAATCCGCAACCAAGGTACGGTGATCTCGGTGACCGATGGTATTTGCCGCATTCACGGTCTCTCCGACGCGATGCAAGGCGAGATGCTGGAGTTCCCGGGCAACACCTTCGGCTTGGCGCTCAACCTCGAGCGTGATTCCGTCGGCGCGGTTATTCTCGGAAACTACGAACACATCTCCGAAGGCGACACGGTCAAGTGCACCGGTCGTATTCTCGAAGTGCCCATTGGTCCTGAACTGCGCGGCCGCGTCGTTAACGCGCTCGGCCAGCCGATTGATGGCAAGGGCAAGATCGATACCAAGCTCAGCGCTCCGATCGAAAAAATCGCACCAGGTGTGATTGCCCGCCAGTCGGTATCCCAGCCGCTTCAGACCGGCTTGAAGGCGATCGATTCCATGGTGCCGATTGGCCGTGGTCAGCGCGAACTGATCATTGGTGACCGCCAGACGGGTAAGACCGCTGTCGCGATCGACACCATCATCAATCAAAAGGGCCAGGACTGCACCTGTATCTACGTCGCAATTGGTCAAAAAGCTTCGTCGATCAAGAACGTCGTGCGGGCACTCGATGAGCATGGTGCGCTGGATTACACCATCGTCGTTGCCGCTTCGGCTTCTGAATCCGCCGCAATGCAATACGTCGCTGCATACTCCGGTTGCGCGATGGGCGAGTATTTCCGTGATCGCGGCCAAGACGCATTGATCATTTACGACGACTTGTCAAAACAGGCGGTCGCCTACCGTCAGGTATCGTTGCTGCTGCGTCGCCCACCCGGCCGTGAGGCGTTCCCTGGCGATGTTTTCTATCTCCACTCACGACTGCTTGAGCGCGCTGCGCGCGTCAACCCGGATTATGTCGAGGCGTTCACGCATGGCGAAGTCAAGGGCAAAACCGGTTCATTGACAGCACTGCCTATCATTGAAACTCAAGCCGGCGACGTTTCCGCGTTCGTGCCGACCAACGTGATCTCGATTACCGATGGTCAGATCTTCCTCGAGACATCGTTGTTCAACTCAGGTATTCGGCCTGCGATTAATGCCGGTATTTCTGTTTCGCGCGTGGGTGGTGCTGCACAGACCAAAGTCATTAAAGGCCTGTCTGGCGGTATCCGTACCGACTTGGCACAGTATCGTGAACTCGCGGCATTTGCGCAGTTTGCCTCTGATCTCGACGACGCCACCCGTAAGCAGCTCGATCGCGGCGCGCGCGTTACAGAGTTGTTGAAGCAAGCTCAGTACACACCGCTGTCGGTGTCACTGATGGCGGTTTCGCTGTTTGCGGTGAACAAGGGTTTTCTTGATGATATCGACGTCAAGGAAGTGCTCGGCTTCGAGCATGACCTGCACAAGTTCTTGCAGACCAGCCATGCCGAGCTGCTGAAACGTATCGAAGACACCAAGCAGTTGTCCAAGGAAGACGAGGCTGTGCTGATGTCAGCGATTACTGATTTCAAAAAGACGTTCTGATCTCGACCGAGGAGCAAGCGCAATGGCTGCAGGTAAAGAGATACGCGGCAAGATCAAGAGCGTGGAGAACACGAAGAAGATCACTAAGGCCATGGAAATGGTTGCCGCGTCAAAAATGCGTAAAGCGCAGGAACGCATGCGTGCCGCAAGGCCATACACCGACAAAATCCGCACCGTGTCTGCGCACCTTGCACAGGCAAATCCGGAATACACGCATCCTTTCCTCGTCAAGCACGAGAAAAGCAAAAAGATTGGCATCATCGTTATCACGACCGACAAAGGCCTGTGCGGCGGTTTGAACACCAATGCGCTACGCATCGTGACCAACCAGATGAAAGCGTTTCAGGCCGCTGGCAACCAGATCGAGACGGTCTGCATCGGTAACAAGGGTTTGGGATTCATGAATCGTATTGGCGCCAAGGTAGTGGCTCAGGCCGTCAATATGGGTGATACACCTCACCTCGAACAACTGATCGGGCCAGTGAAAATCATGCTCGATGCGTACGACGATGAGCAGCTCGATGCGGTGTACATCTGCTATACGCGATTCATCAACACCATGAAGCAGGAGCCGGTGTTCGAGCAATTGCTGCCGCTGACGGCGGACAAGATGGAGCCGGTGAACGGCTACAGCTGGGATTACCTCTACGAACCTGATGCGAAATCAGTGATTGATGAGCTTCTGCTGCGCTACGCTGAAGCATTGGTGTATCAAGGGGTCGTTGAGAACATGGCTTCAGAGCAGTCGGCGCGAATGGTGGCGATGAAAGCAGCCACTGACAACGCAGGTAGCGTGATCGGTGAGTTGAAACTCATCTATAACAAGACACGACAGGCTGCGATCACGAAAGAGCTTTCAGAGATCGTTGCGGGCGCCGCCGCTGTTTAAGGCGAGTCTCCAGGTCACCCGTACAGCATAAGAATTCCGAACATAAAAGACTTTTCCAAATTCATCATTAAAGGAAGAACGAACATGGCTGAAGGCAAAATCGTTCAGTGTATTGGTGCGGTGGTCGACGTGGAATTCCCACGTAATGCGATGCCGAAGATTTATGACGCGCTGAAAATGGATGGTTCCGAGCTGACGCTCGAAGTACAGCAGCAGCTGGGCGACGGTATCGTTCGCACCATTGCGCTAGGGTCATCCGATGGTTTGCGCCGCGGCGTTTCTATCCGCAACACAGGTGCGCCGATTACGGTGCCTGTTGGTCAAGCGACTCTCGGCCGCATCATGGACGTGCTCGGTAACGCCATTGATGAGCGTGGCCCAGTCAGCATGGCGAACTCCGCTTCGATCCATCGCGCCGCACCCGCCTACGATGAACTTTCGCCATCGCAGGAGTTGCTCGAGACCGGTATTAAGGTGATCGACTTGGTGTGTCCATTCGCCAAAGGCGGTAAGGTTGGCCTGTTCGGTGGTGCCGGTGTCGGCAAGACCGTGAACATGATGGAGCTGATCAACAACATCGCAAAAGCCCACTCGGGTTTGTCAGTGTTTGCAGGTGTGGGTGAGCGTACACGTGAGGGTAACGACTTCTATCACGAGATGATCGAGGCGGGCGTCGTCAACACTGAAGACTTCACTAAATCAAAAGTGGCGATGGTCTACGGCCAGATGAACGAGCCGCCGGGTAACCGTCTGCGCGTTGCGTTGACCGGTCTGACAATTGCTGAGTCGTTCCGTGACGAAGGCCGTGACGTGCTCTTCTTCGTCGATAACATCTACCGCTACACCCTGGCCGGTACCGAAGTGTCCGCGCTGCTGGGACGTATGCCCTCCGCGGTGGGTTATCAGCCAACGCTGGCAGAAGAAATGGGTAAGTTGCAGGAGCGCATTACCTCGACCAAAGTCGGCTCGATCACCTCGATCCAAGCGGTGTACGTACCCGCGGATGACTTGACTGACCCGTCGCCAGCAACCACCTTTGCTCACCTTGACTCCACCGTGGTTCTTTCGCGTGATATCGCGGCGCTGGGTATCTACCCTGCGGTTGATCCGCTCGATTCAACTTCACGTCAGCTCGATCCTAACGTGGTTGGTCCTGATCACTATGACACCGCACGTTCGGTACAGGGTACGCTGCAGCGCTATAAAGAATTGCGCGACATTATCGCGATTCTCGGTATGGACGAACTCGCACCGGAAGACAAATTGGTGGTGGCGCGCGCGCGTAAGATGCAACGCTTCTTGTCACAGCCTTTCCACGTTGCTGAGGTGTTCACTGGCGCGCCGGGCAAGTATGTGCCATTAAAAGAAACCATCAAGGGCTTCAAGATGATTGCTTCTGGCGAACTCGACCATTTGCCTGAGCAAGCGTTCTACATGGTGGGCACGATTGACGAGGCCATCGATAAAGCTAACAAGATGCAGTAATGCCGATTCCCCCGCCACAGCGTGGCGGGGGTCGCCGTCCAGAGCGGCCACCTGCACCGCTACCCTAAAAGACTTTCCATGGCAAACACCATCCACGTTGACGTTGTCTCCGCTGAAGAGCAGATTTATTCCGGCCCTGCGGAATTTGTCGCACTGCCTGGCGAGGCCGGACAGCTCGGCATTTATCCAAAACACACGCCGCTGATTACCCGCATCAAACCGGGTGCTGTACGTATTCGCGTGCCTGGTCAGGAAGAAGAAGAGTTTGTGTTTGTTGCGGGCGGCGTGCTGGAGGTGCAGCCGAATGCCGTGACCGTGTTGGCAGATACCGCGATACGTGGCAAAGACTTGGATGAAGCTAAGGCCAATGAAGTGAAGAAAATGGCCGAAGAAGCGCTGACCAACCAAAAATCCGACATCGATTACGCAGTTGCACAAGCAGAATTAGCGATCGCAGTGGCGCAGCTCGCAGCGATCCATCGCTTGCGCGAAAAGCGCGGCCACTAACCACTTCCGCTCACCGACGCAGCGATGGTTTAGTCTTTCAATACCAAGCGATTACGTCGTTAAGACGCTAGCGGGTTAACGAAACAGTCGATGATGAAGGCAGCTTAGGCTGCCTTTTTCAATGCTGGTCCGCCCATTGCGATGAACGCGCAATCGCACGCTGCCACACATCGAGTCGTGCATGACGCTCAGCCGGTGACATTTTCGGCTCAAAGCGATGCTCTTCTTTCCATTGTGCGGCGATCTCCTCTTGAGACGCCCAATAGCCGACACCAAGTCCGGCGAGATAGCCAGCGCCGAGTGCTGTCGTTTCGGTGACTTCAGGCCGAACTACCGGAACACCCAAGATATCGGCCTGAAACTGCATCAGCAGATTGTTGCGCGAGGCACCGCCGTCAACACGAAGCTCTCGTAAAGGCGTCGCAGAATCTTTTTGCATTGCTGTAAGTACATCAGCCGTCTGAAAAGCGATGCCCTCAAGCGCTGCACGCGCAATGTGGCCAGCCTGCGTGCCGCGCGTAATGCCCAGCATGGTGCCGCGTGCATAAGCGTCCCAGTGCGGTGCGCCGAGTCCGGAAAATGCGGGCACGAACGTGACACCATCGCTATCGGGCACCGACGCAGCCAATGCCTCCACATCGTCCGAACTCTTCACGATTTTCAGCCCGTCGCGCAACCACTGCACCGTAGCCCCGCCCATGAAGACACCACCTTCAAACATGTAATCGGTGCGATGCGGTGTTTCGTGGCCGGTGGTCCAGCCAACCGTTGTCAGCAGTTGGTTGCGTGATTCCATGGCGGTCCCGGTGTTCATCAAAATAAAACAACCGGTGCCATACGTGCTCTTCACCATGCCGGGCTGATAGCAGGCTTGGCCATACGTCGCTGCTTGCTGATCACCAGCGATGCCGGCGATTGGAATCTCTGCGCCGAAGATCGAGGCGTTGGTATGTGCCGCTACGCCACTGCTTGGCACGATCGTCGGAAGCACTGCGCGGGGTATCCGAAGCAAGGACAGAATTTCGTCGTCCCAATCGAGTGTGTGAATATTGAACAGCATGGTGCGTGAGGCATTGCTAGTGTCGGTAATGTGCGCGCCTGACAGCTTAAAAATCAACCAAGCGTCGACGGTGCCAAACGCTAATTCGCCTCGTTCTGCACGCGCACGTGCGCCGGGGACATGATCAAGCAACCAGCGCAGCTTGGTGCCAGAGAAGTAGCCATCAATCACCAAGCCAGTCTTACTGCGGAACAGTTCACTTTTTCCCTCGGCACGCAGCGCATCACAAAAGGATGCAGTGCGACGGTCTTGCCACACGATGGCGTTCGCAACAGGCTCACCAGTCGCGCGATCCCACAGCACGGTGGTTTCACGCTGGTTGGTAATGCCGATCGCAGCGACATCTGCTGCGGTCAGTGAATGCTCGCGCATTACTTGATGCGTGACCTCAAGCTGCGATTGCCAAATCTCGTTGGCATCGTGCTCGACCCAGCCGGGGTTCGGAAAAATTTGCCGGAATTCTTTTTGCGCGATGCCATGAATACGGCCAGCACGATTAAACAAAATGGCGCGAGAGCTGGTCGTGCCCTGGTCGATCGCCAGGATGAATGAATCTGCCATGTTTCCCTCCGTGGTTTTCATCAGCCGCCGCACAGGCCTTCGGCAGCGGCTGGTGGAAACCGGTTTGGAAAAAAATGCGCGGACTAGCCGCGCATTAAAAACTTAGCCAACCAACACGCCGGGCGACATCAGTGTATTTCGCCCGGCGCCTCGCGTCGATTACTTCACGCGGCCTTCTTTCCAAGCTTGCAGCAGCTTCTCATAGGCGATGGTCTCGCCTTTTGGCTTCTCATTCGCGAGCTTTTTCCAAGGGGCGTTCTTGTCAGACAGCCACTTGTTAGGATCGCTCTTATCGTTCAACTTCGGCGGGCAGTTTTTCATACCAGCGCGCTGCAGACGGCCCAGCACGTTGTCCATTTCGTCGGCCAGGTTGTCCATCGCTGCTTGAGGAGTCTTCTCGCCAGTGACCGCAGTCGCGACGTTCTTCCACCAGAGCTGTGCCAGCTTAGGATAGTCAGGCACGTTGGTACCGGTTGGTGTCCAAGCCACACGCGCAGGGCTGCGGTAGAACTCAATCAGACCACCGTACTTGCTGGCATTCTTGGTGAAGTACTCATGACGGATGTCCGAGTCACGCACAAACGTTAGGCCAGTAATCGACTTTTTCAGCGAGGTGGTTTTCGCATTAATGAACTGCGCATAGAGCCATGCTGCTGCTTTACGCTCATCCGGTGTCGACTTCATGAAGGTCCATGAGCCTACGTCCTGATAGCCATTCTGCATGCCGTCTTTCCAGTACGGACCGTGCGGGCCAGGGGCCATACGCCATTTCGGTGAACCATCGGCGTTATTAACGGCCGGTGCCTTGCTCATCGATGCGGTGAACGCGGTGTACCAGAAGATCTGCTGCGCGATTTGGCCTTGTCCAGGAACCGGACCGGCTTCCGAGAAGGTCATGCCCATCGCTTCTTTCGGCGAGTACAGCTTCATCCAGTCGATGTACTTGGTGAGCGCGTAAACGGCAGCAGGCGAGTTGGTGGCGCCACCACGAGCAACCGATGCGCCCACCGGGGTGCACTTGTCATCGGCGACACGAATACCCCATTCATCGATCGGCATACCGTTCGGAATACCCTTGTCGGCGGTACCTGCCATCGACAGCCAAGCATCCGTGAAGCGCCAGCCCAGCGATGGATCTTTCTTGCCGTAATCCATGTGGCCGTAGATACGTTTGCCGTCGATCTCTTTCACATCATTCGTGAAAAAGCTGGCGATGTCTTCATACGCTGACCAGTTCTGAGGTACGCCGAGTTCATAGCCATACTTGGCCTTGAACTTGTCTTGCAGGTCCTTACGTGCGAATAAGTCCGCGCGGAACCAGTACAAGTTGGCGAACTGTTGGTCAGGCAGCTGGTACAGTTTTTTGTCCGGACCCGTGACGAAGCTGATGCCGATGAAATCTTTCAGGTCAAGGTTCGGGTTGGTAAATTCTTTGCCCGCACCTGCCATGAAGTCAGACAGTGGCTCAACTGCACCGTAGCGGAAGTGGGTACCAATCAGGTCGGAATCGGAAATCCAGCCGTCATAGATGCTCTTGCCCGATTGCATGGAGGTTTGCAGCTTTTCAACGACGTCACCTTCTTGAATCAGGTCATGCTTGACCTTGATGCCGGTGATCTCTTCGAAGGCCTTGGCCATGGTTTTGGACTCGTACACATGGGTATCGATAGTCTCGGACACGACATTAATTTCCTTAACGCCCTTGGCCTTCAGCTTGGCAGCGGCGTCAATGAACCATTTCATCTCGTCCATCTGCTGTTTCTTCGACAATGTCGAAGGCTGGAACTCTTCATTCACCCACTTCTCAGCGGCCTTCATGTCGGCCCAGGAGCTTCCTGAGGCCAGCATAGCGGCGACTGCAATCGCGCTTAGTTTGAGTTTCACGTGTCTTCTCCTCTTCGCAGCTTCCCTCAACAACCTGCCGAACCCGGTGGGAAGTAACCCGGGTACGGGATGAATCGAGGTATCAACCCCAACGCATCATGATCAACAACACGATAAATCCAAGCCCCGCTGCAATCCACTGAGAGGCATCGGTCAGACCGGCCCACGCGAGATTGACGTACGCGGCGCTCAGTAAGCCGATGAATAAGCGATCGCCTCGCGTCGTCGGTATCGGCAAAAAACCTTTACGCTCAATGCTCGGCGATTTCAGCTGCCACACGGTCATGCCAATCAGCATCAGAATGACGCTGGTGAAAAACACCGCGATCTCCAGTGTCCACGCCATCCACGAAAAAGCATGTGCCATCCGTAGCTCCTTGAATCAGACTCGACCCATCGCGAAACCTTTCGCGATGTAGTGCCGTACGAACCAGATGACTAGTGCCCCCGGGACAATGGTCAACATCCCGGCCGCAGCCAGAACGCCCCAGTCCATACCGGCCGCGGACACCGTGCGCGTCATGGTGGCGGCAATGGGTTTGGCTTGTACCGACGTCAGCGTGCGTGCCAACAGCAACTCCACCCAGCTGAACATGAAGCAGAAAAATGCGGTCACGCCGATCCCGGCTTTAATCAGCGGTAGGAAAATCTTGATGAAGAATTTTGGAAAGCTATAACCGTCGATATAGGCAGTTTCATCAATTTCTTTTGGAATGCCCGACATGAAGCCTTCCAGAATCCATACCGCGAGCGGTACGTTGAATAGCAAATGCGCGAGCGCCACTGCGATATGCGTGTCCATCATGCCGAACGTCGAGTACAGCTGAAAGAACGGCAACAGAAACACCGCTGGGGGTGTCATGCGATTTGTGAGCAGCCAGAAGAACAGATGCTTGTCACCGATGAAGCTGAAACGCGAGAAAGCATAGGCAGCCGGTAGCGCTAGCAGCACGGCCATCACCATATTCATAGCGACATAAATCATCGAGTTGATATAGCCGCTATACCAAGCCTCGTCGGTGAAGATCGTGATGTAGTTGTCGAACGTCAGATGGGCGGGCCACATCGTCATCGAACCAAGAATCTCCTCATTGGTCTTGAGCGACATGTTCAGCATCCAATAGATCGGCAGCAATGAGCCGACCAGGAACAGGATCAGGAATGCTCGAGATAAACCGGAGCGCGTCATGATTTATCTCCGGTACCGACCCGTTGCATCCAGGTGTACAGCACAAACGACATCAGCAGAATGATCAGGAAATAGATCAAGGAAAATGCGGCGGCTGGCCCGAGATCAAATTGCCCCACGGCTTTTTGCGTCAGATATTGCGACAGGAAAGTCGTGGCGTTGCCCGGTCCGCCGCCCGTCAGCACGAAGGGCTCGGTGTAGATCATGAAGCTATCCATGAAGCGCAGCAGCACGGCAATCATCAGCACATTGCGCATCTTGGGTAGCTGGATAAAGCGGAACACGGCGAAACGTGACGCACCATCAATTTTCGCTGCCTGATAAAACGCATCGGGAATGGCACGCAGACCGGCGTAGCACAGCAGTACCACTAGCGGTGTCCAGTGCCACACATCCATCAGCAACACGGTCAGCCAGGCGTCGGTAGAGTCGCCCGTGTAATTGTATGAAATACCAGCATCATTGATCAGTTTGCCCATCAAGCCGATGTCACCGCGGCCAAAAATCTGCCAGATCGTACCGACGACATTCCAGGGAATCAGCAATGGCAAAGAAACAATCACGAGCGATAAGGACGCGCGCCAACCTTGCGCGGGCATCGACAGCGCAATGCCAATACCGAGCGGGATCTCGATTGCAAGCACTGCCAGCGAGAACCAGATCTGGCGGAAAAATGCCGAGTGCAGACTTTCATCGCGCATCACTTCTTTGAACCACTCGGTACCAACGAACACCGCCTGATCAGGCCCGAGAATATCTTGCACGGAGTAATTCACGACGGTCATCAGCGGCATGATGGCGGAAAAAGCCACCGATAAAATCACCGGCAATACCATCCACCATGCCTTGTTATTCACGGTCTTATTCATTCAGGCCACCCGTTTGTCGTTCAGGTAGTACAAGGTGCGATCGGCAGGAAACTTCATCCATACCGTATCGCCGCTTTTGAGCGGATGCATAGTTCTTTGCTTGGATGCGATGCGATGGCCGCCAAGTTCGCCTTCCACTAACCAATGGGTGCCCATATTGCGCGCACTCAGCACCCGCGCTGGCAAGGCACCGGCAGTCTCGGTTGCAAGGCACTCAACGTATTCCGGACGGATACCAAGCGTCAGCTGACCTGCACCGGCATCCAGACCCGCAGGCGCGGGCAACGTATTGTTGGTGCCGCTGAGTAGCACACGACCGTCGCGCAAGCTACAAGGCAACAGATTCATACCCGGGTTACCGATGAAATAGCCGACGAAGGTGTGCTCCGGTGCTTCGAATAAAGCCTGCGCGCTGCCAATTTGTACTACTTCACCTTCAGTCATTACCACGACCTGGTCAGCAAACGTCAGTGCTTCTATCTGATCATGGGTGACATAAATCAGCGACAGCTTCAACTCGTGATGAATCTCTTTCAGCTTACGTCGCAATAGCCACTTCAAGTGTGGATCGATGACGGTTAGCGGCTCATCAAACAGCACTGCGGCCACATCGGGTCGCACCAAACCGCGCCCGAGCGAGATTTTCTGTTTGGCGTCAGCAGTGAGGCCGGAGGCGCGTTGCTTTAATTCGCCGCTGAGTTCAAGAATCTCGGCGATTTGAGCAACACGACGCTCGATATCCGCATTTTTCCAGCCACGGTTCTTGAGCGGAAAGGCGAGGTTTTCGCCGACGGTCATGGTGTCGTAGATGACCGGGAACTGAAACACTTGCGCGATATTGCGTTTCTCGGGCGGCAGCTGGGTGACATCATGGCCATCGAACAGCACCTTACCCTGCGAAGGCGTGATCAATCCGGAGATGATGTTGAGCAGCGTCGTCTTGCCGCAGCCGGACGGGCCGAGCAGTGCGTACGCGCCACCGTCCTGCCAAGTCATTTCCATCGGGCGCAGCGCATAGTCCGAGGGCTGCGTCGGGTTAGGTTTGTAGCTGTGCGCGATACCGGCGAGTTCGATGCGTGCCATCTCAAACCTCCGGCGCGTAAAGCAGCGCGCCGTCCGCGCTGAAGATAAACAGATCAGCCGGCTGAAAGTGCATGGTCGATGCACTGCCTAGCGCGAGATCATGCACACCCGGCAGCTGCGCCACCATGGAGAGTGGGCCACGCGTCAAATGGATAAAGGTTTCCGAACCACTGATCTCGGCCAGATCAACGCTACAGGTCAGCGCAAAGTCACCCGCGCGAGAAGAGGCATGCAGACTATGCGCGCGCAATCCGAGTTGCACACGACTCTGACCGCCGAGACGAGACTGCTGTTGCGCCACCAGCGGAATATGGATGTCATCGAACAGATGCGCCACGCCGTCTACAATTCTCGCTTCAAACAGATTGATGGGCGGATCACTGAAGGTGCGTGCTGCGGTGACTGAGCAGGGCTGGCTGAACACAGACAGCGTTGGTCCATGTTGCAATACCTGGCCTTCATGCATCAACAGCGTTTGTCCGCCGAGTTGCAATGCCTCGAGCGGCTCAGTGGTGGCATAGACCACGGTGGTGCTACCCGTTGAAAACAAGTCGCTTAGCTCACGGCGTAATTCTTCGCGCAATTTGTAGTCAAGGTTGACCAGCGGCTCATCGAGCAGTAACAAGCCGGCTTCTTTGATCAGGGCACGCGCCAGCGCACAACGCTGCTGTTGGCCACCCGATAGCGCGGCCGGCGAACGTTCGAGATAGGCCGAGATATGCAAGCGCTCCGCCATCGAGTGCACACGCTCGCGAATTTGTTGCTCGTTGAGTTTGCCTGCGATGCGAAGTGGCGAAGCAATATTCTCGAACACCGACATCGATGGGTAATTAATGAATTGCTGGTACACCATCGCTAAATGGCGCTCGCGCACGGGTATGCCGGTCACATCGACCCCATCCGCGATTACTCGCCCCTCGCTAGGTTTATCCAAGCCGGCGATCAGACGCATCAAGGTGGTCTTGCCGGACAAAGTCGGCCCGAGCAGCACATTGATCTCGCCCGGCGCCAAGTCCACTGAAGTTGCGTACAAGTGGGTTTCAGCGCCGACCTTGCGGGTCACGCCCTGTAGTTCCAGGTGCAATTCGTCTCCTCTTGCGACAGCTTTAAGCCGTCGTCAATTGTCTGCTCTCTTCTTTTTTGTGGGCGAGCCACTGGTCAATCCGCTGCGCGGTATCGGCCGGCAGGTGCAGCCCCAGCTTTGAGCGACGCCACAGTATATCGGCGCTGGATGATGCCCATTCGTTTTTCACCAAATACTCCAACTCGGCTTCGTACAGGCCATCGGCCACGGCCTCGCCCATGTCCGCCAGGCGTGTCCTGTTCTCAAGCAGTCTGTGAGTGCGGGTGCCATAGGCGCGCGCATAGCGTGCGACCAACTTGGGCGGCAACCAGCCGTAGCTTTGCTGAAGCGCACCGACGAATGCCTCGAACTCGAGGACTGCACGATTTTGCGGTGGTCCGTAGAGGTCGCCGCCGGGTAAACAAGCGTGCTCGGTCCAGGTGCCATGCGAATTACCAAGCTTGGCGGCGATCATGTCGACCGCTTCTTCGGCCAGCTTGCGGAAGGTGGTGATCTTGCCGCCGAATACAGAGAGCAGCGGCGCCTGCTCGTCCTCGAAGGTCAGCTGGTAATCCCGCGTGATTTCGGAGGCGTTGGCGGAGTCATCTTCTAGCAGTGGTCGCACGCCGGAATACGACCAGATCACATCGGTGGGCTTAATCGGTTGCCGGAAATACCGCTCAGTCAGGCGGCAGAGATAATCGATCTCGCTTTGCTCGATCGCCACCTGATCGGTGTCGCCCTTGTACTCAAGGTCCGTGGTACCCACCAGCGTGAAATCTTGCTCGTAGCTGATCACGAAAACAATACGGCCATCGGGGTTCTGGAAGATGTAGGCATAGGGATGGTCGAACATCTTGCGCACGACGATATGGCTGCCTTTGATGAGTCGCAGTGATTTATCACCGCGATTGGCAATAGTGTCTTGCAAAAATTGCGCAGCCCATGGCCCTGCAGCATTCACCACACAGCGCGCGCTGACCTCAAGCGCGGTGCCATCCGATTGGCGCAGCAGGGCCTGCCATCGGTCGCCAACACGACGCGCGGATTCACAGCGGGTGTGCGTCAAAACCCGCGCACCATGTTCGGCAGCGTCAAGCGCATTCAGCACCACGAGGCGGGCATCGTCGACCCAGCCATCGGAATAAATAAAACCTTTACTGAACTCTGGCCGGAGTGGCTCGCCAGCGGGGTGGGTGTGCAAGTCGATGGCACCCGAGCCCGGCAGAATTTCACGCTTGGCGAGTGCATCGTAAAGAAAAAGTCCGGCGCGAATCATCCAGGCGGGTCGTTGTCCGCGGTCATGCGGCATCACGAAACGCATCGGCCACATGATGTGCGGCGCTGCGCGCAACAGCACCTCGCGCTCGATCAGCGCCTTGCGCACCAGGTTGAATTCATAATGTTCCAGATAGCGCAGTCCGCCATGGATCAACTTGGTGGATGCGGATGAGGTGTGCTGCGCCAAGTCGTCCTTGTCGCACAGGATGACGGAAAGCCCACGGCCGGCAGCATCACGCGCAATACCAGCGCCGTTGATACCGCCACCGACGATCAGCACATCTGTCGTCAGAATCATGGTGCCATTCACCTCGGGGGTTGAGTGCGAAGCAGAGAACTGCGCCGTGCAGTCGCTCGAGCGGGTGGCTCTGACGCTACCGGAATTTAGGGAAGGTGGATCGCGATCCCGCAAAATCCTCAAGGCAGGGTTGACCTGAGGATGTTTCTGCTCAAAGATATTCGTTAAACGAACAAAAAGCAACAAAACGAACCGTATAAATGTTCGTTTCTTTTCTTTTAATCACGATATCACTGCTTCTCGGTTGCGCTCCATGAATTTGAACCCTCGCCAGCGCAGCATTCTTGACGCCGTACGGAGTCAGGTCACGATTTCGGTCGAGGAGCTCGCGCATCAGCTGGCCGTTACCCCTCAGACCGTTCGGCGCGATGTAAAGCAAATGGAAGAGGCGCGGCTGCTGGCGCGCTATCACGGTGGGGTCGGGCTGCCCTCCTCGGTCGAGAACATCGACTATAGCCAGCGTCAGGTGATGAATATCGCGGCCAAGCGCCGTATCGCGGCGGCTGTGGCGGCGAGGGTGAGGCCCGGGAGCTCACTGCTGATCAACATCGGCACCACCACCGAGGAAGTGGCGCGGGCGTTGCGGCACCATACCGGCTTGCATGTGGTCACCAACAATCTGAATGTCGCCACCATCATGGCAGATCAGCCTAGCTGCGAGGTGATCGTGGCCGGTGGCGTGGTACGCGGGCGCGACCGCGGGATTGTAGGCGAGGCTACCGTTGAGTTCATTCGCCAGTTTCGGGTCGATATCGGGATTATTGGGGTATCAAGCATCGAGCCTGATGGCACGCTGCGGGACTTTGACTCGCGCGAGGTCAAGGTTGCGCAAGCCATCATCGAGCAGTCGCGCGAGATCTGGCTGGTCGCGGATCAGGACAAGTTCGTTCGACAGGCCTTGGTACGGCTGGCGCATTTATCGCAGATGGATCGACTGTTTTGCGACGCTGAGCCACCGGCCGCACTAAGCGCATTACTGGAAGAGGCCCGGGTCGAGGTGGTGGTTGCCCCCTGAAAGACCCGGGATGCCGGGAATACACCCAAGCATTTACTGCGATATCAGCGGTATTGGGACTAGTTTCGACGATAATGCAGTCTCTTCTCCAAGCCTGAGCGCACGCAGATGCCCACGACCTTCGCACCCCTGAAAAACGACACCTTCCTGCGCGCGCTGATGCGCCAGCCGACTGACTACACGCCGATGTGGCTCATGCGCCAGGCGGGCCGTTATCTGCCCGAGTACCGGGCCACGCGCGCCAAGGCGGGTTCATTCATGGGCTTGGCAACGAATCCAGACTATGCCACCGAGGTTACCCTGCAGCCCTTGGATCGCTACGCGCTGGATGCGGCCATCTTGTTCTCTGACATCTTGACCGTGCCTGACGCGATGGGCTTGGGCCTGTCGTTCGCCGAGGGCGAGGGTCCTCGTTTCGCGCACCCGCTGCGTGATGAGGCAGCGGTGCGCGCACTGCATGCGCCGGACCTCGGCAAGTTGCAATACGTGTTCGATGCAGTCACCCAAATTCGGCGTGAGTTGAACGGGCGGGTACCCCTGATCGGGTTTTCCGGTAGCCCCTGGACGTTGGCCTGCTACATGGTCGAGGGCGGCGGCTCGGACGATTTCCGGCTGGTTAAGACCATGCTGTATGACCGACCGGACCTCATGCATCACATCTTGTCGGTGAATGCGACGGCAGTCGCCGCCTATCTGAATGCCCAGATCGAGGCCGGCGCCCAAGCGGTCATGGTGTTTGATACCTGGGGCGGCGCGCTGGCGGACGGTGTCTACCAAGCTTTCTCCCTGCATTACATGCGGGAGGTAATCCGCCAGCTAAAGCGCGAGCATGAGGGCGTACGCATCCCCAGTATCGTGTTTACCAAGGGCGGCGGGCTCTGGCTGGAAGAGATCGCCGATTGCGGCGCCGACGCGGTGGGCCTGGACTGGACAGTTAATCTAGGCACGGCGCGCAAGCGGGTTGGGCATAAGGTCGCGCTACAGGGCAACCTTGACCCGAATGTGCTGTTTGCGAAACCTGAGCAAATTCGTGCCGAGGTGGAGCGATTGCTGAACTCGTTCGGTAAGCCGACAGCGGATAGCGGCCACGTGTTCAACCTCGGTCATGGTATTTCCCAATTTACGCCACCAGAGTCAGTCAACGCGTTGGTGGATGCGGTGCACCAGATCAGTCGAGCCCTGCGCGCCTGATTCCCTAAGCTTGGGCAGCCGCTGTTAGGCGCTGCGACGTTTTGGCGGCTGGTTGACCGCCGACTTATGCACAGGCCAACCACCCGCAGCACCAATCAAGCACTTGCGGCAATGTCTAAATGCGGACAGTAATTAGTCGCCGTAAGTACCTGATTATTAGGGGCTTGGTTGGTGGCATACGGAAATTCTTGTCAGGCGCATGGTTTTCTCACCGCTTATTGTTTCTGCTTCGCACAAGCCTTGTTCACAAAGTTATCCACACTCTGGGCCGGAGGTGTCCGGCCTCAGGCTAGGCACCGCAGCAGGTTTTTGCGTGCTGCTGACAGCCCCTTTGTCAATTCCAGGTTGACACCCCGGCCAAGGCACCAAGCTTTGGCCGGGATGGATCAGATTGAATCGATTTATGCAAGTTTTTTTGGGCCGAGAGCTGCGCTTATTCACAAATTCTGCTCCTGTCAAGATTCTGAAAAAATTTATCAGAAAATTTTTTCGCCTTGTCCGAGCCCAAGCTAACCCTTTGATTTTATTGGGAGTGCCGGATTGCGTTTCAGTTGAGCAATTTGTTGCAAGCCGCATGAAATCTCGCTTTTGGCATGTCAAGCCCCAGTTGCGCACAAAGTTATCCACAAAAATTGTGGATAGCCAAAAAAAGGCTTTTTGCGGCGATCATTAAAAAAAACTTTTGAAGAATTACCTTAAAAATCTCGTTCAAGTTGATCCCGCCGCAACCGGTCTGGACTCGTGCGTTTCGGCCGAGCCAACGCGACCACCACGTCGCCAATTGCTGCGGGGCGACGGGGCCCAATCGAGGCTTGGCAGTTCGCAAAGGCTTGGCGCGTGAGTTCTCGGGTCTTATCGGTGGTTCTGGACGCGCCGCTGGACACCGCCTTCGATTACCTGTGGGTAGCGACCCAAGAGGAGCAAGTGCCAACCAAGGGCCAGTTGGTGCTGGTCCCGTTCGGGCGCCGACAGACCATCGGCCTGGTGATCGCTGTTAAGGACAGCAGCGAGATTGAGCCAGCAAAGTTGCGACAGCTCCTTCAGGTCCGCGGGCAGCTCCCGGCGCTGAGCGACCATTGGATTTCACTATGTCGCTTTGCTGCGGAGTATTACCAGCGACCCCTTGGGGAGGTCGCGCTTCCCAGTTTGCCCAAAGGTCTGCGTACCGAAAGCACAGTAGCGCTGGACCGTGGCCTGAAAAAATTGGCCCAGACACCGCCGCAGCCGATGCCCGATACCAGCGTGCAGCGGCCACAGCTGAACACCGAGCAGCACATTGCGGTCGACGCCATCGTGAGTGCTGAAGGCTATCAGGCATATCTACTGTTCGGTGTCACCGGTAGTGGCAAGACCGAGGTTTATCTGAACGCTGCCGAGCGCGTGTTGCAAAGAGCACGCGATGACGGCCGTCCCGCGCAGGTGTTGATCATGGTGCCGGAAATTAATCTAACCCCGCAGCTCGAAGCCAGCGTGCGTGCGCGCTTCCCCGGGCTTCAGGTGGTTAGCTTGCACAGCCAACTGGCGGAAGGTGAACGCCTGCGTCACTGGCTCGCAGCACACATTGGCAGGGCCGACATCGTGCTGGGAACGCGATTGGCGGTTCTATCATCGATGCCACATCTGAACATGATCATCATCGATGAAGAGCACGACCCTTCTTATAAACAGCAAGAGGGTCTGCGCTACTCGGCAAGGGATCTTGCAGTGTGGCGCGCCCACCAGCTACAGATCCCGGTGGTGCTGGGCTCGGCAACACCTTCGGCGGAGAGTTGGCTACATGTGTCGACCGGCAGATATCAACGGTTGCAACTGACTCAGCGCGCCGCCCAAAACGCGCAATTACCCAAAGTGCGGCTGATCGATACGGAGATCAATAAAGCAGCCGATGGCTTTTCGCCGCCATTGCTGGCGGCGTTGAAGCAACGCCTGGAAAAGGGCGAGCAGTCCTTACTATTTCTGAATCGACGTGGCTATGCGCCCGTGATGCATTGCGACGCCTGCGGATGGATCAGCAATTGCCGACGCTGCACGGCGTTCATGGTGTTGCACAAGCCAGAGCGGCGTTTACGCTGCCATCACTGCAGTCTAGAGCTGCGCATCCCGCCGGCTTGCCCCACTTGCGGGAATGTCGATTTACAGCCGCTGGGGCGAGGTACGCAGCGTGTTGAAGAGCATCTGCAGCACGTGTTTCCCGACGCGCGGGTGATGCGGATCGATGCCGACTCTACCCGCCGCAAAGGCAGTGCGCAGGCAGCGTTCGACGCGGTTCATCGCGGCGACGTCGACATCTTGTTGGGCACGCAGATGGTCGCCAAAGGACATGATTTCCAGCGACTGACATTGGTTGGTGTGATCAATCCGGATACTGCTCTGTTTTCGCAGGACTATCGCGCAGGTGAGCGCCTGTTCGCACAGTTGATGCAGGTTGCGGGTCGCGCAGGGAGGGCAGGAAGGACAACGGTTAACGATGACGGTGCTTCACAATCCGAGGTGCTGATACAAACCCGGTATCCGCAACATCCTCTTTACCAAGCGCTACTCGCTCATGACTACCAAGGTTTTGCCGATACGATGCTAGCGGAACGGCGCAGCGCCAATCTACCGCCCTATTCATTTCAAGCACTACTACGCGCCGAGGCCAAAGATCTGCAACTCGCGCTGGATTTTCTGACCCAGGCACGGGCGCTATTACCGCATCAGGGGGTGAGCATCAACGACCCAGTGCCTATGGCGATGACAAGGGTTGCTGGTATAGAGCGCGCGCAGCTTCTGCTTGAATCAGCATCACGTCCGCAGCTGCAGGCATTTTTACGGCCGTGGATGCAAGCGCTAAGATCGATAAAAACACGGGTGAACTGGATGTTGGAAGTCGACCCGATCGACATATAAGCTGATTAATTTGATCGAGCCGCTGATGAACCGTACTGCCAACCCCGTAGCCGGTGCACGAGGGGCACGCTTCGCCGCGAGCGCTACTGGCCGGATATCAGCTTATTGAATCGGTGCATCCAGCCCGCCTTGCTGTGCGAGCTCGCGAATCACCCGAACCGTGTCAATGTCCGCTTCTTTGTAGGCTTCGCGACGGAAGCCGTTATAAAACGACTCTTCATCAGTCTCCAAGGCGTCATTGTGATCGTCATATTCGAAGCGGACAAATAAAGCGCCTGGCTGCGGCTCTTCAATCGTCATGGTCAAATCAGATGCTGGAATCGACGCCTGTTGCGGCACGTGATAATGCACCAGTTGGTGGGGTGTAAATGTCACTTCATCGCACACCAGCAGCGCGCCGAAACGCAGTGTGCGTGATAAGGCATCGTCCGTGCGTGAAGTAATCTCGCACGCGTCAAGGCCCATCACAAATAAGGTCGGTTGTTCAGCGCGTAATACCAGGCCGCGCCATAACTGCTCCCGCGTGATGATCATCACCAGCGGGTTATCCGGCATATTGATTTCGACAAGGTGCGTGAATTTCATTGGCGTTGCGACGCGGTCCGATCGTTTCACTTTACCACGCGTTACGCGGCCAGATAGAACGACTATGCCCAGCGGAATTCGATACAATGGCGCGCCATCGCTTATTCCCCGCCTCATTTTTCATGTCCTCTGGTTTGAACGCGCAACAGCATGCCGCAGTCCGGCATGTCGATGGGCCTTGCCTGGTGCTCGCAGGCGCCGGTTCGGGTAAAACGCGCGTCATTACTGCCAAGATTGCGCACCTGATCGAGCAGTGTGGCTACGAACCGCGAAATATCGCCGCGCTCACCTTTACCAACAAGGCGGCGATGGAAATGCGCGAGCGCGTCGCCAAGTTGCTGCAAGCGCCGGGTCAAGCCAAGCAACTGACCGTATCGACCTTTCACTCGCTTGGTGTTCAGATTCTGCGTCGTGAAGCAGCATCGCTGGGACTAAAAGAGCGCTTTTCGATTATGGACAGCGACGATTGTTTTGCTATCGTCCAAGACTTAGCGGTGACGACCGATAAAGCGCTAATCCGTCGCCTGCAACAGCAGATCTCGTTATGGAAAAATGCGCTGCTTTCACCGGATCAGGTCTTAAGTCAGGTTCAAGATGAACCGCAGGCGCAAGCTGCGCGTGTTTATCGCAATTACATCGCCACACTGGCCAGCTATCAGTCGGTTGACTTTGATGACCTGATCCGTCTGCCGGTTGAGCTGTTTCGTGCCGATGAGGCGGCGCGCGATCGCTGGCAACGTCGCTTACGTTATTTGCTGATTGATGAGTACCAAGATACCAATACCTGCCAATATGAACTGTTAAAGCTACTGGTAACCGGCATTGGCAAAAAACCGATGTTCACTGCTGTCGGCGATGACGATCAAGCGATCTATGCTTGGCGCGGCGCCACGATTGATAATTTGCGCAACTTGCAGCAGGACTTTTCCGAGTTAAAACTAATCAAGCTGGAGCAGAACTACCGCTCAAGCAACCGCATTCTCAATGCCGCTAATGCAGTCATTGGAAACAACCCGAAGGTATTCGAAAAATCGCTCTGGTCGGAGCATGGCATCGGTGATCCCATTCAAGTGCATGCGATGGACGATGATGAGGCCGAGGCTGATCAGGTTGCCGTTCTGTTGTCGGTACATAAATTCGAGCGGCGTGCCCGATTCTCAGACTACGCCGTTCTTTATCGTGGCAACCACCAGTCACGCATGCTTGAGAAAGCCCTTCGGCGTGAGCGTATTCCCTATGTGATGTCGGGCGGGCAAAGTTTTTTCGACCGAGCAGAGATCAAGGACGTCGTCGCCTATTTGCGTCTGATTGCGAATGGTGATGATGATCCCGCGTTCATCCGCGCAGTGACAACGCCGCGGCGAGGTATTGGTCAAGCGACACTCGAAGTTCTTGGCGAATTCTCTCGGCAGTGGAATTGCTCGTTGTTCGAGGCGGCTTACAAGGGCGGCATTGAAGCGCGTTTAAGCGATCGCCAGCTGACTCCGTTACGCGAGTTTTGTGAATTCATCCAGCAGCTGGAGGCACGCGCTTCGCGCGCAGATGAAGTTGGTGGCGGCGACCATGCCGGAGCAGTGCTCGATGACATGATGAAGGCGATTGATTACGAGCAGTATCTGTACAACACCTTCGATGACAAGCAAGCGCAAGAGAAATGGCAAAACGTACTCGACTTCACCGGTTGGCTGAAAGAAAAAGGCCGTGGTGGGGCGCAAGGACTGTCAGAAGAAAAATCGTTGCTGGAGCTGACCCAAATGGTCGCGTTGATGAGTATGCTGGAGGGTCGCGATGAAGAACCCGACGCGGTGCGGCTGTCCACGCTACACGCGGCAAAAGGACTCGAATTTGGCCATGTGTTCATGGTGGGTGTAGAAGAGGGGATCTTGCCGCATAAGGGTGATCCCGATGCGCCCCCCGAATCTTTCGCTCAACGGATCGAAGAAGAGCGCCGCTTGATGTATGTCGGCATCACACGTGCGCAGCGTAGTTTGACGATTACTTGGTGCAAACAGCGCAAGCGGGCACGCGACAGTACCCCGTGCGAGCCTTCGCGGTTCATTCAAGAGATGCAACTGGTAGAAGGAAATGCGCTGTCATCGGATGAGGCGCCGATGACGCCACAAGACAGGCTGGCAAACTTGAAAGCGCTGTTGCAGAAACCGAAAGCGGCGTAATCGTGGAAAAGAAGCCGCGAACCGGTTTCCGCAATCCGCACGATTTGCCGGTAAAGACCTGCGTTACCTGCGGACGCCCTTTCACCTGGCGAAAAAAATGGGCGGCCAACTGGGCCGAGGTGAAATACTGTTCGGATGCGTGCCGCGGCAATTCAAAAACGCCATAAGAGGAAGCGTATGGAAGAGCGATTAATCCAAATCGAGAGCAAGCTCGCGCATCAGGAATACTTGTTGGACGTGTTGAACCAGACAGTCTACCAACAGCAAGTCAAGCTCGACGAACTCGACGCACTCTGCGTGGCGTTGGCGAAACGATTGGCAGACGTCCATGCGCGTACGCCTGACGCACTGTCCGCGAATGAGAAGCCGCCGCACTATTGAACCTGCATCATGATCAATGAAAAAATTCTTGCATCACTACGCAACGAGCTCAATGAGCAGACTGCGCAGATGCACTGGACAGAGCTTGAGCGTTTTTTTGCCGGCGGTAGCGTGATTTGGGTCGCTGGTGAGCTCGACCTGATTGACGTCGGCGCACGCATCGCTGCCGATGACAAGGATAGCGTGCTCAGTTGGATGAGCGCTGGCTTGGTGAGAAAAGTCACTGATGAGCAGGCGAGTAGCTGGTACGAACAAGACGCGCTGCTGTGGGCGGCGGTGGTGAAGCCCTGGATACTTGTGCAGCATGAACGGCAGCAGCCATTGCCGACCCCGCAGTAGAAAACAAATGAAAATGCCCACACAAGGTGGGCATCTGAGAAACTGGCGGAGCGGACGGGGCTCGCCCACATCCTGCGGGCCGCGGATTCGCTTGTAAGCGAATCCCTTCGATCCCCGTCGAGAGCCAAACTATTGGCTCTCTCCGCTCCTGGAAATGAAAATGCCCACACAAGGTGGGCATCTGAGAAACTGGCGGAGCGGACGGGGCTCGAACCCGCGACCCCCGGCGTGACAGGCCGGTATTCTAACCAACTGAACTACCGCTCCAATCGAGCGCTTGCGGCGCGCGAAAGGGGCGAATTGTACCCAACCGTCGGTTCAGTGTCGAGCAGCCCGGCGCCGCAGCCATTTGACGACGATCTTTTTCGGAGGCCTGAGCCGCTGTGAGTCTGTCCTGGTTAGTCACCAATGCGGTTGCCGCGCTGTTGTTGCCGCCCCTATCGCTAGTACTGCTTGCCCTACTCGGCAGCTGGCTGGCTTATCGCTGGCGCGTTGTCGGGCGAGTAATCGTCGCGCTGGCAGCGCTGCTCTTGATCGGCCTCTCGACGCAAGCAGGTTCGCGCTTGTTGGTTGCGCCGTTGGAGAGTGCCGCCTTACCACTGGCCGTCCCATCGCAAAGCGGCGCCCATGCCATCGTCATTCTCGGTGGCGGGCGGGTGTACGGCGCGCCGGAAGATGCCGGACGGGACCAACCCTCCACCGCAACGCTGATGCGCTTGCGGCACGGCGCACGGCTGCATCGTCTGACCGGTCTTCCGGTGCTGGTCAGTGGCGGTGCCCCAGACACACTCGGCGAAAGCGAAGCAGCATTGATGGCGCGCACACTCCGTGAGGATTTTGGTGTGACAGCCCGTTGGCAAGAGCAAACATCCGACAACACGGCAGAAAATGCCAAGCATGCTGCGCAGCAATTAGCCGTCGACGGCGTGCACCGTATCTTGTTGGTGACTGACGCTATGCATATGCCGCGTGCTAAGCGTGCGTTTGTGACGGCGGGGTTTGAGGTTGTTGTTGCACCCACCCGGTTTCTTGGACGGCGACCGATTGATATCGCGAGTTTCATTCCGAAGGCCAGTGAATTGGAGACCAGTAGCTATGCATTGCATGAGTGGATAGGAATCCTCTGGTACAAAATTCGTTACGGTCTTGCTTGAGTAATGGGCATGGTCTTTGTTTGGGTGACGACCATGCAGGCGTATGATCTTCAGCTCGTTTCTTCCAAGGAGAGTCCCGATGTCCGATTCCACGACCACGACTGCCCGCAATGATCTCAAAGCACTGGTGCGCGATGCTCAGGCTTTGTTTGATGAGGCGACTAGTGCCGGCGGCGCCAAAGCAGAAGAGTTGCGTTCGAAGGGTATGAAGATGCTGGATCATGCGATCACGCGTGCGCATGACTTGCAGGACGCCGCAGTTCAAAAAGGACGCAAGATTGCCCATGACACCGATGAGTATGTGCATGAGTATCCTTGGCGCGCCATCGGCATTGCGGGAGCCGTCGGTCTGTTGGTGGGCATGCTGATCGCACGGCGCTGAGCAATGAACGCATCGGCCGAGCCGCCCGCTAGCGGCCTTGCTTCAAGCGTCGGCACCATGATCACGAGCGTGCTCAAACTGGTTGGGGTGCGTTTGTCGATGGCGGTTATGGAGTTGGCCGATGCGCGCGACGCGGTGTTGCGCGTGCTGCTGCTCGGGGCGCTGGCCGTGCTAGCTGCAGCGTTCGCGCTATTAAGTCTATCCGCCATGATTATCGCGCTGGCGTGGGATGCGATGGGCTGGCGTATTCTGCTGATTCTGTTTTTGGCTTACTTGCTGCTGACCTTAGGCATGCTCTGGAAAGCGCGCAGCATAATCGCCAGTGGACAAATCGGATTCCCGACCACGCTCGCCGAGCTAGAAAAAGACCGCGCTGCGCTGCTGGATCAGCATGACGATACGGAGCAAAAAGTATGAGCCGTGCAGAGCGTGAGGCGCGTTGCAAGCTGCTGATGTTACAAGGCGCGCTTTATCGGTTAGAGATTATTCAGGCCAGAGTGGCGCTGAAGGAGGCGGCCAAACCCAAGGCAGTCGGGGGGCAGCTGTTTGGTTTGTTGAAGTTTGTGCTGGCGCACAAGCGGATGTCCCTAGTCGCCACCGCAGTGCCATGGCTATTCGGGCGCGCTCGTGGCAGTCGTTTGCTGAAGCCCGCTTTGTTGGCGCTTGCGGCGGCCGCAGCAGCCTGGGTATTTTTGCGGCAGAGAGACCACTAGGCGTCGGCACTCGACGACGCCATGGTCAGCAGACGAACTATTTTGCTGCAGGCTCTTTAAACTTCGCGCCAGAGGCATTGGCCAAATGAACTACGGCGCGCGCGACTTCAATGTCATCCAAACTGGCATTACCGCCCTTGGCGGGCATACCGCGAATGCCTTTGATCGCGTGTGAGACCAGCGTGTCATAGCCTTGACCGATACGTGCCGACCAGGCGCCTGAGTCACCCTTCTTGGGAGCGCCGGCAACCCCTGCGCCATGGCAGGCTGCGCATGCAGCGTTGTAGACCTGCTCGCCGGATTTCAGCGCCACCGCACCTCCAGCCGCAGCGTGAGCCGGTGCGCCCTCTGGCTGATCCGGCATCGTAAAGCTGACGTCGGCTACCGGGCGAATACGTTCAGCAACTGCCTCGGGAGACTGTGAAGCGCTGTCGGCGCCTAGTTTCGAGGTGTTTCCAACGAAATTCACTAGCAGCAGAATTGTCGCTATAGGTACGACGAAAGAGGCGACGATCACAGCGATTAGCTGGTTCGGCGTTTTGATGGGCGATTCACTGTGGGCGTCACTCATGATTTCCTCGTTGGGTGGTGGCATAAAGCCAGCAAGACATGCAAAGCCCGAAATTATAGACGAATCGCGGAAATCGATTCCTCTCGAGTCGGCGTTTCATGGACTGCCCGATTGAAAACCGGTATCCTTCGCGGCGCCTCTCAGATGCGGCTGTAGCTCAGTGGATAGAGTATTGGCCTCCGAAGCCAAGGGTCGTGGGTTCGATCCCCGCCAGCCGCGCCAGTACCCAAAAGCCCACCGTGTGTGGGCGTTTTCATTTCAGGATTTGAGAGAGCCAATAGTTTGGCTCTCGACGGGGATCGAAGGGATTCGCTTGCAAGCGAATCCGCGGCCCGCAGCATGTGGGCGAACCCCGCCAGCCGCGCCAGCTTTCAGGCAATGGGGCCCATGCGGGGCAGGGACTCACGTAGTGCGGAACTGGGCTTTCAGCAACAACCCGAGCAAGACGTGGTTGCCACTGGTCCTTGCCAGTAGCGCCGGCTTTTTCAGTCCGGCGATCGAGTAACCCAAACCATCCTGCAGCAGCAGCGTCAGCATTTCGGCGTCGTTGTCCAGCACCGATAGCTCGAGTGCGGAGTAGGGATTACCTACATCCGATTGCGCGCCGTGGTTAAGGAGTATCGGAATAGCCGCTTTCTCTCGCAGGTCGACCGCCACCATCAGCGGAGTGTTTCCTTCCGCATTCGGCAAGTTGGGGTCCGCGCCTGCAGACAGCAGCTCAGTGAGTAGAGAGGTGTCACTTTCTTCAAGGGCTTCGATGAGCGGTGACAACCCAGTGTTTGAGAGAGAGTTCAGAAGCTCCGGGTGGGATCCCACCACGTTCATGACAGCATCCTCGTCGCCATGCGCGATACGAGCCGACAGAAACTCGCGCAAAGAGGCATCAGGAATCAATGCGCGTTCTTCGGGCCCCGTTTTTTTCACGTGGAGGTTAAACCGCTTCAAGTCTCTTTCCGTTCCGTCCAAGGTGGCGAGAGAAGTGTGATCATTGAGGGAGTGAATCGACTTCGGCGCGTGCCAGACCAGCGGAGCTTGCAAATTCCCACCCATCAGCGTCATGCAATCCGAACGCCGCAGCCCAGCAATGTAAAAAAGTCTGAGCGGGTCGACCGGCTTCTCGGCCCTGTCACAATGATCGACATAGCGAATCGCTGCGGCCACAGAATTTCCGACGGCATCCAGGCTGGTGGTTTTCTTGCTGGAGTAGAGCAACACATAGGCGGACTTCCACAGCGGATCGCTGGGTTTGATTTGCGAGCGAAGCGCGCCCGCGCCGCAACCAATCAGGTGCACGATCCGCTTCGGCGATCGCTGGGTCCCAGAGCGAGTGTCGCTTTCCCTGAGTAAATAAAGCAAGTGCTTTGTGTGGATTGCCTCCTTGCGCTTTTCTGAAAACACGATTGTGTGCAGCTGCGATTCCGGATCGGAGGGCTCATGTCCCACGTTTTCACTATGCGCCAGAATCATCACATTATCTGCGGTGCCGCATTGCTTCGCTACTCGCCGCAAAGCAGTCCCCATATCAAGTTCGCTGAGCAACACGTCTGACTTTTGCATTTGCGTACGGCTCAGTGCCCGCCGAATACAGTCCTCACTCGAAGGATCGACGCCATCGCCAAAGATGGTGACGAAGGTGGGAGTCGGCTGAAAGTGAAGGGGCTGGGTTTCCCGCGGGAGGTAATTTACTCGACCGTTCGCTTTCATCATGACCCATCCGGATGTTCTACGAATTAAAAAGCATCTGCCTTTCCATCCGAGTGGGTAGCCGGGGTCTGCCAGCGGTTCGGTCTATAGCGCAATGGCCAGACAAATCTCCTAAGGAGCCACTTCATTGGCCGTTACGCGACGGACCAGGTCGCGATCGGGAATAGGGTCTTCATGCGAAGACAGTCCGATATGTTGCTCTCCTGCGCGTTGAAGCATCCGCAGCTCGTTGCCGACAATTTCAGTCGTATGACGTTCTAAGCCATCTTTACCGGTCCACTTGCGCGTCTGTAGATACCCCTCGATATATACGAGGGCACCTTTTTTCAGATGCTGCCCGGCGATTTCCGCTAAACGCTTGTACAGCACTACGCGATGCCACTCGGTTGCATCACGGCGCGCGCCGGCGGATTTGTTTTTCCAATTCTCACTGGTCGCAACTGAAAGATGTGCCACGCACTCACCATTGTGCGTGGTTCGAACGTCAGGATTGTGTCCAAGATGGCCGATTAGCATGGCCTTGTTGAGGGTGCCTGTCATGATGATGAAGATGCTTCCTTGCGCTGTTGGTTAGCGAACTGTCTCGGCGATTGAGCCAGACGCGGTTGCTCTGGCGATCTGCCTATTGCACAACGCGTCGAGCGATGAAGCCACCGATGGCGGTGATGCCACTCACTCCCTTGATAGAAAAACTTCCCGCCAGCTCAGGCGGCGTACCGCTATTGAGCGGACCAAAAAACCGTAGGCCCGCGTACCCGGCTGCGTCACCATGGGTGATCCCACCGATGGCCGTGTTGCTTGGCGTGCCGAAGGGCAGCACATTGGCGCTGCCGATGGCGAGCTTGACGCTCGGCTCCATATTCGCCGGGAGTACTTCATCGATACGGACATTAAAAAGTCGCAGCGTAGCTTGCCGCGCGCTGAAATCAACGGTCACTTCCATATCGGCTGCAATGGGATACACCTCGGTTTGTCCATCCGGGCTGTACCAACCGCGCGCGTAGCCCCTGTAGAGGGCGGTACCACTACTCGGCAAAGAGGCAGGGTCGGTCAGTAGGCCGAATGCGATAGTGCCGCGCCGTTCTTTATTGTGTTCTGTACCACCGCCCCACTCTTGAATGTTGATGGTGTCTTTGGTGACCCAGCCCGCCACATGAGCGTACTGGTAATTCCAGTTCCAGAGGTCGCGGTAGCCTTTGAAGCCGGCGAAAGGTATTTGATCCGGTGCCTGGGTCGCGCCATCGTCGTGCAAGCGAGTTGCATTGATCTGGTTCGGCCTCAAACCGCCATTTCGCCAGTTGCCGGCGAGAAAGCGAAGTCCATTATTGGCGGCAGTCACACAAATGCTATCGGTACTGTCGCAAGCTGGCGCGGGACGTTCGAAATAATGGTTGTTTGCGTAGTTGTTTTGTGTCCCGGTAAACGTCGACGCATTGTTATCCCAAAACGTATCGCCTTGCGGCGGCAGCGCCACCAGTGTTGACATGCCTTGTTCACCTAATTGAACTCTTCCACGTTTCAAGCCAAAGTTTTCAACAATACGCGGCCGCTCTGATCTGCCATTCCAAAATAGCTTGAGCTGTGACAGCAACAAATCAACGGCGCGGACGTTGGCATCGGCGTCATGCAAAACACGCAGCTCGGCAAAGCCTTCATTGGTCGGTAATAAGCCGAAAGCTTCAGCTGTATTGGCATTATTCGGAAGCAGATCGGTGGTAGACAAGCTGATGGTTTGCAGGCCGTTTTTGCTGAGCTGTATGGCGCCTACGGACACGCCGAGTGCGGCACCGCTGCACGCGGATACACCTATTGGGCAGGGACTTTGGTCATTGCTATTGCCGCCGTGCCAGTACCCGTGCCAGTACCAGTACTGGTGCCAGTGCCAGTCCCGCTAACGCTCAAGGTGGCGACGCCGCTGCTACCAACCCCACTACCGCTCAAAGAGCCGCCGCTGACGCCGCTACCGTCACCACATGCTGCAAGCCCGACCACCAGTGCTGCAATTACACCAAGCCTCGCCATCAAATATCTCATCACTACTCCCTTTTCGTCATCGGAAATTGGCGCGTAACGGTGCTCGACCGCACGGCAGTGACGAACTTAGGGCAAGGCCTGATGGCCTTCTTGAGCACTGACAACTGATTAAAAATGTTTACAGCGTGATAGCGAGCATGCTTACGCTGCAGCAAATCGGGCTTTAGAAGCGATCGTTGCACGAGGGCCACTAAGCGCCCGTTATAATTTGCCTTTCTTTTGAGACATCGCGCCCGCGCAGCTCGCACACCATGCAACAGCAACACAAAGAACAGGTCAGCACGCTATTCGCCCAATCGGTTGCGCCATTGATCGTTGGCACGGATATCGTCATGCCTGTCATTACCCTTGAGCGCCCGCGAGATCCTACCCACGGTGATCTGGCCTGCAATTTAGCGATGCAGCTGGCTAAGCCACTCAAGCGCAATCCGCGCGAGTTGGCTCAGGTGATCGCAGACGCGGTGCTTGCCCATCCATCGCGCGTCGGTCTGATCGAGTCGATTGACATCGCTGGCCCCGGCTTCATCAATCTGCGTGTCGCTTTGGCGGCGAAGCAGGCCGTGATCGGCCGCATCTTTACCGATATCCAGTGTTATGGCCGCAGCAGCCTGGCTGAGCCAAGTAAGGTATTGGTCGAATTCGTGTCGGCTAATCCAACCGGGCCGTTGCATGTTGGCCATGGACGACAAGGTGCTTTGGGTGACGCGATTTGCGCCTTGCTCGAGGCACAGGGTTATTCGGTTCAGCGCGAGTTCTATTACAACGACGCCGGTGTGCAAATCGCGACCCTCGCCACCTCTGTGCAAGCGCGCGCCAAGGGCGGCAAGCCGGGTGACGCCGACTGGCCTGAGTCTGCCTATAACGGTGACTACATCGCGGATATTGCTGCTGATTTCATCGCCAAAAAAACGGTTGCTGCAGCCGATGGCGAGCCGGTCACTGCGAACGGTGATATCAACGATATTGAATCGATTCGTCGCTTTGCCGTTGCTTACCTGCGGCATGAGCAGGATCTTGATCTGCAAGCATTCGGTGTCCGCTTCGATAACTACTACCTTGAATCATCGCTCTACAGCGATGGCAAGGTCGAAGCAGCGGTCAGTGCAATCAAAGCAGCTGGCAAGACCTACGAGCAAGAAGGCGCGTTGTGGCTCAAGAGCACAGAATACGGTGATGATAAAGACCGTGTGATGAAGAAATCCGATGGTGCATACACCTACTTTGTACCGGATGTGGCATATCACGTCACCAAGTGGCAGCGAGGCTTTCATAAAGTGATCAATATTCAAGGTAGCGACCACCATGGCACGATTGCGCGGGTGCGTGCGGGCTTGCAGGCGGTCGGCATCGGCATCCCGCAGGGTTACCCAGACTATGTGCTGCACAAGATGGTCACGGTGATGCGCAATGGCGAAGAAGTAAAAATCTCCAAGCGCGCGGGCTCTTACGTCACCTTGCGCGACCTGATCGAATGGTCAGCCGGCGACGCAGTGGATGCTCACGGGCAGCGGGATCTCACGCGCGGTCGTGATGCGGTACGATTCTTCCTTATCTCGCGAAAGGCGGATACCGAATTTGTTTTCGACGTCGACCTCGCACTGGCGCAGTCCGACGAAAACCCAGTGTATTACGTGCAGTATGCCCATGCACGTATCTGCTCGGTACTGGCGCAATGGGGTGGTGATGAAGCACTATTGCAGACGACGGATTTGTCCGCACTGAACTCGCCACGCGAGGCAAGCTTGTTGGCCAAACTGGCTGATTACCCAGAGGTCCTGAAAAAAGCCGCTGACGAACTTGGTCCGCATCAGGTAGCTTTCTACTTGCGTGAGTTGGCCGGCGATCTGCACAGCTATTACAACGCAGAGAGGGTCCTGGTCGATGACACTTCACTCAAGCATGCACGGCTTGCGCTGCTACTAGCTACGCGTCAGGTACTACGCAATGGCTTGGCGCTGATCGGCGTCTCTGCGCCAGCGAGAATGTAGGCATGAACGTTCAGCGCGGCATCTATCGGCAGCAGGGTGGGACAACCGCCGGTCTGATCATTGGCCTGATCATTGGTTTGTTGATCGCCGTGGGTATAGCGATGACCATCATGAAAACGCCACTGCCGTTTATCGACAAGATCGGTAAACCGTCTCAGTCGGCCGGCGATCTGGGTGACCCCAATAAGTCACTGCAGAGTAGCGCGCGTGAATCGCGCGATGCTGCAGCGAACACCACCGCGGCTCCACCTGCCCCGCCACCGGATGCGGCGGTCGAGCCCAAGCGGCCAGCAACGCCGGCGGCAAGCGCTCGCCAGAATGAAAAGCCTGCGACAAGTCCTGCGCCAGTGGCAGAGCCCCCTTCTTCAGCAGGCAGCGGTGGCTTCACTTACTATCTGCAGGCGGGCGCGTTCCGCGAACGTCAAGATGCAGAGGCTACCAAGGCGCGACTGGCGCTGATGGGTGTGGCTGCTACCATTGCCGAGCGCAAATCGGACATGGGCACGCTGTATCGGGTTCGTGTCGGACCGTTCGACGATGTCGAGGGCATGAATCGGGCGCGAGTTCGCTTGTCAGATAATGGTGTCGACGCTGCTGTGGTGCGCGTCCCGAAATAAATCATACGATAGGAAAGCCTCATGCGACTGTTGCAAAGCTTGTTGTTGATCGCCAGCCTGGGCTTGGTCTCGGCCGGCGTTACTGCTGCCCCGAACGCACCGGTTGAGGGTGTCGAGTATCAGCGGCTGTCGCAGCCGCAGCCGACGGACACCGGCAAAAAGGTCGAGGTGCTCGAATTCTTTTGGTACAACTGCCCGCACTGTCATGCCTTCGAACCGCATCTCGCGGAATGGGCGAAAAAGCAGGGTGACCGCATTGTACTCAAGCGTATTCCGGTTGGATTTCGCGAATCATTCGCACCGCAGCAGAAGCTCTACTTTGCGCTGGAAGCCATGAGTCGGCTTGACCTGCACGCCGTGGTGTTCGATGCGATTCACCAGCGGCGCATGAAACTTAACACCGAGCCCGAGATCATGGCTTTCATTGAGAAGCAAAGCATTGATTCGAAAAAATTTGGTGAGACGTTTAATTCCTTCAGTGTGCAAAGTAAAGTTACCCGAGTGCGACAGCTACAGGAAGCATTCCGTATTGATGGTGTACCGACGGTCGCGATCGACGGTCAGTATGTGACCTCGCCATCGATTGTTGGTCAGAGTATGCGGGGCGCTCCGGAGGAAGTACTGAATAGTGCGACTTTGCTCGTGATGGATGCACTAGTCGCCAAGAAGAGGTAAGCGCCTATTTTTTCTTGTAGGTACGCACCAAGGCCCGAAGCATATCGAGGCCGATCTGCCGATGGTGCTCATCAAGTTGGCTTAGCAATGCGGTAGCGCGTTGATCCGTCATGCTGGTATCCGCGCCGCCACCTTTGCGGGTATCGCCATTGCCGAAGCGCAGCCAGTCGGCTGGCACGTCCAGCCATCCCGCCAGTGCGCGCAGTTTCTCCTGCGTCGGAATGGATTCACCTTGCAGCCACTTGCGTGCAGCGTGTACGGTCACAGGGTGACCTTTGAAACGCTCATTGAATTCCCGTGCTAGCTGGGTTGGGCTATGCGGCGAGTACTCGGCGTTACGCAGCGCTTGTTGCAGCCTTTCGCTGAATGCCAAGCGTTCTTGTGATGAGTTCATGGGGCACAACTATTTTTCATGGCTCACACTATTCCATGCGGCCGTGTAATAGTCAGTCCTAATGATGGCGATTATTTGTTAACAAACAAAATTTGGTTGAATAAGAATTAATGGCTGATCTAGGCTCAAAGAGTATTTGAGAGGTTTTGTTGCGGCGCACATCAAAAGGCTCTCCCAAAATGCGCCGAAAGCGTTGAGTCGATGTGAAACATCGCAAATGGAGGCTGCGGGGAGAATCCTCCATTGTTAAAGCACTCGGTTACTGGCCGAGCGCTTTCGTGGCGGCGACTGTTGGTGGGCGTCTTTAGCGCTGTGTGACGAAGCGAATTACACCATCGTCATCGTGCGTGCGCCTCAATTCACCGGCGAACCATAATCGATGCAGATGTGCGAGTGCTTCGCCCATGGCGAAAGTGAGTTGGTGCATGTCGAGGTCGCGCTTGAACATCAAAGGTACGATATCCGCAGCGGAATGCGGGGTACTGCACGCCTCCCGAACCTCATCTAGCCTCTCGGCATGGTGTGCCTCCAATTGCCGCACGCGTTGCCGAATGCCGAGAAAGGGTTTGCCATGCGAAGGCAACACTAGTGTTTGCTCCGGCAAGGGGCTGAACTGCTGGAGTGAATCAAGAAACTGCCCCACAGCGTCGGATTCAGGCTCGATGGCGAATACCGAGGTATTGGTCGAGATTTTAGGCAGCAGCATGTCACCGGAGATCAGCACGTTCAGCGACTCGCAATACAGCGCGGCATGCTCGGGCGAGTGTCCGGTACCGATAATTACGCGCCAGGTGTGCGCGCCAATGCGAATCGGCGTGCGTGAATCCAGTCGGATGAACTGCTCCGGTACCTTCGGCACCAGGGTCGGGTAATACTGCTTTCGGCCCTCCAGTTGCGCCAGCTTTTCGGTATCGAGCAGGCCATGGCGACGAAAATGCGGGATCATCGCGGGGCCGTCAGCGCCCGGAAGCCCGGCAGACATCATGCGAGCAAAACCGTACTCACCGACAGTCATCCATAACGGGACCTGCCAGCGTTCGCATAGCCAGGCCGCGAGGCCAACATGGTCAGGATGGCAATGGGTGACGATTACCCGGGTGATTGGACGGCCATCAAGCGACTCGGAAAATACCTGCTCCCAAGCCGTGCGCGTGGCATCGTTAGCAATTCCGCAATCAACGACTGCCCAACCATCCCCATCCTCCAGTAACCAGAGGTTGATATGGTTGAGCGCGAAAGGCAGGCCCATCCGTATCCAGCGCACGCCGGGAACGACTGGCAGCGCCGCGCCAGTGGATGGCAAGGTTTCCCCAAACGGGTAAGAGAGCTCGGATTCCAGTGGGTTCATGGCAGTGCTTTCGCCGTTGACGCGCAAGGGCTTGCAATGGATGCTGGCGCGCCTACAATAGCTGGCAATTGACGTTTACGTAAACGTCCATTCTACCCCCCAGCGCGCCTTGCCCGGCGCGTGCATTACACCCCCATGGCCATGGCGACTTACACCATCACAGAGCTAGCGCGCGAATTCGACATTACGCCGCGCACCATCCGCTTTTATGAGGATCAGGGACTGATCAGTCCAAAGCGCGAAGGCAGTGGTGGCCGGGTACGGGTTTATGGCGCGCGCGATCGCACGCGCTTGAAGCTCACGCTGCGTGGCAAGCGACTAGGCCTGACGCTGTCGGAGATTAAGGATCTGGTGGATATGTATGACTCGCCGAAAGATTCTTCGGCACAGCTAAAACATTTTCTGCTGGTGCTGTCGCGCCACCGCGAGATGCTAGAGCAGCAGCGCGAAGATCTGGAAGTAACTCTGTCCGAGATTGCGATGCATGAGGCGCAATGCCGCCGTCTGCTCGACGAGGGCCAAACCAAGCGCAAGAGCGCTAGCGTGCGGCGCGTCGCCTGAACCCGATTATTCTGCACCAAGGAATTCGCATGCTTAATTTGCCCGGCCTGAGCTTTGACCATGGCGACGATATCGCAGCACTACGTGACGCTATCCAACAATTCGCATCAGCTGAAATAGCACCGCGCGCGGAAGCGATCGATCGCAGTGATCAGTTCCCCATGGACCTGTGGCACAAAATGGGCGATCTCGGTCTGCTAGGTATTACCGCTGACGAGGCCTACGGGGGCAGCGCGATGGGCTACCTTGCGCACATTATCGCGATGGAGGAAATTTCTCGCGCTTCAGCATCGGTCGGACTCTCCTACGGCGCCCACTCGAATTTATGCGTGAATCAGATCCGTCGCAACGGTAGCGACGAGCAAAAGGCAAAATATTTGCCGAAGCTAATTTCAGGTGAGCATATCGGTGCGCTGGCGATGTCAGAACCAAACGCCGGCTCCGATGTGGTCGGCATGCGCCTGCGTGCCGACTTCAAACGCGACCACTGGGTACTCAACGGCAGCAAGATGTGGATCACTAATGGCCCGGATGCCGATGTCATGGTGGTGTACGCAAAAAATGATCTTGAGGCGGGCCCTCGAGGGATCACCGCATTTCTGATCGAGAAAAACTTCAAAGGCTTTTCGGTCGCACAAAAGCTGGACAAGCTCGGCATGCGTGGCTCACACACCGGAGAGCTGGTCTTTCAAGATTGCGAAGTGCCCGCCGAAAACGTGCTCGGCGGTCTGGGCCGCGGCGTGAATGTCTTGATGTCTGGCTTGGACTACGAGCGTGCGGTACTGTCCGGTGGGCCACTCGGCATCATGCAAGCGTGTATGGACGTGGTAGTGCCCTATGTGCATGATCGCAAGCAGTTCGGCCAGCCGATTGGTGAATTTCAACTTATGCAGGGCAAGCTGGCGGATATGTACTCAACGATGATGGCGTGCAAAGCCTATGTCTATGCAGTCGGTCAGGCATGTGACCGTGCCAGCACACCGGAGCAAGTGCGGGCCTTGCGTAAAGATGCAGCGGGAGCGATTTTGTATTCCGCCGAGAAGGCGACATGGATGGCTGGCGAAGCGATTCAAGCGCTCGGTGGTAACGGCTACATCAACGAATACCCGACCGGCCGCCTATGGCGTGACGCCAAGTTGTATGAAATTGGTGCCGGTACCAGCGAGATCCGGCGCATGCTAATTGGCCGCGAATTATTCGCCGAGACTGCCTGAAAGGATAGCGCCGCACATGCAACACTTCCCCAAGCTGTTGTCATCGCAGATTGCATTTGATATTGCGCGCGTCATTATTGATGGCTTTGACAAGCACTATCGCCTGTTCCGCGAAACGAGCCAGGCTGCGCGTCGCCACTTCGAACAATTGACGTGGAAGATAGCGCAGGCCGAGGCGCGTGAGCGAATCGCGTTTTATGATCGCCGTGTACAAGAGTGCGTGCAAATGCTGGAGGATGAGTACGCGCAAGAGGATCTGACCGATACCGTTTGGCGCGAGGTGAAGCTGCACTACATCGGCATGCTGACCGAGCATCGGCAACCTGAGCTAGCGGAGACTTTTTTCAACTCGGTATGTTGCAGCATTCTGCACCGCACGTACTTCAACAACGACTTCATCTTCGTCTGGCCAACCATTTCGACGGAGTACATCGAGCCACGCGAGAGCGTCCCTGCCTATCGCGTGTACTACCCTGCCAAAGACGGCATGCGTAATGCACTTCGCCGCATGGTGACAAATTTTCAGTTTGCCGGTGAGTTTGCAGATCTTGAGCATGACCTCACCATGGTCGAGGCGCGATTGAATGCGCTGCCTGGTAATGAAAAGCAGGAAGCGAATTACCAGTTGCAGGTATTGTCGTCACCCTTTTTGCGTAATAAGGGCGCCTACTTGGTAGGAAAGTTAGTCAATGGCAGTCAGAGTTACGGATTTGTGATTCCGGTGCTGCACAACCGGCGCGGCGCATTATTCATTGATGCCTTGCTGACCGACCCGAGTCAGATCACCTTGCTGTTTTCTTTTACGCGCGCCTACTTCATGGTCGACATGGAAGTGCCGTCGGCTTATGTGAATTTCTTGCACAACATCATGCCCAGCAAGCCGCGCGGCGAGATTTATACGATTCTCGGTTTGCAGAAGCAGGGCAAGGCAGCGTTCTACCGTGACTTCTTGCATCACCTCGCGCACTCGTCGGACAACTTTGCCATCGCACCCGGTATCCGCGGGCTGGTGATGGTGGTGTTCGCGCTGCCGTCATTTCCATATGTATTCAAAGTGATCAAGGATCATTTCCCGGCGCCTAAAGAAACCACGCGCGAGCTAGTCAAGGAGAAATACCTGCTCGTCAAATACCACGACCGTGTTGGCCGTATGGCAGATACGCTGGAGTATTCGAACGTAGCTTTTCCGCGCGCTCGCTTCCCGGACGAGTTGCTCGACGAGTTGAAGGACGTGGCGCCATCGCTGATCGAAGAAGAAAATGACCAGGTGATCGTTCGCCATCTTTACATCGAGCGCCGCATGACGCCGCTGAATATCTGGCTGACCGAAGCCGAAGCCGCCGGTGATGACGCAAAAATGGAGCATGGTGTGCGCGAGTACGGCAACGCCATCAAAGATCTGGTGGCTGCGAATATCTTCCCTGGCGACATGCTGTACAAGAATTTTGGGGTTACTCGTCAAGGTCGTGTTGTGTTTTATGACTATGACGAGATCGAGTACATCACGGATTGCAATTTCCGAGATATCCCGGCGCCGCGCAACGAGGAAGATGAGATGGCGAGCGAACCTTGGTATTCGGTAGCGAAGAATGACGTATTCCCCGAGCAGTTTAGTGTCTTCCTGCTCGGCAATCCCAAAGTCCGCCATTACTTCATGAAGTATCACGCCGACTTGTTGAGCGCTGACTACTGGCGGCAAAAGAAAGCGCGCATCCTCGAGGGGCAGGTAGAGGATGTATTCCCTTACCCGCAAGAGATTCGTTTCATTCATCAGCAGAGCGCGGGTGCGCCAGCCGCCAACGCGGCTTGATCACAGGAGAAAGCAATGCAGGATCCGATCGTTATTGTCGGTGCAGCACGTACGCCGATGGGTGCGTTTCAAGGTGACTTTGCAGGACTTGCGGCGGCTGATCTCGGCGCAGTAGCGATTCGCGCCGCGCTTGAACGCAGCGGCGTCAAAGCAGATTCGGTGGATGAAGTTATTTTCGGTAACTGCCTGATGGCCGGGCAGGGGCAGGCGCCGGCGCGCCAGGCGGCGATCAAAGCCGGGGTTCCAGTGTCGGCAGGCGCTGTCACGTTGTCGAAGATGTGCGGGTCGGCGATGCAGGCCACGATCTACGGGTTTGATTCATTGATCGCAGGCACCAATGCCGTAGTGGTCGCCGGTGGTATGGAGTCGATGACCAATGCACCGTATTTGATTCCGAAAGCGCGCGGTGGTTATCGCATCGGGCACGGAATGATTTACGACCACATGATGCTGGATGGTTTGGAAGATGCTTACGAGCGTGGCCGATCCATGGGGACCTATGCTGAGGACTGCGCAGCCAAGTATCAGTTCACGCGCGAGCAACAAGATGCTTATGCCATCGCTTCGGTACAGCGTGCGCAAGCCGCTGCAGCGGCGGGGTCGTTTGACTGGGAGATCGCGCCAGTCACTGTCTCTGGCAAGGGCGGTGAGGTCATCATCACGAAAGATGAAGGGCCACTGAAAGCCAAGCCAGAAAAAATCGTTGCGCTGAAACCCGCATTCAAAAAAGATGGAACGATCACGGCAGCATCTTCTTCCTCGATTAACGATGGCGCTGCTGCACTGGTACTGATGCGGGAATCCGCGGCTAAGCAAATGGGTGTGCCACCGATTGCGCGCATCCTCGCGCACAGTCGTTTCTCGCAGGAGCCGAGTTGGTTTACCACGGCGCCGGTCGGCGCTATCCAAAAAATTTATGACAAAACTGGCTGGTCGACGAGTAATGTTGACCTGTTCGAAGTGAACGAGGCTTTCGCCGCAGTTGCTATGGCAGCCATGCACGACCACGGCATCGCACACGAGAAGATCAATATTCACGGTGGTGCTTGTGCCTTAGGTCATCCGATTGGTGCGTCCGGCGCACGCATCATTGTCACCTTGCTAGGGGCTTTGAAGAAGACTGGCGGCAAGCGCGGTATTGCGTCACTGTGTATTGGTGGCGGTGAAGCAACCGCGATCGCGCTGGAGATTTTCTGATGGCGCGTACCGCACTCGTGATCGGGGCATCGCGCGGCATTGGCCGAGAGTTTGTTCGTCAATTCATTGCCGACGGCTGGAAGGTATTCGCGACCGCGCGCGATGAAACGTCGCTGGCGATGCTGACCGACGAGGGTGCGCATGCAATCAAGATCGACGTCACGAAGCCCGAATCGTTAGCCGAATTACCTTGGCGCCTCGATGGCGAAAGGATTGATCTCGCGCTCTACGTGGCAGGTGTACTGCCCAACTGGGAGGGTGCAGCCGAATCACCGACCCTAGCCGATTTCGATGCGGCCATGCATGCGAACGTATTGGGCGCAATGCAGGCGCTGCCGTTGCTCGCGCCGTTTGTCGCTGATGCGAAGGGCCGCTTTGTTTTCATCACCAGTGTTATGGGCAGCATCGCGGAAGCCACTAGCAGTACGGCTTGGATCTATCGCGCATCGAAAGCAGCGCTGAATATGGCGGTGTATTCCGCGCGTCGTGACTATCCCGATCTGACTTTGGCGGTGATTCATCCGGGCTGGGTACAAACCGATATGGGTGGCCCGGGTGCGACAGTGGCGGTGCGGGACAGCGTATCGGGTATGCGGCAGGTGATCGATCACTTGAAGCCTTCTGATTCAGGGGCGTTTTTAGCTTACGACGGAAGAAAAATAGCTTGGTGATGGACTGAATTTAGCTGGATCCCGGCACAGGCCGGAATCCAGTGACTTGATATGACTTGATACGTAACGAATTCGCTGAATGATCCTCTCCGAGCAACACCAAATGATCCGCGATGCACTGCGCGAATTCTCGCAGCAGCAATTGCTGCCGCACGCTGCGGTATGGGATCGAGAGCGCCGCTTTCCGCGCGAAGCGCTGCAGCAATTGGCGCAACTCGGCGCTTTTGGTGTCGCCGTGTCTGAGGCGTATGGTGGCGCAGGCTTGGACTATCTGGCACTGGCGATCGTGATTGAAGAAATCGCGGCGGGTGATGGTGGTACCTCAACCATTATCTCTGTCAATAATTGCCCGGTCTGCAGTATCGGTATGGCTTACGCGGATGAAGCGCAAAAGGCGCAATGGCTGCGGCCATTGGCGCGTGGCGAGATGTTGGGCGCATTCGCACTCACCGAACCCCACGCCGGCAGCGATGCCTCGGCACTCCGCACCAGCGCACGCCGCGACGGCGAGCACTACGTATTGAATGGGGTGAAGCAATTCATCACCAGCGGGAAAAATGCTGATGTTTGCATCGTGATGGCGGTGACGGACAAAGCTGCTGGCAAGCGCGGCATCAGTGCGTTCTGGGTCCCTACCAATACACCCGGCTACATTGTTGCGCGTGTTGAAGACAAACTCGGTCAGCATTCGTCCGATACCGCGCAAATTCTGCTCGAGGATTGTCGTATCCCGGCAGGCAACCGAATTGGCGATGAAGGCATGGGCTACAAGATTGCCTTATCGGGTCTTGAAGGTGGTCGCATCGGTATTGCTGCCCAAGCGCTGGGCATGGCGCGCGCTGCTTTCGACGCAGCACTTGTGTATGCCAAAGATCGAGATAGCTTTGACAAGCCGATATTTGAGCACCAAGCGGTGCAATTCAAGTTGGCTGATATGGCGACACAGATCGACTAGCGATATCCAAAAAATATTGATCGGCCGAGCACTTGCATGAGAACCGGAGCATCACATCGCTGAATTCAACATCCCTAATCGCCCGTTCACTAAACGCACCCTGCATGTGCCCAGCAAAGAAAACTAAACAGATCAACGCAATCACGAAAGTACCGGCTCGACGCCCAATAGAGACGCCATGACTAGCAACGATACGCCTTGCCCCTGCGGCGGCAAACACATTCAAACCTGCTGTGGGCCTTTTCTCGCTGGCACCGCTGTTGCTGATAACCCTGAAAAATTAATGCGGTCTCGCTACAGCGCGTATGTGACGGGCGCTGAAGACTATCTGAAAGCCACCTGGCACCCATCGACCCGCCCGCAAGACACGGTCACGGACGCGAGCATGAAATGGCTTGGGCTGGAGGTGAAATCGGTGACGCAAGATGCTGATCAGGGAACAGTGAGTTTTATAGCGCGTTGCCGTGTCGCCGGCAAAGGGCATCGCTTGCAAGAAACCAGCCGCTTCGTCCGAGAAGATGGACTCTGGTTTTATGTCGACGGCGAATTTGAAAAACCACCAGAAAACAAACCGTAAACGGAGACAGTCTAGATGCCGGTGATTGAATCCAAACTGAACACGCGCTCGGCGGAGTTCGTGGCGAATGCCGCTGCCATGCAGGCACTGGTGGATGATTTGCGCGCACATTGTGAGCGTATCGCCTTGGGTGGTGGTGAAGCGGCGCGCGCCAAGCATGTGGCGCGCGGCAAGCTACTTCCGCGAGAGCGAGTAAATCAGCTTCTCGACCCCGGCACACCTTTCCTCGAATTTTCGCAACTGGCAGCCTTCGAGATGTATGACAACGCCGCGCCTGCAGCAGGCGTGATCACGGGTATCGGCCGTATCAAGGGACAGGAATGTGTGATTGTGTGCAATGACGCCACGGTTAAAGGCGGCACCTATTACCCGATGTCAGTGAAGAAGCACCTGCGCGCCCAGGAGATCGCCGAGCAAAACCATTTGCCCTGTGTTTATCTGGTGGATTCTGGCGGTGCGAATTTGCCGAATCAGGATGATGTATTTGCGGATCGCGAGCATTTCGGCCGAATTTTTTTCAATCAGGCCAACATGTCGGCGCAGGGCATACCGCAGATCGCTGTTGTGATGGGGTCGTGTACCGCAGGAGGCGCTTATGTACCTGCGATGAGTGATGAATCCATCATCGTCAAGAATCAGGGCACGATATTTCTTGGTGGTCCGCCGCTGGTGAAAGCGGCGACGGGTGAGGTGGTGAGTGCTGAGGATCTGGGCGGTGGTGATGTACACACGCGGCTATCAGGTGTCGTTGATCACTTGGCACAAGACGATACGCACGCGCTGGCACTTGCCCGCAGCATCGTTGGCAACTTGAATCGGCATAAACCGCAGCCGCTAGTGCTCAGAGAGCCTATCGCGCCCAACTATAGCGAGAGCGAAATCTATGGTGTCATTCCAACCGATACACGCAAGCCATTTGATGTTCGCGAGGTGATTGCGCGTATTGTCGATGGCAGCGAGTTCGATGAATTCAAGGCGCGCTTTGGTAGCACGCTGGTATGTGGTTTCGCGCACTTGCATGGTATGCCGGTAGGCATCATTGCCAACAACGGCATCTTGTTTTCAGAGTCGGCACTGAAAGGTGCCCACTTTGTCGAGCTATGCTGTCAGCGCAAAATCCCGCTGGTGTTCTTGCAGAACATCACCGGCTTCATGGTGGGTCGCAAGTACGAAAACGAAGGTATTGCACGGCATGGCGCGAAGATGGTGACCGCCGTTGCAACCGCACAGGTGCCGAAATTCACCGTGATCATTGGCGGCAGCTTTGGTGCCGGTAATTACGGCATGTGCGGCCGTGCGTTTGGTCCGCGCATGCTTTGGATGTGGCCGAATGCACGTATCTCGGTGATGGGCGGCGAGCAGGCTGCTTCGGTGCTGGCCACCGTCAAGCGCGATGGCATTGAAGCGAAGGGCGGCAGCTGGAGCGCTCAGGAAGAGGAACAGTTCAAGTCGCCTATCCGCGCGCAGTATGAACATCAAGGCCATCCCTACTACGCCAGCGCGCGCTTATGGGACGATGGCGTGATCGACCCTGCCGACACGCGCACGGTGCTTGCGCTCGGATTATCTGCCGCACTCAATGCCCCGATTCCCGAAACTAAGTTTGGCTTGTTCAGGATGTAAATCGCGAAGCAATGAACCAGATAGCACATACCGATTGGGTAGCCCGCAGTCTCGCCAGCGTTTGGCACCCGTGTACACAGATGCAGCATCACGAGACGCTGCCGCTCATGGCGATTAGTCATGGTAAGGGTGCCTGGCTGTACGACTACGAAGGGCGCCGCTATCTGGATGCGGTGAGCTCGTGGTGGGTTAACTTGTTTGGTCATGCGAACCCTCGCATTAATGCCGCACTTGGCGATCAGCTGGAAAAACTTGAGCATGCGATGTTGGCCGGGTTCACGCATGCGCCGGTAGTGGAATTGTCAGAGCGGCTTGCTGCAAAAACTAATCACGCGCTCGGCCATTGCTTTTTCGCCTCGGATGGCGCTTCAGCGGTCGAGATCGCGTTGAAGATGAGCTTTCATGCCTGGCGTAATGCGGGGCATCCGCAAAAACAAGAATTCGTTTGTCTCAGCGGTAGCTACCATGGTGAAACCGTCGGCGCACTGGGCGTGACTGATGTGCCGTTATTCACTGAGGCATACGGTGGCATGTACCGTCGCGCTCATGTAGTGGCGTCACCCGCCGCATGCGGTGAGCTAAACGCGCTGTCACAGATGCGCGCGTTATTGGAGCGTCGGGCAGGACAGATTGCTGCCGTCATCGTCGAGCCCTTGGTGCAATGTGCGGGTGGTATGGCGATGTACGAGGCGAGCTATCTGAGTCAGCTGCGTGAGTTATGCGATCAGTTCTCTGTGCACCTGATTGCTGATGAAATTGCGGTTGGGTGTGGACGAACCGGTAGTTTCTTCGCCTGCGAGCAGGCAGCGATCTGGCCTGACTTCATGTGTTTGTCAAAGGGCATTAGCGGGGGCTATCTGCCGCTGTCCTTGGTGATGAGCACGGATGATATCTATCAGGCTTTCTATCACCCGGACATCCGTCGCGCCTTCCTGCACTCGCATTCTTATACCGGTAATCCATTGGCCTGCCGTGCCGCGTTGGCGACGCTGGATATTTTCGAACAAGACGATGTGTTGGTAAAAAACCGTGCACGCGCAGAAAGCTTGGGCAAAGCGCTGGCGCGTGTGGCTGCACACCCAAGCGTAAGCAGTACGCGGCAAACTGGCATGATTTGCGCGTTCGACGTCACACACGCCGTGACCGAAGGTTTCTCGCGCCGGTTTTTTGCAGAAGCGTTGCAGCAGGGCTTGCTGCTGAGGCCGATCGGTACCACGGTGTACTGGATGCCGCCGTATGTATTGTCGGATGAGGAGATTGCGTTGCTTGGTGATGTGACGCTCGCGGTTTTGGATAAGGTCGCTGAATAAGAAAGAGATAACCGAGGCGGTAAGCATGTTTAAAAAAATTCTGATTGCCAACCGCGGTGAGATTGCCTGCCGTGTCACAGCCACTGCGCGTCGTCTCGGCATTCATACCGTCGCGGTGTGTTCCGAGGCAGATGCGCAGTCTCAGCATGTAGCGATGTGCGATGAAAGCGTCCTGATTGGACCTGCGCCTGCTAAAGAAAGTTATCTAAGAATTGATCGCATCATTGCCGCTGCGCGAGACACCGGTGCTGAAGCGATTCATCCCGGCTATGGTTTTTTGTCGGAAAACGAAGAATTCGCTAATGCTTGTGAGGCCGCTGGCATTGTCTTCATTGGCCCGCCAGCCTCTGCAATTCGTGCCATGGGTTCGAAGGCAGCAGCCAAGGCGCTGATGGAGAAGGCGAGCGTACCGTTGGTGCCGGGTTATCACGGTGAGCAGCAAGCGCCGGACTTCTTGAGGGAGCAAGCGGACGCTATTGGATACCCGGTGCTGCTGAAAGCGAGTGCCGGTGGTGGTGGCAAAGGCATGCGTATCGTCGAGCGCAGCGAAGACTTTGCGTCTGCATTGGCCTCTTGCCAGCGCGAAGCAATCAACAGCTTTGGCGATGACCGGGTTTTGGTCGAAAAATATTTGCAGCGGCCACGACATATCGAGATTCAAGTATTCGCGGACACACACGGCGAGTGTGTTTATCTGTTCGAACGCGACTGCTCTGTACAGCGCCGGCACCAAAAAGTACTGGAAGAAGCACCTGCGCCGGGAATGACAGAGGAGCGACGGCAGGCTATGGGGACGGCAGCGGTAAATGCTGCGCGTGCCGTGGGCTATGTCGGTGCGGGGACGGTCGAGTTCATCGTCAACCAGGATGGCAGCTTCTATTTCATGGAGATGAACACCCGGCTGCAGGTCGAGCATCCGGTCACCGAGCTGATCACCGGCACCGATCTGGTGGAATGGCAGTTGCGCGTTGCGGCAGGCGAACCACTGCCCATGCAGCAACAGGATCTGCGTATTCATGGGCATGCGATCGAGGCGCGAATTTATGCCGAGAACCCGGAAAAAGGTTTTTTGCCCTCGACCGGTTCTTTGCTTCATCTTCGTTTACCTGATGCAGTGGCGTTCGCGCACGGCGATGTACGGATTGACGCCGCCGTTCGTGAGGGCGATGCGATTACGCCGCATTACGACCCGATGATTGCGAAACTGATTGTGCATGGTGATGATCGTGCGCAGGCGCTGGCGCGGATGCGGCAGGCGCTGCAAGCGATGGAGATCGTCGGTCCAGCGACCAATGTCGCATTTCTTGAGCGGCTCATTACGACCCCTGCGTTCACTGATGCCGAACTCGACACCGGGCTGATTGAACGTCACCATGCTTTACTGTTCCCACCCACTGAGCCAGTGCCCGTAGAGATGGTCGCGTTATGGCTGGCTAAGTTAGCGATGCCGGACACCACGAGCTACGACCCATGGGATTCACCTCAGGGTTGGCGTTTGAATGGCAACTACCATCGTCAGCTTCGCTTCGATTGCGATGATCAAGCATTCGAGGTGGTGCTCGACTATCGACGTGATGGCTGGCGTATGGCCTACCAGTCTCAAGAAACAATCTTGACCCACATCGCGATTGACCAGACCTCGGTATCGTTGTCGATAGAAGGCCGGCGCATATCGGGTCGGGTAGTACGGGTTGATGACCGTTTCCATGTGTTCTGGCAAGGTCAGCATCGCGTCTTGTCATGGAGTGACCCGATTGCGCATGCCGGCGAGACTGAATCAGAAGGCGGCCGACTGACGGCGCCGATGCCGGGCAAGATCGTTCAACTCATGGTCGCAGAAGGTGCTAGCGTGGAAAAAGGTGCGCCGCTATTGATCATGGAAGCAATGAAAATGGAACACACCATCAGCGCGCCGGCGAAGGGCAAAGTTGAAGCCTTGAACTACGCCGTCGGCGATCAAGTCGCCGAAGGTGCGCAGTTATTGTCATTTGCACCGGAGTCGAACTGAGATGCGCTTTCCCGAGAAGGTCAAGCTGGTCGAGGTCGGCCCGCGTGACGGACTACAAAATGAAAAACAAACGATCCCGGTGGAGGTCAAGCTAGCGCTGGTGAATCGTTTGTCCGAAGCAGGTTTTCCGAATATCGAAGCGGCGTCGTTCGTTTCGCCCAAGTGGGTGCCGCAAATGGCCACATCGACCGAGTTGATGGCGGGTATCCAGCGTCGCCCCGGGACAATCTACTCGGCGCTAGTACCGAACATGAAAGGGTTTGAAGCGGCACTCGCAGCGCGCGCTGATGAGGTCGTGATTTTCGGCGCGGCGTCGGAGGCGTTCTCACAAAAAAATATCAATTGTTCGATTGCTGAGTCGATTGAGCGGTTTCGCGAGGTTGCGATTGCTGCCAAAGCCAACGGCTTAAGGCTGCGCGGTAGTGTCAGCTGTGCGCTTGGGTGTCCTTATCAGGGCGAGGTACAGCCGGAAGCGGTTGCCGATGTGGTGCGTCGAATGCGCGATCTCGGTTGCGATGAGATTGATATCGCCGACACCATTGGTGTCGGTACCGCTTTCAAGGTGCAACAGGTGTTTGAACATGTGGCAACGGCATTTCCACTCGAGCGGCTGGCGGGTCATTTTCATGACACGTACGGGCAAGCCCTGGCAAATATCTATGCCGCATTGAGTAGCGGCGTTGAAATTTTTCATGCCTCGGTTGCGGGGCTTGGCGGATGTCCGTATGCAAAAGGCGCAACAGGCAATGTGGCAACCGAAGACGTGTTGTATCTTCTCGATGGTTTAGGCATTTCTACCGGAGTCGATCTCAATGCGGTTGTCGATGCAGGACAATTTATTTCACAACAACTGGGGCGGCCATCGGCCAGTCGAGCAGGTAATGCGATTGCTGTGCGCCGCTCAACGGAGCACGCCGCATGAAAGACACACTCAAGCCCGGTATCCGCTTCGAATGGCAGACATCGGTCCCGCCGCGCTCCGTCGTGCCTGCGTTGTACGGCGAGCATATCGAGTTCGCACGCGACATGCCGGAGGTGCTGGCGACCGGCTACATGGTGGGGCTGATGGAGCTTGCTTGCACGCGCGCGATTATTCCGCACTTGGATTGGCCCGCCGAACAGAGTCTTGGAACGCATGTGAGTTTCTCGCATCTTGCAGCAACACCACCGGGCATGACGCTTACGATTCGTGGCGAACTTATTGCAGTCGAAGGACGCCGGGTACGCTTTCAGGTCGAAGCGTGGGATGGTCACGACAAGATCAGCGAGGGCGAGCATGAGCGCGCGATTGTCATCGCAGAAAGATTCAACGCCAAGCTCGACGAGAAAAAGCAGCGCGCGAAGAAATAAGCCAGTGACAGAGATTCGCCCACCGTTCGATCCACGGACACATAGCGGCCCATTGCCGACGCCATGTATCGGTGTTTGCGTGATGCATGCGCAAACCGGGCTATGTACCGGGTGCCTGCGCACGATTGATGAGATTATCGACTGGGGCGTCGCCCCTGAAGAGCGCAAACGACAAATCTGGATCGCGCTGGAAGCGCGACGGACCCAAGGCTAGCTTTTCATGCACGCTCAAGCGGTGTATCGGCCGCAGCGCGACATCACTGGCCCCGCTTTTAGCGCGTGGTTCAAGCTATTGGCGACATTGTTCAACTTGGCGTTGATCGGCTACGTGATCAGTTTCATGCTGCGCCACCCAAGCTTGCCTGACGGCGCCACATTATTTTTATGGGCGGCGATTGCGGTGATGTTGCTCTATTGGCGAGATTTTTTGCGTGCGACGCTCACCATTAATGCTGCCGGGATTCGGCAGACTGGATGGCTCGTGCAGCAAGTCAGTTGGGATGATGTGCGCGGTGCCAAGCTGATCGGTCTCTCGCGTTTAGGCTGGCTGTTGCCGCCCCGATTGGCGGTACGTACGGGTACCGGATTTCATACCTTTAACTGTGGCTCGCCCGACTTATTCAGTGAGTTACAGCGAATCTCGCTTGCATACCAATTAAAAACATGAAGCTGCCACCGTCAATGCATATCCTGGAGCGTGGCTGGCTCTCATCGAACAACGTGCTGTTTACGGGCAAACAGCGTACCGTGATCGTTGACACGGGTTACTGCGCCCACCAGCAGCAAACCTTGGCGCTGGTACAGCATGTATTGAAAGATCGACCTTTAGATGCGATCTACAACACCCATCTGCACTCCGATCATTGCGGCGGCAATCGTATTTTGCAGCAGCACTATCTATCACTGAAGACCTACGTACCTGCAGCCGAGTTTGCCCGAGTCAACAACTGGTCGCGTATGAAGCCGACGTTCAGTGCTACGGGTCAGCGTTGTGATGAGTTTCGTGCCGATGCGGTCGTACATCCCGACGATGTGATCGAGTTGGGTGATATGGAATGGAAGGCGCTCTATGCGCCCGGCCATCATCCGTACTCTTATATCCTGTTTAATCAAACGCACGGTATTTTGATCTCGGCCGATGCCTTGTGGGAAAAAGGTTTTGGTGTGGTGTTTCCTGCACTCGACGGTTATGGGGGATTCAAGGAGGTCCGAGCGACGCTGGACCTGATTGATGATTTATCGCCCGCTATGGTGATTCCTGGCCATGGGCGGCCATTCACTGATGTGAAAGCAGCGCTAGGGGAGGCTTATTCTCGCATCGCCTACTTGGAAGAGGATCCCAAGCGCAATGCGCAGCACGGCATCAAGGTGCTATTGAAGTTTTTGCTGATGGAGCGCCAACGCATCAAATTGGGAGGTGCCAGAGTTGCTCTCCAAGGTGCCGCTAGTTACCGCAGCCAATCGCAACTACCTGAACTACGGCATGATTCATCTCGCGCATTGGGTCATCACGCAACTGCGGCGTTCCGGCGCTGCAGCGATCGATAATGAATTTTTGGTCGATAGCGAACCCAATCGATGATTCAGTCGCTGGCCACAATCGCCAAGTAAATCGACCAGAAAAAGCGCTCAGTTATTCAGGAGTCATCGACAAGACGTAAAGCCTTGCTGCTGAGCCTGGCATAACTACTCTGTATACACCGACACGCGATTCACAAAATATTCGGTATCGCCGAAACAGCTGCTCGGCAAACCTTTGTGTTGATCGTAGCCCAGCACTACTTTGCGGCCAGCATTGCGCTGTAACTCATCGACGATGCGTTCATCACGCACCGAGAACTCGAATTTTTCCGGAATTGCCCCCGGCATGCTGGTGAGTAGCAACTCGCCTTCCCAAGTTTTGCAAACCCAGCCTTTGCGCGAAAACTTTTGCAGCAGGCCAGCACGCTCACCAGACGAGTAAGACCAATTCAGTGCCAGCCATACATACCCGGTAAAGCCAAGCAAGGCGACCAGTATCAAGGTGAGCAAAATAGTGAGTGGTTTCTTCATGGGTTAAGCAAATGATGACAAGTTCACACTTAGTTTAGCGAGGAAAATTGCTTGCCATGATTCGCTGACGCGCAGCAGCGTACTCCTGCTTGAG
>JAJTGD010000041.1 GCA_021299035.1 Oxalobacteraceae bacterium | reverse complement strand
AATGATTTTGTCGCTGCGCTCTTGATCGGTGGGCGTTTTATCGCTACGCGTCTGGGTAGCGGCGGTGAGATGACAGAGCCATTCTTTCTCGAGATGCCGGCACTTTCTGGCACGCTTGGTAATCGTCTCGAGACAGGCGCAGGATTTCGCGATAAGTTAGACCGTTTCGTAGGTTGGCGCAAAGTTGATCGCTATCCTCTATTTGCGGTGACAGGGCTAACGGTGAGCAGGGCGCTCGCAGCCCACAATACTGCAGCGCGTGGCTACCGGCTCAGTGCCGCCATTGCGACCCTGTTTCTGACTTTTTTTGCGATTGCGGGAATTCGGGTTTCAATCCATTACGCTGCTCGTCGTCGCACCGAGGCCGATGTTCGACGGACCTATCGTATGGCCACAGATGCTGCGAACGAGGGCTTTTACATGCTGAGCCCGGTATATGGCCCCAAAGATCAGCTGACGGATTTTAGAATTGAAGACTGCAACGATCGCGCCGCGGCCTTGCTCGGGCTATTGCGGATTCATCTGGTCGGCAGATTGGCCAGTCAGGCCATCCCTGAAAATTCCCGCGCCGAGCTATTGACGATTTGTCGTAAGGCGCTGCTGAAAGGGATTTACGAAGATGAGCTTCGTGTTCCATCGCATGGTTGGATTCGCGCTACCTGGGTATACCGTCGCGCCGTCAACTCGGGAACCGGTATTGCACTTACCTTGCGTGATATTTCCGATGTCAAAACGCATGAGCAGGCCTTATCGGATATGGCAAATAACGACCCGCTCACCCAGCTTCCGAATCGTCGCTGGCTGATGAATTTCCTGCCGGCGGCGATTCGTCGTGCCGAGCGCGGACGCGGAAAACTGGCTCTGATGTTTATTGATCTCGATAACTTCAAAGGCGTGAATGACACCATCGGTCACCCGGCCGGTGATGAGGTACTCGTATTGGCCGCCGCGAGAGTTCGTGAGACCGTGCGGGCCAGCGATTATGTAGTGCGACTCGGCGGTGATGAATTCACCGTCATATTGGATAACGCAGACTCCACGGATGCAGTGATTCGTATTGCGAGTGCACTGATTGTGCGTTTATCCGAACCCTATCCGGTGGCAGAGGCCATCGTCAGTACCATGTCGGCATCTATCGGAATCAGTTTGTTTCCTGAGGATGGTGCGGATGCGGAAACGCTGATCAAGCATGCTGATGTCGCCATGTATGCCGCCAAGGCAGATGGTAAGGGTCGCTACCACATGTATGACTCCAAGCTATCTGATGAGCTGGTGCGGCGAATGAATATCGAGAATGCTCTTCGCGAAGCGATCGAGCGTGACGAGTTTTTCATGTACTACCAGCCACGTGTCTCCGCTAAAACCGGACGACTATGTAGTATGGAGGCGCTATTACGTTGGCAGCATCCGGATCGCGGCATTCTACTGCCGGGGACCTTCATCAGCACCGCGGAGGAGGCTGGCCTGATCCATGGTATTGGTGAGCGCGTGATCGATAAAGTAGTTGCGCAGATCGCTCGTTGGCGCGATCAGAATATGCGGCTGGTACCGGTGTCGGTCAATGTCTCACCTCGTCAGCTACATCAAGGCCGGGTCTCGGATTTTATCGCGCGCACGCTTCGTAAATATGAGGTGCCGGCTAGTGTGCTTGAGATTGAGGTGACCGAGTCAGCCATGGTGGAGCGTAGTACGGCAACATCGAATGAGCTTGATGCGCTGCGCGAGTTGGGAATTCGCTTGATGATTGATGATTTTGGCGCTGGCTACTCATCCCTCGCGCAATTGCATCGGCTTGATGTCGATGTACTCAAGGTGGATCAGGCTTTTACACATTCATTAGCGCATGGCTCGGAAGGCGAGCAGTTATATCGCGCGATTGTTTCGATGGCTGCAGCACTCGATATGCATGTCGTGGCCGAGGGGGTGGAAACCTTGGAACAGCTGCGGCTACTACAAGCCATCGGTTGTGACGAGATTCAGGGTTATGTAATTGCACCCGCACTGCCACCGGAGCAGATGATTGCACTAGCAAGTGGCGAACCCTTACCACCCTTTGACCACATGGGCTTGTTACCCGCCTAGTGCATGCTACGCGGTAGTTTAATTAGCTGGAATAGCGGTAGCATCAGCAAGCCAGCGAGTAGGCCTAATAGCCAATACTCGACGGGCAGCGGCGTAAAGCGGAAAGCTACCGCAACTGCCGCGACTTGCGTGACCAGCCATAGACCCGCCAGCGTAGCGCAGATCACCGCCAGCGACACACCAGGGAGACCCTGCCATAGTGCACGCCAGCTATGCTTGCGACTACGGCTAGGCAGTATTAGCGCGGTATTGGTCACGACCAGTAGCACGAACACAAGCGCTGAAGCAGTACGCACGGGCTGATCTGCTTGTAGCAGGGCGTAATAGGCAGCGAAGCAGACGACGGTCGTCAGTGTGCCGAACCCAATCGCCTGTATCGCATCGGGTAGCGATAGCAGAGGCTCGCTGGTGCGACGCGGTGCTTGCTGCATTAATGCTTCATCCCCGTTTTCTGCTTCGAATACGATGGAGCAGGCAGGGTCAATCACCAGCTCAAGAAATGCGATGTGCAAGGGTGTCAGTAAAAGTGGAAGACCAAACAGCACCGGCAAGATGGATAAACCGACCACTGGGATGTGTACCGCCAGCGTGTAAATCATGGCCTGGCGCATATTCGCGAAGGTACGTCTTCCGGTTCGGATGGCTTGTACGATCGAGTCGAAGTCATCCCTCAGTAGTACTAGCGCACTGGCTTCGCGCGCGACATCAGTCCCGCGCTGACCCATCGCAACGCCGATATGGGCCGCCTTTAGTGCAGGGGCATCATTCACACCGTCCCCCGTCATGGCGACGATCTCACCCGCTTGTTTGAGCGCCTCGACCAAGGCCAGCTTTTGATGTGGCTTGACGCGCGCGAATACATTCACATCACGTGCCGCCGCAGTCAGCGTCGCGATATCCATTTGCTCAATATCGCTACCCAGCATCACGCGTGCCGTCGGAATGCCTGCGGCATGTGCAATCGCTAGTGCAGTGCGTGGGTGATCGCCGGTAATCATCACGATACGAATTCCCGCCCCTTGGCATTGCGCGATAGCGGCAGGTACTTCCTCGCGTAAAGGGTCGGCAAACGCGATCAAGCCTAGCCACTCAAATTCAAAGCTGTGCGGGCTGACTGGCCACGCCTGGTCGTTCAAATGATTGGCACGGGCAACGCCTAGTACGCGCAACCCGCGCTCAGCGAACTGCGCAACATCATCAGCAATAAGAGTGCGCTGTTCATGCGGTAGGTGACACATCTCCGCGACTAATTCAGGCGCACCTTTGATGGCGACCAAGTAGCGCTCGCCGGTATGCCACACATGGGTCATGGCGGGCAGCTGTGGTGATAACTCATACTCATGCGCGAGCGTCCAGTCGCCGGGCGTACAGAGCGATGCATGCGCTGGTAAATTGACCAGCTGATGGATGGCTTTTTCCATCGCATCATGGGGTGTGATTTCGCTGGCGAGTAGTGCATGCTGTAGTAGCGTCTGCTGCGTCATGCTCAGTGTGGTGCCGACTTCGGATTGCACCAAGTCTGAAGCATCAGCTGCGTGTAGTGCGACAACCTGCATTTGGTTTTTCGTCAGTGTGCCGGTTTTATCGACACACAGTACCGAGGTTTCGCCGAGCGTTTCAATTGCATCCAAGCGCCGCGTTAGCACATCAAGTTTGCCGAGCCGTCGAGCGGCGAAGGCAAAAAATATAATCATGATCACCGGGAATTCTTGCGGCAGTAAGGACATCGCGAGTGCGATACCGGCGAGAATCGCCTCAGGCAGGTTATCGCGCGCTACCCAGTAGAGTGCAACCAGAATCAGCGCGAGCACTGCACCCACCGCAGCGATGCGCTGCGTGAGGCGGGTGATTTCATCGCGCAGTGGTGAGGAGGGTAGGTCGATTTTGTCGAGCGATTTACCGATGCGCCCCATCTCAGTATGGCTACCAGTGGCACTCACCTCGACCGTGCCCTGACCTTGGGTCACCAGCGTGCCGGCATAGACCGCATGCGCTGTCGACTTGGGCAATGGCAGCGACTCACCCGTTAGCATGGATTCATCGATGGCCAGATCATGCGCGGACAGTAGCTCGCCGTCGGCGGGGACACGGTCGCCTTCTTGCAGCATGAGTAGATCGCCGCGTACCACCTCGCGTCCGGCGATACGCTGCATGACACCATCACGCATCACTAGTGCACGCGGGCTCGACATATCGCGCAAGGCCGCCAGCGCATTATCAGTGCGACGCTGCTGGAAGATGGTGATCGCCATAATCACCAGCACAAAGCCGGTCAGCACCATCGCCTCGAAGCGATCGCCAATCAAAAAGTAGACTACCCCTGCGGCAATCAGCAGCAGGAACATCGGCTCACGCACCACTTCTACCACCGTGGTGCCCAGCGCACGCCGGTGCGCATCGCCAAGCTCGTTCGGACCGTCAGTAGCTAAACGACGTGTGGCTTCTGCGCCACTAAGTCCGGTAGTTTCTGTGGATTGAATCATGGTCGGTTTGGCGACATTGCATCGAATACAATGGTTCTACAAATAAAAACTAGGCGAGATATTTATGAAGCTTACCTTCCTTGGCGCTGCCGGAACCGTGACTGGCTCTAAATATCTGATCGAAGCCAGTGGTCTGCGTATTCTGGTTGATTGCGGCTTATTTCAGGGCTACAAAAATCTACGCTTGCTGAACTGGCAGCCCATGCCGTTCAGCCCCAAGGAAATTGACGCGGTGGTACTCACCCACGGTCATATCGATCACTCGGGTGCCTTACCGCTATTGGTACAACAGGGTTACCGTGGGCCAGTCTATGCTACCCGCGCCACGGCAGAACTGTGCGGCCTGCTGCTGCCAGATAGTGGACACCTGCAAGAGGCGGATGCCGATTTCGCCAACCGCCATAAAAGCTCGAAGCACCACCCAGCGCTGCCTTTGTATACCGAAGAAGATGCGCGGCGTTCGCTGAAGTTGTTCAAGCCACTCGATTTCGATGAGCTACTGACGCTCGGTCCATTACAGCTGCGCTTGCGTGGTGCTGGCCATATTCTCGGCGCCAGTTCGGTCGAGTTGCGGCAGGGTAATCGTAGTTTGCTGATGTCGGGCGACCTTGGTCGGTCGGATGATCTGATGATGAAGCCGCCGGTACCGATCGAGCACGGCGACACATTGGTGATTGAATCGACCTATGGTGACCGAACCCATGATGATGGTGACCATGCAGGCGAACTGGCCGATGTGATTCGGCGTACCGCTGCGCGCGGTGGCATGGTGATTGTGCCGGCGTTTGCAGTGGGTCGTACGCAGGCGCTGCTATATCAGATCTGGCTGTTGAAGAAGTCCAAACAAATTCCGGATTTACCGGTATTTCTGGATAGCCCGATGGCGATCGACACCACAGGCATTTACCAACGCCATGCCAACGAGCACCGCTTATCAGTCGACGATTGCCGGCATATGGGTAGCGTTGCACGCTTCTGCCGTACAGCGGATCAGTCGCGTGAGTTGAACCAGCTGACTTACCCGGCGATCATTATCTCGGCCAGTGGTATGGCTACAGGCGGCCGGATTCTGCATCACCTGAAGAACCATCTTGGTGATCACCGCTGTAGTGTGGTGTTTGCTGGGTACCAAGCGGGCGGTACGCGTGGCGCGCGCTTGGTGCAGGGTGAGCGGAGTATCCGAATTTTTGGTCAGGATGTGACGGTCAATGCAGAGATAGTGTCGCTGCCGGGGATGTCAGCCCACGCAGATGCTGGTCAGATCATGGATTGGTTGAGAACTGCCAAGCGACTACCGCAGCATGTGTACATCACCCATGGTGAACAGGATGCTTCCGATGCGTTGCGGCGCAGAATTCAGCGGGAACTCGGCTGGCATGCCAGCGTGCCGATGATGGGAGATAGGGTTGAAGTGCCGATGGCGAGTTAAAACTTCACCGTCATCGGAAAATCTTTTACCAGCTTCGCGCATAGCGCGGATTTGCCCATGCTCGCAGCTTTGCTGTCGAAGGTGGAGGCACCTTGGGAGAACAGCTGTTTCCATTTAGTCTCGCCAGTTTTTTCGCCGCACATTTGTGATTGCTGGTGAAACCGGAACGCGTAGTAACTGAACGGACACTCGCGATGCGCTTTGCTGAACAACCCATCCATCTTGATGATGTTCTCGCAGTTATTGGCCCGTACATTCATGCTACTCAACATAAGCAACAAGGGCAGGGCTCTTTGCGCCCAGAGGAAAACAAGTTTCCGCCATGATTGCGAGGAAGTTGTCATGAGCATGATGGTTACAGCAAACGCTTGTTGATCGGGTGGTGGGGCAGCGATATGGTGTGATGTCTGCGTTCCTCAGCGTCGCCATCAGCGATCTGGGAAACGATCTCGGCAGGTTTCAGCCATGGTCCGGAATTGACGGTCATTTTTGGCTTCCCGAGAGGCCTTCAACATGCAGGCATCATAGGTTTTCGGGCTATTGTCGCAGGCGACCAGCGTCATCGGCAGAGCAACTGCTAGCAGTAGGGCGCGGAACAAAAAGCGGGCAGTCATAATTATTAGTCGAAATGTTATGGCAGCGGTTTGCTCAAAATCAGTGTCTGATTTTATAGGGAATTTCTACCGACTACTCGGGACTTGAGTAATACCCAAGTGAAAAAAGGGGAATTCAGACCTTCACCAAGCGCGTTTGATCGGCTCAGGGCAATGTGAGGGTTTGCTATTCAGCCAATCACCGTAACAAAGCGGTGTAATCAGACGGCTTAGAAAGGCGCCATAACGAACGTACCGTAATGCGACCTTGAGACTTTAAGCTTACTTTTTACGATGCACGGCGGCGGGCAAGGTGTGCGCTAGTGCGTAGGCCTCGGAACGGAAAAAAGGATCTTCGGCAACATAGCCAAGCAGCATATCGGTGGCGTCAACTCCCCAGAACAACTCGCCATCGACCACAGCGGTGGGCACACCAAACACGCCGGCTTCGATCGCCTCTGCGCAATTACGGTGCAGCGTATCTTTGACAGTGTCGGCGTTGATGTCGGCGGCTTCTACCAGTAACTCGTCGAGCAGATCCTGCCAGGCACCCTCATCCGACGGTAGTCGTCCTTCACGCCAGACATAGCCGAACAAGCGATCGACCACATCTTCAGTAGCGCCCAGTGCCAGCGAGAGTCGTAGCAGTGGCAGCGGGTTGAACGGATGTGCTGCCGGCAGCTGCATGGGGATATCGTACCGACGCGCGAGCCAAAGGCAATACGCATAGGTCCAGCTTCGCTTGGGCGGTATTTCTACGGGGCCTTTGTTATCCCAATGACTCAATAGTCCCGCGAACAGCACCGGCTTGGGCTGGAACTTTAGCTGCGGTGCCTCGCGGCGTAGTCGATACCACTGCAGATAAGCATAAGGAGAGATGAAGTCGAAGTACCAGTCGATCAAGGGCTCGTTCATGTTGGATGCCAATACTTAGTTGCGTGGTGTGGTGAGAACAATCGGTGAGCACGGCCACAGCAGGTCAGTCATTAGCATCTCCCTTGGTTTACTCGAGCATATCGGCCCAGATGGTGCGAGCCCAGTTATTGGCGTAGTTCCCTTCAAGTTCAGTAGGCTCAGCGCTCAAGCCACCAGCGCCTTGTACTACTTTGAAGGTACGCTCTGTCGCCAGATATTCATGAACACTCGCGACGTGTACAACGCTGCGATCGTCGATGAAACTGTAACAGGTGTTGGTGAGCATCGGTTGTGGGTTGGGTTCGATCCCGCTCAACTGTGCGACGATTGCTGCTGCCGCTACCTTGGCATGGTTGTTGGCCATGTGACCACTTTTGGGCATTAACTGCGCGACTTGTATCGCATCGCCAATAACAAAGATATCTTTCGTTGCGGTCGATTCAAAGGTCTGATAGTTGACGCCGCACCAGCGGCCATCCGCCATGTTGGTCAGCCCGGTTTGGGTGGCAATCTTGTTTGCGCGCATGGCGGGCAAGGCATTGATCACATCGGCCTTCACATCGGCGTGTACATCAAATTTGATCAAGCCCTCCGCTGGAGCGACCGCGACGGCCTTGTGCTGGTTTTGGTATTCGACCATGCCCGGGTAGCGCTCATTCCAGGCTTTTTTGAATAACGCCGGTTTGGAAACAACATCTTGGTTGGCATCGAGCACCAACACCTTGCTTTTCGGTTTATGACGTTGGAAGTAGAAGGCGACTTGACACGCGCGCTCATAGGGGCCGGGTGGGCAGCGGAATGGGGCTTCCGGAATGGTGAGCGCGTACACACCGCCATCGGGCATCGCTTCGAGTTGCTTGCGCAATGCGATAGTTTCAGGTCCGGCTTTCCATGCCTGCAGAATTTTGCCCTGACGCTGCGCCTCGGCTAGGCCTTCGATACTGCCGTAGTTCATATCAATACCCGGCGACATCACCAATTTGTCATAGCTGAGGGTACTACCACCCGCCAGCTTGACGGTACGGGCAATCGGGTCCACCGCCACTGCCAAATCACGCGCATGCGTAATCCCATGTTGCTTGGTGAGCGTACTGTAAGGGCGACTCAAATCGGCCAGTGAGCGGCTACCGCCGATCACTAAATTCGACAGCGGGCAAGAGATGAAATTTTGCTCGGGCTCGACCAGTGTCACCTCGATGCGCTGTTTCGATAACAGGCGAATGTATTTAGCTGCAGTGGCGCCACCATAGCCACCACCAATCACAACCACTTTTGCGCCACGCATCGCCTGCGCGTTGATACTGCTAGCGCCGAGCGCTAATGCGGCACCGGCTTGAATGAATGATCGACGATCCATTGCCCGCTCCTTCAGCGTTTTTGTGCGGCGAAATACTCCGCCAATAATTGCGTTTGTGCCTCACTGAAGCCTTTAGCGATTTGGTGCATGATGGTGGCCTTGCGCTCGCCGCTACGGAAGGCTTTCATCTGCGCGACCAGCTCATCTGCACTACGGCCCGCCAGACCCGGCACGGTCGCACCGCTGATCGCATGGCCTTCGGTGCCATGGCAGTTGGCGCAGGTGGCAGCCAGACTTTGGACATAAAGTTGCTTGGCTTCGATGTCGTCAGCAGCATAAGCAGATGAGATGGGCGTGGCGATTTGCAGTGCAACTAGCGTTAGCAGGATGGGGTAGGTTCGCATCAGTGATCTCCGGCAGGGAAGCGGCGCTTTGCGCGGTAGGATTTGGTTTTTTCAGGCGCGGCGCTCGCGGCTGATTCTACCCGTAAAGTTTCCGCTGATATACTTTTCGCGCTGCTACGTTCGTTGATCACCACTGGGTTGAGCCGGGCGTCGTGTATTTCGGAGTCCTTTGTATGAAATCGATTCTGCTGCTGATGACTTTGCTCGGCTTTTCGGTGGCTGCGCACGCGGACTGGGAGCGCATGGGCTCGGGCCCCACTGATGCTGTGCTTTACAAAAGCGCCGGCAACCCGGAGCGTACCGGCCCGGATTCCTTCAAGTTGTGGCATATCGTGGATTACGCGGCTGATCAGGATTATGAGGGCAAGCCTTTCCGTTCCCTGAAGCTGAACTACGAGTACGACTGTGGCAAAAGGGTGATGCGTGAGTGGTTGCGCGTGCTGCACAAAGACGGCATGGGCGGCGGGCTGACGGTTTACTGGACCCACGGTCCTTGGCCGTGGGTGAAGCCGGAAGCGGGTAGCGTCGATGAAGCGTTGCTCATCGGTATGTGCAAGTCATAGCGCAATGAGCGAACACCGCAGCGCGGGCCGCTTGCTGCCGGCGCCCGAAAATTTCATTCCTGATCAACTGCTCGAGGAGATCAGTGCCAAGGGTCTCGACGCGTCGCGCCGTGATTTCTTGCGCAAGAGCTTCGCTGCCGCTAGTGCGACGTTGGTTACGGGCGGCGCATTCGCAGCGAGTGACCGTCCGTCATCGGACGGCGATATGGCGATTTTGCAGCCGTCTGCACATTCGACTCGGCTCGGGAATCCGGTTGCCTTCACCCCGTACGGATCGCCATCGAAGCATGAGGCGAACTTGCAGCGCCGTGAGTCGCCCGGACTAACCCGCAAGCGGGAAAGCAGTATTTCATTCACGCCGCTGCAAGGGCTGTTTGGCATTATCACGCCCAGCGGTTTGCATTTCGAGCGACATCACGCAGGTTGGCACGATATCGACCCGCGTGATCATCGCTTAATGATCAACGGTTTGGTGTCGACGGCCAAGGTGTACACCATGGCCGAATTGATGCGGCTGCCATCGGTGTCGCGTATGCATTTCATTGAATGCGGCGCTAATAGCGCAATGGATTGGGCCGGTCCAGCGGTTCCTACTGTGCAGTACACCCACGGTATGCTGTCATGTTGCGAGTTCACCGGCGTACCGCTGTCGCTACTGCTGGAGGACTGCGGCATCGATAAGCAGAAGGCGAAGTGGTTGCTAGCCGAGGGTAGTGATGGCGCCAGCTTGACGCGCAGCATACCAATCGACCGCGCGCTGGATGATGCGATCGTGGCATGGGGTATGAACGGCGAGATGCTGCGCCCGGAAAATGGCTACCCGCTTCGCTTGGTGGTGCCAGGTCTGCAGGGCGTGTGCTGGGTCAAATGGTTGCGTCGGCTGGAAGTGGGCGATGCGCCCTATGCCACCCGTGAAGAGTCAACCCAATACCTTGACCTCATGCCCGACGGTATGCAGCGTCAGTACACCGTGATTCAAGAGTGCAAATCGGTGATTACCTCGCCCTCTGGTGGGCAGCGTTTGCTGGATAAGGGTTTTTACAATATCACCGGTTTGGCTTGGTCCGGGCGCGGCAAGATAGTGCGAGTCGATGTCTCGGTCGATGGCGGACGTAACTGGAAAACTGCACGCCTTGAGTCACCGGTGTTACCGAAATGTCTGACCCGATTCAACATCGACTGGGCGTGGGATGGCAAGCCCTATATTCTGCAGTCGCGCGCGATCGATGAAACGGGTCATGTACAACCGAAAATTGCCGAATTGCGCGCGGTGCGTGGCAAGCGTTCGGTGTATCACAACAATGCAATTCAGTCGTGGCAAGTCTCTGCGGCCGGTGAGGTGATGAATGTCCAGCTTTCCTGAAGCGACTCGTTTGATGCGCGCATTAGCTGCGGGCGTTTTGTTGTCGCTCATTTGGGTAAAGACTGCGCATGCGGAAAAATTTGCACGCATCGGCCGTGCTGCCACCTCGAGCGAGATTGCAGCCTGGAATATTGATGTGCGTCCGGATTTTCAAGGGCTGCCGCGCGGCTCGGGTAGTGTCGCGCAAGGTGAAAAAATTTGGGTCGCGCGTTGCGCCAGTTGTCATGGCGATTTCGCTGAATCACCGAGCGTGTTCCCGCCCTTGGTGGGTGGTACGACGCGCGCCGACATTGAACGCGGACGGGTCGCTAGTTTGGCAGCGGTGAGTGAAAACTCGAAGACCACGCTCATGAAGCTGGCGACCGTTTCCACCTTATTTGACTACATCCGACGCGCGATGCCATTCGATGCGCCGAAGAGTCTGAAGGTCGATGAGGTGTATGCAGTGACAGCCTTCATGCTCAACCTCGCCGACCTGGTGCCGGCCGATTATGTGCTGAGCGAAAAGAATTTCGCCGAGGTGCAGCAGCGCATGCCGAACCGCGACGGCAATACGATGGCACATGGCATGCTGGATGTACGTGGCAAACCGGATGTCAGTGGCAAGGACTGCATGCGTGACTGTCCGATCGATACCAGCGGCATGCTGCTGTTGCCATCGACCGTGAATGGCTTGAACGGTAACCTGGCCGAGCAAAACCGGCCCTATGGTTCTATTCGGGGTATCGAGACACGCCGCGGTCCCTGATGAACGCGCGCGGCCGCGCGGTGGCAAAATGCAGGGCAAGTGAACACCCCATCCAGTCGGAGCATCTTTTGAACCCAAGTAGGCGTGACCTGATACGCGTGACCAGCGCCTTGTCATTGGCGTTTGGCAGCGGTCTGCTAACGCCGGCGCAAGTATTTGGCGCGTCGCGCTGGGGCAGTGACTGGAACGGCGCGGTGTACAGCGCACGCAGTCTTGAGGCTTTTGTGCGGGCGATGCAGGGCGATACCACGACGCCGAACGAGCCACGTACTGTCACCCGCTCGGAGCGCGGCCGAGTGCCTGGTTTGTCCGAGGCGGTGGAGGGGCAATTACTGATCGATGCGCCAGAGTTGGCAGAGAACGGTACGAATGTTCCCGTGACCGTGCGCAGCAATATTGCGCAAACCGATTTCATTGCACTCATTGCAGATCTCAACCCTTACCCGGTATGTGTGGGGTTTAATGTGCTGCCGGAGAACGATCCGAGTTTCTCAGTGCGAATCAAAGTAGCGAAAAGCTCAAACTTGGTCGCAGTGGTGCGTGCCAATGATCGTTTTTACTATGCATTGCGCGATATCACCGTCATGATCGGTGGCTGTCTCGGATAGGAAGAGCCATGGGCGAGCCGATGCGCGTACGCGCTGTGATGAATGGGGAATGGACCGAGGTGCGGGTGCTGATGAAGCACGTCATGCTGTCTCGATTGATCTGGGATAAGACCGGCAAGCTGATCAAGCCGCATTTCATTCAAACCGTGCGTGGTACATGTAACGGTCGCGAGGTTCTGCACGTGAATTTCGGCGGATCCGTCGCGCGCGACCCCTATTTTTCCTTCAAATTCAGCGGTGGCAAGGTGGGCGAGAAGGTCGTCATCACTTGGGTCGATACTGAAGGCGACCAACGGAGCGACGAAGCCACCATCAGCACTTAGTTAAGATCATCCGGCGGTTATTGTCGACAGCGGCCATCTAATGATGTCGTTTACATAACGACCTTGTGAAGAAAATATCTTCACAACTGGTCCCAAACTGTCGGTACCGCAGGAAATAAAACAGGCAAATGCACTATGTTGATGATCAGTTTTATTTGCTCTTATGCGCTTTCTTGATTTTGACAAATAACGATGTTATATACTCACTCGGTAAACGCATCGGGCGTGGAAAATCCGACTTTTTCAAGCCAAATCGTTTCATAAAAACAAGGTCGGAAGTAATAAAAACGTAACGGCATGCCGGAGCGTGTCAGAGTGCGATGAAGTGGCCGGGCAAACCGGCCTTTGAAAACAAACTGATGAGAAATCATTGGCTTAAGTTGCAGTAAAACCAGAAAGAGGAGAGTAAAACCATGGCAATCAGTTTCAACCTGAACGGCTCGGCGGTCTCCGTCCAGTCGGAGCCG
>JAJTGD010000014.1 GCA_021299035.1 Oxalobacteraceae bacterium | reverse complement strand
CCCATTGTCCAAAATTCCCCACTGCTGCCTCCCGTAGGAGTCTGGGCCGTGTCTCAGTCCCAGTGTGGCTGGTCGTCCTCTCAGACCAGCTACTGATCGTCGCCTTGGTAGGCTATTACCCCACCAACTAGCTAATCAGACATCGGCCGCTCCAGGAGCATGAGGCCTTGCGGTCCCCCACTTTCATCCGTAGATCGTATGCGGTATTAGCTAATCTTTCGACTAGTTATCCCCCACTCTAGGGCACGTTCCGATGTATTACTCACCCGTTCGCCACTCGCCGCCAGGTGCAAGCACCCGCGCTGCCGTTCGACTTGCATGTGTAAGGCATGCCGCCAGCGTTCAATCTGAGCCAGGATCAAACTCTTCAGTTCAATCTCTGTGGTTGGCATTTCTGCCAAAGCCCTTTCGGGCTTCGCTCACTCAAAATACTGACAGGATAAGTTCTTGCGAACTTACCTATATTTCTTTGTGAGCACTTGATTACTTTAGCTTTCGAAAGCGCCGAAGCACTTTCGCTGCACGCCATCAAGCGCCCACACTTATCGGCTGTTAATTGTTAATGAACTCGGGTTTTTGGCACCAGACCGAGGTCTTGCGCCTTGTTTGCAGATCGTCGTGTCTGCAAACAGCAAAGAAGCGAGATTATGAGTTGCTTAGACAATCTCGTCAACTGCTTCGTTGCTTGTCTCTTGCTGGCCGGCTAATTCGCTAGGAACCGCGCGTGATCAGCAAAGAAGCGGGATTATGAACGATTCCTGAACTTGCGTCAACCGCCTCCTCAAATGCGGTTCATAAGGCGGCAAATCGAAGCAGGGCCAAGCCTCCCTGTGCGGAGGCGTAGGATGACGACGTGAGTTTTTTGACAATAAAGCCGGCGCTTGGGGCGCTTACTTGTCCTCGAAGTTTGGCTGGCGCTTTTCCAGGAAAGCTTTCATGCCTTCCTTTTGGTCGTCGGTCCCGAATGTGCTGTGGAACATGCGCCGCTCAAACAAAACGCCCTCAGTCAAGGAAGACTCGTAGGCTCTATTGACCGACTCCTTGATCATCATTACCGTTGGCAGCGACATGGTCGCAATCACGCTCGCCGCCGCCAGCGCCTCGTCCACCAACTTGTCGGCACTGACCACCCGCGACACCAAGCCGGCGCGCTCTGCTTCAGCTGCATCCATCATGCGGGCTGTCAGGCACATATCCATGGCCTTGGACTTGGACACCGCACGTGGCAGGCGCTGTGTTCCGCCTGCGCCGGGCATGATGCCCAGCTTGATCTCGGGTTGACCGAACTTTGCGGTATCGGAGGCAATGATGAAGTCGCACATCATCGCCAACTCGCAACCACCGCCCAAGGCAAATCCCGAAACAGCCGCAATCACCGGCTTTCGGATCTGGCGAATCTTTTCCCAATTACGCGTGATGTAATCACCTTTGAACGCATCCATGTAGCTGTAGTTAGCCATGGCACCAATATCGGCGCCAGCAGCAAACGCTTTTTCGCTACCGGTGATCACCATACAGCCGATTTGGTGGTCTGCATCAAAGGCCTGCAGCGCGTGCCCGAGCTCATCCATCAATTGGTCATTCAGCGCATTCAGCGCTTTGGGGCGGTTTAGCCTTACCAGACCCACCTTGCCATGGGTCTCAACCAGAATGTTTTCGTATTGCATGCCAGGCTCCTTGCTGAGTTTGAGATTCTTACGAGAAATTGTATCCCGCCTGATTATCACGCTAAGCGCTTCTGGTTTCGATGGATCCTTGTGCTCGATCGAAGGTCTACTCACAGGCTGCCGCAAAATATCACCTACGGTGCTTGTTGCCTCTTGCCGCACGGCGAGTAGTTTCTGCAGCGCCCTGTATGTGGGTCATCTCCTCGCACTGCCCACTATTTGGAAGATACTCACTTGTGATCCTTCATCAGCCATTACCACTTAAAAACTATGTGTGAACAATTAACGCAAATCAGCGAAGCAGAGCAGTCACTGCATGAAATGGTCGATCGGCTACAGCAATGTCCCGATATCAATGTTCCCGATGCTTACCACGCCGTGATGCGAACCACCGAGCATCTGTTCTGGTTAGAGCAGGAATTGATGGAGGCCTACGATTTTCCATCGCGACAGACCCACCTCGAGCAACACGCGCGGGTACTGCGTGGTTTGCATTGCGCCCACAGCGCCGTGTTGAGAGGTTCGGCCGAGCACGGGCGGCATGCCGGCGGCAAGTTACTGTTGGAGTGGCTTGCTTTGCACCGCGACACCATGCATGCGGTATTGACGATCTGGGTGAGTTATTGCGAGAGCGGGCTTGTCGACAACAAAAACCGCCCCCAGAGGCCCGTGATTAACGCGCACTAAGGGCCAATGGGGTTGGCAGCAGTACCCACATCTGGACCGACTGCTTCATCTTGCCTGCCAACTCACCTGCATCTTTGCCAAAGCCCCAAAAAAAGTCGGCGCGTACCGGATTGCGAATCGCACCACCGGTATCTTGTGCCAGCATCAGCCGACGTAAAGGCGTAGTGCTATTAGGTAGCGTGGTGGACAAGAACACCGGTGCCCCCAGCGGGGTGAACTGCGGGTCAATCGCGATTGAGCGCTGCGCGGTCAGCGGCACGCCGAGCGCACCTTTAGGTCCAATGCCGGGATCACTGATTGCTTCTTCTTTGAAAAAAACATAGCTGGGGTTCGCATCCAGTAGCTCCTTGAGACGGCGCGGATTACTCGCAGCCCACGCCTGTATGCCCTGCATCGAGGCTTGCTCCATCATCAACTCGCCACGGTCGACCAAATAACGACCAATCGAGCGGTAGGGGTGCCCATTTTGATCAGCATAGGCAAGGCGTACTGTTTCGTTCGCGTCCGCAAGAAACACGCGCCCAGAGCCCTGCACCTGCAAGAAAAAAGCCTCGATCGGGCTGTCCACCCACAGCAACTCTGTGCCGGCTAGTGAGGCCTGCGTGTCCAATTCGGAACGGGTGAAATAAGGCACAACCTTGTTGCCCACCACGCGCCCTCGGAGACGGAAATTTTTTAACTCGGGATAAAGCCCCGCCAAGTCAATAGTCAGCAAATCGGAGGGGGGTTTGTGCAGCGGCGTCTGGAAAACACCGCCACGCTTACGCGATCCGCGCAGTAGCGGCTCGTAGTACCCGGTCACCATTCCTTGCGTACCGCCATCCGAGTTACGCAACTGGTGCGGAACGAAGTGAGACTCGAAGAATCGGCGCACCGCCGAGACGTCTGCAATATCGACCGACGCTGTAGCGGCGCAGGCCTGTTTCCATTCCGGCTTGGCGGCAAGTACGCGACAAGATGCCAGTAACGGCGCCCATGCTTCGCGCTGATCATCTTCGCTCCAGCCGAGGATATCCGTGAAGCTTACTCGCTGCAGGTAGTCGGCTGGGCGCGGCGTAACTGTCGCAGCCGGTGCCGGTGGTACGGCTGGCGCCGGCACGACCGGTATCGTGCCGGGTACTGAGGCAGCGGGCGCGGGGGGTACGGGGGTTGGTGGCTGAGCCGACTTGGTCGCACAAGCCGCCATAAAACTGGCCAACAGTAGCGCCGTCAACAGGCGGTTAGTCACGGATAATTGACCGCGCGTGATTCTGAGCTTGATGTGTTGCAATGGCTTCAATTTGGTAGGGTCACTCAAATTTTTAATCTAACGCTGGGATTCGACCCGCGCCGAACCGGACACCTGCAGTTGGCTAATGCAGTGTGCGGGGTAATGAGAGGCCGAACTCGGGAATCGGTACCTCGAAGCGATGTCCATCTTCGGCCACACAGAAATATTCGCCGCGCATAGTTCCGTGAGGCGTCGCCAATGAGGTGCCGCTGGTGTACTCAAACTGCTCGCCGGGCTGTAACAAGGGCTGATGACCCACCACGCCCAAACCGCGTACTTCCTGCACCTTGCCGCTGGCATCGGCGATCGCCCAGTGTCGCGCAATCAGCTGGGCTGGAATTGATCCGGTGTTCTTGATCGTTACTGCGTAAGCGAACACGTAGTTCGATCGGTCCGGTTCGGATTGCTCCTCCAGATACTGCGTCCTCACGCTAATGCTCATTTCATAAACAGCCATGATGATCCGTCATGCTTTCGGTTAGGTTAAGGCGCGATTGCACACGAATTCAGCGGCGGCCGCAAGCCGGTTTAACAGCGCAGCCGGTTAGAATGGATGCGCTACTTCGAAGGAAGCACCACCATGAGTACCTATCGCATCGCCCCCAGTATCTTGTCCGCCGACTTTGCCCGCTTGGGCGAAGAGGTTAAAAACGTGGTCGCCGCCGGCGCAGACATTATCCATTTCGACGTGATGGACAATCACTACGTGCCCAATTTGACGATAGGCCCGCTGGTATGCGAGGCCATTCGTCCCCATGTGCAGGTGCCGATTGATGTGCACTTGATGGTGAAACCTGTCGACCGCATGATCCCCGATTTCGCCAAAGCGGGGGCCAACATCATCAGCTTCCACCCCGAGGCCAGCGAACATATCGACCGCACGCTGCAGCTGATCCACGATCAAGGATGCAAGGCCGGGCTGGTATTCAACCCCGCGACACCACTCCACTACCTCGAGCACGTCCTCGACAAGCTGGACCTGATCCTGATCATGTCAGTCAATCCAGGATTCGGTGGCCAGTCTTTCATCACGCAAGCCCTGAAGAAGATTGCAACTGTTCGGCAAATGATTGACGCCAGCGGCCGCGAGATCATGCTGGAGGTCGATGGCGGCATCAAGGTGGAGAATATTGCTGACGTCGCCAGGGCCGGCGCGGATACCTTTGTTGCGGGCTCCGCGATTTTCGGCAAACCTGACTACAAGTCGGTGATTGATGCCATGCGCGATCGGCTTGCCGCTGTGTGATGGCTCAAAAACTGACGGGCGGCATGATCCCCAGCACGGCACGGCCTCAGCTTTGGGCGCATGCAGTGGTATATTCGCAGCCTTGTCGTTCAACACCTCCCACCCGAGGCCTTTGTCATCCCAATGTTTCTCGTTAATAAACCAAAGCTGATCCCGCAAGGTGCATTTGAGGCCTGGCTGTGGCGACGCTGGCACTCGCCGATCTAAGCTGATCCAGTGTCAACAGCCCCCCGGGCTGGATGGTTTAAAGAACATGGCGCCGCCAAACCCTTTCTGGCGGCCGGAGAGAAACATGACCGAACTCGAATTTCGATCGCTGGCCGCGCAAGGCTACAACCGAATCCCGCTTGTCTCCGAGGCACTCGCCGACCTGGAGACGCCACTCACGCTTTATCTCAAGCTCGCGCAACCGCAACATCAAGGTCGCAACACCTTCCTGCTTGAATCCGTCGTGGGCGGCGAGCGGTTCGGCCGCTACTCCTTCATTGGACTACCAGCCAGCACGCTACTACGCAGCTTCGGTATGCGCACAGAAGTCGTAAAGCACGGTGAGGTAATAGAAACATCCGATCAAAACCCACTCGATTTCATTGCCGAGTTTCAGGCCCGCTACAAGGTCGCACTCAGTCCCGGAATGCCACGCTTCTGCGGTGGTCTGGCCGGATATTTCGGGTACGACGCAGTTCGCCTTATCGAGCGCAAACTGGAACACAGCGCACCACCGGACACGCTGCAACTACCCGACATACAACTACTGCTAACCGAAGAGCTAGCGGTCATCGATAACCTCTCGGGCAAGCTCTATCTGATCGTTTACGCAGACCCAACCCGCGCCGAGGCCTACAGCAGCGCAAGACAGCGGCTGAAAGACCTGCGCGCAATGCTACAACGTCCAGTCGATGTGCCAGTGACATCGGCATCGGTCCGCACCGAAGCAATTCGAGACTTCAAAAAAGAAGATTTTCTACAAGCCGTACTGAAGGCCAAGGAATACATCATGGCCGGTGACCTGATGCAGGTACAAGTAGGCCAACGTATACGTAAGCCCTACGTCGACTCACCCTTGTCACTTTATCGCGCACTGCGCTCGCTGAATCCTTCGCCCTATCTGTATTTCTATAACTTTGGTGACATGCAGATCGTCGGTAGCTCGCCTGAAATTTTGGTGCGCAATGAAACAAATCGGGATGGTCAGCGCAAGGTCACGATACGTCCGCTAGCGGGTACCCGGCCACGCGGCGCTACACCTGAGCTGGACACCAAGTTGGCTGATGAATTACTGGCAGATCCCAAAGAAATCGCCGAGCACGTAATGCTGATCGACCTTGCGCGCAATGATATTGGCCGCATCGCCGAAATCGGTAGCGTGCAAGTGACCGATAAGTTCGTCATCGAAAAATATTCACATGTTCAGCATATCGTGTCGAATGTCGAGGGAACACTGAAAGATGGTATGAGTAATCTCGATGTACTGCGTGCCACCTTCCCGGCCGGGACCTTGTCTGGCGCCCCCAAAGTGCGGGCAATGGAATTGATCGACGAACTCGAACCCGTGAAACGCGGCATCTATGGTGGCGCCTGTGGCTATATGTCGTTTGGTGGCGAAATGGATCTCGCTATCGCGATCCGTACCGGCGTCATTAAAGATGGCATGCTCTATGCACAAGCCGCTGCCGGCATCGTCGCCGACTCCGTCCCCGAAATGGAATGGTTAGAGACAGAAAATAAAGCGCGCGCCGTGTTACGTGCGGCGGAGCAGGTACAAGACGGTCTTGATGGGGAACTGTGATGATCACTCACCCTTTAGCGCGCTTTATTTCGGTGAAGGCTAACCTGCACGCAGTGCAGGTTAAGCGCAGCGGCCGGAACCAAAATAATTCCTGCGCCGTGTTACGTGCGGCGGAGCAGGTACAAGATGGCCTGGACGGGGAGATCTGACATGCTGCTAATGATCGATAACTATGATTCGTTCACCTACAACCTGGTGCAGTATTTCGGCGAACTCGGTGAAGATGTACGCACCTACCGTAACGACGAGATCACTATCGAGGCAATCGAGCAATTCAAACCTACGCGTATCTGCATCTCGCCAGGTCCCTGCACACCGCACGAGGCGGGTGTCTCAGTCCCGGTACTGAAGCACTTCGCTGGCAAGGTACCGATCCTGGGCGTTTGTCTTGGGCATCAAAGCATCGGCGCCGCCTTTGGTGGCAAGGTGGTCCGAGCGAAACAGGTCATGCATGGCAAAACCTCCCCGATCGAGCATACCGGCACCGGGGTGTTCAAAGATCTGCCGAGCCCCTATACGATTATTCGCTACCACTCACTCGCCATTGAGCGCGAAACGCTGCCAGACTGTCTCGAGGTGACCGCTTGGACCAAGGATGGCGAGATCATGGGTGTACGTCATAAAAACTTCCCGATAGAAGGCGTGCAGTTCCACCCCGAGTCGATATTGTCCGAGCATGGCCACGCTCTGCTCAAGAACTTCCTCACTAGCTGATGGAGACGAAGATGACACTCAGCCCGCAACAAGCGTTGCTGCGATGTATTGAGCATCGCGAAATCTTCCCTGATGAAATGCTGGCCTTGTTCCGTCAGATTATGGGGGGCGAGATGTCACCCGTGATGATCGCTGCTTTAACAATGGGGCTGCGCGTCAAGAAAGAGACTATCGGCGAGATCGCAGCGGCCGCCCAAGTGATGCGCGAATTCGCTACCAAGGTCGAGGTAGCAAACCCTGAAAATCTAGTTGATATTGTTGGTACGGGTGGTGATGGCGCGCACACCTTCAATATCTCGACTGCATCGATGTTCGTTGCCGCCGCAGCCGGTGCACGGGTGGCAAAACATGGCGGCCGAAGCGTCTCCTCATCTTCGGGAAGTGCCGATGCGTTGGAAGCGCTCGGCGTCAATATCTATCTGCAGCCTGCACAAGTTGCGCAAACGATTGCCGAAACCGGTATCGGCTTCATGTTCGCGCCCAACCATCACGCCGCAATGAAGCATGCCGCTCCGGTGCGCAAAGAGCTGGGCGTGCGCACAATTTTCAATATCCTCGGGCCATTGACGAACCCCGCTGGCGCACCGAATATCATGATGGGTGTGTTTCATGCGGACTTGGTCGGCATTCAGGTACGCGTGCTACAACAACTCGGTGCAAAACATGCGCTAATCGTCTGGGCACGAGACAACATGGATGAAATCTCACTCGGTGCGGCAACCATGGTGGGCGAATTGATCGATGGCGAGATTCGCGAGTACGAGATTCACCCGGAGGATTTTGGTTTACAGATGAGCTCAAGCCGTAACTTGAAAGTGGCGAGTGCTGCAGAATCAATTTCCAAGATCCGTGAGGTACTCGATAACCAACCAGGGCCAGCGCGTGACATCGTTCTGCTTAATAGTGGCACTGCGCTGTACACGGCAGGCGTCGCGAGCAGCATCGCCGATGGTGTCGATCGTGCACGTGAGGCTGTTGCCTCTGGTGCAGGGCGCGCAAAACTCGAGCAGTTTGCGAAGCTGACTCGTACCCTTGCATCAGCTTAAGGAGCCAACCAGTGGCCGATATCCTAGATCAGATTCTGGCAGTCAAAGCAGATGAAATCGCTGCGGCAAAAAAATGGCAAGACTTCGCGAGCCTGCGCCGAGAAGTGGAACATGACGCTGAAGCACGTGCGCAAATCCGTGGCTTCGAAAATAGTCTGCGTCACAACATTGCGGCCGGTAAGGCAGGCGTCATCGCTGAAGTAAAAAAAGCATCGCCCTCCAAGGGTGTACTGCGCGAAGATTTTCGGCCTGCCGAGATCGCTAGCAGTTATGCCAAGCACGGCGCCGCCTGTTTGTCCGTGCTAACAGACGAGCGATTCTTTCAGGGGGCGCCCGACTACTTGAAGCAAGCCCGCGCCGCCTGCAGCATTCCGGTGCTGCGCAAAGATTTCATCATTGACCCCTACCAGGTCTATCAGGCGCGCGCATGGGGTGCTGATTGCATCTTACTGATCGTCGCGGCGCTCGACCATGGCTTAATGCGCGAGCTGGAAGCCTGCGCACATGAAATCGGTATGGATGTGCTGGTCGAGGTACATGATGCCGATGAGCTTGAAGCAGCGTTAAAACTCGACACTGCATTACTCGGGATAAATAACCGTAACCTGCGTACCTTTGAAACCACGCTCGATACAACGATTCAACTACTGCCACGAATTCCCGAGAACAAGCTGGTGATTACTGAGTCGGCTATTCGAACACGCGATGATGTGCAGCGTATGCGTGATCATGCGGTCCATGCATTTTTGGTTGGCGAGGCATTCATGCGCGCGGAAGATCCGGGCGTAGAATTGGCCCATCTCTTCAACTGACTCAAAAGTTCTAGACCCTGGCCTGGGCTTCAGTGACGCATTTTTGGATGACTCACTCGGTTCAAGTCATGACGGCGTAGGCGTAGATTCAGAGTGCTCGACTTTTTATTCAGCGCCATCATGTGCCATGCGCATGGGATCAAGACGCTCGACCCACTCAGCTCCCAGCGGTAACGGCTCGTCGCAAATCATCGCCGCCAGAAACTCCCCGCACAATGGCGCGCAAGTAATGCCACGCGCGCCATGCCCCAAGCTGGCATACAAACCCGGCGCCAACTTGCCGACAAGAGGGAGTCGATCCTGCGTCGTCGCGCGCCAACCGACGCGGCCACTGATTAGCGCCGATACGCCATCGGCAAATCCCGGCAGTAGTCGATGCAAGCGTGCAAGGTTTTCGAGATCATCAGCGGATCGTGCAGCAGGATCCTCATCATCATGCTGCAAGGTAGCGCCCACCGTATGCATGCCGTCGACCGCAGGCGATACGTAACCTTCACGACACACCACCATCTCAAGCGGGAAATCGGGGCGTGCAGGAAGTTGAGACAGCTGTCCGCGCGCACGGCCCATCGTCAGTCGTGTATTGCTCAGACCAGTATCAAATGCAGTGGTAATCAAGACGAGGGGCGCATCTATCCACGAACCATTCTCAAGTTCCACACGCCAACCGTTCGTTTGCGGCACGAGACTGCTGACTGCCGTACCGCTGCGCACGGAGATCAGTGGGTGCTCTAACATGGCATTTACTAATGCCGGTGGCGTAACCCAACCAGCCTCTGCGAGATGAAAGCCCTCTGCCGCAGGGGGCCAACTACATAACTGCGCTGCCGTGGTGACATCAACAGCTTTCAGCCAATCCTCGCTGGCCGTGGTCGCTTGCTGTGTCATTTTGTCGTGCTTGCGCGCATCGCGCGCAATTCGCACTACACCGCACCAAGCATGGGGCACCGAAGCCGCTTGACGTCCAATCCACCGGCGCAGCCAGCTCGCCCCCGCTGACGTGATCTCGGTCACCGGATTACCAATCGCACCCAGCTCGGGGCGAACGATCGCGACGGGATTACCCGAGCCGCCGGCAGCGGGTGTCGCCTGCTCAATCACTTTAACGGCAATACCGCGCCGCGCGAGTTGACGCGCTACGCTTGCGCCCGCAATACCAGCACCAATAACAATCGCTTCTTGCGACGGGTTTACGAATTCGGCAGTCACCGGCCAGTGCGCAGCCAGCGCATCGCGCTTACCGCCGAACCCTGGTCGCTTCTCAACAACGAAACCCGCTTCGACCAGCGAGCGCCTGACCGCGCCAGCAACACACCAACTGGCTACTTGCGCTGACGGCGCTGCCAATGCCGGCAATTGCGTCAATAGCGCTTTCGACCACATCTGCGGGTTGCGGTCTGGTGCAAACCCATCGAGAAAGAGAATATCGAATGGTCCGCGAAGCACTGGCAGTGCATCGTTGACATCTGCAAAAACCAGCGTGAGCGTCACCTGATCATCTAGCTCAATCGAATGAAACCCGGCCAGCATCGGTGGCCACTGCTTGAGTAGTTGCTCTGCTAGTGCTTTCAGACCAACGCGCCGATATGGGTCAGCACTACTCAGCGCATGGTCGAGCGCGGCTCGCAAGTCGTCACGCGTGAAGGGATGCTTCTCGATCGCGACATAATGCAAACGGGCATTGCCAGCACTCGCTCTCAGACTGTCCCATGTCGCAAGAAAATTGACACCCAAGCCAAAGCCTGTCTCTAGCACGCGCACACATCCTTGCGTATGCCAGCGTTGAGCGACAGCGCTACCTTGGACAAACACATAATCTGCCTGCCCCCATGCGCCGCTACGGCTAGCATAGGTGTCGCCAAACTCAGGCGCGTACAAGTGGCCTTCTTCGTCGCAACGCCATCGCGCTGGTTGAAGCTTGGTATTGAACATCGGAATGATAAGCAGCGCTTTAATGACGCTTACTGAAAGGAGCGCAGATCATACAATGCCAGCCATAGAAAAGTGTCTGCAGATTCTCTGGCACACTGCGGACTATAACTACTGAAAGCAAAGACTATGAAAAAAATCGCTGCCCTATTGCTGCTGTTGACCACGCTTCCCGCCTGGTCGCAGGCATGGATACGCTACGCACAAACTGATAGTGCAACGCTGCATTTCGACAGCCTGCGCACCCGTAAAATGGGTGACACCGCTTTTGTGTGGGATCTGCATGATCTAAAAACAGAGGCCAAGGATGCCTCCGGACGAGCCTACCGCTCAGTGATGCACGCCACCGAGTATCAGTGCCGCATTCGGCAACGTCGTGTGCTGAGCGTTCTGCTGCATGCCGGACCGATGGCGACGGGTACTGCGGTCGAAGTGGTGACAGCAGGCGAGTGGGAAGCGACGCCACCCGACACACTCGCTGGCGAGCTGTTTAATCATATTTGTGAATAAGAACTAGACACCACTGACAACACTTGTCGAACCATGCGCATCACCATCATCGACAGCAATCCCATGGAGCGGGCGCGAATGACCGAGGTATTGCGCGCCGCTCATTACAGCTGTACACCACTCACAAGCCTAGAGAAACTGGCCTCAGACGCTGCTGCCGATGTCGATCTTCTGGTCTATCACTGGTCGCCAACGGCAGCATCGCAGCGACAGCTGGTGGCCCTGCGTCAAGTACGGCCGATCCTACCCATACTGCTGGTGACAGGTCGCTCGCCTGATCATGCGCTGAGCAAGCTCCTGACAGACCCTAGTACCGACTATCTGGTCAAACCGGTACGTTCTCATGAGTTGGCATTGCGGGTTACGATTTTGCTCGCGCGCTTCGCGCCACAGCAAGCACCTTTACCGACGTTACGGTTTGGGCCTTATACGTTTGACCCACACAGCACACAGGCTTGGCACGATGACAACCCCATTGTGCTGACCCGGAAAGAGTTCTTGCTCGCCTTGCTATTTTTTCGCCATCTTGGCCGACCACTCTCGCGCGCCACCATTCATGAGGCGGTATGGCCGAAGGTGGCCGAGCTGAATTCCCGCAGCCTGGACACCCATATCTCCAGAGTGCGTAGCAAGCTCGCGCTGCGTCCCGAAAACGGCTACCGTCTGGCGCCGGTCTACAGTTACGGCTACCAGCTCGAGGGGCTTGAATTTCCTGAGCAGAACCCCGTTACTCCGGGGGTATAATCGAGCACGACGTTCCCTTGGGATTCCCAAGCATGCAACTGCTCGCCGTTGGGCTCAACCACACCACGGCTCCCGTCTCGCTCCGCGAGAAAGTGGCCTTTCCCGCCGACCAACTCGGTCAGGCGGTAGCCTCGGCTTGCGCCTGGTTCGGCAACGTCAACCAGCAGCCCTTCGAAAGCGCGATCCTGTCCACCTGCAACCGCACTGAGATCTACGGTGCCAGCGCGAATGACGGCGATATCGAAGCAATCATTGATCAGACCGCCCATTTCGTCGCCGATTTTCATAAGCTGCCTTACGCCGAGCTACGGCCTTACCTGTACGCATTGCCGCAGGATGGCGCGGTGCGCCATGCGTTCCGAGTCGCCTCGGGACTGGATTCGATGGTGCTGGGCGAGCCGCAGATTCTCGGTCAGATGAAGGACGCTGTGCGTCAGGCCGAAGCCGCTGGCGGACTGGGCACCTACCTGCATCAGATGTTCCAGCGCACCTTTGCGGTCGCCAAGGAAGTGCGCTCAACCACGGAAATCGGCGCCCATAGCGTTTCGATGGCTGCCGCTGCGGTAAGACTGTCCCAGCGTATCTTTGACGATCCCTCGCAGCAGCATGCGCTGTTCATTGGCGCCGGTGAGATGATTGATTTGTGCATCACTCACTTCGCTGCCCAGCACCCGAAAAGCATTACTGTCGCGAATCGCACCATGGAGCGCGCAGAAATATTGGCGCACCGCTTCGGTGGTCAGGCTATGCGGCTGGGCGAATTGCCCGAGCAACTGTCGCGCTTTGACGTGGTGGTCTCGTGTACCGCCTCATCATTACCGATCATCGGGCTGGGCATGGTCGAGCGCGCGATCAAGGCGCGCCGCCGCAAGCCAATCTTCATGGTGGATCTGGCCGTGCCAAGAGATATCGAGTCCGAGGTCGCGCGCTTGAATGATGTGTTCCTGTACACCGTTGATGACTTGGGTGCCGCCGTACAAATCGGTGTCGAGAACCGGCAATCCGCAGTTGCGCAGGCCGAGGCCATTATCGAGACCCGTGTTCAGGCCTTCATGCACTGGCTGGGCAGCCGTACGATTGTCCCCATCATTCAAGACCTGCAGGAAAGCGGCGAGCAAATGCGTCGCGCCGAACTTGAGCGCGCGCGCAAGCTGATCGCCAAAGGTGAGGATATCGACACTGTGCTGGAAGCACTGTCGAAAGGATTGACCGCGAAATTCCTGCACGGTCCGCAGCAGGCACTGCATAGCGCCGACCCTGATGGTCGTGCCCGACTCGCGCAACTACTGCCACAGCTGTTCCGCACCAAGCGCTAGCGGGCACGTCTGCCGTTGACGCTCGCGGTCGCGCACGACCGCACCACCTCCTTTAGGTATCGCAGCCCCCAATGAAGCCTTCATTATTAGCCAAGCTTGAGCAGCTCAGCGATCGGCTTGAAGAAGTCAATGCGCTGCTGGCGCAAGAAAATGCCACCGCTGACATGGATCAGTATCGCAAGCTGACTCGCGAGCATGCCGAGCTTGAGCCGCTGGTGGCCGTCCATGCGCAGTGGCTGCAGGCGCAAGAAGATATACGCGCCGCTCAGGACATGATGGGCGATGCGGAAATGAAAGTGTTCGCGCAAGAGGAACTGGAAGCTGCACAGTTACGCACCGAGGCGCTGGCACTTGATCTGCAAAAAATGATGCTGCCGAAAGACCCGGATGACGAGCGAAATATTTTTCTCGAAATTCGTGCGGGTACCGGTGGTGACGAGTCCGCCTTGTTCGCGGGTGATCTGCTACGCATGTATACCCGCTATGCAGAACGGCAGCGCTGGCAAGTAGAAATGGTATCAGCCTCGCCGTCTGAGCTGGGCGGCTATAAAGAGGCGATCGTTCGCATTATTGGCCAGGGCGCCTATGCCCGACTGAAATTCGAATCCGGCGGTCATCGTGTACAACGTGTACCGGCGACTGAATCACAGGGACGTATTCATACTTCTGCGTGCACGGTAGCCGTGATGCCAGAAGCTGACGAGATTGCCGATGTGCATATCAATCCGGCCGACTTGCGCATTGATACCTTCCGCGCCTCGGGCGCGGGTGGTCAGCATATCAACAAGACCGATTCTGCCGTGCGTATCACTCACCTGCCAAGCGGTATCGTGGTGGAATGCCAGGACGACCGCAGCCAGCATAAAAACAAGGCGCAGGCGATGAAAGTACTCGCCGCTCGCATCAGAGATGTTCAGTTGCGTGAGCAGCAAACCAAGGAAGCAGCGACACGTAAATCGCTGGTAGGCTCCGGTGACCGCAGTGAGCGCATTCGCACCTATAATTTTCCGCAGGGTCGATTGACTGACCACAGAATCAATTTGACGCTGTACAAACTCGATTACATCATGGATGGCGACTTGGATGAGTTGATGTCGGCACTGAGTTCGGAGCATCAGGCTGATCAACTCGCAGCGCTGTCGGATGGCGTGCAATGAAGATTAAGCACCTGAGTAAACCGCTGCTACTGCTGATCGCAATTGCCTGTATCGGCATGCTCGCCGTCGGGCTGTACTTGCAGCTGCAGCTGGAGATGCTGCCGTGCCCGCTGTGTATTTTGCAGCGCTATGCTTTTGCAGTGGTTGCACTGATCGCCTTGGTCTCGCTGGCTCTGCCCGTTACGCTGGTGCGTATCGGTGCTGCGCTGACCAGCCTCGCAGCGCTTTCGGGTGCGGGTATCGCGATCCGACACTTGTGGGTGAAGGCACACCCCACTGTCTCGTGTGGAATTGACCCTTTGGAGACATCACTTAATGAGATCGTGACGGCCCGCTGGTTCCCCAGTTTGTTCCAAGCCGATGGCCTGTGCACCACCGAGTATGAGCCAATCCTAGGACTTTCGATTCCGAGTTGGGCATTACTCTGGTTTATCGTGTTTGCTGTGCTGTCGGCACTGATCGCAATGTCTCGACAATCTCGCGCATGAATATCGAGGCGCTGCTCAAGCTGTCACTGATCGATCCGCTCGAGGCGCAGGTATTGCTGGCACACGCGCTGAAATGTACCCGGGTTCAGTTGGTGATTCGCAGCAAAGACGAACTCTCGCCGCAGCAAGTCACCGACGTCAGCGCCTTGTTCATGCGGCGCATGCAGGGCGAGCCGATTGCATACCTGACTGGCGAGCGCGAGTTTCATGGTTTACGTTTCGAGATCACGCCTGATGTACTGATCCCGCGCCATGAAACCGAGTTACTGGTAGAACTCGGCATGGCAAAACTGCCCAAAGGCGGCAGCGTCCTCGACCTCGGCACAGGCTCGGGCGCGATTGCCGTATCGCTGGCGCACGCTCGGCGTGATGCGCAAGTGACGGCCAGCGATATCAGCCCGGACGCGCTATCGCTGGCGCGTCGAAACGCAGCGGCTCATGCGGTGGCGTTGCAATTCGTGCAGAGCAACTGGTTTGAACAGATCGAGGGCAAGTTCGATCTGGTTATCAGTAATCCGCCGTATATCGCTGCCAGCGATCCCCACCTGATGCAAGGCGATCTCCGCTTCGAGCCACGTGCGGCGCTGACGGATGAGGCGAATGGCATGATGCATATCAGCACCATCGTTGATGGTGCGGTGCGGCACCTCAAGCCCGGGGGCTGGCTATTGCTGGAACACGGCTATGATCAATCCGCCGCCGTCCGAGCCCTGCTGCAAAAGTCCGGCTGGCAGCAGGTTCAGAGCTGGAAGGACCTAGCGGGTATCGAGCGCGTTAGCGGCGCGGTGCTTGAAGGCAACCACCCCGGCAAACCCCTATAATGGCGGCTCATTTGTTTCGAGCATAAGGGAATTTCGTCTATGAGCGATGTACAAGCGTGGATCAAGGAAACGGTGACGACTCACCCGGTGGTGCTTTTCATGAAAGGTACCGCACAATTTCCCCAATGTGGGTTCTCCGGTCGCGCGATCGAACTGCTGAAGTCGGTCGGCGTGGACAACCTAGTGACCGTCAATGTGCTGGAAGATGACGAGGTACGCCAAGGCATCAAGGATTTTTCCAACTGGCCAACCATCCCCCAGCTATACATCAAGGGTGAATTCGTTGGCGGCGCGGATATTCTTAACGAGATGCATGAATCCGGCGAATTAGCAGCGCTGATCAAGGGTTGAGCACTTGAAGCGCCTGATCGTCGCCATCACTGGCGCATCAGGCGCACGCTACGGCGTGCGGCTGTTGGAATTGCTGCGCGCAACTGAAGGCATTGAGACACATCTGATGATCTCCGATGCTGCTGCCCTCAATTTACACCACGAACTCGACGTCAAGCGCAAAGATATTGAGGCGCTTGCTCATCATTTTCACAGCGTGAGAGATATCGGCGCATGTGTCGCCAGCGGTTCGTTTCGTGCGGACGGCATGGTAATCGCGCCCTGCTCCATGAAAACGCTAGCCGCAGTGGCACATGGAATGTGCGACAACCTGATCACCCGCGCAGCTGATGTCACCCTGAAGGAAAGGCGTCGTCTTGTGCTGCTGGTGCGAGAGACACCGTTCAACCTGGCTCATTTGCGGAACATGACCGCGGTAACAGAGATGGGTGGCATTATTTTCCCGCCATTACCCGCGCTCTACCAGCGACCCCAAACGATTGACGAGATGATCGACCATACGGTGGGTCGAGTGATGGAGATGCTGGGCCTCGAGCAATCACTCGCGCCCGAGTGGAACGGGCTAAAGCCCGAGCAAAGCTAGCCTAGATCTTCTTGATCTCGATGTCCGTGGGTACGGGATCGCCATCCGGCACTTGTTCGGGTGCCGGTGAAGCCTCTGCCCCCTGTGACGGCTGATTCTTACCTTCCAGCAATACACCCACCATGCGTCCGATGGCCTCGTTGTATCCCGCCATTGAAAATACATTGGTCCGGAAATGTCCGCTCGTCAGCGGGAATGCAAAGCCCACCGATTCCGAACGTGAAAGTGCGTCGTTGAGTTGCGCAGATTCGCTAAACCAATACAGCATCACCTCGCCGTTCGCGGTTTCCATGGGCTCACACACGGAGTCAAGCGCAACAGCGCCCGCCTTGGTGGTCAGCATCAAGGGGTAGTTGGTACCGGGTTCGCATGGCGTGCCATTAGCGAAGTAGTAGCGACACACACGATTTGCACACAGCATGCCAAACATTGCGGTACCGTTGTCGTGGGTCGAGGCCTCGCCCATACCTTCACGGAACTGAGAAGCCCAATCGCCGTGCTCAACCCTGTCGTCCGCGTTGGTCAACGCAGAGACGCCAAATCCAAGCACCAGCAGCAATAACAGTCGTCGCATTCCAACCCCTAGCAATGAATGATGAGAATTTAGCACGGAGCCAGATGCTCGGTTGCTGACAGCAATCTCGTCGCTCGAGCACGGGCTGAGCCATACAAACCCGTGTTAATTTTCAAGCAAGTTTTTATTGGGGCAGGTATGCAGCTGCCCATGACTGTCATTGGGTAATTTAAGAATGATTTTTTGATGCATTACGACTGAATTTTTCATGCCAAAGCCGCAAAAAATTGCCTGTATATCAAGGCTATAATCCCAGGCGTTAATAGTTTGAACAGGCTTTGCGATGAGCAGTCAGCCGTGCGCGTGATGCAGCGGTTGTGGCGCAATCTCGAGGCACAAAACAAGTCGCTACACATCGCACAAGCAAAATTTGTCTGAGCAATGCCATGCTGCAGGCATTCAGTTATCGGAGGTACTTCATGGGATCAATCGTCAAACAAGCCGGATGGGTGGTGCTGGCTTTACTCGGCGCATTTGCGCTTGGCACTATCGCGCTGGCGCGCGGAGAAACGATCAACGCCCTGTGGATCGTGGTGGCGGCGATCGCGGTCTACATGATCGGCTTTCGCTTTTACGCGCAATTCATCGCAAACCGCGTCATGCAGCTCGATGCAAATCGCGCGACCCCTGCCATCCGGCTGAATGATGGTCTCGATTTCGTCCCCACCAATAAGCACGTGCTGTTCGGTCATCACTTTGCGGCGATCGCAGGTGCGGGCCCCTTGGTCGGGCCGGTGCTGGCCGCACAAATGGGCTACCTGCCCGGCATGCTGTGGCTGCTGGTAGGCGTGATCCTGGCGGGTGCGGTGCAAGATTTCATGATCCTCTTTGTCTCTACCCGTCGCGATGGCCGCTCGCTGGGCGATCTGGTGAAGAGTGAACTTGGCATCGTTCCGGGTGTGATCGCTCTGTTCGGCACCTTCATGATCATGACAATCTTGCTGGCAGTTCTAGCGCTGATCGTGGTGAAGGCACTGGCTGAAAGTCCATGGGGTACGTTCACTGTTGCGGCGACCATCCCGATCGCGTTTTTCATGGGTATCTACAGCCGCTATATACGGCCAGGAAAAGTCGGTGAAGTGTCCATCATCGGCTTCGTGTTGCTGATGGCATCGATTGTGTACGGTGGCCACATTGCTGCTGATCCTTTCTGGGGTCCTGCTTTCACCTTCAACGGTAAGCAGCTGACCGGTATGCTGTTGGTCTACGGCATCGTGGCATCGGTACTGCCGGTTTGGCTGCTGCTGGCCCCACGCGACTATCTCTCAACCTTCCTGAAGATCGGCGCGATTGTTGCGCTAGCAATCGGCATTCTGGTGGTCGCACCCGATCTGAAGATGCCCGCAATGACCAAGTTCATCGATGGCACTGGGCCGGTATGGTCGGGCACCCTGTTCCCATTCTTGTTCATCACTATCGCCTGCGGCGCAGTATCAGGGTTTCACTCGCTGATTTCATCAGGCACCACGCCCAAGCTGCTCGAGAACGAGCGCCACATGCCCTACATCGGCTACGGCGGCATGCTGATGGAATCATTCGTTGCCATCATGGCGCTGGTCGCCGCGTCGGTGATCGAGCCGGGTGTTTACTTTGCGATGAATAGCCCGGCTGCGGTTCTCGGCACAACGCCGGAAACGGCCGCTGCTGCCATTAGCCAATGGGGCCTCGTGGTCACACCCGAGATGCTGCGGCAGACGGCGCAGGACGTTGGTGAGGCCACCATCATCTCGCGTACCGGTGGTGCGCCGACGCTGGCGGTTGGTATGGCCTATATTTTCTCGGAGATGGTCGGCGGTAAAGCGATGATGGCCTTCTGGTATCACTTCGCGATCTTGTTCGAAGCCCTATTCATCCTGACCGCTGTGGACGCAGGCACGCGCGTCGGCCGCTTCATGCTGCAAGACTTGCTGCGCACTCTGGTACCCCCTTTCCGTGCAGTGCCCGATCTGGCGTCGAACATCCTCGCCACGCTGCTGTGTGTTAGTGCCTGGGGCTATTTCTTGTATCAAGGCGTGGTGGATCCGCTGGGTGGTATCAACACCCTGTGGCCATTGTTCGGCATCTCGAACCAAATGCTGGCCACGGTTGCGCTGATTCTCGCCACAGTCGTGCTGTTCAAGATGAAGCGCGAAAAATTTGCTTGGGTCACGGTTGTGCCGACCGCCTGGCTGCTGATCTGCACCATGACAGCGGGCTATCAGAAAATCTTCCATGAGAACCCGAAGATCGGCTTCCTGGCGCATGCTGCCAAGTTTCAAACCGCTGCATCGAATGGCGAGGTGTTAGCTCCCGCCAAATCGCCAGAGCAAATGCAGCAAATCATTCTGAACGACTATATCGATGCAACGCTGGCAGCGATCTTTATCGCGGTGGTGTTGTCTATCCTGGCGTTTGGTATCCGCTCCTGCCTGCAAGCACTCAGGGAGCGTGAGCCCACCACCGTTGAGGCAGCTGCAGTGCCGATCAACACCGTATCCGCTTGATCTGAAGGGCCGAGCATATGTTCAGCGAACTGGGGAAATTTGGCGCCTACCTCGGCCAGACGGCAAGGCTGATGGTCGGGCTGCCGGACTACGACAACTACTTGAATCATATGCAGGCCAATCACCCAGACCAGACCGCGATGAGCTACGAGGAATTTTTCCGGGAGCGACAAGAGGCGCGCTATGGTGGCAATGGCAAGATTGCGCGTTGCTGCTGAAAATAAAAACGCCCGGGTGACCGGGCGTTTTTACGAAGTCTTTACGAAAACTTGGTGCCGACTGCAGGACTCGAACCCGCCACCCCATGATTACAAATCAAGTGCTCTACCAGATGAGCTAAGCCGGCAACGGCCCGGATTATACGTTATTTGATTCTGGTAAGCCTTGGCCGGCCACCGTTTTTCGGCGGCGGCTCGTCGCCCCCATGCTCTGGGTCGTCGCTGGGAGTCGGAGTTACCGCCGACAGCGGCGTTGCCTTGGGTGAGGTCACATTGGTAGTTGGCACGCTCGACTTTTTGCCATCACCTGCTCCCTCACCTCGCTTCACTTCGAAAGCCATGCCCTGACCGTTCTCGCGCGCATAAATAGCGCTGACATTTTCGACGGGGATTTCTATCTCGCGGGATACACCACCAAACCTGGCCTTGAACGTGATCAGATCATTGTCCATCTTCAGATTACCGGTGGCCTCGAAGCTGATATTCAGCACGATCTCACTATTCTTCACGAACTCCATAGGCACCCGCGTGTACGCATCGACAGCAACCACAATGTAAGGCGTGAAACCGTTATCCGTACACCACTCATACAGCGCACGGAGCAGATAGGGCTTGGTAGAAGTTTCGCTCATTGCCAGTGAGGGTTGGGTCAGCGGCGCATGACCTTCTCGGAAGGCGTCAGCGCCTCAATGTAGGCCGGGCGAGAGAAGATGCGCTCAGCATACTTCAGCAACGGCGCAGCCGTCTTCGACAAATCGATACCGTAATAGTCCAACCGCCACAGCAGCGGAGCGATCGCAACATCGAGCATCGAGAACTCTTCACCCAGCATGTACTTATTCTTCAAGAACAAGGGTGCCAACTGAGTAAGACGATCGCGAATCTCTTGCCGAGCCTTCTCGTGCGCCTTCTCAGCCGCACGGGACTTTTCGTTCTCCAAGGTATGAACGTGCACGAAAAGCTCTTTCTCGAAATTGAATAACATCAGACGAGCACGTGCGCGCATCAGCGGATCAGCCGGCATCAGCTGTGGATGCGGGAAGCGCTCGTCGATGTATTCGTTGATGATGTTTGACTCATACAGCACGAGCTCGCGCTCGACCAGAATAGGCACCTGACCGTAGGGGTTCATGGTCGAGATATCTTCCGGCTTGTTGAACAGGTCAACGTCGCGGATCTCGAAATCCATACCTTTCTCGAAGAGTACCAAGCGGCAGCGTTGCGAGAACGGACAGGTTGTGCCCGAGTAGAGAACCATCATGATCACTGTTCCTTGAAACAAAAGGGTGAGACGGCAACCGCCTCACCCTACGTGGGGATACTCCGCACTGTCTGCCACTGAGCAAATCGCTCAGCGGTCGCGGCAGAACGTACGGAACCGCTTACTTGACCTCTCTCCAGAATGACGCGTTCAATCGCCAGGTCAGCAGCACCAGGAAGGCCATGAGTAGCAGCACCCAGAAGCCAATGGCCTGTCGCTTTGCCTTGACCGGCTCGGACATCCAATCCATGAACGCGACCAGATCGCCGATTTGAGAATCGAACTCATACTGGCTCAACTTGCCCGGAGTAACTTGTTGGAAACCGGCGAACCGGTGAACAGTTTTACCCGCTTCATGCGGGTCTTTTTCTTCGACAAACTTGGCCTTACGCACACCTTGCAACTCCCAGAGCACATGCGGCATACCGACGTTCGGATAAACCAAGTTGTTCCAACCCGTCGCGCGACTATCGTCCTGATAGTAGGTGCGCAAGTAGGTGTATACGTAGTCAGCACCAGAGCCCTCTGAGGACGACTTCGCGCGAACCAGCACCGACAGATCCGGTGGCACGGCACCGAACCACGCCTTGGCATCCTTCTCTGTCATCGCGGTCTTCATCAGGTCGCCTACTTTGTCGCTGGTAAAGAGCAGATTCTCGCGGATTTGCTGTTCAGACAAACCGATATCGCGCAAACGGTTGTAGCGAACCAGCGAAGCGGCATGGCAATTCAGGCAGTAGTTCACGAACAATTTGGCACCATTTTGTAGTGCAGACAGCTGACGTGAACGGTCTGGCGCGTGGTCGAGCGGGAACCCACCTTCCGAAGCTTGCGACAGCAAAGGAAGCAACGCCAGCACGATGAGCAGTTTCTTCATGAGTTTCATTGTTTTTCCTTTGCGGCTCAGTGCGGCTTGAAGTTCACACGGACAGGCACTGGCCTGAATTCACCCATCTTGCTCCACCATGGCATCAGCAGGAAGAAGCCAAAATAGAAGATGGTGCAAATCTGCGCCACAAGCGTACGGCCAGCGGTCGGCGCCTGTACACCCAAGTAGCCCAAGATCAGGAAGCAAATGCCGAACGCGATATACACCCACTTGTGCCATTCTGGACGGTAGCGAATCGATTTGGCTGGCGAGTGATCAATCCAAGGCAGCAAGGCGATGATCAGCACGGAAACGCCCATCAAGACCACGCCCCAGAATTTTGCATCGAACACCAACATCAAAATCGCTACCACGACAGAAATGCCCATCGCCGCTTGCTTCTCGCGCGACGGTAGTTGGGTTTTCAGCGCAATCAATGCACCATACGCCAGCACGCCAATGATCAAGGCATACATAAACTGCGAAGTCGTTGCACGCAGAATTGAATAGAACGGCGTGAAGTACCAAACCGGCGCAATGTGTGCAGGCGTCTTCAGCGGATCAGCCGGAATAAAGTTGTTGTACTCGAGGAAGTAGCCACCAAACTCAGGCGCGTAGAACACCACCGCGCTGAAGATGAACAGGAAGCAGGCAACGCCAAAAATATCCTTGGTGGTGTAATACGGGTGCGATGGAATCGTATCGACGCCATGCCCATCAGGACCCAAGTTCTCCTTCACCTCGACACCATCTGGATTATTCGAACCTACCTCGTGCAAGGCGATCAAGTGCGCCACGACCAAGCCTAGCAGCACCAAGGGGATCGCGATCACATGGAAAGCGAAGAAGCGGTTCAGCGTCGCATCCGACACGACGTAATCGCCACGAATCCATAGCGACAGATCAGGGCCGATGAATGGGATGGCACCGAACAAGTTCACGATCACCTGTGCACCCCAATACGACATTTGGCCCCACGGCAGCAGATAGCCGAAGAAAGCCTCTGCCATCAGGCACAGGAAAATACCCACACCAAACAGCCAGATCAATTCACGTGGTTTGCGATACGAACCGTACAGAAGGGCGCGCGTCATGTGCAGGTACACCACGATAAAGAATGCCGAAGCACCTGTGGAGTGCATATAGCGCACCAACCAGCCCCAAGGCACTTCGCGCATGATGTACTCAACCGAAGCGAACGCAAGGTTGGCATCCGGCTTGTAGTTCATGACCAGGAAAATCCCGGTAACAATCTGGATCACCAGCACCAATGCTGCAAGCGAACCAAACAAGTAGAAGATGTTGAAGTTCTTCGGGGCATAGTATTTGCCCCATTGATCGTTCCACAGCTTGGTTAGCGGGAAGCGATCATCGACCCAGGCAAGTGCCTTCTGCGCAGCCGGCGCGTCGGCCGGCAGTTTAGTTTCATGGAACGCCATTTTTAGGCCTCGCCTTTCTCGTCTTTACCGATCACGATGCGGGAATCACTGGTGAACATGTGACGTGGGACCTGCAAGTTATCAGGGGCAGGCTTGTTCTTGAAAACTCGCCCGGCAAGATCAAACGTCGAACCATGGCATGGGCACAAGAACCCGCCCTGCCAATCGCTCGTTAGCGATGGCTGCGCCCCGGCCTCAAGCTTCGGCGATGGCGAGCAGCCCAAGTGACTGCAGATGCCGACAGCGACCAGAAACTCGGGTTTGATCGAGCGGTGCTCATTGCGTGCATACTCGGGTGTTAAATCGTCGGCGTTACGCTCTGATTTCGGATCAGCAAGGTCGCCGCCGGTTTTTTTCAACGACGCCACCATTTCCGGCGTGCGACGCAAAACCCAAACGGGCTTGCCGCGCCATTCAACCGTTTTCATCTCACCCGGCTTCAAATCAGCCACGTCAACATCGACTGGTGCTCCAGCCGCTTTCGCACGCTCAGATGGCTCGAATGTGGCCACGAAGGCACCAGCACCAGCCACGCCAGCAACGCCTCCCACCGCAGCGGTCGCGACCAAAAGGCCACGCCGGCTCGAGTCGACTTGATTCTCGTCACTCATGACAACCCCAATCAAAGAAATTGCAAATCAAAACGCTTCAAATTCGTCGTGAAATTCGTTGCGGGCAATCGCCACCGCAGAGACCTCACAGCAAAACACACGCTGGACAGCGACTTAGGCGTCCAGGGGAACTTCCAGCAACCTTCCATTATATCGGAGCCGAGAATGAACCGTAAGAAGCGCCACCAGCATTGGAGCCGACCGACAATGATTGTCAATTCAATAATCTAGTTGGGGGCAAAACTGCTTTGAGAGGTGCGGAAAGCAATGCAAGCTCGAGAATTGTTGACTTGATAATTAAAGAGGCTTGAATTACCCATCACGACTGCTGCAGCCGGGTCAAATCCGTCGAGGATGAATTGAGATCAGTCCGAGTCGCTGCGCTTCGATAATCGCTTCAGTGCGGGAATGAACACCTAACTTGGCGTAAACATTTTTTATGTGGGTTTGTACAGTGCCAATCGACAAACCAAGTGCTTCAGCGACCTTCGCATAGCTGCCCCCGCGTGAGATGGAATCCAGAATGGAGAACTCTCGTCGTGTTAACAAGGTAGATTCGCCCTCGCCCGCATCCTCTGCGGTACGGGTCACCCCACGCATACAGGTCAACACCTTACGCGCGACCATTGGGCTAATCGGTGAGCCGCCTGCACGCAAATCGATAATCGCATCCAATATTTTCAACTGCAAAGACTCCTTCAGGACATAGCCGGCGGCACCGGCTTCTATGCAGGCAAGTATTTGCTCTTCTTCGCTGGACATCGTAATCACCAAAATATCTGCTCGCGGCCTGAGATGACGACAATGCCGAATCACGCTAACACCCGATCCATCCGGCAAACCAAGGTCGGTCAGTAACAAATCGATGGAACACTGCGCCAAGTAATCTCGCGCCTCACGCACGGTACCAACGGCGGCGCAAAGAATGAGAGAGGGCTCGCGCTCAATCGCGAGGCAGAGCAGGCGTCGTGTCACGAGGTCATCCTCGACGACCATCACCCTGCAAGGCTTTGGGAAGCCAAACGCTGACATTTTGGATGCTTGAAACAATTTAACAAACGCTTCGTCGGTGGAGATTAGAAGCGCCGAGTTCCGAGCATCCGAACTAACAAATGATCCGGCCCATAGCAAAAGCAACTCGCCGGCGTCTAAAACGCCCAGTAGGCTCAAAGACCGAACACAATGACCACACGAGAGACTTGGACTTTATTCGAGAACAGGTTTTACCTCTTCTCGCCGCACATCATCTTTGCTTTACGCGTTCAAACTGGATTCGCAATATCAATAAACTGATGATCGACGCCAAAGCGGCTAGACAAATAGCCGCCAAGTGCTTGCACACCAAAACGTTCAGTAGCGTGATGCCCACAGGCGAGGTAAGCAACGCCCGACTCACGAGCAAGATGAACTGTCTGCTCGGAAATCTCTCCGCTGAGATAGACGCTCGCACCCGCTTCGATCGCTTGCTCAAACGAATTCTGAGCAGCCCCGGTGCACCAAGCCACTCGGCCGACCGCTTGATCAGGGTCACCAATCAGTTGTGGCTGACGCCCTAATTCGCGCTGCACAACCTCTACTAACTCAGCGACGCTTTGAGCACCGCACTTGCCATACCAGCCCAAGTCTTGTTCGCCAAAACGACCGTCGGCCTCGAACCCAAGTCGGACTGCCAATTGTGCATTGTTGCCAAGCTCGGGATGAGCATCCAGCGGCAAGTGGTACGCATACAGATTAACCTCATGATCAAGCAGCAACTTCAACCTATTGCGGCGGTTACCAACGACACGCGGGTCCTCGCCACGCCAAAAATAGCCATGATGCACTAGCACCGCATCTGCATTGACTTCAATCGCCGCCTCAAGCAATGCAAGGCTTGCCGTAACACCCGTCACCAATCGCCGAATGCGTGGCTTGCCCTCGACTTGTAATCCGTTTGGGCAGTAATCACGAAACCGGTTAATATCCAGCGTCTCGGCGAGATGCTTCGCCAGTTTTTCACGTTCCAAACCCTGCTCGCTCGTATCCATCATTCTCTGATCTGTTATGCGTCGTCTGTGGTTGTTGTTCGCGCAAACTGTCACCGTCGCACTCGCGCTGTGGTTCATTGTAGCGACCTTGAAGCCAGAATGGCTTGGCCGCACCTCGGGTGGCGGACGACTGATTTCGTCCACTGTCACGGTACGCGAGGCAGACGGCTCAGGCACTGTACTGCAGAATACTTACCGCGACGCCTCGCAACGGGCAATGCCGACCGTGGTCAACATCTACACGACCAAGGCTGGAAAACAACCCCCGCACCCGTTCGATAACGACCCCTTCTTCCGTCGCTTCTTCGGTGATAATTTTGGTGCCCCGGATGAACGACAGTTCAGCCTTGGGTCTGGTGTCATCATCAGCCCGGACGGCTACATCCTGACCAACAATCATGTGATCGAATCTGCGGATGAGATAGAAATTGCGCTGGCGGATGGTCGTAAAGTAAAAGGCAAACTGGTCGGCACAGACCCAGAGACCGATCTCGCCGTGCTCAAGGTCGCGCTGAATAATCTACCCTCGATCACGCTGGCCAAACTCGACAACACCAAAGTCGGCGATGTGGTGCTGGCGATTGGCAATCCATTTGGTGTTGGTCAAACCGTGACCATGGGCATTGTGTCTGCACTTGGTCGTAATCATCTGGGTATCAACACGTTTGAAAACTTCATCCAGACAGACGCTGCGATCAATCCTGGCAACTCCGGTGGCGCATTAATTGATACCGAAGGCCATCTGTTGGGTATCAATACTGCAATCTACTCGCGTAGCGGTGGTTCGCTGGGCATTGGATTCGCAATACCGGTCACGACAGTAAAAACCGTGATGGAATCGATCATCAAGAACGGTCAGGTCGTACGGGGCTGGATTGGCGTAGAGCCACAAGACATTACGCCCGAGTTAGCCGAAAGCTTTGGGCTGCAAAAAGCCTCAGGCACCATCATTGCCGGCGTGCTCAGAGGTGGTCCCGCCGACAAGGCTGGCATCAAGCCTGGCGACATTTTGCTGTCGGTGGGCGACAAGCCGGTCTCTGACACGGTGTCGATGCTGAATTTAGTCGCACAATTGACGCCGGGAGAAAAAATCGCGCTGACGGTCATGCGGAAGGCGAATAAGACCGAACTCAGTGTCGTGGTCGGAAAACGACCGCGAATGAAACAGCAGCCAACCCAAGACGGCGAGTAAAGTTCTCAGCTGGCGGAAGGTAGGTGATTCACTGCACCAGCATAAACATCCAGGTATCTTGGACAATGCAGCTTTCGATGCGCCGCCTAGACGGGACTACCGCTGCATTCGCCAGATGCCATAGCAAAGCGTGAATCCGGAATCAGGAATCAGGAATCAGGAATCAGGACGACTCCGTTGACTCCTCCGGTGCCTGCGTCGCCTTGGCGAATAGGGGCGCGAGCAAGATCCCGACTTCATACAGCAAGCACAACGGGATCGCGAGAAACAGTTGGCTCATAACGTCGGGCGGCGTGACGATTGCAGCAATCACGAATGCGCCGACAATTACATATGACCTGATCGCTTTCAGTTTTTCGACTGACACGATACCCATCCGCACCAGCACAATCACGACCACCGGCACCTCGAAGGTCAGGCCGAACGCGAGACACATCATGAGCACGAAATCGAGATAATTCTCGATGTCAGGTGCAACTGCTATGGATTTCGGCGCAAAGTCACTGATGAATTTAAACACCGTGCCAAACACGAAGTAGTAGCAGAAAGCCACGCCGAGGACAAACAGGGCAGTCGACGAAATAATCAGTGGGGCCACCAATCGCTTCTCGTGCATGTACAAACCAGGCGCGACAAACGCCCACGCCTGATACAGAACCCAAGGTAGCGAGATCAATAACGCCGCCACCATGGTGATCTTCATGGGAACCATGAATGGCGTGATGACGCCAGTGGCAATCATTTTCGAACCTTCGGGTAAAGCGTGCAGCATTGGCTGCGCCATGAAGTCGTAGAGAACCGATGCACCGGGCCACACGGTGAACAGGACGATGAAAACCACGAGCACCACCGCCGACGCGCGTACCAAGCGGTTGCGCAACTCGATCAAGTGCGAGATGAAGGTTTCCTGAATACCTGAAGTCTTGTCGTCGGACATGGGCTTAATGGAAAAACTTCACGCTCTTGCCCGACGCCGGGCGATAGCGTGCTACCCGCGCAGCGCCAGATTGAACGCGCGTCTTGAGACCATGCTGTCGCTTGTACCAGAGGGGCAGCATGCTGGTATGCGACATGCGCTTGCGACGGAACTCACGACGCTTGGCGTCAAATTCCCAGAGCGCAGGAACGCTGGGGCTGAAATTATAGGTGTCGTCGAAAGACTGATGCGCCTCATTCAGAGAGTCCGAGAGTTCCTTGCCAGCCTCATCGACCTCCTTGCGAACCTCCGACGCCTCTGAAGTGATCGTCAAGTTCAGCTTGGATGCCGCCTCAACGATATTGGTCTGCATTTTTTGCAGCTCTTCCATCTGCATCTCGCGGCTGACCTCTGCCTTGACATTGTTGATATAGCGCTGAGCGCGACCAAACAAGGTACCCGCCATACGAGCAACAGCCGGCAGCCTTTCCGGGCCGATCACAACAAGCGCGACCGCACCGATCAGCGCGAGTTTGGAGAGACCAAGGTCAATCATGGGGGGCGAGGAACCAGGCAGGCGCGGCGAACCGAATCAGTCCGCCGGGATGGACGGGATCAGCTCTTGGCTTTTTCCTTGGCTTCGACGTCGATGGTGGACTTGTCGGCCACCTGCTGTGCAGGCGGCGAAGGCTCCTCGGAACCCTTCACACCATCTTTGAAACCCTTGACCGCCTTACCCAAGTCAGCGCCGATGTTGCCCAGCTTTTTGGTGCCGAACACCAACATCACGATGACCAACACAATGACCCAGTGCCAAATACTGAACGAACCCATTGCAATCTCCTAGCGACCTTAAAGCCGTCAACTTCTGTTTACACCGAATCAACGCTACCCGCGCCATGGACGCGGACCACCCATCAAATGAAGATGGAGATGGTACACCTCCTGACCGCCGTCAGGACCGGTGTTGATCAGGGTTTTAAAGCCCCCGGTTGGACCATCGGCGCCGTTTTGGTACCCGCCGCCGTGTTCCTTTGCCAGCTTGGGAGCGATCAGTAACATTTTACCCAACAACGCCTGATGCCGATGGTCGCTATCGGCCAGGGTCGCGATATGCTCTCGCGGCACCATCAGCAGATGCATGGGCGCTGCCGGATTGATGTCGTGAAAGACAATCAGGTCTTCATCCTCGAATACTTTTTTTGAGGGAATCGCGCCGGCGACAATCTTGCAGAAAATGCAGTTATCCAAAGTTTCTCCCCGATATTCAGCGTCGTTGGATTGTTTGTTCCAGCGTCAGTAACCCATCACTGGGCGTGCACGCTTCTACTTGCCTGCTTCGTCCTGCTCCCGCAGCTGCAGTTTGCGATTCGCTTTTTCTTCAATACCCGAGATACCCTCGCGACGCGCCAACTCATCCAGTACCTGCTGTGGCGTCAAATTGAACTGCGCCAGCATGATCAGCGAATGGAACCAGAGATCGGCGCACTCATACACGAGCTTGCTGGCTTCGGCACCTTGGCGCACATCCTTGGCGGCCATCACCGCCTCGGTGGCTTCTTCACCGATTTTTTTCAGGATCGCATCATCACCCTTGGCGAACAAGCGAGCAACGTAAGAGCTCTCAGGATCACCACCTGCAGCAGGCTTTCTTGTCTCGATGATTTGTGCCAGGCGTTGCAGGGTGTCGTTCATCTCATTTTTTGTAAATGTCATCCGGATCTTTCAAGACCGGCTCGACATCGACCCAGCCCATTGCGCCATCGTTGTTCTGCAGCTCATGGAAAAAACAGTGGTGTCGGCCGGTGTGACACGCCATACCACCGACCTGCTCGACCTGAAGCAGCAATACGTCATCATCACAATCAAGGCGAATCTGATGCACTTTCTGGAAGTGACCGGACTCCTCACCCTTGTGCCATAGCTTGCTGCGCGATCGACTCCAGTACACCGCCTGCCCGCACTCAACCGTACGCGCCAACGACTCGCGATTCATCCACGCGACCATCAGCACCTGGTTACTGCCAATTTCCTGAGCAATGGTGGGCACCAGACCATTGTGGTCCCACTTGATACGATCTAGCCACTCCGTCTGCTTGATCATGCAAGCCTCATCGGTATGCCTTGTGAGGCCATATACGCCTTGGCCTCCTGTACGGTGTGTAGCCCGTAATGGAAAATACTCGCTGCCAGCACCGCGTCGGCTCGTCCCTGAGTCACGCCGTCGGCCAGATCCTGCAATCCGCCTACGCCACCCGAGGCAATTACGGGGATCCCCACTGCATCCGAAACAGCTCGCGTCAGCGATAGATCGAAACCATCCTGCGTGCCATCGCGATCCATACTGGTCAGCAGTATTTCACCCGCACCCAGCGATTCCATTTTGCGCGCCCACTCGACCACATCCAAACCGGTTGGCTTGCGACCGCCATGCGTGAAGACCTCCCAGTGACCGCCGGGAGCGCGTTTGGCATCAATCGCAACCACAATACATTGCGATCCGTACTTGCCCGCCGCATCCGCCACTAACTGGGGGTTGGTTACCGCAGAGGTGTTGATGCTGACTTTATCCGCACCCGCATTCAGCAGGCGACGCACGTCATCGACTTGGCGTACCCCACCACCAACGGTGAGCGGGATGAACACCTGTGAGGCGACGTCTTCAATGATGTGGAGAATCAGGTCGCGGTCGTCGGAGGAGGCGGTGATATCCAGGAAGGTAATTTCGTCAGCACCTTGCTGATCATAGCGACGCGCGATCTCTACCGGGTCACCGGCATCACGCAGTTCGACGAAGTTCACGCCTTTCACCACCCGCCCTGCGGTCACATCCAGGCACGGGATGATGCGTTTTGCGAGGGTCATGTCAGTCGGCGTCTCGCTGGCCTGACAACACATCCGCGCGCTCTTGCGCGGTACTTAGATCCAGCGTGCCCTCGTAGATCGAACGTCCGCAAATCACGCCCTCGATCCCTTCGTCTTGCACCGCGCACAAGGCCTCGACATCATCAATGGTGTGAACGCCACCTGAGGCAATCACCGGAATCTTCATACTTTGCGCCAGCTTGACAGTAGCGTCGATATTCACGCCTTTCATCATGCCGTCGCGACCGATATCGGTGTAAACAATGGCTTCGCAGCCGTAGTCTTCAAATTTCTTTGCGAGATCGATGACCTCGTGTCCAGATAACTTGCTCCAGCCATCGGTGGCGACCTTGCCATCTTTCGCATCCAAGCCAACGATGATCTGACCAGGAAACGCGCCGCAGGCGTCATGCAAGAAACCGGGATTCTTCACCGCGGCGGTGCCGATAATCACGTAGGAGATGCCGTCGTCAAGAAAGCGCTCGATGGTATCCAGATCGCGAATGCCACCACCCAGTTGTACGGGAATTTCTTCGATCTCGAATTCTTCCGCGAAATCGCGTACGGCGGCAAGAATCGACTTGATCGCTGGCTCATTTTTCGGTTTGCCGGCAAATGCGCCGTTCAAATCCACCAAGTGCAAGCGTCGCGCGCCCCGCTCCAGCCAATGCCGCGCCATGCGCGCGGGATCGTCGGAGAACACAGTCGCCTGATCCATGTCGCCCTGTTTTAGGCGCACGCAGTGGCCATCCTTGAGATCGATAGCAGGTATCAGCAGCATGACGGCAGTAAAGAAATTCGAAAGAGATGGTTGGGTGGTCGAAGCGAGCGCCTAAGCCGGCACGCAAAACCGGTACTCAGAACCTGTTTCGTTAGGTCGATCGCGAGGTGGCACCACCGCAAACAGTCCAAGGCATACAGCATAGGTACCGCCAACGCCGCAAGCGGACTAACGAGACAGGTTCTAAGGGTTCCAATGTACAAAATTTTTATACAGCTGCAAACCAGCGGCTGCGCTTTTTTCAGGGTGGAATTGCGTAGCGAATATATTATCCCGACCCGCGGCACAGCAAAAGGTGACCCCATAATCGGTTTCGCCATACAGATGCGAGGGATTGTCGGGTACCGCATAGTAGCTGTGTACGAAATAGAAATAACTTTCGTCCGGCACGTCGGCCCAGATCGGGTGGGCGCCACGCTGTCGCACACGGTTCCAGCCCATTTGCGGCACCTTGAAACGAGCGCCATCCGGCTGCAGACGGTCCTCAAGCTGAAAACGAATGACCCGGCCCGGCATGAGCGACAGGCAATCCGCATCACCTTCTTCGCTCCAGTCGAACATCATCTGCTCACCCACGCACACACCCAGCAGGGGTTTGGACTGCGCCGCTTCCAGCAAGGCCTCCAGCAGACCGGATTCGCGAAGTGACCGCATACAGTCTGGCATCGCACCCTGACCTGGCAGGACGATACGGTCCGCGGCACGGATGGCTTGCGGGTCACCACTGACACGAACTTCCGCCTCCGGCGCAACCCGCATCAGCGCCTGCGCTACCGAGCGCAGGTTGCCCATCCCGTAATCAACAACGACGATCCTATTCATGGGTCAATGACGGCAGCGGACCACGACACCAGTCCTGTGCTGAGGAATGGATCAGAGGCTGCCTTTGGTCGACGGGATAGTGCCAGCGGCGCGCGGATCCAGCTCGGCCGCCATACGCAGCGCACGACCAAACGCCTTGAACACGGTCTCGCACTGATGGTGCGCGTTGTCGCCACGCAGATTGTCAATATGCAGTGTCACCAGCGCATGATTGACGAAACCCTGAAAAAACTCATGCGTCAGGTCGACATCGAACTGGCCGATCATGGCGCGCGTGAATGGCACGTGAAACTCAAGACCGGGCCGGCCGGAAAAATCAATCACCACGCGCGACAGCGCCTCATCAAGGGGGACGTAAGCATGACCGTAACGTCGGATGCCTTTTTTATCGCCCATGGCTTTCGCGAGCGCCTGCCCTAGCGTAATACCGACATCCTCCACCGTGTGGTGAGCATCAATGTGCAGATCACCTTTGGCGCTGATATCGAGGTCGATCAGGCCGTGTCGCGCGATCTGATCGAGCATGTGATCAAGAAAGGGAACACCGGTATCGAGTTTTTGCTGGCCGGTGCCATCAAGATTGAGCGCGACCCGAATTTTGGTCTCGCTGGTGTCTCGCACCACCTCTGCTTTACGTTGGATCGACATGTTTGAAGGGCATCAGGACATAAGGCTGGATTGCAGCGCGGCCAAAAACACCGCATTTTCCTGCGGCGTGCTGACGGTGACGCGCAGGCAGTTCGCCAGCAGCGGGTGCATTTTACCGACATTTTTGACCAGCACCTTCCGCTGCAACAACCGCTCGAACACCTCCGCACCGCTAAGTCCTGCATGGTGAATGCGCAGCAGGATGAAATTAGCGGCTGAGGGGAAAGCTTCTACGCCCGGTAGTGCGGTCAGTGCTTCAGCCAGCTTGGCGCGCTCGACGCATATCGCTTCAGCCTGCACATCCAGCACATCGGCGTGCTCAAGGACAAACTGGGCCGCCGCTTCGCTCAGCACGTTGACATTGTAGGGGGGGCGCACCTTGTCGAATTCGGCCAGCAAGGCGCTCGCCGCCGACAAGTAACCGAGGCGAATGCCGGCTAGCCCGAGCTTGGACACCGTGCGCATCAGCACCACGTTGGGGTATTCAGGTAGCCGCGGCAGGAAGCTGGTGCCGGCAAACGGCTGGTAAGCCTCATCGACCACCACAAGACCGGTGTCTCCGACCTCATGAATAATCGCCAGCATCGCCTCCAGATCGAACAAATTACCGGTTGGATTATTCGGATAGGCGAGATAAGTAATCGCCGGACGCTGTGCCCGAATGGCCGCCAGCATGGCATCCAGATCCAGCGAGAAATCGGCACGCAACGGTACGCCGATGAAGTCCAGACCAGCGAGCTGCGCCGACATGGCGTACATCACAAAGCCAGGCACCGGTGCCAGCACCTTGGCACCCGGCTTGGCGCACGCGGTGGACACAATGGTTATCAGCTCATCGGAACCATTGCCGAGGATTACATCGAACCCGGCTGGAATACGCATGGTGTTGCGAATCGCGGCCTTGAGCGACGCGTAGCTCGGCACCGGATAACGATTCAGCGCCAATGCACCGAGTCGCTCGCCTAATTGCTGCTGCAACTCGGGAGGCAGCGTGTAGGGATTTTCCATCGCGTCCAGCTTGACCAAGCCAGAGGCATCCGGCACGTGGTAAGCGGCCAAAGCGCGTACGTCATCGCGCACGATACTGAGCTGAGGCGACATATCGCTCACTCGAGTCGCATCTCGGCAGAGCGTGCATGCGCCTGCAGGCCCTCGCCGTAGGCAAGTTCTGCGGCCACCCTGCCGAGCGTTTGCGCGCCAGCCGCACTGACATGGATGATGGAAGAACGTTTCTGGAAGTCGTAGACGCCCAGCGGTGATGAGAAACGTGCGGTGCGTGAAGTTGGCAGCACATGGTTCGGTCCGGCGCAGTAATCACCCAGCGACTCGGATGAAAAGCGACCGAGAAACATCGCACCGGCGTGACGTATTTTGTCGGCCCATTGGGTCGGCTCTGCCGCGGAAATCTCGAGATGCTCGGCAGCGATCAGATTCGCAATCTCGCAAGCCTCGTTCATATCGCGCACCTTCACCATCGCGCCGCGGTTGGTGAGCGACGTACGAATCACTTCCTTGCGCGGCATCTCATCAATCAGCCGGTTCACACTGGCGGCTACCTGATCCAGATACCCGTCATCCGGGCAGACCAGAATGGATTGCGCTAACTCGTCATGTTCGGCCTGCGAGAACAAGTCCATGGCCACCCAGTCCGGCGGCGTACTGCCATCGGCCAACACCAGAATCTCACTCGGGCCCGCAATCATGTCGATACCGACGATGCCGAATACACGACGCTTGGCGGCAGCGACATAGGCATTTCCAGGACCCACAATTTTGTCGACCTGCGGTATGGTGGCAGTACCGTAGGCTAGCGCCCCAACCGCTTGCGCACCACCTACGGTGAACACGCGATCAACACCAGCGATCTCTGCCGCCGCCAGTACCAGGGGATTCTTCACGCCGTCAGGTGTCGGTACCACCATAATCACTTCACCGACCCCGGCTACTTTCGCGGGTATGGCGTTCATCAGTACCGACGATGGGTAGGCCGCTTTGCCTCCCGGGACGTAGATACCTACTTTGTCGAGTGCCGTCACCTTTTGGCCGAGCACAGTGCCGTCGGGCTCGGTGAAGCTGAAACCATCGGAGCCGCATTCCTGCTTCTGGCGCTCGTGGTAGGCGCGCACCCGGTCAGCGGCTTGTTGCAGCGCCTGACGACGCTGTGGACTAAGCGATTCCAGTGCCGCCTGCAGCTCGGCGCGTGGAATTTCGAGCGCGCCAACGCTGCTGGCAGCGAGTCGATCAAATTGATTGGTGTAGTCAAGTACCGCGGCGTCACCACGCGCTTTGACTTCGGCAAGTATGCCGGCCACCGCAGTTTCAATCGCCGCATCTTCGGTAGCTTCGAACGCGAGCACGGCCATCAGCGTGGCGCTGAAATCTGCATCGGTGGTGTGGAGTCTTCTGATTTGGACTGACATAAATTATTGCTTCAACGACGCAGCGCGTTCGAAGGCTTCAATGATAGGTTGGAGTTTCTCGCGCTTGGTTTTGAGCGCTGCACGGTTCACCACCAGACGCGAGGAAATATCCATGATCTGTTCGACCTCGACCAGATGGTTTGCACGCAGTGTGCTGCCGGTCGACACCAAATCGACAATCGCATCGGACAGACCGACCAAGGGCCCCAGTTCCATGGAACCGTAGAGCTTGATCAGATCGACGTGCACACCTTTGGCGGCAAAGTGCTCGCGCGCGACATTGACATACTTGGTCGCGACCCGAAGCCGCGCACCCTGACGAACCGCACTGGCGTAGTCGAAGCCGGCCGACACCGCAACCGACATCCGGCACTTTGCGATGTTCAGATCGACTGGTTGATACAGTCCCTCACCGCCATGCTCGAGCAAAACATCTTTGCCCGCCACGCCAAAATCAGCTGCACCGTATTGCACATACGTCGGCACATCGGATGCGCGTACGATCACCACACGAATCACTGGGTCACTGGTGGGCAGGATCAGTTTGCGCGACTGTTCGGGATCGTCAGAAACGGTGATACCCGCCGCCTCGAGTAGCGGCAAGGTTTCGTCAAAAATACGGCCTTTGGACAGCGCCAGTGTCAGACTCTGTTTCATCGTCATCGAATTCTTTGAATGTCGGCGCCAACGGCGGATAGCTTGATCTCCATCCGATCATAACCACGATCGAGATGATAGATACGATCGATCTGCGTTTCGCCCTCGGCCGCAAGACCCGCAATCACCAGCGATGCCGATGCGCGCAGATCCGTTGCCATCACCGGCGCGCCGACCAGCTTGTTAACACCATGTACCACCGCCGTATGGCCATCCACCTCGATCGACGCACCGAGCCGGTTCAGCTCCTGAACATGCATGAAGCGATTCTCGAAAATCGTCTCGGTGACCCGACTACTGCCCTCGGCAATGCAGTTCAGCGCCATCAGTTGCGCTTGCATGTCGGTCGGGAAACCGGGGTACTCGGTGGTACGAACACTGACGGATTTCGGGCGGCCTGCCATCTGTACCCGGATCCAATCGTCACCCGACGTCAGCACAGCGCCCGTCTCCCGCAGCTTGTCAAACACTGCATCAAGCAGATCTGCGCGCGCGTTTTTTAGCCGCACATCACCACCGGCGGCGGCGACTGCACATAAAAAAGTCCCCGTCTCAATCCGATCCGCAATCACGGGATGTGTCGCACCATGAAGCGCGGACACGCCGGTCACCACCAAGCGATCGCTGCCAATACCTTCGATCTGCGCACCCATCGCCACGAGTAGATTCGCCAGATCACTGACCTCAGGCTCGCGTGCGGCATTCTCCAGCACAGTCACCCCATCGGCCAGAACTGCCGCCATCATCAGGTTCTCGGTGCCGGTGACGGTGATCATATCCGTGACGATACGCGCACCCTTCAGCCGCTTGGCCTTGGCATGAATGTAGCCCGCCTCGATATGGATCTCGGCGCCCATCGCCTGCAAACCTTTGATGTGCTGATCCACCGGTCGTGAGCCGATCGCACAGCCGCCGGGCAAAGAAACCTTTGCCTCACCAAATCGCGCTAGTAGCGGACCCAGCACCAAGATCGAGGCGCGCATGGTCTTGACCATTTCATAAGGCGCCTCCAGCTTGGACACATCGCGACCACACAGCTCGAGTGCCGTGCCTTTGTCTTCAATCGCCAGCCCCATCTGCCGTAATAGTTTTTGCATGGTGGCCACATCTTGCAGCCGCGGCACATTCGAGAGCACCAAGGTATCAGCACTAAGCAGGCCTGCACACAGAATAGGCAGCGCGGCGTTTTTTGCGCCCGCGATCTCGATCTCGCCAGCCAGTCGACGGCCACCGCGGATCAGTAACTTATCCATCAGGCCTGATACTCCTCGGGCGTCAAGGTCTTCATCGACAGCGCATGGATCTCCGCCTTCATACGGTCGCCGAGCGCGGCATAAACCAGCTGATGACGCTGAATCAAACGCTTGCCCGCAAATGCAGGCGAAACGATCAGCGCTGTAAAGTGCTGTCCGTCACCCTCGACCTCGAGGTGGGTGCATTCAAGGCCGGCAGCAATGTAGTTCTTGATCAGATCAGGTGTGGGCAGCACGATTCAACCTCATGAGAAAAACTAATTTTGTTAGAGACTTCTAATGACGCAACTTGTAGCCCCGCTTTAACAGCGTGACCGCAATGGATGACAACACAATAAAAAACACCAGCACAATCGCAAGACTGGTCAGCGGCGCCACATCCGAGTGGCCGAAGAAACCATAGCGAAAACCGTCAATCATGTAAAAAAATGGGTTGGCGTGCGAGATCGCCAGCCAAAATGGCGGCAACGAGTGCACCGAGTAGAACACACCGGCAAGAAAGGTTGCGGGCACGATCAGGAAATTTTGGAACGCTGCCAGCTGATCAAATTTTTCTGCCCAGATGCCTGCGATCAGTCCCATGGTACCGAGTATCGCAGCACCAAGTAGCGCAAACACAATGATCCACAGCGGGGCAACAAAGCTCAGCTTGGCAAACCAGAGCGTAATCGTCAGCACACCCAATCCCACCATGAAGCCACGGATCATGGCTGCCAGCACGTAGGCACTGAACATCTCCCAGTGCGACAAGGGTGTCAGCAGGATGAATACCAGGTTACCGGTGATCTTCGACTGAATTAATGAAGAGGATGAGTTGGCAAAAGCATTTTGCAACACACTCATCATCACTAAACCCGGCACCAAAAACGCGGTATAGGAAACACCTGGAAACACTTGCACGTGCGCTTCCAGCACATGGCCGAAAATCAGCAGGTACAGCATCGCCGTCACGATCGGTGCGGTCAGCGTCTGGGTTGCCACTTTCCAGAATCGCAGCAGCTCCTTGTAAAGCAAAGTGCTAAAGCCCGTCATTGCTCGGCTCCCATGACCTGAATGAATACATCTTCCAGATCAGCCTGATGCAGCTGTAGATCCTCAATAACAAGCCCCGCCTGACGAATCTTCGCGAGGATATGCTCGACCTCTTCATGATGTGTCACGCGTAATGTGTACTGTCGTCCCGATGTCAACTCGTCGGGGTGAGTCAGCAGGCGGTGCAATTCGGTCGGCAAAACACCTTCAGCCAGACGTACCACCAACTGTGAGCCGGAGATACGCTTGAGCAGCGCTGCGGTCGAATCGAGCGCAACGACCGACCCTGCCTTCAGCATCGCGATGCGGCTGCACAGTGCCTGCGCTTCTTCCAGGTAATGGGTCGTCAACACCACTGTGTGACCCTCGCGGTTGAGTCGCCCAATGAAACTCCACAGTGTCTGCCGGAGTTCGACGTCGACGCCTGCGGTTGGCTCGTCCAGCATGATCACAGGTGGTTTATGCACCAGTGCCTGCGCCACCAACACCCGGCGCTTCATCCCACCAGACAGCGCGCGCATATTGGTATCCGCCTTCGCGGTTAAACCTAGCTCATGCAGGATCTCATCAATCCAGGCGTCATTACCTGAGATGCCGAAGTACCCGGATTGCATACGCAGGGTCTCGCGCACCGTGAAGAACGGGTCGAACACCAGTTCCTGCGGCACGACACCAATTGCGCGGCGCGCGGCACGGAAATCGTTCACTACGTCATGGCCGAGGATGCTGACACGCCCCTGGTCGGCACGGGCGAGCCCGGCGATGATTGAAATCAGCGTGGTCTTGCCGGCGCCGTTCGGGCCCAGCAGGCCGAAAAATTCGCCGGTGGCGATTTCCAGCGAGACGCCGTCGAGCGCCTGCAACGCACCGAAGCGCTTTTTGACTTGGTCAATCCGGATGGCGGCCATGTTGGCGAGGAAGGGCAATGCGCTACCGCGCCGAAAGGCGCAAAGTCGTTGATTATAGGGGATTTATCGCCGGAAACTCGGCGGCAAATTAGCGCGGCAGTAACTGATCGACGCCGTAAAGCTTGGCCAAGCTATCCAGACCGGGGGGGTGCTGGGTGACATGAAGCGTTTTACCCAACTTGGCAGCCGCGCGCTGCCACGCCAGCAGGGTGGCCACTGCCGCCGAATCGAAATGCTGTAATGCGCCAAGATCAATCTCGGTATCCCCGGTCGCAATCGCTTGTAGTCCTTGCGCCAGAACCGTTTCTGCCTCGTGCATGGTCAAGGTGGTGGGTGCAAAAGGCATATCAGCTCTTGGCGGCCGGCTTGGGAGGATCTGCAGATAGTTGCTTGTTACGATCATTGAGCGCCTTGATAAGCCCGTCAATACCGCCTTTCTGGATCTCCGCCGCAAAACTATTGCGATAGGTCTGAACCAACCAAGCGCCAAGAATGTTGACATCCACAATCTTCCAACCGTTTGGGCCCTTCTCCAGTCGATAGTTGAGCTGAATCGGCTCGCCACGCGATTGAATCACTGCGGTACGAACCTCAACCTCGGTATCGTCGGGGGTAGCGCGCATCGGCTTGAACTCGAGCGTTTGATTGCGGATCTGGGCAACGGCTCCGGCGTAGGTGTATACCAGTAGCGTCCTGAACTCATTCGTCAGCGCCTGCTGCTGTTCCGGCGTCGCTTCCCGCCAGTAGCGCCCCGCCGTGAGTTGGGTCATGCGCTGGAAGTTTATGTGGGGCAGGATCTTGGCCCTCACAACTTCCATGATCCGCTCCTGATTACCGGCTTGGACCTGTTTATCAGTCTTCGCGATCGCCAGAATTTCCTCGCTCACGCGCTTAACCAAGGCATCCGGGGCCTCTTGCGCCCAAGCAGTACCAAGTTGCAAGGCGATGACGGCAACGGGGTAGGCGACAAGACGCTTAAGAAGCGTCGTCATGGAAAATTTGGACATCTGGTCGCGATCGGTTAGAAAGGGTTATTGATGATAACCAAATTTTGTTCAGCCCGGCCATATCATCCGATGGGTGGCTCAGCCCTTATTGGGCGTTCAGATCAAGGCGGGGATTCGCCGTCTAGTACTTTCAACTCGCGCCGCTGGAGATAGGCATCCCGCACGAACTGGTAAGGGTCGAGCGCCACGCGCTCGATCATATCGGTTGCGGGCAGCAAGCGGGCCCGATCATCTACCAGCCGCAGTGCGCGTAGTGAGTTTTCAGTGACCGAGGGATCCACTAAATTCAAGGGATCCGCATACAAATCCAAGGGCTTGGCAAAGGTATCTCGCATGGTGCTCGGGCCAAACACGGGCAGCATGACATAGGGGCCGGGCTTGATGCCCCAGACGCCAAGTGTCTGCCCGAAATCTTCCTCATGCTTGGCTAAACCGAGTTTGCTCGCCACATCGACCAAACCAGCAACGCCCAGAGTGGTATTGACCAACACGCGACCCGTGTCTTGAAACGCATCGCGCGGCTTCATCTGGAAAAAATTGTTCAGCGCGGTCCAGACATCAGCAATGTTGCCGAAGAAATTACCGACAGCAGACTGCACAAAGTCTGGGACGTAGTTGGAGTAGCCTCTTGAAACCGGCTTTACCAGCACTTGGTCAAATACTTGGTTGACTGCAAACACCTTACGATTGAAATTTTCATAAGGATCGCGCGGGTCGGAACGCTGACTAACCGGCGTGGCGCAGCCGCCTAACGAAAGGAGAATTACCAAAATCCCCAGGCTGCGGGCGGCTCGGGTTGTCTTCATTTTTCGGTTTCCTTACTACCCTCGGCGGCTTTACTGAACAAAAATTGACTTATCAAGTTTTCAAGCACAATCGCCGATTGCGTGATCTTGATGCGGTCGCCCTCACCGAAATTTTTTTCATCTGCGCCTGCCTCAAGACCAATGTACTGCTCACCTAGCAACCCAGAGGTCAGAATTTTCGCTGAACTGTCGCGCGGGAACTTCACATCGGCCTGCATCCGTATCGTGACGGTCGCCTGAAAAGTACGGTCATCAAAACCGATTGAATCTACCCTTCCCACCACCACGCCGGCACTTTTGACTGGCGCACGTGGCTTCAGACCGCCAATGTTATCGAAACGCGCCACCAGCGTGTAGTTTTCCTCTTCAAGAGAACATCAGTGCTGTTAACAGAAAATCCAGCCACAGCACCATCAATGATCCAATTACAACTGTGCGCGTGGTCGCTCGCGCCACGCCCTCCGGAGTCGCCGCCGCTACATAGCCCTGATACAGCGCGATAAATGTTACCGCCACGCCAAACACCACACTCTTCAGCACGCCATTGCCGATATCAGCCCATAACTCGACACCGCCTTGCATCTGCGACCAAAATGCGCCCTCATCAACACCAATAAGCACGACACCCACAACATAGCCGCCCAGCACACCGACCGCCGAGAACACCGCCGCCAGCAGTGGCATCGCAATCACACCCGCCCAAAAACGTGGCGCCAAAACGCGTGTCAGTGGATTAACCGCCATCATCTCCATGGCGGCCAATTGCTCAGTCGCCTTCATCAGGCCAATTTCTGCCGTGAGCGAGGTTCCCGCCCGTCCCGCAAACAGTAAAGCTGTTACTACGGGTCCCAACTCGCGCACCAGTGACAACGCGACCAGTAGTCCAAGCGCCTGTTCCGAGCCGTATTTGTTGAGCGTGTAATAGCCTTGCAGACCAAGCACAAAGCCGACAAACAAGCCCGATACCGCGATGATCACCAGCGAGTAATTACCGATGAAATGCACCTGATCCGTGACGAGTCGAAAGCGCCGTAACAAGCCACCACTCGCCAACAGCATTGCAACAAACGTCCGCAGCTGCAGGCCGAGATTGGCCAACCCGCCCCGCACCTGACTACCAATATCGGCGAGCCAGTCGATCATGCATCCTTCTCCAAACCGAGCAGTTCATCAATCGGCCGCCCCGGGTAATGAAATGGTACCGGTCCATCCGCCTGGGCGTGTACAAACTGCTTCACATACGGATCGGATGAAGCGCGCATCTCTTGAGGGGTGCCGTGCGCGACGATACAGCCCTGCGAAAGAAAATACACATAGTCGGCGATCAAGAAAGACTCATTCACATCATGCGACACCAAAATCGAGGTCGATCCCAAGGCATCGTTGAGCTTACGGATCAGATTGGCTGTAACGCCCATGGAAATAGGATCAAGGCCTGCAAACGGCTCGTCGTACATGATCAATTGCGGATCCAGGGCAATTGCACGCGCAAGCGCAACCCGCCGCGCCATACCCCCTGAAATCTCGCTCGGCTTGAGCGAGGCTGCATTTGATAAGCCGACTGCGTGCAACTTCATCAGGACTAGATCACGGATCATCGACGCTGGCAAAGCCGTGTGCTCACGCAAAGGAAATGCCACATTGTCAAAGACCGAGAGGTCAGTGAATAAGGCGCCATGCTGAAACAGCATACCCATGCGGCGGCGCAATCGATACAAGCTGGCCTGATCCAGTGCAGCCACGTTCTGACCATCCACCGTCACGCTGCCACCCATCACGGCGATGACCTTGCCACGCTCAAATTGCATCGTGAGCCCGGCAAGAATTGGCCGCTCGTTGTAGCCGAAGTTCAAATCGCGGATATCGACGAGGTGAGACAAGAGGGTGCTCGGAGAAGAAGGAAACGCCCATTGTAAAACATGCGCCCGGAATAGCTCAGCGATCGTGACTGCGGCTGCGCTAACTTGGGGTGGTATAAACGCATAACTCTGGCCACGATCACCGCATGAAATTGACACTTCAGCTGCTGACGCTCGTATTTGGCATCAGTCATGCCGGCTTGGCAACGTCGCTCGATATTGCCTGTGATGCCGAATACGGCGGGAAAGCAGAGCGGATCATCGTTCGACCTGCTGCAGATGCATTCTCTTTTCAATCCGTCACACTCGAAGACCGTTTCCGTTTTCAAGCGCAGTGGCTGCCGCAGCGAAGCAAGCTGAAAACTTTTCTCTACGAGCGGCGCGGTCGATCGTTTGTATTGCTGCATGCATCGGAGTACCCTCTGCCACCGAGCGCATGCCCCAAAGAAGGTCTTGATTTCGGCTTGAACAAAGTCTACGCATCCGAGCTGGAGCGAGAAGTTTTTTACCAATGCCGAATGCACTGTGAGTAGAGAATGCTAAGGCTGCTCGGTCTTGTATTGATAATTGTTTGGACTAGTCAGGGGCCGGCACTTGCCCAAGGTTCTGACATCAGGTTGGTATTCGTCGGTGATGTCATGCTGGCGGATGGGCCGGGACGAGTGATCCGCTCCGGAAAAGATCCGTTTCGTCATGTGGCGGGTGCACTGAGGGATGCCGATATCACTATCGGCAATCTCGAATGCGTCATTGCCTCCAGCGGCAAGCCTGAGCCCAAGCCTTATACCTTCCGTGCGCCGAAACAATCACTCCGTTTGCTGAAAAAATATTTTAGCGCTGTATCGCTGGCAAATAATCACTCGGGCGATTTTGGTAAAGGTGCATTCAGCGAGATGCTGAAACTGCTCGAGCAACATCAGATCCCTTATTTTGGGGGTGGCCGAAACCTGCGTACCGCGCACCAAGCCTATATCCGAGAGATTCACGGCAAACGTATCGCCGTGCTTGGCTATAACGGCTTCTTTCCGCGTAGCTTTGAAGCACTTGAAGACGCGCCTGGTATTGCCTGGCTCGATGAAGATATGGTGGTGGCAGCGATACAGCACACCAAACAGACACTAGGCGTGGATTTTCTGATCGTCTACCCGCACTGGGGCTGGGAATATCAGAAACTCGCCTCACCCCGGCAGCGCCAACTGGCGCGCCTGATGATCGACAGTGGCGCTGACGCGGTGGTCGGCGGTCACCCGCATGTGACCCAAGACATCGAGGTTTATCAGGGCAAGCCGATTTTTTACAGTCTGGGTAATTTTGTTTTCGATGGCTTCAGCGATCGCGACACGCGCACCGGCTGGCTACTGGAACTGACTTTGAAACAAGCTGGCGATATGAGCTGGCGAATCAATGAAGTCAACATCGACGCCAAAGGCGTGCCGCGTCTATCCGGTCGAGTCGAGCAAACTGCGACGAGTGACCCACAATAAAAAAGGGCCGATCAAAACACACTGCAGTGCGGTGGGTTTTGAACGGCCCTTTTCTTGACGCGCAGATTAACGCGGCAATACAGATTCGCCCATCAGGAATTCATCGACGGCACGCGCACATTGCCGACCTTCGCGAATCGCCCACACTACCAGCGATTGCCCGCGACGCATATCGCCCGCAGCGAACACTTTTGGCACCGACGTCTGGTAGCAGCCGTCGCCATCCGTCGTTGCTTTGGCATTGCCGCGAGCATCCTTGTCGACACCAAAGGCGTCCAGTACCGGACTGACGGGCGAGACAAAACCCATCGCCAGCAGCACCAAGTCGGCTTTCAATTCGAATTCGGAATCTGGCACTTCAACCATCTTGCCGTCTTTCCACTCGACTCGCGCGGCAATCAGCTTCTCGACCTTGCCATTTTTACCTTCGAGGCGCTTAGTCGCTACCGCCCAGTCACGTTCGCATCCTTCTTCGTGCGACGAGGATGTGCGCAGCTTGGTTGGCCAATACGGCCAGACCATCGGTTTATTTTCTTGCTCCGGTGGCATCGGTAGCAATTCGAACTGGGTGACCGAGGCAGCACCGTGACGATTCGAAGTGCCGACACAGTCCGAGCCCGTATCACCACCACCAATCACCACCACGTGCTTGCCGCTTGCTTTGATCTGCTGCTTGAGACTATCGCCGGCATTCACGCGGTTTTGTTGCGGCAGAAAATCCATCGCGAAATGTACTCCGTCCAACTCGCGGCCCGGCACTGGCAAGTCACGCGGCTGCTCGGCACCACCAGAGACGATCACTGCATCAAATTCTTGCTGCAACTGATCCGGCGAAATCGTCTCTTTTGCCAGACTCATGATGTGCTGCGGGAGGTCTTTACCAATCAGTACACTGGTACGGAAATGCACACCTTCCGCCTTCATCTGTTCAACACGACGGTCAATGTGCGACTTCTCCATCTTGAAGTCAGGAATACCGTAGCGTAGTAGCCCACCGACGCGATCATTCTTTTCGAATACGGTCACGTCATGACCCGCACGCGCCAACTGCTGCGCGGCAGCCAGGCCGGCCGGGCCAGCACCAACCACTGCCACCTTCTTGCCAGTCTTCACCGACGGCGGCTGCGGTACTACCCAACCATTCTCCCAACCTTTGTCGATGATGAAGTGCTCAATTGATTTGATACCCACAGGATCATCGTTAATGCCGAGCGTGCACGCTGACTCGCAAGGCGCAGGACAAATACGGCCGGTGAACTCCGGGAAATTATTGGTGGAGTGCAGGACATCGAGGGCTTCGCGGTAGTTACCGCGATATACCAAGTCATTCCAATCCGGGATGATGTTATTGACCGGACAGCCCGTATTGCAAAACGGAATACCGCAATCCATGCAACGTGCGCCCTGCGTTTTTGCATCCGCATCGGACAAATGCAGTACAAATTCCTTGTAGTGCTTTAGCCGCGTGCCCGGCGCTTCGCTCGCCTCTTGCAAGCGCTGGTATTCCAGAAAACCCGTAACTTTTCCCATGATGTTTTTCTCTATGCTTAAGCAGTCGTTTTTTCTTTGGCCTTATCGGCGCTGGCAAACATTTCACCCAGCGCACGCTTGTACTCGGTCGGAAACACTTTGACGAATTTGCCACGCGCATTTGACCAATCGTCGAGCAGAGTACGCGCACGCGTCGACCCGGTGTACTTGAAGTGGCGCTCGATCAGGCCTTTCAGAATCACTTCATCGGCCTGACGCTCACCACCACGTATGGTGCTGTGCCATGCGGCTTTGCCAACCGTAGTTTCTTGCTCAGCGCTCGGGAGCACATGATCAAGTGCCACCATGGCCATGTTGCACTTGGCACCGAAGCTACCGTCCTCGTCATAGACATACGCAATGCCACCGGACATACCCGCTGCAAAATTGCGGCCGGTATTGCCGAGCACGACCACGGTACCGCCGGTCATGTACTCGCAACCGTGGTCACCCGTACCCTCGACTACCGTCACCGCACCCGAGTTGCGTACAGCAAAGCGCTCGCCTGCGACGCCATTGAAAAAGGCCTCGCCAGCAATCGCGCCGTACAACACGGTATTGCCGACGATGATGTTGTCCACTGCCCAGCCGCGGAATTCGGTGTTCGGGCGCACGATGATGCGACCGCCCGACAAGCCCTTGCCGACGTAGTCATTACCCTCACCGACCAGATCAAAGGTGATGCCGTGCGCAAGAAATGCCCCGAATGACTGTCCGGCCGTCCCTTGCAGCTGGATGTGAATCGTGTCGTCCGGTAGTCCTTCGTGGCCGTATCGCTTCGCAACCTCGCCCGACAACATGGCACCTGCGGTGCGGTTCAAGTTGCGGATTGGTGAAATGAACGAGACTTTCTCGCTACGTTCGATTGCGGGCTTTGCTTGTGCGATCAGCTTATGGTCAAGCGCCTTTTCCAGACCATGATCTTGAACCTCGGTATGGTGACGCGGCTGATCATGGAGTTCAGGCAGATAGAAAATCTTGCTGAAATCTAGGCCTTTCGCTTTCCAGTGACTAATGGCCTTCGACTTGTCGAGTAAATCGGCACGGCCGATCAATTCATCGAAACTGCGAATACCGAGCTGCGCCATGATTTGACGCGCCTCTTCCGCAACAAAGAAGAAGTAATTGACCACATGCTCAGGCTTGCCCTGAAATTTTGCGCGCAGTATCGGGTCTTGTGTTGCCACACCGACCGGGCAAGTGTTGAGGTGACACTTGCGCATCATGATGCATCCCTCAACCACCAGCGGCGCTGTCGCAAAGCCGAATTCATCAGCCCCCAACAAGGCGCCAATTACAACATCGCGACCGGTTTTCAGCTGACCATCGGTTTGCACACGAATACGCCCGCGCAGGCCGTTCAGCACCAAGGTCTGCTGCGTCTCTGCCAGACCCAACTCCCAAGGGGTACCTGCATGCTTAATTGATGACAGCGGTGAAGCACCGGTGCCACCATCGTAGCCAGCGATCACTAGATGATCCGCCTTCGCTTTCGTTACACCAGCAGCCACAGTGCCGACACCGACCTCGGACACCAATTTGACCGAAATATCTGCCTTCGGGTTGACGTTCTTGAGATCATGAATCAGCTGGGCCAAGTCTTCGATTGAATAGATGTCGTGGTGCGGTGGCGGCGAGATCAAGCCAACCCCAGGCACCGAGAAACGCAGCTTGGCGATGTACTCCGAGACTTTATGTCCTGGCAGCTGACCCCCTTCGCCTGGCTTGGCGCCTTGCGCCATCTTGATCTGAATCTGATCTGCCGAGGTGAGGTACTCGGTGGTCACACCAAAGCGACCGGATGCAACTTGCTTGATCTTGGAGCGTAACGAATCACCCTCTTGCAGTGGGATATCTTTTTCGACGCGGTCCTTGCCGATAATGGTGGCCAAGGTATCGCCCTGCTTGATCTTGATGCCTCGCAGTTCGTTACGATAACGCGCGTCGTCTTCGCCACCCTCACCCGTGTTCGACTTCCCGCCTATACGATTCATGGCGATCGCCAAAGTGGAATGTGCTTCAGTCGAAATCGAGCCGAGCGACATTGCACCGGTGGCAAAACGCTTGACGATTTCTTTTGCGGACTCCACCTCATCCAGCGGGATCGCCTTGGCTGGATCAATCTTGAACTCAAACAACCCACGCAACGTCATATGGCGCGTAGATTGGTCGTTGATGATCTGCGCGTACTCTTTGTAGGTACTGAAATTATTCGCACGCGTGGAGTGCTGTAACTTTGCGATCGCATCCGGCGTCCACATATGCTCTTCGCCACGCACACGGTAGGCGTACTCGCCACCAGCGTCCAAGGCATTCGCTAGCACCGGATCATGTCCGAAGGCCTCACGGTGCAATCGTAAAGCTTCCTCCGCGATCTCGAACACACCAATGCCCTCGACATTGGAAGCGGTGCCCTTGAAATATTTTTGGATGGTTGCTTTGTTAAGTCCAATCGCCTCAAAGATCTGCGCGCCGCAATACGACATGTAGGTCGAGATTCCCATCTTCGAGAACACTTTCAGCAAACCTTTGCCGACCGCTTTCTGGAAGTTGTAGATTGCTTTATCCGCTGACAAGTCGCCCGGTAAACCCATGGTCATATCTGCCAAGGTATCGAGCGCGAGATAAGGATGCACTGCTTCGGCGCCGTAACCTGCGAGCAGCGCAAAGTGGTGTGTCTCACGCGCTGAGCCGGTCTCAACCACCAATCCGGTGGCAGTGCGTAGACCTTTGCTCACGAGGTGCTGATGTACTGCCGAAGTCGCCAGCAGCGCAGGAATCGGCACATGGTGTTTATCGACACCACGGTCCGACAAGATCAGAATATTGTGGCCCGAACGCACTGCATCGACCGCCTGCGCACAGAGTGACGCCAAGCGTGCCTCGATACCTTCTTTGCCCCAATCGATCGAGTAGCAGATATCGATTTCGTAGGAGCGGAATTTACCGCCGGTGTGTGCGCTGATGTTACGCAGCCGCGTGATGTCTTTGTAGTCGAGGATCGGTTGCGAAACCTCGAGGCGCATCGGTGGATTGATATTGTTGGTATCCAGCGGGTTCGGCTTTGGTCCGATGAACGATACCAGCGACATCACCATCGCTTCACGAATCGGATCGATCGGTGGGTTTGTCACCTGCGCGAACAGCTGTTTGAAGTAGCTATAAATCGGCTTGTTTTTATTCGACATCACCGCCAGCGGCGAGTCATTACCCATCGAACCTGTCGCCTCTTCCCCACCGACAGCCATTGGCGCCATCAGGAACTTCAGGTCTTCCTGCGTATAACCAAAGGCTTGCTGACGGTCCAGTAGCGTGGCTTTTTCGAAGCGCGTCTCGGGCTCGGTGTTTAATTCATCGAGTTTGATGCGCACCGACTCAATCCACTGCTTGTAGGGCTTCGCATTCGCGAAGGTGTCTTTTAATTCCTTGTCGTCAATGATTCGACCCGCTTCTAGATCGATCAGGAACATCTTGCCTGGCTGCAGGCGCCATTTTTTAACGATCTTCGAGTCAGGAATCGGCAACACGCCGGATTCGGACGCCATCACGACCAGATCATCATCAGTGACCAGATAACGTGCCGGGCGCAGACCATTGCGATCAAGCGTACCGCCGATATGACGGCCATCAGTAAATGCCATCGCCGCCGGACCGTCCCACGGCTCCATCATCGCTGCGTGGTACTCGTAGAAAGCGCGACGATTGTCATCCATCAGCGTGTGGTTTTCCCACGCCTCAGGAATCATCATCATCATCGCTTGCGCGATCGGATAACCCGCCATCACCAACAACTCAAGCGCATTATCGAAGCATGCGGTGTCGGATTGACCTTCATAGATCAATGGGAAGAGTTTATTCAGATCCTCGCCGAGCACCGCAGACTTCATCACGCCTTCGCGTGCGCGCATCCAGTTGAAGTTGCCCTTGACGGTATTGATCTCGCCGTTGTGCGCGATCAGACGATACGGGTGGGCCAACGGCCACTCGGGGAAAGTATTGGTAGAGAAGCGTTGATGCACCAGCGAAAGCGCTGACACGCAACGCGGGTCTTGCAAGTCCTTGAAATACACACCCACTTGATCGGCCAGCAACAAGCCTTTATAGACCACCGTGCGGGCCGACATCGATGGCACGAAAAATTCTTTGCCATGCAGCAGGTTCAGCCCTTGGATCGCGTGTCCTGAAGACTTACGAATCACATACAGTTTGCGCTCCAACGCATCGGTGACCATGATGTCCTGGCCGCGTCCGATAAAAATCTGCCGGATCACCGGCTCTTTATCGCGCACCGTTGGCGACATTGGCATATCGCGATTGACTGGCACATCACGCCAACCCAGTACTACCTGACCCTCGGCGTGCACTGAGCGCTCAATTTCTTGCTCGCATGCGATGCGAGATGCCTGCTCCTTTGGCAAGAAGACCATGCCGACGCCGTACTCGCCGGGCGGGGGCAGCACCACGTCTTGCTTGGACATTTCTTCGCGGTAAAAAGCGTCCGGGATCTGAATCAGAAGAGGCCTTGTTCGATAATCGAATGGCTCTTTTGGCCTTTGATGTGCGCGATAAAGCCGACGCCGCAGGCATCGTGCTCATTTTGTGGGTCGTAAAGGCCTTGCGCTTGCATGGCGGCACTCCGAAAAAATGCGTGGGGTCGGAGAGGATAGTGCAATGCAATACAGGGTTCAACCGAAAAAATTAGGGTCAAATCCTAATTAAGCTAGGCGCCGGGAGGCCTTGGGTTTAATTAGGGACAGATCGCTCCCTATTGTCCCTATGGCAGCTCATTTTGCGCCGGGCGCCGTGGCCGACCGCGCCGGGCCGGCTGCAACCGGCGCTGGGTGAGCTTCGAAAGGCTGGCTTGAAAGGCTTCCGGTCCGAGCGCCCAGCCCTTGTGCGTGGCGGCCTCGATGGCTGCGGTTAATTCGGGGGTCGGCGGCTGGGTACAGCGGCGCTGGTAGGCCGCCTCTCGGTCGAAGGGTGTATTGCCCATCGCCCAGTACACCGGATGGTCGGTCAGCCAAGGCTGGCGTTGCAGACCCGCGTGATGCGGATAACTCGACCAGGGATAGGCAGCCATATCCTGGCTGACGCCGCTCTGCACCGGCAAATACTCGATCAGATGCGCACAGTCATTGAAATAACTGACAGCATCCAGCACGGTGGCGCGAAAGCGGCCACCCCACAAGCTACCAGTGCGCTGATGACGCGCGTTGAAGTAAGGGACGTAGATTCGGCCAACGGCTTGCATCATCTTGCTCAGGCCTAGCGTGTCGCTGGGCGTGGCAAGTACATGAACCCGATCCGGCAGCAACACATAGGCATGCAAGGCGACGCGATATTGGCGCGCTGCATCGGCCAAGGCACTCAGAAAACGCTGATAGTCCGTCTCATCGACGAATAAGACTTGCTGGTGGTGCGCCTGCGCAATCAGGTAATGCAGGTGATTTGCAACCACCAACCGGGGCAGCCTCGCCATGGTCGCACCCGGCTATGAATAGCGCGAATCAATCAGAACGGAATGTCGTCATCCTCGAGATTGATATTGGCTGGCTGGCGCCCACCCATTTGTGCGGGTGGCTGTGACGCACCACGACTGCTGCCGTGATCATCCATCTGTGCTGCACCACCGCCTTGGCGACTGCCAAGCATCTGCATGACATCCGCAACGATCTCGGTGGAATATTTTTCGACGCCGTCTTTGTCGGTGTATTTGCGGGTGCGCAGCTTGCCCTCAATGTACACCTGCGAACCTTTTTTCAGGTATTGCCCCGCCACTTCCGCCAGCCTGCCGAAGAACGAAATACGATGCCATTCGGTGGCTTCTTTTTGCTCACCCGTGCTCTTGTCTTTCCATTTGTCGGTGGTCGCTACTGCGATATTGGTGATCGCATCGCCACTCGGCATATAGCGCGTCTCGGGATCGCGTCCGAGGTTGCCGACGATGATGACCTTGTTCACGGATGCCATGCGAATCTCCCGATTGGAAAGAAAATAGAAATGAAATCAGGCGGGCGCCGCTTCGCGCTGTGCTCGCCGCGGCATGTGTTTCATTGATGACGCGATTATAAGCCAGGCAAGTGTGACAACACAGCCCGCAGTGAACACCGCCGGGGCGCCATAGTGCTTGGCCAACAAGCCGCCACCTGCCCCGCCTGCAAACAAGCCGATGGCCTGCATCGTGTTGTAAATGCCAAGCGCCGCACCGCGTGCAGACGCAGGTGCTAGCCGTGATACCAGTGATGGTTGACTTGCTTCCAGAATATTGAAAGCCACAAAAAACGCGAGCAGTAAGGCCACCAGCATCTCGAATGACAATTGCGTCTCTGCGATCGCAGCCCGCAATCCAATCTCGACCAACAGCAGCAGGCCAATCGAAAACACGAATACTTGCTTCATCCTGCCGCGCTTCTCGCCCAGAAAAATCGGCGGCAACATTAAGATGAAAGAGACCAGCACCACAGGCAGATAAATCTTCCAATGCTGGTCGATCGGCAATCCACCGGCGTCAACCAAAACGTTCGGCAGCACCACGAACATCGACATCTGTATCCCGTGCAGCGCAAATACACCAAAGTTCATGCGCATTAATTCAGGATCTGCCAGCACTTGCATGAATGAGGCGCGCTCAGGCGAGCGCGGCGGCGCCTGCGGCGTAATGAATAACACAACGGCAATCGCAACTGCCGCCAGCACCGCCACCAACATGAACATGCCGCTCATGCCAATGGCGGCATACAGGAGTGGCGCCATGACCAATGACGCCGCATAGGTCAAACCGATTGAAGCACCCACTAAGGCCATCGCCTTGGTGCGGTGTTCGTCGCGCGTGGAGTCTGCGATCAGTGCGGTGACTGCGGCTGACACCGCCCCTGCCCCCTGTACGGCACGACCGATGATGACCCAAATGACATGGGTATCGATCGCCGCAATTAAAGAACCAAGGATGAACAGCACCAGCCCGATCACGATGATACGTTTGCGGCCGAAGCGATCGGACGCCATGCCGAACGGGATTTGTCCAATCGCCTGGGTCAAGCCATACATACCCATGGCCAAACCAACCAGCATCGCGTCTTCGCCGCCCGGCATCGACTTTGCATGCACTGCAAATACCGGCAGGATCAGGAACAGCCCAAGCATGCGCAAACCGAAAATCGAGGCGAGCGAAACCGATGCCCGAATCTCGGTTGGGGTCATGCGGCTAGCGTCAACGTCTTGGGCAACAGACATGAAGAATCAGGAGGGGTGCCGCTTGACGCGTATCGTAAACGGGTCATCAGCGGGATTTGAAAACCAGCTATAGTAACAGGTTGACCCGCCCCGACCGAGTCAAGCGCTTGCAAAAAGCATAGTGCTCGGTCACCAAAACACAGGCCAGATGGACGAAATCCGAATTCGGGGTGCACGCACCCACAACTTGAAGAACATCAGCCTTGATCTTCCGCGCGACAAGCTGATTGTGATCACCGGCTTATCGGGCTCAGGCAAGTCTTCGCTCGCTTTTGACACCTTGTATGCAGAAGGCCAGCGCCGCTATGTCGAGTCGCTCTCGGCGTATGCGCGCCAGTTTTTGCAGCTGATGGAAAAACCAGATGTCGATTTGATTGAGGGTTTGTCACCCGCGATCTCGATCGAGCAGAAGGCAACTTCGCACAATCCACGCTCGACTGTGGGCACGGTCACCGAGATTCATGATTATTTGCGCCTGCTGTACGCACGCGTTGGTACCCCGCATTGCCCCGACCACCCGGAAAACCCGCTCGCTGCGCAGTCGGTGTCGCAAATGGTCGATACCGCGCTGGCAATGCCCGAAGACACCAAGCTGATGATTCTGGCGCCGGTCGTTGCTAACCGCAAAGGTGAGCACCACGATCTGCTGGAGCAAATGCAAGCGCAAGGCTTTGTACGTTTTCGTATCCAAAGCGGCACCGGTGCAGCGCGCATCTTCGAAGCGGATGAACTACCCAAGCTAAAGAAGAATGAAAAGCACAGCATTGATGTGGTGGTCGACCGGCTGAAACTGCGTGCTGATCTCAAACAGCGTCTAGCGGAGAGTTTCGAGACCGCGCTCCGCCTGGCCGAAGGTCGTGCCATCGCGCTTGAGATGGACAGTGGCAAGGAACAAATCTTCTCAAATAAATTTGCCTGCCCGACCTGCGGCTATTCATTGCAGGAACTCGAGCCACGGCTGTTCTCGTTCAACAACCCGATGGGCGCCTGCCCCGAGTGCGATGGCCTCGGTCATATCGAATTTTTTGATCCGAAGCGAATTGTTGCCTTCCCCAATCTGTCTCTGGCATCGGGTGCGGTCAAAGGATGGGACCGTCGTAACCAGTTTTATTTCACGATGCTGTCGTCGCTCGCGAAGCACTACGAATTCGATATCGATGCGCCATTTGAAAACTTGCCGGCGTCAGCTCAGGAAGTAGTCCTGTATGGCTCAGGCAAAGAAAAAATTCCTTTCGCCTATATCAACGAGCGCGGCCGCACGGTGATTAAGGAGCACACGTTTGAAGGCGTAGTGAACAACCTGCAGCGACGCTATCACGAGACTGACTCGATGGCAGTGAAGGAAGAGCTCTCCAAGTTCATCAACGAGAAGCAATGTCCGGAATGTAATGGTGCTCGCTTGCGAGTCGAGGCGCGCCATGTAATGGTGGGTAATGGACCACAGCGCCGCGCGATTTTTCAGGTGGCGGATTTACCCTTGCGCGCTGCGCTTGAGTTTTTCGAGAAGCTGTCTCTGAAAGGCGCGAAGAAAGATATTGCCGATCGCATCATCAAAGAGATCGTCGCCCGACTACGTTTCCTCAACAATGTTGGCCTAGACTATCTGTCGCTCGCGCGTAGCGCCGATACGCTCTCCGGTGGTGAAGCGCAGCGGATACGCCTGGCTTCACAGATCGGTTCCGGACTGACGGGCGTGATGTACGTACTCGACGAGCCGTCGATTGGTCTGCATCAGCGTGACAACGACCGACTGATCACGACCCTGAAACATCTGCGCGATCTTGGTAACACCGTGTTGGTGGTTGAGCATGACGAAGACGCGATTCGCTGTGCCGACCATATCATCGACATGGGGCTGGGCGCTGGCGTTCATGGCGGCGAGGTGATCGCTCAGGGCAGCCTGCAAGATATCCTGCGAAATCGTAATTCACTGACCGCGCAATATCTCAACGGCACACGCGCTATCGATATACCGCCGCAGCGCACCGCGCCGGATCCCAAGCGACAACTCGTGATTCGTGGCGCAACCGGCAATAATTTGAAACAGGTCGATCTTCATTTGCCGGTTGGCTTGCTAACCTGCGTCACCGGCGTATCAGGTTCGGGCAAATCAACGCTGGTCAATGACACCCTGTATCACGCGCTAGCGCGCCATTTATATGGCTCACAAGCCGAGCCCGCTGAGCACGACAGCATTGCGGGTCTGGAACACTTCGACAAAGTGATCGCGGTTGATCAGGCGCCGATTGGACGCACACCGCGCTCTAACCCGGCCACCTACACCGGCGTTTTTACGCCTATCCGTGAATTGTTCTCGACCGTGCCGCAAGCACGCGAGCGTGGCTACTCGGCAGGGCGGTTCTCGTTCAATGTGAAGGGCGGTCGCTGCGAAGCGTGTCAGGGCGATGGTGTGTTGAAGGTCGAGATGCACTTCCTGCCAGATGTTTACGTACCCTGCGATGTGTGTCATGGCAAGCGCTACAACCGTGAAACCCTCGAGGTGCAGTACAAGGGTAAAAATATTTCCAATGTGCTGGAGCTGACGGTTGAAGACGCCTTCGAGTTCTTCAAGCCAGTACCGCTGATTGCACGCAAATTGCAGACACTGCTTGATGTTGGTTTGGGCTATATCCGACTAGGCCAGAGTGCAACCACACTGTCTGGTGGCGAAGCACAGCGGGTCAAATTATCACTTGAGCTATCCAAACGTGACACAGGGCGCACGCTTTATATTCTCGATGAACCGACCACCGGTTTGCATTTCCATGATATTGCCTTGCTACTGAAAGTCATTCATCGCTTGCGTGATCAAGGCAACACCATCGTGATCATTGAACACAATCTGGATGTCATCAAAACGGCTGACTGGGTTGTTGATCTGGGTCCGGAAGGCGGGGCCGGTGGCGGACAGATAATCGCGGCAGGTACGCCGGAAGACGTCGCGAAAAATTCCGCCAGCTTTACTGGTCGTTACCTCGCGAATCTGCTGACCCCAAAGAAGGAACGCAAGCGGGCTTGAAACTACATGCCGACCCACAGGCCGAGCGGCACGAATACCAGCGCAGCCAAGTTCCCGAGCATGACAATTGCTGCCACCTTGTCCGGCTCTTGTTTGTAAGCACTGGCGATCATGAAGCTAAAAACGGCTGGTGGTAGCGAAGCAAACAGATACATCTGACCACGCTGCATCACGGTCAAGGTCAGCCATTGATCAATCCCCCAGGCGACCGCAAGCCCTGACAAGGGACAGACGATCGCACCGACTAAACCGATACGCCAATGGGTGAAGCTTACATCCACCATACGCACGCCGAGTGCGATCAGCATGATCGGAATCGCCGCCTCGCCGAGCATGCGCATCGCTTGCAACAGCATAGAAGGTAATGGGATACGAAAAGCGGCGAACAGAATACCGATCAGCACGCTCATGATCATGGGGTTGGCCAAGGTGCGGCGTATTGATAGCCGCGGCCCTTTGTGGGCACTCTCCATAATCCAAATGCCCACCGTGAAATACACCAGCGTTCCGGCGACGAACATGGCGACCGCTTCCGATAGTGCAGCAGCGCCGAAGGCAAGCACGATGAGTGGAACGCCCATATTGCCGCAATTGTTGTAAATCATGGGCGGCACAAAGGTGCGCGGGTCGTAACCGAGCAAGCGCGCAATCGGCCACGCAATCAAACCTGAGCCCAGCGATATCAGCAAGCCTGCCAGAATCAGCGGCAGATTGGCGACCAAGTCGAAATCTTTCGACGCCAACGCAGAGAACAACAGCACGGGTGAGAGCAGCTCGACATTGACACGACTAAGGCCGGCCATATCTTCACTGACTTGCTGGCCGCGTAAGCGTGCGTAGCCATAGCCAGCGGCAGTAATCAGAAAAACCGGCAGGATGATGCCGGCGATACGGCTTAGAACTTCCATTTGCGCCTACCGAATCAGAGCAGCCGCTTTTCGGCGCGCTCGATTGCTTCAGCGGTGCCGCGCAGTACCACGACGTCACCTGCTTCCAAACGAAGCTCAGGCGAAAATATCAGCCGACTCTTGCCACGCCTGACCGCAGTCACCTCAGCCCCGACGTCAGATAGCGCAAGCTCCGAAAACTCACGACCAATTGCTGCAGCTCGCTCGCGTATCGGCACCGAGTGCAGCCGCACCTGCAGATGGTGCTCATCATCCGGAACATCACCCTGCCCATGAAAGTAGCCGCGCAAGGATGCATAACGCTCGCCCCGCACCCGCTGTGCCCGTTGCACAACTTCACTCAGCGGAACCCCCAGCATTAGAAGGGTTTGTGAGGCTAGCATCAGACTGCTCTCGATCGTCTCAGGCACCACTTCATCAGCACCGCCGGCACGAAGCTTCTCGATATCGGTATCGTCGATACTGCGCACAATCGCGGGCAGGGTCGGCGCCAACTCATTCGCGAAATGCAAGGTCTTCAGTGCGGCTTGGGTATCTGCATAAGTCACGACGAGCGCTGCCGCACGATGAATGCCCGCAGCGATCAAACTCTCACGGCGCGACGTGTCGCCGTAAGAAACATTCGCGCCAGCCGCTTGCGCCTCCTGTACCCGCTGCGGATCCAAGTCGAGCGCATGATACGGAATGTTTTCTTCCTCGAGTACCTTGGCGATACTCTGACCAGTACGGCCAAAGCCAGCGATGATCACGTGCTTCTCATCACTCATCGTGCGTGCTGCCAGCGAGGTAATCGCGAGTGATTGCTGCATCCACTCGTTACGTGACAAGCGCATCACGATGCGGTCAGCGTTCGCCAGAATGAAAGGCGTGGCCAACATGGACAGCACCATGGCTGCCAAAATCAATTGCACGAAGCCTGGATCGATGAGTTTCAGCGCACCTGCTTGATTTAACAGCACGAAGCCAAATTCACCGCCCTGCGCCAACCCGAGACCAGTACGAATAGCAATGCCGGATGGCGCACCAAACAAACGAGCGACCAGCGCGATCAGGCCAAACTTCAGCGCAAACGGTATGACCAGCAGCGCAAGCACCAGAAGTAAATTATTGAAGACCAGCGCCATGTCGAGCATCATGCCGACGCTGATGAAGAATAGACCCAACAGTACGTCACGGAACGGCTTGATATCTTCTTCGACCTGCAAGCGGTACTCGGTTTCCGAGATCAACATGCCGGCGATGAATGCACCGAGCGCAAGTGATAAGCCAGCGACCTCGGTCACCCATGCCGCGCCGAGTGTAATCAGCAGCAGGTTCAGCATGAACAACTCTTGCGATCGACGCTGGACGACAATCTGAAACCAACGCCGCAGCAGGACCTGACCGAACGAGAGTAGCAGCGCGAGTACAAATACAGCCTTCAATGCGGCCAGACCAAGGTCTTCAATAATGTCCGCACCGGGGTTGCCCAGCGCCGGAATCAGAATCAGCAGCGGCACCACGGCCAGATCCTGAAATAGCAAGATCGCAGTAATGCGGCGACCGTGTTCGCTTTCAAGTTCGAGTTTCTCGGTCAGCAGCTTGAGGACGATGGCGGTCGATGACATCGACAGCGCACCACCAATGGCAAACGCTGCGCCCAAACTCATCTCAAAGTATTGCGGCAATAATGGCGCCAGCAAGGCGACGCCCGCCATCGACATCAGAATAGTCAATCCGACCTGCGCAGTGCCAAGACCGAACACATTACGCCGCATTGACTTTAGCTTCGGTAATGAGAACTCGAGACCAATCGAGAACATCAAGAACACCACACCAAACTCTGCGAGCGTATGGGTGGTCGCGCTCTGCGAGGCGAGCCCAAGTGCATGCGGACCAATTAATACACCGACCGTCAGGTAGCCCAGCATCGGTGGTAAATGCATCATGCGAAACGCAACCACGCCAAGTACCGCCGCGATCAGCAGGATGAGCGTAAGTTCGAGCGCAGAGTGCATTAGTGGGTAGTCGGTTTCATGGTGATTAACCCGCCAGAAAACGTAAGAAATCTTACGTCTGGCAGGTTTTTTGCTTTATTTAATGGGCTATACTTTGCGCATGAGTGTAACGCATCAGAAAAGTTCGTCGAAACATTTTGATAACGCCGCTGCTTTGCGGGCGTTGCAACTGGCACGCCAGACCCTCGACATCGAAGCCGAGGCCATCCTGGCGCTCAAGGACCGACTATCCAATAGCCCCGATGATGCCTTCGCCCGGGCGGTCGCTCTGCTGTTAGGTTGCGGTGGCCGAGTAGTGGTCTCCGGCATGGGCAAATCAGGTCATATCGCCCGCAAAATAGCCGCCACACTGGCTTCCACCGGTACCCCCGCCTTGTTCGTACATCCCGCCGAGGCAGCGCACGGTGACCTCGGCATGGTGACCGAAGCAGACGCGGTGATTGCGATTTCCAACTCAGGCGAATCGGACGAATTACTGGCGATCGTGCCCGTCATCAAGCGCATTGGCGCCAAGCTGATCTCAATGACCGGCCGACCGCAGTCCACGCTGGCCACATTGGCCGATGTGCATCTTGATATTGGCGTCGCACGCGAAGCCTGTCCGCTCAACCTCGCACCGACAGCCAGCACTACCGCGACGCTTGCCATGGGTGATGCACTCGCCGTCGCCTTACTCGACGCACGCGGTTTTCGTGAAGAAGACTTCGCACGCTCGCATCCAGGGGGCTCATTGGGCCGCCGTTTGCTGACCCATGTGCGCGACGTGATGCGCACGGGGGATGACATCCCGAGTGTCGGGCCAGATTTGCTGTTACCGCAGGCGCTGCTCGAAGTAACCCGCAAGGGCATGGCGATGACCGCGATCGTTGATCATGATGCAAAGGTCCTCGGTATCTTTACCGATGGTGACTTGCGCCGGCTGATCGAACTTGGTAAGGATTTTTCTCGCACACCGGTGCGTGAGGTGATGAATGCAAGGCCACGCACGGTTAGCCCTGAGCAGCTGGCGGTCGAAGCGGTCGATCTGATGGAAGCCTTCCGTATCAATCAGGTACTCGTCACAGACAATGACGGCACGCTGGTGGGTGCGCTTCACATCCACGATCTGACACGTGCGAAGGTAATCTGATGACGACGCAAGCCAATCAACTTGCGACCGAACGTGCCAAACAAGTGCGCTTGATGATTTTCGATGTGGACGGTGTACTCACCGATGGTGGCTTGCGTTACGGCGCGCAGGGTGAAACCATCAAGACGTTTCATGTGCTAGACGGCCACGGCATCAAACTGCTTCAGCAGTTCAATGTCAAGACAGCGATTATCAGCGCGCGCAAGTCGGAAATCGTGGTGCAGCGCGCGAAAGATCTTGGCATCGATTGGCTGCGCCAGGGCGCACAAGACAAGCGTGCTGCTTTTGAAGAATTACTTACTGAGCTTGGCATGCACGCCGAGCAGTGCGGCTATATGGGTGATGACTTGGTCGATCTGCCTGTCATGACCCGAGTCGGCTTTTGTGCCAGCGTACCGAACGCGCATCCGGAAGTGCGCACGCGCGCGCATCTGGTCACCGATGCAGCGGGGGGCCATGGCGCAGCGCGTGAAGTCTGCGATTTCATCTTGCGTGCGCAAGGCAATTACGAGGCGGCACTGGCGCCGTATTTGAGATGATGGATGATTTTCGGCCACGCCTAAGTGCGGTGACGGCGCTCGGTTTTATGCTGCTGGTGGCCGGCGGAAGTTTTTGGATGCTGCAGAAATCATCGGAGACCAACGAAAATGCTGCGACTCGCCTGAAGACCACCGAGCCCGATTACACCATAGACAAGTTTCGCTACACCAGCACTGGAGAGCGCGGGCGGCCGGAGTATCAGGTCGAAGGTGAGCGCTTGATCCACTATCCGGATCAGGATCACATCACCGTACAGCAACTGCGCGTCACGGCATTTTCACCGCGCCGACCACCGATGAAAATTCGCTCGGATTCGGCCAAAATTAATAGTGATCGCACTGAATTGCATTTGTACGATAACGTAATATTGCAGCGCCCATCAGCTGACAACGCTGGCGAATTAGTGGCGACTTCAGACTACATGCTTATTCTGACCGAGCAGGATATCGTGAAAACCGATCGCCTAGTCGAGGCAAAAGAAGGGCGTACGGTATTGAGAGGTACCGGAATGACCGCCGACAGCTCGAAACAAACTTTAGCACTGCACAGCCAAGTCAGCGCTAGATACATGGCCCCCGAACAGGTAAAACGATGAATCTGATCTACAGATCCCTCCGCGCCCCGATCATCGGCAGCATTTTTTTCTGTATCAGTATCAATGCCGCGTTGGCCGAGCGAGCAGATCGTGACAAGCCAACCAACGTCGAGGCGAATCAGATGCTTTACGACGATGCGAAGCAGCTGAATACCTTTTTAGGTAATGTCGTGCTAACCCGCGGAACGCTAGTCATGCGAGCAGAAAGATTAATCATTAAAAAAGATGCCTCGGGCCATCAGCACGCTACGCTTTATGCGGGGGTTGGCGGTATCGTTAGCTTCCGGCAGAAACGTGATGGCGGGAAGGATTTATGGATCGAGGGCCAGGCTGCGGACCGAATCGAGTACGACACAAAGACTGAGATCGCAAAGCTATTCAAGCAATCGAGGATAAAAATGCTCGACGGCAGCAAAATCACCGACGAGGTTGAGGGAGAGTTGATCTCCTATGATTCGCGCGCAGAGTTTTACTCCGTCAGCAACACGACGACTGGCGAGAGCAAGCCAGGCGCGGGACGAGTACGGGCAACAATTCAACCGCGTGAAAAAGAAAATAAGGGCGATGATAAATAAAGCAAGCAGCCGATTGCACGTACGCGGGCTCCAAAAAAGTTATGGCGCGCGGCAAGTAGTGCATAACGTATCGCTTGATGTTGCCAGTGGCGAGGTTGTCGGACTACTCGGCCCGAATGGTGCCGGCAAGACGACATCTTTCTACATGATTGTCGGCTTGGTACCTTCCGAAGGCGGACAGATTCTTCTTGATGACGAAAGTATCTCTGAGTTGCCGATTCACCGTCGCGCTCAGCGTGGTCTTTCCTATTTGCCGCAAGAGGCGTCGGTATTTCGCAAGCTGTCAGTAGCGGATAACATCCGCGCCGTACTGGAGCTACAGAAAGACAATGGCAAGCCGCTGCCTGAAGACGAAGTCGAACAACGACTGAATACCCTACTGGCCGAGCTGCAAATTGAGAATCTGCGCGATAACCCAGCGCTTTCGCTATCCGGCGGCGAGCGACGTCGCGTCGAGATCGCTCGCGCATTGGCCACCCGACCACGCTTCATCTTGCTCGACGAGCCCTTCGCCGGTGTTGATCCGATTGCGGTCATCGAGATTCAGCGCATTGTGCGCTTCCTGAAGGAGCGTGGCATCGGCGTACTCATCACAGACCATAATGTGCGAGAGACCTTAGGCATTTGCGATCGTGCCTACATCATCAATCAGGGTTCGGTGCTGGCTTCCGGCAGTCCCGATGAAATCATCGCGAATGAATCCGTACGCCGAGTCTATCTCGGCGAACATTTCAGAATGTAGTCACGCATAGCGATGAAGCAGACACTTCAGCTCCGCGTTTCCCAGCATCTTGCGCTGACGCCGCAGCTGCAGCAATCGATTCGGCTGCTGCAGCTATCGACGTTGGAACTGCACCAGGAACTGGAGCAAATGCTGAGTGACAACCCACTGCTCGAGCGATTGGATGATCCGCTCGATCACTCAGTGCGCTTATTAAGTGATGGTGCCATTAGTACAGCACCAAGCTCGCCGTCCACAAGTTCGGAGGGCGACGGCGAAGCTCGCACCGAGGCACCAGATGAACTCACTGGCAACGGCAGCGGTGATGATGCCGGCTCCGCTGGTGATGCAGAGTGGAGCTTTGACGATGTTGCACGCACTTCAAAAGCACCTGAAGACGATAACGCGCGTCCGCAGCTTGAGGCACACGAGACCACACTACGCGAGCACCTGCTGGAGCAGCTATCCGTCACCGTCGATAACCGGCGCGATCGCGCACTCGTCGAGTTGCTGATTGATGCCTTGGATGACAATGGCTATCTGGAGGAATCCCTCGGCGAGATCCTTGCGCGCCTTCCCGAGGAACTCGAGATCGAGATGGACGAGTTACTGGTTGCGCTAAAGCTGCTGCAAAGCTTCGACCCGGCTGGCGTTGGTGCGCGCGATGCCTCCGAGTGTCTTGCCATTCAGATACGGCGGATGGAAAAAGTGCCCTTCGTCACACGGCGCATGGCGCTGACGCTGGTCGAAAATCATCTTGAACTATTCGCGCAACGGGAATTCAACAAGCTGAAAAAAATCCTCGACTGTGATGACGAGGATTTGCGCGAAGCGCAGGCCGTGATTCGGCGCTGCAACCCGCACCCCGGCGCTCCCTATGCAGGTGATGTTTCGGATTATGTGGTGCCCGATGTAATTGTCAAACGCGCAAAGAATGGCTGGCAGGTCAGCCTGAACCGTGAAGTGATGCCAAAACTACGCGTTAATGCCATGTATGCAAATATCCTGAAGCAAAACAAAGGTGAAGGCTCGCTATCGTCACAACTGCAGGAAGCCAAGTGGCTTATCAAAAATATGCGCCAGCGTTTCGACACGATTCTGCGGGTAGCCGAGGCGATCGTCGACCGGCAGCGTAATTTCTTCTCGCACGGCGAAGTGGCGATGCGCCCTCTTGTGCTGCGTGAAATTGCTGATACACTGGGTCTGCATGAAAGTACGATCTCGCGTGTCACTACGCAGAAGTACATGCTTACGCCGCACGGCATGTTCGAGTTGAAGTACTTCTTTGGCAGCCACGTAGCGACTGAGGCGGGCGGCGAAGCCTCCTCCACCGCAATACGGGCGTTGATCAAGCAACTGATAGGAGCCGAAGACCCGAAGAATCCGTTTTCCGATAGCAAGATCACGGATATGTTGGCAGAACAGGGCATGGTCGTTGCCCGCCGGACGGTGGCGAAATACCGTGAGGCGCTGAAGATACCCCCTGTTAATCTCCGCAAATCTCTCTGATCTCTTTCGCGCGACTCAGCCTCTTGCTGATACCGCTTGGCCAAAATCATCCGTGAAGGGTGCTGAATTTCCAAGCTTGGCAAGGTCTAAGTCACACAAGCCAGAGTTTTCAACCGTTGCTGTGCTTCGCCCGGTCAGTCTGCCGGCGAAACCGGCGGACCCTCCAGCAACGCCATCCAAGGAGTGCTGTGTATGAATCTCAAGATCAGCGGTCACCATCTGGAACTCACCCCCTCGCTCAGGGAGTATGTGCAAAACAAGCTCGAGCGCATCAAACGCCATTTCGATAACGTGATTGATGTCACGGTCATTCTTGCGGTCGACGACAATACCGAGAAAGATAAACGCCAACGCGCCGAAATCAACCTGCACGTGCGCGGCAAAGACCTGCATGTCGAAAGTGAAGCGCAGGATATGTATGCTGCCATCGATTTACTGATGGACAAATTAGACCGACAAGTCCTGAGACATAAAGATCGTATTCAAGACCATCACCGCTCAGCGGTACGCGGCTACAACGGGGCTACAGAAATCGCCTGAACGCTGGTCAGCGATCAGTAAAGGGCGCGGCAGCGCCCTTTTTATTTATATCTCATCGACAGCAAATAACCGTCGATACTCCCGCATCGCATAGCGATCGGTCATCCCCGCGATGTAGTCAGCCACGCGACGAGCCTGCGCGGTCAGATCACCATCCACGACTTGATAATCCGGCGGCAGCAATTGTGGACCAGATAGAAAAATGTCGAACAAGTCTGTCACAATACGCCGTGCCTTGCTGGTCATGCGATTGACTTGATAGTGCTGATAGAGATTCTTGCGCAAGAAGCGCTTGAGCGTCTGCGCTTCCTCTTTCATGGCGCTGGAAAATCCAATCAGCGGGGGGGCATTACGCACATCGGAGATCGTCTTGATACCAGCATTCGCGATATTTGAGCGCGAGGTTTGAATCAGATCGACCACCAGCGCGTTAATCATGCGTCGTACGGTTTCGTTGATTGCTCTGCGCCCGGAAATATGAGGAAACTCTCGTTGCACCTCAGCAGAAAAGCGCGCATACAGCCCCACCTCTTGTAACTGCTCCACACTCAATAAACCGGAGCGCAATCCGTCATCAATGTCGTGGTTGTTGTACGCAATCTCATCTGCCAGATTGGTGAGCTGGGCCTCAAGGCTGGGCTGTTTCTTGTCAATGAATCTGCGACCTACTTCACCCAAAAGCTGTGCATTGGGTAGCGAGCAGTGCTTGAGAATGCCCTCTCGAGTCTCGAAGCTGAGGTTCAAACCCTCGAATGCGCCGTAGCGCTGTTCCAGCGCATCCACCACGCGGAGGCTTTGAAGGTTGTGCTCGAAGCCGCCGTAGTCTTTCATGCAAGCGTTCAGCGCATCCTGCCCGGCATGACCAAACGGCGTGTGGCCAAGATCATGTGCCAGTGAAATTGCCTCGACCAAGTCTTCATTCAATTGAAGGTTGCGTGCCAGCGAGCGCGCAATCTGTGCGACCTCGATACTGTGCGTCAGGCGCGTACGAAACAGATCCCCTTCATGGTTAACAAATACCTGGGTCTTGTATTCAAGCCGGCGAAATGCCGCACAATGAATGATGCGGTCACGATCACGCTGGAACTCGCTGCGCGTCTGCGGACTTGCCTCGGGCGTTTGGCGGCCCGCCGAGTTATCAGTGCGCGCAGCATACGGCGCTAGCTGTGTCTCGTATGTCGAGATCATGCTCATGGATGCGTGCACGCCGTAAGGGTCGCTGTCAGCAGGTCAGTCGGCGCTGCGGTGATGATGGTCGAACCCAGTGGCTTCAGAAGAATAAATTTGATCTGGCCACCTTCGTTTTTCTTGTCGACTTCCATCAAATCAAGCCAGCGCGAGCTACCAAGATCTGGCGCTACCGTGGGCAGACCTGCTGCTGTCACCAGCGCCACTAGTCTGGCCTGCTCCGCTGGCGACACATAGCCCATTCTGACCGACAAGTCGGCCGCCATGACCATGCCACAACCAACCGCCTCGCCGTGTAACCACTCGCCATAACCCAACCCTGCTTCGATCGCGTGGCCAAAGGTGTGGCCAAAATTCAAAATGGCGCGCAAACCACTCTCGCGCTCGTCTTGGCGAACAACTTCCGCCTTGATCTCGCAAGAGCGACGGATCGCGTACGCTAATGCCGCAGCATCACGCGCACGCAATACACGGATGTTTTCTTCCAGCCACTGAAAAAACGCGGCATCGATGATGGCGCCGTGCTTGATCACTTCCGCCAAGCCTGCCGACAATTCGCGGTCGGGTAACGTTGCCAGCGTTGCGGTATCGGCCAGCACCATTTGTGGCTGATAAAAAGCGCCGATCATGTTTTTTCCGAGCGGGTGATTGATAGCGGTCTTGCCACCGACCGATGAGTCAACCTGAGCTAGCAAGGTGGTCGGCACCTGAACAAAGGGCACACCACGCATATAGGTCGCAGCGGCAAAACCGGTCATATCACCAATAACACCGCCACCGAGTGCCAGCAGGGTCGTCTTGCGGTCGCATTTTTTCTCGAGCAAGGCGGTAAAGATCGCCATCAAATTCTCAGCGTTCTTTTCTTCCTCGCCATCTGGCAGCACAATCGGAACGCACTGCTTTCCAGCGGCTTGTAGCGTAGCGGACAAGCGCTCAAGGTAGAGCGGCGCGACAACGGTATTCGTCACAATCGCGATGCGCTTTCCGGGCAGGCTGCGAATCAATTCAACATCAGTCAGCAATTCACTACCGATAATGATCGGGTAGCTACGCTCGCCGAGATCAACATTCAGCTGCGCAAAAATCGAAGCAGGGGTGTGGCTCATAGGGGATTCGTGGTTGTGGCAGCGGCCACCGGCCAGCCGGCCAGCTCTAACTGCGACAAAATAGTTTGGACGACTGTCTGTACGTTGGGGCGCCCGGTCTCTACGGTGATGTGCGCCACCTCCTCATACAGTGGTGCACGCTCTTGCATGAGTGCTTCGATCCGCGCGCGCGGGTCAGCGGTTTGTAGCAGCGGCCGGTTTCGATCGTGACTAGTACGTTGTAACAGGCTGCTCACCGAGGCCCGCAAATACACCACGGTTCCGTGCTCCCGAAGACGGCGCCGACTTTCTTCGTTGAGTATCGCGCCACCACCGGTCGCCAGTACCATGCCCTGCTGCTGGGTCAGGTCACGGATTACATCCGCCTCGCGCTGCCGGAAGCTGGCCTCACCCTCGATTTCGAAGATCAGTGTGATCGAGGCGCCGGTGCGCGACTCAATCTCATGGTCGGCGTCGACAAACTGCATGTTCAGCCGCTTCGCGAGCGCGCGTCCGATGGTTGTCTTACCCGAGCCCATCAGCCCGACCAGAAAGATATTGGCATGCGGAGTCGACATAATTGCCATGAAGGAGAAGTTTCCCCCGGAAAAGCAACAGTTTATCCGATCCAAGCAGGGTCGTTCGTCAGCGTATCTGCACTGCGCCGGCCGCGGCTAGATCCGCGACGATGCGCGGAGTGATGAATATCAGCAGCTCCTTCTGGCTACGCAATTGTGTGGTCTGACGAAACAGCCGCCCCAACACGGGGATATCACCGAAGAACGGTACTTTGTAGATATTGCTACGCTCTTCTTGCGTGAAAATGCCACCTAGTACGACCGTACCGCCATTCTCGACCTGCACATTGGTCTTCACATGCTTGGTGTCGATCGCGTAGCTGTTACCGACCGCAATACCTCGTGAATCCTTGGCCACATCCACCGTCAGGATGATATTGCCGTCCGGCGTGATTTGCGGCGTCACCTCTAATTTCAGATTGGCTTTTTTGAACTGCACCGACGTCGCACCGCTGGAGGTCGCCTGCTGATACGGAATTTCCTCACCCTGCTCGATGATGGCTGGCTGTTGATCTGCGGTGACAACGCGCGGACTGGAAATAATCTTGCCTTTGCCATCCGCCTGCAGCGCGGTGAGTTCTAGATTCAAAAAACGATTCGCGCCGGCAGAGAAAAGACTAAAGCCGATGCTACCCGGGTTAGCCGTACCAATTTTGCCTGCCGGCAGATCGACGAACTGGGTATTCGGCATATAACTACCGGCGGTCACGACTGCCTGCCCGGTTTGCTCACCCACACCGAGATAATTACCTGCCACGGCCGCTCGTGCACTGCCCGGCAAATTAACTCCTAGCGTTCCTCCAGTGGTTCGCTTGAGATCAAGATATCCCAGCCGTGCGCCAAGATTTTTGTTAAAACTATCATCCGCTTCAACAATGCGTGCCTCTATCATGACCTGACGCTGAGGTATATCCGTCATCTGAATCAGGCGCCGCACTTCTTCCAGCTTGCCTGGTGTGTCCGTGACAAATAGCTTGTTGCTACGCGGCTCGGCTGAAGCACTGCCGCGTCGCGACAAGATGCTGCCACGCCCGGGTTGACCATCCAAACCGAATACCTTCTGGAATGCTTCTGCCTTTTGATAGTTCAGCTGAAACGTCTCAGTGACGAGCGGCTCGAGTTCATTGATCTGCGCACGCTGCTCCAACTCAAGTCGCTCTTTGGTCAACAACTCATCCTTCGGCGCGATCCACAGCACGTTCCCGCTCTTACGCATATCAAGGCCGCGCGCCTGCATCACGATATCCAGCGCTTGATCCCAGGGCACATCTTTCAACCTCAGGGTCACATTACCACCGACGGTATCACTGGCGACCACGTTCAAGCCGGTGAAATCAGCAATCACTTGAAGCAAGGCACGCACCTCAATGTTCTGGAAATTCAGCGAGAGCCTCTCTCCACGATAGCCGCGACCGTTACCCCGTTCGTCGGATTTCTGAGGCTTGAGTTCGACCACCAAGCGGCGATCCGTCTGCCAGGCAACATGGTCCCATTGACCAGTCGCGGCGATACTGATGCGGACCATATCGCCATTCACACTCGAACTGATCTCTTGTACCGGCGTCGCAAAATCTTTCACATCCAAACGACGTCGCAGCAACTCCGGCAATGTACTTTTCATTAGGTCGATCACCACCACCTGCCCTTGGCGACGAACATCAATCGCAGACTGCTCGCGCGCCAGATCAATAATGACACGCCCGGCACCGTCATCACCACGACGAAAATCGATGTCCACGACTGCGTTTCTTTCGCTAGCGATTTTCGCTACTTTTTCAGCCGCAGACGCAGTGACGGGCGTTGTCGTTGTCGCAGACTCGCCTAGTACGACCTGGACTTCCTTGTCATGGAGACGACTGCTGTGTGGAATGGGTCGTTTGAGATTGATAACGATGCGTGTACGGGTGCCCGCTTGAACAATATCCACATGACGTACGTCGCCCAGGTCCAGTGATTGGCGCATGGTCGATGTCGCGTTCACGGTGTCGGGCAGATCAATCACAATGCGGGGTGGCGTTATGGTTGCAAAGCTCGGTGGCAGCGTCGTCAGTGCATGGCTCAGCTGCGCTCGAATTACGATCCGGTCACCGTCGCGACTGATATCGATGGCGCGTAGCGCGTTCGGCTCCGCACGACTGATGGAAGCGGCAAGCAAGAGCACCCATAACATTGCACCAGCGCCGCGCTGTACCAGCTGCCTCATTTTCGCTCCTGCAGCACAAGCTGCGTTTGTCGACGTACCCAGCCACCGGCACTGTCTGCTACCCACTCATCGATATCGACGGTTTTGTCATTGATGGCAATCACTTTGCCCAAGTCTTGCCCGAGGTGCGCACCAATCCGAACGGAGTAAATCAGCTTGTCCGCTTGTATCAGCGCCACCACATCCTTGCCGCGCCATAGATTGCCAATTAGCTGCAGACTATCGAGTGGGAAAGTCTCAAGCGGCTCACGCGTACGGCGCAAATCAGGCTGCGGGGTATTGCTGATCGCAGCGGCGTCAATGGTTGAAAGTTTCGACAGGTCGAAAGGATCTGTGCGCTCACCTGCCTGATAGCGAAACTCTGCCGTCCGAGCGGCCTGCGGTAGATTGAACGGCTTCGGATGATGTCGCTGGCGAATTTCAGCCATCCAACGCTGTAGATCATCGCTCTCTTGCTGCTGACACGCAGTCAACAACAACACCGCTGACCAAGACCAAAGTCGCCTCATCGGAGCACCTGCTGTTTGCGCTCAGGCGCCCGTTGTTTTTTTTGTTCCGTCTCAGCTGGATCCAGATAGCGGAAGGTGTGCGCCAAGCACTCGAAAGCGAGCAGGCCATCACGCTGCTGTGTCATCGCGATATGGTCGATCGTCACGATACGCGGCATATTGGCGATATCGCTGACAAATCCTGCGAGTGCATGGTACGAACCCGACAGCCTCATCTCGATCGGTAACTCTGCATAGTACTCACCGATTTTTAATTGGCCTGGCTTGAACAACTCGAACTGCAAACCGCGCACAACGCCCACCTGACTGATCTCGGCCAGTAGCGCATCGATTTCCGATTTGGCAGGTAGTTGGCGCTCTTGCTGCAAGACCTGTGCTTCAACCTCGGCTTTTTGCTTGCGTAAAGTATCAAGATGGTGCGCTTGGGCTACCTTATACTCAAACTCTGTACGCAGTTTCTGCTCGGTTGCGGCGCCGCTATCAAGGGTCTCCCACTGGGGTGACCAAGCAAGCCAACCACCCATGGCGATCACCAACAGTGCAAGAAGAATCGGAATCAGTGTGCGCGGTAATGGCGGCCATAATCCGGGGTGTCGACCCGCCAACCCCTCGAACTGGGCCAGCAATGCCTTGACACTGATTATTGGCGGGATCACTTCTGCGTCTCCTTGGGCGCATGCTGCTCAAGGCTGATATTGAACTCGACTACTTTTTTAGCATCGCGCCCCTGACCAAGATTAGCGGACTTGATCTCACCCAGTTCTGGCCAGCCCAGCCAATTCGCCTCGGTATGCAACGCCCGCAATAACTCCGAGACACGCGCATTCGATTGTGCGATCCCATTCAGTGTCAGCTTGTCCGTCTGTTTGAGTGATTTGAGCGCGACACCTTGTGGCACCCGGGTAGCAAGTTCATCGAGCAAGCGCACCGGGTGAGCACGCCCGTTTTGAAGTCGCTCTACGGCAGCGCGACGCGCATTCAAACCGGCTATCTGCGCCTGTAGCTGCTGAATTTCGCGCAGGCGTATATCCAGTTTCGCGTTCTCCGTGCTCAGTAGTTGGTTACGCTCTTCTTGTTGACTGATACGGCCCGCGTTAATGACATACCCAGCTAACACCACCGATAGCCCCAGTACCGACATCAGGCCGAGCTGGCGTTGGAATTGTTGCTTTCGCTCACGCCTTCTCTCTTCACGCCAAGGAAGTAGATTCAGCCGTATCACGGATCGAAGCTACGTAGTGCGAGCCCGCATGCCAGTGTGCATGCGGATGAGTGCTCATGATCACCGGATGTCAGCCCGGGCTTCACCGCCAATTGCTGCCATGGGTCGAGCGTGCTCACGCCAACCGACATACGATCTGCCAAAACGTTTTTCAGATCAGCCGGCGCTGGGCCTAATAGATAGACATGATGCAAGCTTGTGTGACCGGCTGAGGTCTGAGACAGCTGAAAAGCCCGATTGAATTCCTGACAGATCGCCTCGATTGCGACAGTCTCCTTGCGCGCTAAGGTTGAGCTTAAGCGTTTTTCAAACAGCAGTGCTTCACCCTGCATGAAGTAGGCATGGACCTGATCCGCATCGATCTGAATCACGCCAAGCACATGATCCACTGGGAGTTCACTTGACCTGACCATCAAGCCGATAGCCGACATCAGTGCCTGAGACTCGACATCAATAATCTGCGGATTAAGTCCGACCGCGAGCGCAAGTTCTGCGCGCTCATTAATTTTTTCTTGTCGCGCGGCGACCAGCATGACATCGATGGCATCGGCCTGCTGTGCACTAGCACCCATGATGGCGAAGTCGACGCCGATTTCTTCACGCGCTACCGGCAGCAAAGCCATCGCTTCGGCCTCGACATACATTTCCAACTCGTCTTCACTAGATTGGGCCGGCAATCTCAAGGTCTTTTTTATCACCGCGCTGGCGGGCAAAGCGAGCGCTGCATGGCGTAGCCGACTACCGCTCTCCCGCATGGCATCGCGCAAGGCGACACAAACGGCGTCGCGCATGACAATGCTGCCGTCACGGATCGCACCCGTTGGCAAATTCTGGTGTGCATAGTGTGCGATCTGGACATGGCGGCCGCTCGACACCAGCTCCATCACCCGTACACCACTAGTACTGATGTCGACCCCAACGACCGGAATCGTTGTCCGGCCCCACCAGCGATGAAAAGACAGCATTCGCTGGACCTCTTCCTATATTATCAATTTCAAAACGTGCGGCGGATGCTAGCAAGCGTGTTTCGGCGCTGTAAAGCAGGCCCGCGACAGCGTTGTCAAATACCGACGCTGTGCGCTGCACTAGGCTGTTGCCGATCCTTCATCAAGAATGCTCACCAACAGGCTAGCGAAATCGTAGGCATGCGCTGCCGCTATAATGAACACCGTTCACCACCGCCTCATGCCCCGCCTGAATGACTACCCCGTCCCCGACTAATAATGCTGATCAAGGTCAACGCAACAAATGGCCTGCTCCAGTGCGATTAGCGCTAAGCGTGTTCGGCTTTTTTGCAGGTCTAACGTTGATCGGGGCGCTGCTGCTTGTCTTCATGATGATGATGGCCTATCCAAATCTGCCGGATATCGACTCGCTGGCAACTTACCAACCCAAGATGCCCTTGCGCGTGTTCTCGGCCGATAACATGTTGATCGGCGAATTCGGCGAAGAGCGGCGTAGCTTGGTGCGCTACAAAGACATTCCCAAGGTCATGAAGCAAGCCGTGCTAGCGATCGAGGATGATCGCTTCTATGAACATCATGGCGTGGATTACTGGGGTATCTTGCGCGCGGCGATTCATAACGCCCTGGGCGGTCGTCGTCAGGGTGCTTCTACCATCACCCAACAAGTGGCACGCAATTTCTTTTTATCGAGTGAACAAACCATCAAGCGCAAGTTGTACGAAGTACTACTGGCATGGAAAATCGAAAAGACGCTGACCAAGGATCAGATTCTCGAACTGTATATGAATCAGATTTACCTTGGCCAACGCGCTTATGGCTTTGCTTCGGCGGCGCAAATTTATTTCGGCAAGAAACTCGGTGATATCAGTGTTGCTGAGGCGGCCATGCTAGCGGGACTACCGAAAGCACCCTCTGCAAATAACCCCGTCGTCAATCCGAAGCGCGCAAAAGCACGTCAGCTATACATCTTGCAGCGCATGCATGATCTTGGCTACATCACGACCGCGCAGTACGAAAAAGCGCGTGACGAACAGCTGAAGATCAAGATGGATAGCAATGACTTTGGTGTACACGCTGAGTACGTCGCCGAAATGGCACGCCAGATGGTGTACGACCAATACAAGGAAGATGCCTACACGCGCGGCCTGAATGTTTTCACTACTATTACCAAAGCAGATCAGGACGCTGCTTATCTCGCGCTCAGGCGCGGCGTGCTGGACTATGAAAAGCGACAGGCTTACCGTGGCCCAGAGGGGTACATGGAAATCCCCGCCGACAAGACCGAGGCGGAAGCCGCGATCGAAACGGAACTTGCCGAGCACCCGGATAGCGACGGCATTATTGCCGCCGTCGTGTTGTCGACCGGGCCTAAAACCGTACGCGCCGTGCTGGCGTCAGGAGAGGAAATCACGGTCCCTGAAGCAGGGCTTGGCATGGCTGCGACGGCGCTGACGGACAAAGTGCCCGCAAATAAACGGATCCGGCGTGGCGCCATTATTCGCGTCACTCAGGAAGGTAGTAGCTGGTTCTTAATTCAACTACCGGAAGTAGAGTCAGCCTTTGTCGCGGTCAATTCAGAGACCGGTGCGATCCGAGCGCTGGTCGGTGGTTTTGACTTCAACCGCAACAAATTCAATCATGTCACGCAGGCGTGGCGTCAGCCTGGCTCTTCCTTCAAACCCTTTATTTATTCTGCGGCACTGGAAAAAGGCTTCTGGCCCGGTACGGTGGTGAATGATGCGCCGCTTAGCTTCGATGCGTCGCAAACCGGCAGTCAGGCATGGGAGCCCAAGAACTACGATGGTAAGTACGAAGGTCCCATGACGATTCGTAAAGGCCTCTCGAAGTCGAAGAACATGATCTCGATTCGTATCCTCGACAAGATTGGCCCGGCGTATGCGCAGGAGTACATCACCCGTTTTGGATTTGAAGCGGATAAAAATCCACCCTATTTGACACTCGCGCTTGGTGCCGGGGCGGTAACACCGCTGCAACTTGCTGCTGCTTACACGGTATTTGCCAATGGCGGTTACAAGGTAAATCCTTACCTGATCTCGAAAATCACCAGCAACGACGGTAAGCCACTGTTTGAAGTGAATCCTGACAAAGCCGGCGATAGTGCAGAACGCGTAATCGATGCCCGCAACGCCTATGTGATCGACAGCATGTTGAAGGATGTCGTGCGCTACGGTACTGCGACGCGCGCACTGTCGCTCAAGCGCGGTGATATCGCCGGAAAAACCGGTACCACCAATGACTCAATCGATGCCTGGTTCGCGGGCTATCACCCGAAACTGGTGGGTGTCGCCTGGATCGGCTTTGATAAGCCGCGCAACTTGGGTAACAAAGAAACAGGCGGTGGTCTTGCATTGCCGATCTGGATTAACTACATGCAAAAAGCCTTGCCAGGCTTACCTGTGGCAGAGCGCGAGATCCCGTTTGGTGTCATTAACCATAATGGCGACATGATGTACAGCGAGTACATCGAAGGGGAAGGGGTGCACTCACTGGGCATGCATCAGGGTGAAGATAAATCGAACGCTGGCGCGACGGACTCCCAGAGAGAAACACCACGCGAGCCTAGTAAAGAACTACTCAAAGAAGGCGCCAAGGGCGAAATTTTCTGATCTAGCGTCTTTTAACTCATGCGCTTGCTGGGTCAAGGCGCGACGGTCAACTCGACCCCCGCCTGCGCACTGGCAAGCCTCGACAGGGCACTGAACAGTTCACCACCATCGCGGGTGTCGCGCCAACTGCCGTCAATCATTCGAAAATGGAAACCGCCGGCACGCGCGGCAACCCAGATCTCCTGCATCGCAGCCTGCGTGTTGACAATAATCTTGCTGCCACCATCGATGAATTCAATCTCCATGACGTTGCCGCTGCGACTGCATTCAATATCCACGTCGGCCGCGTCGGCGGCACGCTCGATTCCCGTTTCGATTTGGTCCAGTACGCGCCCCGCAATGGTCAGGAACTCGGTTTCGGTCATGCTAAACTCCATTCGGTATTTTGACGCAGATCTCCGCCCATGAAGGGCGACATCATCGGCCTATTTCACTTCTATGCGCCAACTATCCTGCATTCTAACGATGATGTTCAGTATCGGCTTAACCGCCTGTGGCCAGAAGGGTGCGCTCTATCTGCCCGATCGACCGGCGCCACCGGCTACCTCCACTAACAGCGAATTTGACGCGCAGCCGGCCAATAATGCCGACCCAGCGCGCAAGCCCTAAGCATGTCGTATTTTGAATATCGCGGCGATACCCTGTATGTCGAAGGATTGCCGCTCGACCAGATTGCAAACCAAGTCGGCACGCCGACTTATGTGTACTCGCGAGCAGCGCTGACGCAGAATTTTAGGGCGTATGCGGATGCCTGTCGTGCACATGGCCGCGGCGAGAGCGGTGCAATAGTCTGCTATTCAGTAAAGTCGAACTCCAACCTTGCGGTGTTGAACTTGCTTGGGCAGCTAGGCTCAGGCTTTGACATCGTCTCCGGCGGCGAACTACTGCGCGTGCTTGCGGCAGGCGGAGATCCGCGCAAGGTGATCTTCTCGGGCGTGGGCAAATCAGAAGAAGAAATCAAGCTCGCGCTGTCGCACGATATTCTCTGCTTCAATGTCGAATCGATTCCCGAATTACACCGACTGAGTGCCATCGCTAGCAGCATGGGGCGGCAGGCTCGGGTATCGCTGCGCGTAAACCCGGATGTTGATCCCAAGACCCATCCGTATATCTCGACCGGGCTGAAAGATAACAAGTTCGGTATCGCTTTCGAGGATGCGCTCGAGACCTATCGCATTGCCCATAGCCTTCCCCATATCGAGGTAACGGGTATCGACTGCCACATCGGCTCCCAGCTGCTGGATGATGCGCCGCTGCTGGAGGCGCTCGATAAAGTGATCGAACTCGTCGACCAGTTGCAGTCCATGGGCATCGCCCTTCACCATCTGGATATTGGTGGCGGCATCGGCATTACCTATGACAACGAGAAGCCGGTAGCTGTCGCTGATTATCTGGCGCGCTTATTCAAGCGGATCGATCACTGGCGCGCCGAAAAATATGACGGCGCTCCTATCAGTGTCATGTTTGAACCGGGGCGCTCGATCGTCGGCAATGCGGGCGTTTTGCTGACCCGAGTGGAATATCTCAAACATGGGGCCACCAAGAATTTTGCAGTAGTCGACGCAGCCATGAATGATCTGATGCGCCCGGCGATGTATGAGGCCTGGCATGGCGTGCAATCAGTTAATCGGCGCGATGCCACTGCGATGTCGTATGACGTGGTGGGCCCGGTTTGCGAATCGGGTGACTGGCTGGCGCGTAACCGACAACTCACGCTTGCGCCCGGCGATCTGTTAGCCATCATGTCAGCAGGTGCCTATGGCATGACCATGGCATCGAACTACAACACGCGTGGTCGCGCAGCCGAGGTACTGGTAGATGGCAGCCGCTTCAGCGTGATTCGACGTCGAGAGAATCCGAAAGACCTTTTCGCGCTCGAATCCATCGTTGAATAGGGCCTGTGGCCCTGGCCGCAAGCAAGAGAAGGACGATCGCACCCATCAGGATCGGCTCGCCAAAATTCTGTTTACCCGCTCGCATCCACCAAAAATGCAGTAGCGCGAGCAGGGCCGTCAAATAAATCATGCGATGCAAACGTGACCAGTAGCGACCTAATCGGCGCTGCATCGCCTTGGTACTGGTCAGCGCCAGCGGAATCAGCAGCACGAATGCAGCGAATCCAACGGTGATGAATGGTCGCTTCCAGACATCGGCCCAGATCTCGTCCAGGTCAAAGAAATGATCGAACCAGATAAACGTGGTGAGATGGAGGCTGGCGTAGAAAAAAGCGAACAGCCCCAGCATTCGTCGTAATGCTTGCAACCAATGCTGCCCGCTGAGTCGGCGCAGCGGTGTGATCAAAAGGGTCAGCGTCAGGAGGTAAAGCGTCCAGTCGCCGCTAGCACGGGTAAGTTGCTCGATCGGATTAGCGCCTAATTGATTCTCTGCCGCTAGCCATATATAAACTGCCAGAGGTAGCAACGCACACACGAAGACAGCACGCTTCAGCAGTAGCAGTCGCGCGGCGCTGAGCGTCATTGGCTCAGTAAAACTTCTTCAAATCCATACCGCTGTAGAGCGAAGCAACTTCCGGATAGCCATTGAACATGAGCGTCTTGCGTTTCTTGGTGAAATAACCATCTTCACCAATCCTGCGTTCACTCGCCTGTGACCAACGTGGATGATCCACCTCCGGGTTCACATTCGAATAAAAACCATACTCTTCCGGCGCCGCGATATTCCATGCAGTTCTAGGTTGAACTTCAGTAAAGCGAATACGAACAATCGACTTGGCCGATTTAAAGCCGTACTTCCAAGGCACGATGATACGAACCGGCGCACCATTCTGATTCGGCAGTACCTGACCATACATGCCGAGCGTGAGCAAAGTGAGCGGATGATTAGCTTCGTCGATACGCAAGCCTTCAACATAGGGCCAATCGAGCACGCGACTACGCACACCTGGCATCTGCGCCCGATCTGCCAGCGTGGTGAACTCGACATATTTGGCGTTTCCGGTCGGTTCGACTTTACGAATCAACTCTGCCAATGAAAAACCGATCCAGGGAATCGCCATCGACCAACCTTCGACGCAGCGCAACCTATACAAACGCTCCTCGAGTGGCGCAAGCTTGAGCAGCGCGTCCAAATCTAGCGTTAGCGGCTTCTTGACGTCACCATCTACCCGCAACGTCCATGGACGGGTTTTGAGCGATCCGGCATACAGCGCTGGATCACCTTTGTCGGTGCCGAACTCATAAAAATTGTTGTACGTGGTCGCATCAGCATACGTCGTGGGCTTGTCTGGTGCGCTGTATTTCGGATTACGTTGCGCTGCCAAGCGCTGGCGAGTCGAAGACTCAGTCGCCATTGCTGACCCGGCCCATCCAGAGGCGGCCAATGAACTCGCAGCCAACCCTTGCAAGAACAATCGCCGCGAGTGAGCAATCTCTCTCGGCGTAATTTCCGAAGGGAGTGGTTCGTTGTAACGCGGGATTTTGATCAACATGATGATACCGGCGCCTTGCTCGGCCACACATTATGCGGTGGCCGATTCGTCAATCCATTAGAGCTCGCCGTATGAGTGCAAGCCCGACAGGAACATGTTCACACCTAGGAATGCGAAGGTCGTGACGAACAAACCGATCACAGCCCACCAAGCTGCGACTTGGCCACGCAGGCCTTTCATAAGGCGCATATGCAACCAGGCCGCATAGTTCAGCCAGACGATCAGCGCCCAGGTTTCTTTCGGATCCCAGGACCAATAACCACCCCAAGCCTCGGCTGCCCACAAAGCACCCAAGATAGTGGCGATGGTGAAGAATGCGAAGCCAACCGCGATCGCTTTGTACATCACATCATCGAGCACTTCCAGCGGTGGCAGCCGATCTTCCAGCTTGCCATTGGCTTTAAGCAGATAGGCAATACCAACCATGGCGGCGAGTGCGAAAGTACCGTAGCCAATGAAATTCGCTGGCACATGAATTTTCATCCACCAACTTTGCAATGCCGGTACCAGTGGCTGAATCTCGTGCGCGTCGCGCGCTGTCATGTACCACAGCAAAAAACCGACTGCGGCCGAGATTACTAACATCACGAAGGCACTGAATGAACGCGTTTCATACTTCTGCTCATAGAACACCAGAAACAAGGCGGTGATCAGGCAGAATAGAATAAACACTTCGTATAGATTGGATACCGGGATGTGTCCGATGTCTGAACCGAGAAGATACGACTCATACCAACGCACCATCATGCCGGTAAAGCCGAGCAGAATCGCCGCCCAGCACAACTTGCTGCCGACCGAGCCACCAAAGCTTGAGCGTGCTATCAAGCCTCCCCAGTAAAACAGGGTCGAGAGAAAGAACAGGGTGCTCATCCACAAAATAGCGGATTGACTGGAAAGCATGTACTTCAGGAAAAATCGGTTCTGCGCCGCGTCCAGATTGCCGCCGTACAGATAGATGCCGTACAAGGACGTCGCAGCAATTAACAGAAACAGCGTGCGTGCAGATTTCCAGTACCAGCCGAGGCCGGCGAAAGTCGGCACTGCCGCTAGCAAGATCGCCTTCTCGTAGATATCCATGAACTCGCCGTAGCGGCTGAGCGCGAACAGCGCCCCCACCAGCAATAGCACGGCAAACAGCCAGTCGAACCAGCTGCGCCCTTTGAACGGGTTGCTGCCCTCTGCGTAGGTTGTATTTTCAGTGAGCTCCATCGTTTATCTCCGTAGATCCTGCAGTACTGCTATGCGCTGCGAAGTATAGTTGAGTGCGCTAAGACGTGCCGATAAGTACATGGACCCATAGCCTGCCTCGTTAGGTCGATGGCAAGCGCGCCTTCATCTGCTCGAATTCCTTATCGAAATCCAGACTACGCCGCTGTGTACTCATTGCCATCAGCGTGTGCGCACCACCACCGGCATCGGGCCGAATCCAGACCCATAGTCGACGCTCGCGGATATACAGCATGGCAAATACCCCAAGCACCAGTAGCAAACAGCCCAAATAAACCACGTTCTTACCAGGGGATCGGGTGACCTGGAACACCGAGGCTTTCACCTCGTCAAAGCCGCGCAATTGTAAATACACCGGCGCACCGTAAAAAAAGGAATCGGCGAGCGCATCCGTCGAACGCTGCAGAAAGCGCGCATTCTTGGGGTCGGGTACCGCAGCCGGCAAGCCATCCTTGTCGCGCGCGACTTGCCATAGCTCCCACATCGCACCATTCAAGATCTTCATGAAGATATCGACAGTTCTTTCCTGCTGATCCTTCGGGACCTTGTCGATAAATCGCGCCACCGCGATATAGCCGGAAGACTCGGCATCACCGGCAAACACATTCAGACCACGCAATGCCGACAGCTGAAGCTGCTCGCGCATTTGCGGCGAGCTATTCGCCCCCAAAGGCACATTCGCACCGTAGCGCTTGGCTGCCTTTTCACGCATGGCAGGATCCGAGATCGCCGCACGTAAGCGCATCCATTCGTCAACCTTGCCGTTAGCATCTGCGGGAATACGGAGATAACGGAATCCCTCTGATGGGTTATCGCGCACACCGGCAAGAAATACTTCTTCACCGTCGATCGTCACCGGCATCATGTAATTGCTGAACTCGCGTGCCTGACCCGTTTTGTCGCGCAGCTTGTACTGCACACTCGGACCTACATTACGAAGATCCTTGCCGCGCTCACGATTGGCGGCCGACCCTAGTCGCTTCTCGAGATTCTCATTGAAGCCCTTGGGCTGCTTTACCGAACGTGGATCACCCGCCATATTCTCGACGTTGAACGGACGGAAGCCCGACCACTCAATGGTGTAATCCCCATCGTTGCCAGCAAGGCGCGACGCTTTGCCGACTTGCCCGTCGACCGGAAATTGCACATGGCTGGATCCGGCCATGGGATAACCGGCTAGCTTCAAGCGGCTACCACCATCTTCAAAGCTCGACTGGTACACCGCGAGCCCTTTATAGATCAAAGGCTCATTCACTTTAATCGTGGCGCGGAAATTGTTGCCCGTCTCCTTATCAGTCACGATCACATTACTGGCGAACAGCTTCGGCATACCGGTCGAGTAGAAATCGACGATGAATTGCTCCAGCTGAATCGAGAAAGGTAGATCTTGTATCAACACCCCATCGCCCATTTGCAGGATGGTGGTGTTGCTGCTCTGCCCCTCGGGAATCAGGGTATTGCCTCGGAAGGTGATATTGCCGTTGCCGAGTCGGTGCTTTTCGGGAATCTCAGCGATCACGCCGCTGCCCTTGAAGGTTTCTTTTCCGAACATCCACTGCTGCGCGCGAATGGGCAAATTGGAGTCAAGCAGCCCGCCAA
>JAJTGD010000079.1 GCA_021299035.1 Oxalobacteraceae bacterium | reverse complement strand
TGTAGCTTTTTTCCATTCAGCAAAGAAGTCTGACCTGCAATTGACTCCTCCAGCGCGGCAAGCTCATGACGGAATGCGATTCTCTTGGATTCAAGCACTTGAGTTTGCGTATTCATGTGCTGCTTGATAATCGGATCGCTAGCAGCAGCGAGGAGAGCAGGATGAAATGCGATAGTGGGGCGGTCGTCAATCTCTGCCAGCAAACGACTTTCAATAGCCCGTTTAGCGAGGTAACTTTGGCGGACGATCTCATTATTGGCGCGCGGTAGCTGACTATCCAGTTCGATCAGGATATCGCCAGTTTTTACCTGCTGTCCTTCTCTCACGGCAACCCGCGTTATGACACCGCCGTTCATGTGCTGAATGGTTTTTCTCTTGGTATCTATCATTACCGATGCGACCGCTGGAACGCCCTCATCCAGTGGCGCGAAACCTGCCCAGAGGAGCAAGCCGCCGAAACCGACGATCAATACCATTATGCCGAGTCGAATGGTTGACTTGGTATCCGTCGGCAGCTCGGACGCGCTCTGTTTATCCAGTGAAGCGCGGAGGTTATCTCGATCAGAAATTTTTACAGGCGAGTCGCTCATCAATGCAGAGTTCGAATTAATACGGCAATTGCGGATATGGGATCATTTTGCTGCGATCCTTGGCGTAGGTGGGATATTGCCGATTCGACCATCGACAATAGTCACGACCTGGTCAGCTTCAGCAAGAAATTTCGGTTGATGCAACACCATAAAAACGGTTCGTCCAGAGGATTTCAATTCTCTGATAACGCTTATCAGCGCGGCTTCACCGGCTTCATCAAGGTTGGAATTGGGTTCATCCAGCACAACCAATTTTGGCCACCCATAGATCGCGCGTGCGAGCGCGATTCGCTGTCGTTGGCCACCCGATAACATTCGCCCGGCCAGCCCGATCGGCGTGTCGTAGCCCTTCGGCAGGCGCAAGACCATATCATGGATATCGGCCCGTTTCGCTGCTTCAATAATCGCATCTGAGTCGATCTCGCCAAAACGACAGATGTTCTCCGCGATCGTGCCATCAAATAGCTCGACTTCCTGAGGGAGGTAGCCGATTTGTGGCCCAAGCGACTGACGCGACCAATCGCGTACATCGACGCTATCGATTAAAACCGCACCATCAATATGCGGCCAAATACCGATCAGACAGCGTGCGAAGGTGGACTTTCCTGCACCTGATGCGCCCACAATACTGATTAATTTACCTGATTCAAAATCAATATTGATATTGTCCAGCACGGGTTGCGCACGGTTTGGAGCGCGTGCGGTGAGTTCACGTATAGAAATTTGTCCCTCAACCTCATCACTATGTAGACGCGATCGACGTTCCGGATATTGGTCGAGCAGGGTGCTAATTTCCGTGAATGACTGTTTGGCTTGTACGAATTCTTTCCATGTTGACACGAGGATGCCGATCGGCCGTAGTGCGTTGCCCATAAGGATATTGGCAGCGATCATCGCGCCAGCACTGATATCACCGCGAATCGCAAGCCAAGCACCCAGCGCCAATATGATGGATTGTTGAGCGTATTGGGTGAATTTCGAGAATGCGCTAAACGCTCCTACGCGTTGTTGGGCATGCCATTGCGTGGCTATGTATTCATGGTAATGACGAAGCCAGCGTTGCTTCAGATTTGGCAGCATGCCCATGGCGCTAATCACCTCTGCATGACGTAGCTTCCGTGACATGAAACTCAGTGTCTGGTTTTCCGCTAATGTGGCCGAGCGGACGGCGTTTGCTGTAAGCCAGTTATTGAGCAAAGCAATACAGAACAGTAGGACTGAGAATGCAACGCCAAACCATCCAAGAATCGGGTGCATGATAAAGAGCACCAACAAATATATGGGTGTCCATGGCAAATCGAAAAACGCAATGATGCCCACGCCAGTCAAAAATTGACGAAGGCGAGTGAGGGCATTGAACGTATTGGTTGGCTCCGAGCGTGATAATTCAAGCTGAGACTGGAATTGCGCAAGGAAGATACGACTGTTTAGCTGCTCATCCAAGCGTACCCCTGCACGCACTAGCAGACGCGATCGGATCCACTCCGAAAAAGCCATTGCCGCAATCATGACTGCTGTAATGAGTGTGATTGCCAGTAGTGTTGTTTCACTTTGGCTCAGCATCACTCGGTCATACAGCTGCAGCATGTAAAGCGTGGGGACCAGTGTCAGCGCATTTGCGATCAAGCTGTAGACGGCGACCCAAAAAAACTCACGCTTGAATGTCAACAGGCTAGAGAAAAGCGAATCGCCTGAAGAGAGCGGATGGTTGGCGGCGGGCAGTGATGTGTCAATCAGCGACTTCATGATCGATCAATCAGGCTGAGCGGATAGCGGTAGGTTGCTGAAGACGCGCGAGTACCTCGTCACGCGGACCGAATGCTGCAACCTGACCGTCGCGTAGAAAAAGTAGTTTATCTGCCACGGGCAGCAGACTTCGTCGATGGGTGATGATGATGATGGTGCACCCACGATTCTTGATAGTCTGGATTGCGCTGACCAGCGCACGATCGCCATCTTCGTCAAGGTTGGAGTTAGGTTCATCAAGCAATACAAGCTTTGGGTTGCCATACAGGGCACGAGCAAGCGCTACTCTTTGTCGTTGCCCGCCAGAGAGACCGGCGCCACTTTCGCCGATTTGCGTCTGTAATCCTTTTGGCAGCGTTTCGATCAACTTATCCAACCCAACTAGCGCGATGGTATTGCGAATCTGATCTAAGTCGGGTTCGCCAAACCGCGCAATATTTTCTGCAATCGTGCCATCGAAGAGCGCGATATCTTGTGGCAGGTAGCCCAGAAACGGACCAAGCTCATTTTTATTCCATGCGTGCAGATCGACACCGTCTAATCGTACTTTTCCGCCGGATGGCTGCCATATGCCCATCAATGCTCGTGCAAGGCTTGTCTTGCCAGCGGCAGAGGGCCCGATAATCAGCAGGGTCTCGGCGGCTTTTAGCGAGAAATTCACACCCCGAATAATTGGCGTTCTGTTGCCGGGGGCGCTAGCGATAAGATTTTCTACTGAAACATTGCCCTCCGGCGGTGGGAGCGGCATTTGGGTAGCCGGGCTCTCAAACGTACTTAGAAAATTTGAGAGACGGAAATATCCATCGCGCGCATTCACTATCAGTCGCCATTGGCTAACGAGCTGTACGACTGGGGCAAGAACTCGACCGCCGAGCACTGATGCAACGATCATCATGCCGCCGCCTCCGGGAAGCATGCCTTTGAGCGTTAGCCAACACGATGAGCTTTGCATCGTGATGATGAATTTGGAGCTGGCGGCGTTGATACCGGCTGTATCAGATGCCTTTGCTTGTAGGCGTAGAAATTGACGCTGCAAGCTTAGCCACCTTTGATAAAAACTATCTCTCATTCCCATGGCCGATAAGGTCGCTGCATGCAGCAGCGTGCCGGCGGCGTAGTTTTGGGCAGCGATGGATACTTTGTTAGCTTCAGCCAGGGTTTGCGTCGTTCGACGCTCCGTCAGAGCGCCTATGGTGACCTGAAAAACAGCGCCTAACAGTGCAGCCAATCCAAGCCACGGACTGACGATGGAAATGATCACCAAAAACAGTAGGGAGCAAGGTAGATCTAACAGGGCAATCATCGCGGGTGAGCTGACGCACTCACGCAAGGCGCGAAGATCTTGAAAGCTCTGAGTGCTGGGGAGTCCGCTACGCAAGCTGGCGATGTAGCTGGCTTCGTACAAACGCTCACGAATAATTTCGTCGATACGCCAGCCCGCTTTTTGCAATAGCTGCGTGCGAAGCGATTCAGTTATCTCCATCAGGGCATATACCAACAGCACGCAGCCAAGCAGCGACAGTAAAGTGGTTACGCTACGGCTGTTCAAGACCCGGTCATAGACTTCCAACATGAACAGCGAGGGTGCGAGCACCATGACACCGGCAATAAAGCTGAACAAGAGCGCGCGCCGATACTCCGGTATTTGTGATACCAAGGCTTTAAGCAAAAATCCGCGGCCTATTTCGGCGTTCATTCCTGATGATGTAATCATTCATTCTCTTCAGTAGTCGTGTCGTGCTTTTTGCCTGCCACCCAAAACGAAGAAGAGTTCTGGCAGAACAAGGGGCTGCTGTGGGCGAACAACTTAAAGCGCGGTCGGCTAAGGGGGTGGTGTCGGCCGCGTTAGCCCAGCACGGGGGCAAGATAAATAGAGCAAGAAAATAAACGACCGGATTACTGAGATCCTAACCTAATCCCTAGGCCTCAGGTAGCCAAGGCCAGGATCTTCTGGCATTCGCATGCCTTTCCCTTCAACTTAAGGCATGGCCACTTGAAGGTAGTGTTGGCGATCTGGCCTATCCGGTACGGGAAAAGTCCACATGGGGATTCTCACTTCATCGATAATCCGCTCCGATTGAGCGCGTTACATGAAGCGTCCTCTGTGCTTGTCACTCATGCAAAAAAGGTAATCTTTGATGGTTGTTGATTTAAAGCGATGGTTCGACCTTGTCTTTTCAAGCATTGCTATCGGCTTATTGCTCTTGCCAGCCTCGCTGGTGGCGACGCTGCTGATTGTCACCGGTCAGCCGGTGTTGGTACGAAGGCACCGAGTCGGTCGCAATGGCCGCATGCTCAAGCTTTTAGAATTCCCGACCGCGGTGGCCGATGATGGCGTGATGGAGACCGTCGCTGGCTGCGAGGACGAGCAACCCACCCGTGTCGGGGTGTATCTGCGGCGCTACGGCATAGAGCGCTGGCCCTGGTTGTTATCGGTGCGTTATGTGGGCTGTTACCCGAGCGAGGTGAGGAAGAAAGTTCTCTCAGTGAAACCAGGGTTGATTGATTTATCTTCGCTGGAGATTCGCGAGGAGCAGCGCTTATTGCAAGGCTTGGAGGGCGAGGCTTTGGAGGAGGCGTATGTTGAGCAGGTATTGCCGATCAGGCTGGCCCATGCGGAGCGTTATATCGAGACCAGGAGCCTGCGTACCGATCTGACTATTTTGCTTAGAACCTTATTCCGGTAGCGCCAATACTCTCGGGCATCATGCCTTTGAAAACAAAACAGCCGCCTGTCGGCGGCTGTGGTTTGATCAAGCAATTAAACCCAGCGCCGGATTAGGCGCTGTGAATCAGGAATTGCGACTTGTCGCGTCCGGCCATCCACTTGGGTGGTTTGCCGCGACCGCTCCAGGTTTCACCGGTCGCGTTATTCCGGTATTTAGGCGCAACCGGGCGCCGGATGGCTTTTACGGCTTTGCGTTTGGTGCTCCCGCTGAAGCCCAGATCGTGTGGTGAAAGCCCGTACTCGCGCATCTTGGCGAGAATTTCGGTAATCGCATTCGCCAATTCGGTTTTCCGTGCCAGTTCGGCCTCTTGTTGCAGTCTTTCGATCTGGCTCTGAAGTTCTTTGTAGGTCGTCATGAAATTCCTCGATCAAAAAAGTTTCTGAAGGTGAAAAGTCTCAGCGATTTGAGGCTGTCACCGGCGAGCAGATTGTAAACAAAATATTAGCAAAAAGATATTAATCGACGATTTATTGATGCGGATAATCGGTTGCCAGGATTTGGCTGACCTTTATCCAAAGCAGCGAACGTCGAGAAACCATCTCTGCCGGTTGCCGTCTACTGATCTTTAGAGGCGATTAGCGAACTGAGTTTTGCTTATCTCCCGCCACGCATTTTTTCATTACGCAGAAATCGGGCTATTGATCTTCATTCAAAACGCATGACGTGGAACGACTTAAACGCCGGTTTTGTGGTGATGTCGCTTAAGTAGCGGTGTGCAGTGCGTGCATCGCCTGCTCTGGTTTGCCTTCACAGAGAAGCGGGATGATGTCGAGAGATTTATCGATAGCGCGCTCGATCGGCGCCAGTTCCTCCGCCCGCGGACGGTGTAAAACAAAATCCACCACCGGCTGTTGCAGATTCAGTGTGCGTGGATGCCCGATACCGATTCTCAGTCGCCAATAATCCTGGGTGCCGAGTGCGGCACTGATATCTTTCAGTCCATTATGGCCGCCAGAAGAACCACCCAGCTTTAGTTTCGCAATACCAGGTGCGAGATCGAGTTCGTCATGCACCACTAAAATCTCGGCTGGCAAGATTCGGTAAAAGCGCGCCACTGCGCCCACCGCTTGGCCGGAACGGTTCATGAAGGTTTGCGGTTCCAAAAGCCAGACATCGCGTCCGCCGATAGCCACTTTGGCGAGTAGCCCCTGAAAGCGCGACTCATTTCGAAGAGCGCCGCGCGACAAGTGATCCACCAGCCAAAAACCAGCGTTATGGCGGGTTTGCGCATACTCTGCACCGGGGTTGCCGAGGCCAACGATGAGCCTTATTGCAGCAGTGGACATGGATCGGATTGAGGTAAGGACTATCGGATTATCGCAAACCAAGGGTGATAAAAAAGCCCGTCACCAGGACGGGCTTGTTCGCCTAGGCGATGGCAATACCAATTACTTTTTCGCCTCATCGGCGCCGCCGTCAGCGGTTTTCGAGCCACGCGGCACCGAAGCGGTCGCAATGGTCGGGTTGTCCTTGGCTTGTACTGCGGTGACGCCAGCGGGCAGCTTCAGATCAGATACGTGGAAAGAAGCGCCTTCGGTCATGCTCGACAGATCAACCTCGATAAACGCAGGCAGGTCTTTTGGCAAGCAAGTGACGTCCAGCTCGTTCAATACGTGGCTGATGATGCCGCCAGACAATTTGACTGCAGGCGCTATCTCAGCATTCACGAAGTGCAATGGCACTTTGACGTGAATCTTCTGGTTTGGATCGACGCGCTGAAAATCTACGTGCATTACCAGTGCTTTGTAAGCATGCATCTGGAAGTCGCGCAGCAGTACTTTCTCTGACTTGTCGCCGACTTTCATATCCAGCACGGACGAGTGGAACGCTTCTTTTTTCAACGCATGAAACAACGCGTTGTGGTCCAGTGCGATATTCACTGGGGCGTCCGAGCCGCCGTAGATAATGCCTGGCGTTTGCCCGGCACGACGCAG
>JAJTGD010000040.1 GCA_021299035.1 Oxalobacteraceae bacterium | reverse complement strand
AGCACCGTCGCAATCGCCGCCGTCAGCGTCGTCTTGCCATGGTCAACGTGACCAATCGTGCCCACATTCACGTGCGGTTTGGTCCGCTCAAACTTGCCTTTTGCCATGATTATTATTCCTTCAAAAAGAACGATTTATTGGATCTGACCCAAAGCGACACCCCGATCGGGATATCGCGTCTGACTTCTTACTTGCCTTTAGCGCTGATGATCGTGTCGGTCACGTTCTTCGGTGCTTCAGCGTAGTGCTTGAATTCCATCGTGTAAGTTGCGCGACCCTGCGTTGCCGAGCGCAGCGACGTCGAGTAACCAAACATTTCAGACAAAGGCACTTCGGCGCGAATGATCTTGCCGCCACCGCCTGGAATTTCATCCATACCCTGCACCATGCCGCGACGTGATGACAAATCGCCCATGACACTACCCGCGTAGTCTTCAGGCGTTTCAACTTCGACTGCCATCATCGGCTCGAGCAATACAGGGCTGGCTTTACGGCAGCCATCCTTGAAGGCCATTGACGCCGCCATGCGGAATGCATTTTCGTTCGAATCGACGTCGTGATACGAACCGAAGAACAGCGTCACCTTGACATCAACCACCGGATATCCGGCGAGGACACCCGCTGGCAGAGTTTCAAGTACGCCTTTCTCCACTGCAGGAATGTATTCGCGAGGAACCACACCACCCTTGATTGCGTCAACAAACTCGAAACCCTTGCCAGGCTCCTGAGGCTCCAGTTTCAACACTACGTGACCATACTGACCACGACCGCCGGATTGTTTGACGAATTTGCCTTCGATCTCTTCGCAGACCTTACGGATGGTTTCGCGATAAGCCACCTGCGGTTTGCCCACCGTGGCCTCGACGCTGAATTCACGGCGCATACGGTCAACGATGATCTCAAGGTGCAATTCGCCCATACCGGAAATAATGGTCTGGCCGGACTCTTCGTCGGTCTTGACGCGGAAAGAAGGATCTTCCTGCGCAAGACGATTCAGCGCCAGGCCCATTTTCTCCTGGTCAGCCTTTGTTTTTGGCTCGACTGCCTGCGAAATGACGGGCTCGGGGAAAATCATGCGCTCGAGTGTAATGACCGCACCCGGATCGCAGAGCGTATCGCCCGTAGTCGCCTCTTTGAGACCGACCGCGGCAGCGATGTCACCCGCGCGCACTTCCTTGATTTCTTCACGCTGGTTGGCGTGCATCTGAAGAATACGACCAAGACGTTCTTTTTTGCCCTTGATGGCGTTGTAGATGGTGTCGCCTGAATTCACGACCCCAGAATAAACGCGGAAAAAAATCAGCTGGCCAACAAAGGGGTCGGTCATGATCTTGAACGCAAGCGCGGAAAACTTCTCGTTATCTTCTGCCTTGCGCGACACAGGCTGGTCATTCTCGTCCATACCATTGACCGGCGGAATGTCCGTAGGTGCGGGCAGGTACTCGATGACGGCGTCAAGCATCGCTTGCACACCCTTGTTTTTGAATGCAGTACCGCAAAGCATCGGCACGATTTCGCCTGCGATGGTGCGCTGACGGATCGCTGCTTTGATTTCGGCCTCGGAGAGGTCGCCCTCTTCCAGGTATTTGTTCATCAACTCTTCGGTCGCTTCGGCAGCAGCCTCGACCATTTTCTCGCGCCACTCATTTGCGAGATCGACAAGATTCGCAGGAATTTCGCGGTAGTCGAACTTCATGCCTTGCGACGCCTCATCCCAAAAGATGGCTTTCATCTTGACGAGGTCGACGACACCTTCAAACTGATCTTCAGCGCCGATGGGCACCTGAATGGGAATCGGGTTGGCCTTCAGACGTGTACGCATCTGCTCATACACTTTGAAAAAGTTCGCGCCGGTACGATCCATCTTGTTGACGAAAGCCAGACGCGGCACTTTGTACTTGTTGGCCTGACGCCAAACTGTTTCCGACTGTGGCTGCACACCACCTACCGCGCAGTACACCATACAGGCGCCGTCCAATACCCGCATGGACCGCTCAACCTCGATGGTAAAGTCAACGTGACCTGGGGTATCGATGATATTGATGTGGTGCTCAGGGAAATTGTTCGCCATCCCCTTCCAGAAACAAGTCGTCGCTGCCGAGGTAATGGTGATACCGCGCTCCTGCTCCTGATGTGAGCGGAAATACCGATATTGCGGTATCGCTCGATGGGAGTCTTGCGAGCCATAATAAATCCTAAGCTTTTTAAATGAACGAAACCGAGTGTCCCTGATGAATATAGAGCACCCGGCTTGGTGTTAGTTTCGGATGCAGACGCCTGTCCGCATCCCGACCATCAGAAGCGGAAGTGCGAGAACGCCTTGTTAGCTTCTGCCATGCGGTGCACTTCATCACGTTTTTTCATTGCACCGCCGCGACCTTCGGCCGCCTCAAGCAGCTCACCCGCCAAACGCTGTGGCATGGATTTTTCGCTGCGCTTGTTGGCCGCCTCTCGCAACCAGCGCATGGACAGCGCCATACGACGTACAGGACGAACTTCGACAGGAACCTGATAGTTCGCACCGCCGACACGGCGTGATTTGACTTCAACCATGGGCTTGCAGTTACTGATCGCAGCGCCAAAGACTTCAAGAGGGTCTTTGCCGCTCTTCGTCTGAATGTGTTCGAAAGCGCCATAGATGATGTTCTCTGCCACCGATTTTTTACCGGACAGCATCAGAACGTTCACGAACTTGGCGACATCAATGTTACCGAATTTCGGATCCGGCAGAATTTCTCGTTTGGGGACTTCACGACGACGTGGCATTGCTATTCCTTTCAATCTTCAGTTGGCAGCGACTGTTGTCCGCTGCCGGGGGCGACTATCACAATCGCCCACTTACTCGACCACTCGGGCCGACACATTCCGTGGCATGGCCACAGCAATATTTGTTTACTTTGCTGCAGCCTTACCGCGCTTGGCGCCGTACTTGGAACGCGCCTGCTTGCGATCCTTGACACCCTGCGTATCGAGAGCGCCGCGTACCATGTGATATCGCACACCTGGCAAGTCTTTCACACGACCACCGCGCAACAAAACGACGCTGTGCTCTTGCAGGTTGTGACCCTCACCACCAATGTACGAAATAACTTCGAAGCCATTGGTCAGACGGACTTTGGCGACCTTACGAAGCGCCGAGTTCGGCTTCTTTGGAGTCGTGGTGTACACGCGAGTGCAGACACCGCGTTTTTGTGGGCTGTTTTGCAGCGCCGGCGATTTGCTCTTCACACGCAAAGATGTGCGCGGTTTGCGAATCAATTGATTGATGGTTGGCATCGGTCTAAATCCAACAAAGTTAGGGTATTGCAAAACCCCCGAAAGGGGACGGATCATCGCAAACAGCCTGGCACCACGGCACATTTGCAATATCAGCAAGCAGGGAAAGCGTGATCAGGACTGAAAAACACAGACCAAAGAGCGCTTAAGCCCGGGCGAGCTTAAATTCGAGAACTCGCGAGTATATATCTCGTGCTACTCATCGTCAACTAGCTAGACGCCTCGAGCGCTGAGTAAGAAATAGCCCCGGACCCGCCGGGGCTATTGCATTTACAGCAAGTTTGATCAGCCTTCGTCGCTGACTTCATTAGTCGAAGCAGTCGCCTCGGCTTCCTGAAGCGCGCGGGCAGCTTCGGCTTGCAACATCGCTGCACGCTCTTCGGCTTCCCAGCCCTCCTTCTCCTTGCGAGCACGGTGAAATGCGAGGCCCGTACCGGCCGGAATCAGACGGCCGACGATCACGTTTTCCTTCAGACCACGGAGACCATCCCTCTTGCCCATAATTGCAGCTTCGGTAAGAACGCGCGTGGTTTCCTGGAACGAAGCCGCAGAAATGAAAGAGTCCGTGGACAATGATGCCTTCGTAATGCCCAGCAGCACGTTCTCGTAGGTGGCTGGAAGCTTGCCGGAAGCAATCCCGCGATCATTTTCATCCAGCAACTCAGAGCGCTCGACCTGCTCGCCAGGGATGTAGTTGGTATCACCCGCATCAACGACCTGAACACGCCGCAGCATCTGACGAACGATGACTTCAATGTGCTTATCGTTGATCTTGACGCCCTGCAGGCGATACACGTCCTGGACTTCGTCAACGATGTAGCGTGCCAGCGCCTCAATACCCAACAGACGCAGAATGTCCTGCGGATCCGCCGGCCCGTCAACAATCATCTCGCCCTTGTTGACGACCTGACCATCGTGCACAAGCACTTGCTTGTCTTTGGTAATCAGGAACTCATGCTTTTCACCGTCCATGTCGGTAATTTCGAGGCGCTGCTTGCCTTTGGTCTCTTTGCCGAATGCGACCGTGCCAGTCACTTCAGCCAGCATGCCCGCATCTTTTGGCGAACGTGCCTCAAACAACTCGGCAACGCGCGGCAAGCCACCGGTGATATCACGGGTCTTCTGCGACTCCGTCGGAATACGCGCCAGCACCTCACCCACCGATACTTGCTGACCATCCTTCACCGTAATCAGCGCGCCCACCTGGAAACCAATGGTGACGGAATGCTCGGTACCGGCGATCTTCACCTCCTCGCCTTTTTCGTTCATCAGCTTGACCTGGGGACGCAGCGTACGGCTCGCCATGCTGCGACGCTTGGCATCAATAACGACCAGCGTAGACAAGCCCGTCACATCATCAATCTGCTTGGCGACCGTTGAACCTTCTTCCACATTCTCGAATTTCACCGTACCTGCGTACTCGGTGATAATCGGACGCGTCAGCGGATCCCACGTAGCCAGAGCGGTACCGGCTTTGATCGTCTGACCATCTCTGACAATCAGCGTCGCACCGTAAGGCACTTTGTGACGCTCGCGCTCACGGCCATGATCATCCGTAATCAGCACTTCACCCGAACGGGAAATCACGATCTGGTCGTTTTTGCCATTCGTGACGTAACGCATGGTCGCGGTGAACCGCACCACGCCATTCGATTTGGCTTCGACCGAGGAGGCCACCGCAGCGCGTGATGCCGCGCCACCAATGTGGAACGTCCGCATGGTCAGCTGGGTACCCGGCTCACCGATCGATTGCGCAGCAATCACACCCACCGCCTCACCGGAGTTGACCATACTGCCGCGACCCAAGTCACGGCCGTAGCACATGGCGCACAGGCCATAGCGCGTGTCACACGTCAGTGGCGTGCGAACCTTCACTTCGTCAATACCCAGACGCTCGATTTCCTCGACCGAATCTTCGTCCAGCAAAGTACCCGACTCATACAAAGTGGCTTGCGTATCGGGATTGATCACATCCAATGCCGTGACACGACCAAGAATACGATCGCGCAGCGCCTCGATCACTTCACCACCCTCCACCAGCGCTTTCATCGATGCGCCATTGGCGGTGCCGCAATCGTTTTCGATCACCACCAGATCCTGGGTCACATCAACCAGACGACGCGTCAGGTAGCCCGAATTCGCGGTCTTGAGGGCGGTGTCGGCCAGACCTTTACGAGCGCCGTGCGTTGAAATGAAGTACTGAAGCACGTTCAGGCCTTCACGGAAGTTCGCAGTGATAGGCGTTTCAATGATCGAGCCGTCAGGCTTGGCCATCAGACCGCGCATGCCCGCAAGTTGACGGATCTGCGCAGCAGAACCCCGAGCACCGGAGTCAGCCATCATGTAAATCGCGTTGAAGGATTCTTGTGTGCCCTTGGTTCCATCGCGCCGAACCACATCTTCAACTTTCAGCTGCTCCATCATCGCCTTGCCGACTTCATCGCCGGCCTTGCCCCAGATGTCGACCACCTTGTTGTAGCGCTCACCTGAAGTCACCAGACCGGACGAATACTGCTGTTCAATCTGTTTGACTTCCTGTTCGGCAGCGGCAATCAATGTGGCTTTTTGCGGCGGCACCAGCATGTCGTCCACACAAATCGAAATACCTGCACGCGTCGCCAGACGGAAGCCCGACTGCATCAACTGATCGGCAAATACTGCCGTCGCACGCAATCCGCACTTGCGGAAGGAGATGTTGATCAGCTTGGAGATTTCTTTCTTTTTCAAAGCACGGTTGATCGCGCTGAAAGGCAAACCTTTCGGCAAAATTTCGGACAGAATCGCCCGGCCGATGGTGGTTTCGTAACGATTAATGGTCTTGACGAATTCACCGGTCTCCGCATCTTTCGGGTACTCGGTAATACGTACCGTGATACGGGTGGTCAGCTCAACTTCCTTGTTGTCGTAGGCGCGAATGACTTCGGACACGCCCGAAAACATCATGCCCTCACCCTTGGCATTGATTTTTTCGCGGGTCGCATAGTAAAGACCCAGCACGATATCCTGCGACGGCACGATGGAAGGCTCGCCGTTCGACGGGAACAGAATGTTGTTCGAAGCCAGCATCAGCGTGCGAGCTTCCATCTGCGCTTCGATGGACAAAGGCACGTGGACGGCCATTTGGTCACCGTCAAAGTCCGCATTAAACGCCGCGCAGACCAGCGGATGCAGCTGAATCGCTTTGCCTTCAATCAGAACCGGTTCGAAAGCCTGAATGCCAAGACGGTGCAGTGTCGGCGCACGGTTGAGCATGACCGGATGCTCGCGAATCACTTCCTCTAGAATATCCCAGACCACAGGCTCTTGAATCTCGACCAGCTTCTTGGCTGCCTTGATCGTGGTCGCCAGACCCATCAACTCCAGTTTATTGAAGATGAATGGCTTGAACAATTCCAGCGCCATCAGCTTGGGCAAACCGCACTGGTGCAATTTGAGCTGCGGACCGACCACGATAACGGAACGACCCGAGTAGTCCACGCGCTTGCCCAGCAGGTTTTGACGGAAACGACCGCCTTTGCCCTTGATCATTTCTGCCAGCGATTTCAGCGGACGCTTGTTCGCACCCGTCATCGCTTTGCCGCGACGGCCGTTGTCGAGCAGGGAGTCAACGGCTTCCTGCAACATGCGCTTTTCATTGCGCGTGATTATTTCAGGCGCACGCAACTCCATCAAACGCTTCAAACGATTGTTACGGTTAATGACGCGACGATACAGATCGTTCAGATCAGAAGTCGCGAAACGACCACCATCAAGCGGAACGAGCGGACGCAACTCCGGCGGCAGCACCGGCAGCACTTCCATGATCATCCAGTCCGGCTTGATGCCAGAACGCTGGAACGCCTCAAGTACTTTCAGTCGTTTCGCATATTTCTTGATCTTGGCTTCGGATTTGGACTCGCGCAAATCCGTGCGCAGCTGTTCCGCTTCACGATCGATATCGATGGTACGCAGCAGCTCACGAACGCCCTCAGCACCCATGAACGCAGTGAAGTCATCGCCGAACTCTTCGTACTTGGCTGCGTAATCATCCTCGGACATGATCTGGCACTTCTTCAGCGGTGTCATACCGGGATCGGTAACGACATAGGCTTCGAAATACAGAACCCGTTCAATGTCACGCAGCGTCATGTCGAGCACCATGCCCAGACGCGATGGCAGCGATTTCAGGAACCAGATATGTGCAACCGGCGAAGCCAGCTCAATGTGACCCATACGCTCACGGCGTACTTTGGCCAGCGTGACTTCAACGCCGCATTTTTCGCAAATAACACCACGATGCTTGAGTCGCTTGTACTTGCCGCACAAGCACTCATAGTCTTTGATCGGGCCAAAAATTTTGGCGCAAAACAGGCCGTCACGCTCTGGCTTGAACGTACGATAGTTGATCGTCTCGGGCTTTTTGACTTCGCCATAAGACCAGGAACGAATTTTTTCCGGTGACGCGAGGCCAATCTTGATCGCGTCAAATTGTTCGTTTTGCTGTACTTGCTTGAATAGATCGAGCAGTGCTTTCATGTATCACTCCAGTGTGGCGTGAAAAATTAATCATTACGGCGTCCTCTCCCATCGGAAGAGGACGTTGAGGCTTAGTTGCGTTCCAGATCGATATCGATACCCAGCGAGCGGATTTCCTTGACCAACACATTGAAGGATTCCGGCATGCCTGCGTCGATCACGTGATCGCCCTTTACCAGGTTTTCGTACACCTTGGTGCGGCCATTCACATCGTCCGACTTCACGGTCAGCATCTCCTGCAAGACATAAGAAGCACCATAAGCTTCGAGAGCCCAGACCTCCATCTCGCCAAAACGCTGTCCACCAAACTGCGCCTTGCCGCCAAGCGGCTGCTGAGTGACCAGCGAATATGGCCCGGTGGAGCGTGCATGCATCTTGTCGTCGACCAGGTGATGCAGTTTGAGTACGTGCATGTAACCAACGGTCACCGAACGCTCGAACGCTTCACCGGTGCGACCGTCATACATGGTCACCTGGTTCTTCGACGGCGTCATACCCAGACGGTTGGCAACATCATCTGGATAAGCCAGATCCAGCATCCGATGAATTTCGGTTTCATGCGCACCGTCGAACACGGGGGTCGCGAATGGCACACCGTCTTTCAAATTATCGGCAAGCTTGATGATGTCGGCATCCGAGAACCCATCCAGATCTTCGGTGCGGCCAGACTCGTTATAAATTTGCTTAAGGAATCCACGCACCTCTGTTGCCTTGGCGTGAGCAGCAAGCATTTCACCGATACGCAGACCCAGACCTTTGGCAGCCCAACCCAGGTGAACTTCCAGAACCTGACCCACATTCATACGCGATGGAACGCCCAGCGGATTCAAAACGATATCTGCGGGCGTGCCGTCTGCCATATAAGGCATGTCCTCAACCGGCACAATGCGCGACACCACGCCCTTGTTACCGTGACGACCAGCCATTTTGTCGCCAGGCTGGAGGCGACGCTTCACGGCCAGATAGACCTTGACCATTTTCTGCACGCCCGGTGGCAGTTCATCCCCCTGAGTGAGCTTTTTGCGCTTTTCTTCAAAGGCCAGATCAAACTGGTGGCGCTTTTCAGCAATCGATTCCTTGATCGCTTCCAGTGCACTCGCGGCATCTTCTTCTGCCGGACGAATGTCGAACCAGTGGTATTTCTCGAGATCGTCAAGATAGGCCTTATCGATCTTCGTCCCTTTGACCAGTTTTTTCGGGCCGCCATTGGCGACTTTACCGACCAGCATTTTTTCCAGACGCTGGAAAGCATCACCTTCCACGATACGCAGCTGGTCATTCAGATCCAGCCGGTAACGCTTGAGCTCATCGTCAATAATCTGCTGAGCCCGCTTGTCACGCTGTATGCCCTCACGCGTGAAGACTTGCACGTCGATGACGGTACCCACCATGCCCGAAGGCACGCGCAGCGAGGTGTCTTTGACGTCAGAGGCCTTCTCGCCGAAAATCGCGCGCAGCAGTTTTTCTTCTGGTGTGAGCTGAGTCTCACCCTTGGGCGTGACCTTACCGACCAACACATCACCAGCTTCGACCTCTGCACCGATGTAAACGATACCGGATTCGTCCAGGCGGGCGAGTTGGTTTTCAGCGAGATTTGAAATGTCGCGTGTGATCTCTTCTGGTCCCAACTTGGTGTCACGCGCCACAACGGACAACTCTTCGATGTGAATCGAGGTGTAGCGATCGTCGGCCACCACCTTCTCGGAAATCAGAATCGAGTCCTCGAAGTTGTACCCGTTCCACGGCATGAAAGCGACCAGCATGTTTTGACCGAGCGCCAATTCGCCCAAGTCCGTCGATGCACCGTCTGCGATCACGTCACCACGTGCCACACGATCACCCACTTCAACGATAGGACGCTGATTGATATTGGTGTTCTGATTTGAACGGGTGTACTTGATGAGGTTGTAGATATCCACACCAACTTCGCCAGCCTGTGCTTCGTCATCGTTGACGCGAATCACGATACGACCCGCATCAATGTAATCAACCAGGCCACCACGCAATGCCTGAACCGTCGTGCCGGAGTCAATCGCCACGATCCGTTCGACACCCGTACCCACCAGCGCCTTTTCGGGGCGCAGGCAAGGCACTGCCTGACGTTGCATGTTTGCACCCATCAATGCGCGGTTCGCGTCGTCATGTTCAAGGAATGGGATCAGCGACGCAGCAACCGAGACGATCTGACCCGGCGCCACGTCCATGTACTGGACGCGCTCAGGCGAAACCAGAATGGTTTCACCCGCTTCACGGGCCGAGACCAGCTCATCGGACAGTTTGCCGTTCGCATCAATGGTCGCATTCGCCTGCGCGATGATGTAGCGTCCTTCTTCAATCGCAGACAAGTAATCGATCTGATCAGTGACTTTGCTATCGATCACCTTGCTGTACGGTGTCTCCAGAAAGCCGTATTCATTCAGGCGCGCATACATCGCGAGCGAATTGATCAGACCAATGTTTGGTCCTTCGGGTGTCTCGATCGGACACACACGGCCGTAGTGAGTCGGGTGCACATCGCGCACCTCGAAGCCGGCGCGTTCGCGCGTCAGGCCACCCGGGCCGAGCGCGGAGACGCGGCGCTTGTGCGTGATCTCGGACAAAGGGTTGGTCTGGTCCATGAACTGCGAGAGCTGCGAGGAGCCAAAAAATTCGCGAATCGCAGCCGAGATCGGCTTGGAGTTGATCAAGTCATGCGGCATCAGGTTGTCTGCCTCGGCCTGGCCCAGACGTTCCTTCACAGCGCGCTCGACGCGCACGAGACCGGCGCGGAACTGGTTCTCAGCCAACTCGCCCACACAACGCACACGGCGATTACCAAGGTGATCGATGTCATCGACTTCGCCACGGCCGTTGCGCAGTTCAACGAGAATCTTGATGACAGCCAGAATGTCTTCGTTGGACAGCGTCATCGTGCCAGTCAGCTCGTCGCGACCCACACGACGATTGAATTTCATTCGGCCCACTGCAGACAGGTCGTAACGATCTTCGCTGTAGAACAATCCATTGAAGAGTGCCTCGACCGAGTCTTCGGTTGGTGGCTCGCCGGGACGCATCATGCGATAAATTGCAATACGCGCCGACATTTGATCAGCTGTGTCGTCAGCACGCAGCGTTTGCGAGATATAGGCACCTTGATCCAGATCGTTGGTAAACAGCGTCTGGATATCGCTTACTTTCGCATCGCGCAAGTGGCCAATCAATTCTTCGGTCAGTTCATCGTTTGCATTTGCAATAACTTCGCCGGTATCCGCATCGACGATGTTGGTCGCGAGCACACGGCCTAGCAAATAGTCCTCGGGAACCGAGATGTGTTTGATGCCAGCGGCCTCGATGTCACGCACATGCTTCGCATTGATACGCTTGTCTTTACTGACGATCACATTGCCGGATTTGTCACTGATATCGAATCGCGCGACTTCGCCGCGCAAACGCTCGGCGACAAATTCCATTTCAGCACCCTCGGAGCGCAATCCGAAGTTGTCGAAGACAAAAAAGTTCGCCAGAATCTGTTCAGCCGTCATACCAATAGCCTTGAGCAGAATCGTGACTGGCATCTTGCGACGACGGTCAACACGGAAGTACAGAATATCTTTCGGATCGAACTCGAAATCCAGCCAAGAACCACGGTAGGGGATGATTCGGGCAGAGAACAACAATTTGCCCGACGAGTGGGTCTTGCCGCGATCGTGCTCGAAGAACACGCCGGGCGAACGATGCAACTGCGAGACGATAACGCGCTCTGTGCCATTGATAACGAACGAGCCATTCACGGTCATCAGGGGCAATTCGCCCATGTAGACTTCTTGCTCTTTCATTTCCTTGACAACTGGTTTCGTTGGCGATTCTTTGTCAAGAATGACCAGACGAACCTTGGCGCGCAATGGAGACGCGTAGGTCAGACCCCGTTGCTGACATTCCTTGACATCGAACGGCGGATCGCCGAGCACATAGGATAAAAACTCAAGCCGGGCAAAGCCGTTGTGCGACACAATCGGGAAGATCGAGTTGAACGCGGATTGCAGGCCCTCGGTCTTGCGTACCGATGGTCCCGTGTCTGCTTGCAAGAAAGCCGTGTAGGATTCCAGCTGTGTAGCAAGCAGGTAAGGAACATCGTGAACGTTAGCGCGTTTCGCAAAAGATTTGCGGATGCGCTTCTTCTCAGTAAATGAGTAGTGCATGAACACTCCGTGAGTGACAGGAAGGATAGAGAATTCAGGACTCGAAGAAGATCACTGTCTTCGTCGGAGAATCCTCAAGTCTTTGCCCTTCTGTTATGAAACGACCAGCGTGCAGACCCGTTACTGCGATCAGGCTGCACAGGTAAATTCAGGCAGCGACGAAAGAGCCAAAAGCAGGACCCCACCTGATGGCTGGGCCCTGCACCTTGACTCTAACGCGGCAAACGCCTCGACCCGACTTACTTAAGGTCGGCCTTCGCGCCCGCTTCTTCCAGTTTCTTCTTCGCTGCTTCGGCATCTGCCTTGGAAACACCTTCCTTGACGGGTTTCGGTGCACCATCAACCAGGTCTTTTGCTTCCTTCAGACCCAAGCCAGTGATTTCGCGGACGGCTTTAATCACGCCAACCTTGTTTGCACCAATTTCTGCCAACATAACGGTGAACTCTGTCTGCTCTTCAGCAACAGCAGCAGCACCGCCGCCGGCAGGACCAGCAACGGCCATCGCTGCTGCAGAAACGCCAAACTTCTCTTCGAATGCCTTGACCAGATCGTTGAGGTCCATTACGGACATATGACCAACGGCTTCAAGGATGTCGTCTTTAGTAATTGCCATTTAAAACTCCTGATTGTTCAGTGAATACATGAGATCGGACTTGACGGAAGCACACCTGTTTCGCAAAAGATCGGCGAATCAGGCTGCTTCGGCTTCCTTCTTCGCTGCAATAGCTGCCAATACACGGGCCATACCTGAAACCGGCGCCTGCATCACACCCAGCAACTGGGCGATGAGGACTTCGCGGCTAGGAATATTTGCCAGTGCGGTGACGGCCGCCTTGTCGAGTGAACTGCCCGCAAAATTGCCTGCTTTGATGACCAGTTTGTCATTGCCTTTTGCAAAGTCGTTGAGAACTTTGGCTGCAGCAACAGCATCCTCCGAGAACGCATAAATCAGCGGACCGGTCATTTCAGAAGCAAGCGCAGAAAACGCAGTGCCTTCGACAGCGCGACGAGCGAGGGTGTTTTTCAACACCCGCAGGTAGACATGCTTTTTACGCGCATCTTCCCGCAGTTTCGTCAGGTGACCAACCTCAATGCCACGATATTCGGCCAGCACGATGGTCTGCGCCGTTGCAACTTTGGCAGAGACTTCGGCAACAACGGCCTTTTTGTCATTTAGATTGAGACTCACGTTCAACCTCCAAAAGTGATGTTCAGCGACTGCACAATCGGATGACTGCCTGCCTCACATCGTTTCGAACACGGCGTCCGAAGTCAGGAGTTCTTGCGTACACGCGGTAAGTTGCGTGCGGCGGAGAGACTGCAAAACTTGTTCGGGCTCGCCATCTGCGTTGGGTGCTTTATGGATCACTCCTCCGGCGTTTTAACTCTCGGTGACTCGCTTCTGTCACTTCGTGCCCAACGGTCTTTGATTGCCTGAGCCATCAGCATTTCTGCCCACGGCTCAGCCCAAAGATCTGCCTCACGCCGCAGGGCGCGAGGACTTTAATTTTTCTGATCAGGCAGTCAGGCTCGTCTGATCAACGCGTACACCTGCGCCCATGGTGGAAGACAGCGATACCTTACGCAGATAAACGCCCTTGCTCGTCGCAGGCTTGGCTTTGCTCAACGCATCCAGCAGTGCCAGTAAATTGCGCTTGAGATCAGCATCCGCAAACGACTTGCGGCCAATCGTCGCGTGGACAATACCGCCTTTGTCGGTGCGGTATTGAACCTGACCGGCTTTGGCATTCTTTACGGCAGTGGCGACATCCGGCGTCACGGTACCTACCTTTGGATTTGGCATCAGGCCACGCGGGCCAAGAACCTGACCCAGAGTACCCACGATACGCATGGTGTCGGGCGAAGCAATCACCACGTCGAATGGCATGTTGCCAGCCTTGATGGATTCCGCCAGATCTTCCATGCCAACAATGTCAGCACCCGCCGCTTTCGCTTCTTCTGCCTTGGCGCCCGTGGCAAACACAGCCACACGCATCGTTTTGCCGGTACCGGCTGGCAGCACGACAGATCCACGAACCACCTGGTCGGATTTTTTCGCGTCAACGCCAAGTTGCACGGCGACGTCGATGGATTCGTTGAATTTCGCGGTCGCAAGTTCCTTGACGAGCGCAATTGCATTATCAAACGCATAGGGTTTGATACGATCAACTTTGGCCTTGATCAATTTGGCACGTTTAGTCAGCTTAGTCATTACAGGCCCTCCACCGTGATGCCCATTGAACGAGCAGAACCTGCAATCGTCCGCACGGCCGATTCCAGATCTGCAGCAGTCAGGTCGGGCTGTTTCTGAGTAGCGATTTCTTCTGCCTGCTTGCGCGTGATTTTGCCAACCTTGTCGGTATGCGGCTTGGCCGATCCCTTCTGAATACCGGCCGCTTTCTTGATCAGAACACTGGCGGGCGGCGTCTTCATCACAAACGTGAAAGACTTGTCCGCAAAGGCGGTGATCACGACTGGGATTGGCAGACCTGGCTCAAGACCCTGCGTTTGCGCATTGAAGGCTTTGCAGAATTCCATGATATTCAGGCCACGCTGACCCAGCGCTGGGCCAATCGGAGGGGAAGGGTTTGCTTTACCAGCTGGCACCTGCAGCTTGATAAAACCAATGATTTTCTTTGCCATGAGGGCTCCTGTTGGTGAGTGATAGCGCCTTTTCGCTGGCCTTGCGACCTGCTACTGGGGCTCCTCGGTTTGCTGCCGGACCTACGGATACTTCAAACTACAATGCAACTGCAGCGATCGTGTTTACCGCTATCTCAGGCCTTTTCAACCTGACCGAATTCCAGCTCCACGGGCGTTGCGCGACCAAAAATCGTGACTGATACACGAACGCGCGACTTTTCGTAGTTCACCTCTTCAACGTTGCCATTGAAATCGGTGAATGGACCATCCTTGATTCGTACCAGTTCGCCCACTTCATAAAGCACTTTGGGTCTGGGCTTCTCCACACCTTCCTGCATCTGATGCATGATCTTGTCGACTTCATGCGGCGGAATCGGCGTGGGCTTGTTAGACTTACCCCCAATAAAACCAGTGACTTTGTTCGTATTTTTTACCAGATGCCATGTGTCATCCGTCATCTCCATCTCGACGAGCACATAGCCCGGAAAGAAGCGACGCTCAGTCACCGACTTCTGGCCATTCTTCATCTCGACCACTTCCTCGGTCGGCACCAGAATCTGACCAAACTTCTCTTCCATGCCGGCACGCGCGATACGCTCAGTGAGCGCACGCTGCACACTTTTTTCCATGCCCGAATACGCATGAACGACGTACCAGAGCTTCTTTGCGCCGCCAGAAGCCGACGCTTCGCTTGCTGGTGTGTTGTCCGTCATCATTATCTCCAGCCCAAGATCAGTCCATACAGAACCAGTTCGAGCAATTTGTCCGTACCCCAAAGGAACAGCGCCATGACGAGAACGAAGCCAAACACAACACCCGTAATCTGCATCGCCTCTCTGCGCGATGGCCAGACCACTTTTTTCGTTTCTTTCACAGACTCGCTTGCAAAACCAATGAATGCACGACCCTGATACGACGTCCACGCAAACGCAATTGCCAGCACCAAACCGCCGACCAGCGCCGCAGCGCGTATCAGCGTCGACTGCCCCGCCAGCGCATAAAAACCAACGACACCAGCTACGACAGCAGTACCTGCGAGAACCAGCTTGGCCTTGTCAGCCGAGGTTGTCACAGTCTGCACAGGTTGATTCGACATTTACGTTTACTTTCGGTGTCTTGCACCTGATTCGGTGGCAGGGGCGGAGGGCCTCGAACCCCCAACCTACGGTTTTGGAGACCGTCACTCTGCCAATTGAGCTACGCCCCTGCGGTAAAACTTGGCATCCAATAAAAAAGCCATGCTGGCGATCATCTCGCCGGCATGGCCGTTACAGCTTTCAGTCCATGATCTTGGCAACAACACCCGCACCGACGGTACGGCCGCCTTCGCGAATCGCAAAGCGCAGACCCTCTTCCATCGCAATCGGGTTGATCAGCTTGACCGTGATCGACACGTTGTCACCCGGCATGACCATCTCCTTGCCTTCCGGCAGCTCGATGGCTCCCGTTACATCCGTCGTACGG
>JAJTGD010000078.1:3483-9497 GCA_021299035.1 Oxalobacteraceae bacterium | reverse complement strand
TTTCGTGTTTTCCAGCATATCGATTTCCATATTGACTCCCTTGGGTGAAGCAGTTTTCAGTCGTTAGCCATCACGCGATGTGACAGCTAGCCACTGACAACTGCGGTTGAAACATTAAAAATTTCCGAGAAACCATTCCTTCATCCGCTGCCATACCGCCGTCGCGGAACCACCTTGACGCACAATCACTTGCCCCCGCAGATACTGCCGCTTGGCCTCATCCAGCAAACCCAGCACAGTCGAGTAACGCGGACTCTTCACCACATCCGCCAATTGCCCTTCATAAACAGCTGTACCTACGCGCGCCGGCTTAAGGAAAATATCTTCTGCCAGTTCACACATGCCCGGCATCATGGCGCTACCACCCGTGAGCACGACACCGGATGACAATACCTCTTCAAATCCGGATTCGCGCACAGCCTCGTGCACCAGCGAGAACAACTCCTCAACACGTGGCTCAATCACTGCAGCCAGTGCCGCTTTAGATAAAGTGCGCGCACCACGATCACCCAGGCCGGGCACATCGAACACGTCGGTAGGATCAGCGAGCAGCTGCTTGGCAATGCCGTAGCGCACTTTGATCTCTTCAGCTTCAGCCGTTGGCGTACGCAAGGCCATCGCAATATCGTTGGTGATTTGATCGCCGGCGATCGGAAGCACTGCGGTATGACGAATCGCACCTTCAGTGAAAATCGCGATATCGGTCGTACCACCACCAATATCGACCAGCACCACACCCAACTCTTTTTCATCGGCGGTAAGCACTGCATCTGCCGAGGCCATGGGCTGCAGAATCAGATCGGTCACTTCCAGACCGCAGCGGCGCACACACTTGACGATGTTTTGCACCGCCGACACCGCGCCTGTCACGATATGGACCTTTACCTCAAGCCGTATACCGCTCATGCCGATCGGCTCGCGCACATCTTCCTGATTGTCGACAATGAATTCCTGCGGCACGGTATGCAGCAATTGCTGATCGGTCGGGATATTCACGGCCTTTGCAGTTTCAATCACACGCGCCACATCAGCGGCGCTGACTTCTTTATCTTTGATGGCCACCATGCCGCTGGAGTTGAAGCTGCGGATATGGTTACCCGCGATGCCGGTCCACACATTCCTCACATGGCAGTCCGCCATCAACTCGGCTTCTTCCAGCGCGCGCTGTATAGACTCAACCGTGGCCTCGATATTCACCACCACGCCTTTTTTCAGACCTTTGGATTCGCTCTGGCCCAGGCCGATAATTTCATGGCGTCCGTTCGGCAGCACCTCGGCGACGACGGCGACCACCTTCGAGGTGCCAATATCGAGTCCGACGATCAGATTTTTCGCTTCTTTTGTCATACGTTATTCGGTATTCGTCTCGTTAAGTTGTACTGCGATCGCCTGCTCTAAAACCATCTATCGTTTTCATGTCGCTCCCTCGGCTGCACTAACGCTGCTATTCGATTGCGCGCGCCGCCTCAGTGCCAGCCCGTTTGGGTAGCGCATATCAATCGCATCGATACGCCCGGGCAGCGCTGAAGCAAGCCGTGGATACACACTAACCAAGCGATCAATCCGCGCTTTTAAAGCTGCCCGATCATTGGCACGACCCAAATTCAGCAAGATGCCGTTATCCAATCGCGCGCTCCATGCGTAGCGCTTGGACAGAGAAAGTGATCGTGGCGACAGCTTGACTGGCGCTAGCCACTCGCGTAAATCAAACATGCGCTGCGCGACCTCACGTGCGCTTTCATCTGGCCCATCGAGTGCAGGCAACTTGCCCTCCTGCTCTGCTTCATCCAAATTGGCAGTAAACAGAACACCATCTACCGAGATCAGACGACCTTGCTCACCCCAAGTACCGAGTGCAACAAATTCATCAATCGTGACGACCAATTTGTTCGGCCATTCCCGTCTCACCGAAGCATGCTGAACCCAAGGTACGGTTTCAAATGCTGCGCGCGCAGCAGCAAGATCCATACTAAAAAAGTTTCCGCGCAGGCGCTGCACTGCAGTGCTTCGCACCGTTGACTCATCGACATAACGTAGCGGCTTACCAGGAACTGCACGCACATGGATCTCGGTCAGTTCAAAAAGGGGCAGCCGCGCAGTCCATCGGTACCCGGCGTACATCAGCGCGAGCACCAACACACCCAGCATGACGCGGGTGAGTGTATTCAGCGTTCTGATGTCATTCCACATACATAGGCCTCAGTGTGGCTTCCAGTCGGCGGACGCTTGCAGATCCAGTGATGCCGTACGCAGTATCTCCAAGCACAACTGCTCATACGGCAAACCGGCGACTGCTGCTGACATAGGCACCAATGAATGACTGGTCATACCCGGCGAGGTATTTATCTCGAGCAGGAAAGCTTGCTGGTCAGTGGCGCGCACCATCACATCGGCACGCGCCCAGCCGCGACAACCCAAGCTGCGATAAGACGCTAAGGCTAACTGCTGAACCTGCTGCTCAAGTTCAGTCGGCAAATCACTGGGACAGAGGTACTGCGTCTGATCTGAGAAATATTTATTCTGGTAGTCGTAGTTGGCATCCGGCGCAATGATGCGAACGACCGGCAGTGCACGCGCATCATCACCCGAGCCGAGCAAAGGACAGGTGAGTTCCATGCCACTAATGAACTCTTCAGCCATCACTGCTTTGTCAAACTTTGCAGCCAATGCATAGGCGGCGGGGAGTTGCGCCGCATCGCTCACCTTGGTCAGACCTAAGGTTGATCCCTCATGCGCTGGCTTGACGATCAGAGGCAAACCAAGTGTTTGTGACACCGCCGTCCAGTCACTACCGGCGTTCAGCATCGCGAATTTAGGCGTTGCCAGGCCTTGCTGTAACCAGACGCGCTTGGTCATCGCTTTGTCCATCGCGATCGCTGATGCCAATACACCGGGACCGGTGTAAGGAATGCCAAGCTGCTCCAGCGCACCTTGCATACTGCCGTCTTCGCCGAAGCGGCCATGCAGGGCGATGAATACACGATCAAATTTTTCTGCCGAAATCAGCACCGCGCATTTGGCTCATGCTTGCCTCCGCTCGGGAACTACTTGCGTCAGCTGCTGCAGCTGCGCCGGCACCAAGGCAATCGATCCAGCACCCATGGTCATGACGACATCACCATCGCGCGCCATCTTGATCAGCACCTCAGGCATATCGGCAATATCTTCAACAAACACCAACTCTGTCTTGCCCGCCACACGCAAAGCATGCGCCAGCGAACGACCATCGGCCGCGGGAATCGGCTGCTCTCCCGCGGGATATACATCGGCCAGCACCAACACATCAACGCTGGCCAGTACCTTGACGAAATCTTCGAATAAATCTCGGGTACGGGTGTAGCGATGCGGCTGAAAAGCCAGCACCAATCGCTTGCTCGGAAACGCGCCGCGTGCTGCTGCAATCGTTGCTGCAGTCTCTACCGGGTGATGACCATAGTCATCGACCAAGGTAAAGCCGCCACCAGTCGGTAGTGGCAGTACGCCGTACTTGGTGAAGCGCCGACCGACACCATTAAACTCGACCAAGGCTTTTTGAATATGCTGATCCGAGACATCAAGTTCCCGCGCGATCGCAATCGCTGCACAGGCATTCTGTACATTGTGCATACCTGGCTGATTCAGTTGTATCGGCAGCGGTGCGTAGCCATCCTGTACCACCGTGAACTCCATATGGCTATTTACTGCTCGCGCATCAACAGCACGCACATCGGCATCAGCATGGAAGCCATACGTCATGACCATCTTTGAAATGAAGGGCATGATCTCGCGAACATTCGCGTCATCTAGGCACAATATCGCCACACCATAAAACGGCAAACGATTGGTGAACTCGATGAAGGCCTGCTTCAGCTTGGCAAAGCTGTGGTCATAGGTCTCCATGTGATCCGCATCGATATTCGTGATGACCTCGATCACCGGAGACAAATTCAAGAAGGAGGCATCTGACTCATCCGCCTCTGCCACAATGAATTCGCCGCTACCCAGCTTGGCATTTGCCCCTGCACTATTGAGTCGACCACCAATCACAAAAGTGGGATCCAGCCCGGCCTCGGCCAGAATGCTGGCGACCAGACTGGTGGTGGTCGTCTTACCGTGGGTACCGGCAATCGCGATGCCACGCTTCAGGCGCATCAACTCGGCCAGCATCACCGCACGCGGCACGATAGGAATATGTTTGGCGCGCGCAGCTCTGACTTCCGGGTTGTGCGCCAGAACAGCGGTCGAGGTCACAATCGCATCTGCACCTGCGACATGCTCCGGTGCGTGGCCGATTTGTACGGTCGCGCCCAACTCAGCCAAACGGCGCGTCGCGGTGTTGTGCGCCAGATCCGAGCCAGACACGGTGTAGCCGAGATTCAGCAGCACCTCGGCGATGCCGCTCATACCGGAACCACCGATGCCTACAAAATGAATGTGCTTCACCTTGTGTTTCATTGTTTTCCCAAATCTTCCAACACGCCCGCGATAGCATCGTTGGCATCGCGTCGGCCCTGCTGATAAGCGTGCTCAGCCATGTGCAGGCAACGCTCGCGCGTCATGTCGCGCAACAAGCCCGAGAGTGACGTAGCATTCATTTCTTGCTGCGGCAAATGAATCGCAGCATCGTTGGTGGCCATCCATTGCGCATTATTTCGTTGATGCGAGGTTGTCGATACTACTAACGGCACCAATACTGACGCCACGCCGGCCGCACAAAGCTCGGTGACCGTGATCGCACCTGCACGGCAGATCACCAAATCCGCAGCTGCATAGCGGCTTGCCATATCGTCGATAAAGTCCACGACCTCGGCATCTGCCCCTGCATCGGCGTAGTTTTTCTTTAAGGTGTCGATATTTTGCTTGCCGGATTGGTGAACCACGATTGGCCGGTCTTGTAGCGATAGAAGCGCAAGCGCTGCTGGCACGGTGTCATTCAACACGCGTGCGCCAAGGCTGCCGCCAATCACCAAGACATTCAACGGACCGCTACGGTGTTGGTAGCGCTGCGCAGGCGAAGGCAAAGTACGGATTTCTTTGCGCACCGGGTTGCCTGTGATCTGCGACTTGGTCGCTGGTGCATCCGCTGCCGCAAAGCCGAATAGAATTTTTTTAGCGAACGGGAGCAAAACCTTATTCGACATCAGCAGAGCGGCATCCGCATTCATCAATGCGAGCGGCTTGCCATGCATCGCCGCCATCACACCACCGGGGACAGTGACATAACCACCCATGCCGAGTACAACGTCCGGCTGACGCGCACGGATAATGGCACCACAGCGAAACAATCCGGCGATCATTTTCAGCGCACCGGTAAACGTATGAAGCAAACCCTTGCCGCGCAAACCAGAAAAATCGATCGCGTCAAAAGTAATGCCGCGTGCAGGCACGATGTCAGCTTCCATGCCACGCTGCGTGCCCAGCCATGACACCTGCCAACCGCGTGCGCGCATGGTGTCAGCGATAGCGAGGCCAGGGAAGATATGACCACCGGTGCCTGCTGCCATGATGAGGAGGTGCTTCATACACGACCTCCGCGCATCATCGGACGATTTTGGTTCCGGCCGTGCGCAATTGCGCACTTAACTTCGCTACGCGAAGTTAGCCTGCACCGAAACCGCGTCGGCTGTCGAGTTGCAATGGCTCGTGCACTCATACACGACCTCCGCGCATCATCGCTCTGTTTTGGTTCCGGCCGTGCGCATCCGCGCACTTAACTTCGCTACGCGAAGTTAGCCTGCACCGAAACCGCGTCGGCTGTCGAGTTGCAATGGCTCGTGTACTCATACACGACCTCCGCGCATCATGACGCGGTTTTCATAATCTATTCTCAGTAGTACTGCGAGCCCAATGCAGTTAATCGCGATACCAGAGCCGCCGTAGGACATAAGTGGCAAGGTGAGGCCTTTGGTGGGTAGCAAACCGAGGTTGACGCCCATGTTGATGAAGACCTGTACACCTAACCAGATGCCAATACCTTTGGCGACGAGACCTGCGAAGAATTTTTCAGTGGCAATGGCTTGACGGCCGATATCGAA
>JAJTGD010000078.1:0-3452 GCA_021299035.1 Oxalobacteraceae bacterium | reverse complement strand
CCACCCAAACCCACGCCAAATAACTCACCACGACCGAATGCAATCAACGAATGAGTTAACTGGAACGCCTTGCCGAGTGCATTAGTCGGATCCCAAGGATTCAGATAAGCCACCATACGCTCGTAGCGCCAGGGCGAGATCAGCACAATGGCACCAAACACCGCGCCCAGAACGCCGATCATGCCGACAAACCAGATGATGTTGAAACCACCCAGAAACAGAACGCCCATCGCAATACAGACGATCACGCCGAAAGCACCCAGATCCGGCTGCAGCATGAGAAAACCGCCGCAGCATCCAACGGCGAGCGCCATCGGGAAAAAGCCTTTTGACAAACTGTGCATGTACTGCTGCTTACGTACGGTGAAGTCGGCGGCATAAAACACCATCATCAGCTTCATCACCTCAGAGGGCTGCATGCTGAAACTGCCCATGCCGATCCAGCGCTTCGCGCCGTTGACCCCTTTACCGATTCCCGGTAACTGAACCAAGATCAGCAGCCCAAGTGCACCCAGGAATAACCAAGGCGTCCAGCGCTCCCATTGCTCGACGCGGACACGGAATGCCAACAAGCCAAAAACCAAGCCGATGGCAATAAACGCTGCCTGCCGCGCTAGAAAATGATGATTCTTGTAGCCTGCATACTTGGGTGAATCCGGCAAACTAACTGACGCCGAGTACACCATCACCAAACCGAGCAACAGCAGCAAGGTCGTGACCCATACCAGCGCCTGGTCATACTCGAGCATGCTCGAGCGCTGACCGATCCTATCCTCAGTCGATGCATCCGCCGCGAGGAAACCAGGCATCGTCATCCTCATGCGATCACCTCGCCGCGCGCCAGACCTAACTCACGTACCGCATCGACAAATACTTGGGCCCGCTGCGCGTAGCTGCTGAACATGTCGAAACTGGCGCACGCAGGTGATAGCAGTACCTGATCACCTTCACTGGCCTGTTCCGCTGCAGCGCTAACCGCTTCCGGCAAGGTGTCGCAGTGAATCACTGGCACCTGTGTCGATGCAATCGCTGCGGCAATCTGCGGCGCGTCGCGACCAATCAACACAACTGTTTTCACATGACGCGCAATAGCCGCTGCCAATGGCGAAAAATCCTGGCCTTTACCATCACCACCGGCGATCAGTATCAAGCGGGCTGCATGACCGGCACCCAAACCCTGGAGTGCTGCCACGGTGGCACCCACGTTAGTACCTTTACTGTCGTCGATGTACTCGACGCCCGCCACATGGGCGACCAGCTCGACCCGATGAGGCTCACCGGCATACTGCCGTGCTGCGTGCAGTATCGGCGCCAGTGGCAGATCAATCGCACGACACAATGCCAGCGCAGCAAGGACATTGGTCGCGTTATGCTGGCCGCGAATCTTCAATGCATCCGTCGGCATTAAACGATTGACGTAAAGCTCGACGTCAGGTTGCGGCTTGCCGCGTTTTTTCTTTTCACCGTCGTCATGCGCAATTGCCAGCGTCAGCCATTGCATGCCACCCTCATCCGATAAACCAAGACAGTCTGGTGCACGGGGCGCATCAGTACCAAAGCTGACCTCCATGGATAGCGGCTTACTCATCGCCATCACCAGTGCATCATCACGATTCAAGACGCGCAACGTATCCGTACCGAAAATCCGGGCCTTGGCAGCGGCATAGGCAGCCATATCCTCATGCCAGTCGAGATGGTCCTGGCTAAGATTGAGCACGACCGCAGCATCCGCATTCAGCGAATAGGTGCTGAACAATTGGAAGCTGGACAGCTCCAGTACCCAGCACTGCGGCAGCTGATCAGCGACTAAGGCCTCACGAAGCACATCCAGCGTTGTGGGGCTGATGTTGCCGGCGACCTTCACATTCAGACCGGCGGCTGCGCACAACTGACCCGTTAAGCGCGTGACTGTCGTCTTGCCATTAGTGCCGGTAATCGCTAATACCTTTGGGATATAGCCGCGTGACTGCTTCAATGCTTCCAGCGCTTGCGCAAACAACTCGATCTCACCCCAGACCGGCAAGTTTTTTTCTTGTGCAGCAGGCAGAATTGCTGCCAGCTCGCGGTGGGGCGCAAGACCCGGGCTCAGGACCACTAGCTCGATACCATCGAGCAGCACAGGGGTGAATTCACCGCCGATAAATTCGGCTTCAGGCACTGCATCGCGCAATGCAGGCAAACGCTCGGGTGACTCGCGAGTATCGGCAACGCGTACGCGCGCATCGCAATGGGCGAGCCAGCGCGCTATCGCCAGACCTGATTCACCGAGTCCGAGCACTAATACCTGTTTGCCTGCGTAATGCATCGCTTGTTATCTCTGTCTGTTTACTGAATACGACTTATCTCAACTTCAAGGTCGACAATCCGACCAGTACCAGCATCATGGTAATAATCCAAAAACGCACCACGACTTGTGTCTCTTTCCAGCCTTTTTGTTCATAGTGATGATGTAAAGGGGCCATCAGCAGCACTCGCTTACCGACACCCGTACGCATCTTGGTGTACTTGAAGTAAGCGACCTGCAGCATCACTGAAAGTGTTTCAACTACGAATACACCACCCATGATGAACAGCACAATCTCTTGACGCACAATGACGGCGATCGTACCGAGCGCGCCGCCCAGTGCGAGCGCGCCGACATCACCCATGAAGACTTGTGCGGGATACGCGTTGAACCATAAAAACGCCAAGCCAGCACCTGCCATCGCACCACAGAAAATCAGCAACTCGCCAGCGCCGGTGATATGCGGAATCAATAGATACTTTGAGTAGGTTGCACTGCCGGTGAGGTAGGCGAATAGCCCGAGCGCCGAACCCACCATCACGGTCGGCATGATCGCCAAACCATCCAGACCGTCGGTCAGGTTGACCGCATTGCTAGTACCCACAATCACGCAATAGGTGAGTGCGATGAAGCCCCACACACCGAGCGGATAGCTAATCGTTTTAAAGAAAGGCACAATCAAATCGGCCTTCTGCGGCAGATCCAGCAAGAAGCCCGACTGTATCCATGCCGAGAATAGCTCCCATACTTTGTCGTTTGTGGTTCCGGATACCGAGAACGCAAGATAAACCGAAGCTGCCAAACCGATCAGTGACTGCCAAAAAAACTTTTCGCGTGAGCGCATGCCATTAGGATCGCGATGAACCACTTTGCGATAGTCATCGACCCAGCCAATCACGCCAAAACCGAGTGTCACAATCAGGACTGGCCATAAAAAACGGTTACTCCAGTCACCCCATAACAGAACAGCGATCGCGATACCAATCAGAATCAGCGCGCCGCCCATCGTGGGCGTACCAGATTTCACCAAATGCGTCTGCGGCCCATCGGTACGCACCGCTTGTCCGACTTTTAACTCGGTGAGTTTACGGATCACCGCTGGGCCGGCGAACAAACCAATCAGCAAGGCCGTCAGTGTTGCGAACACGGCGCGGAAGGTGATGAAGTT
>JAJTGD010000077.1 GCA_021299035.1 Oxalobacteraceae bacterium | reverse complement strand
GCCCAAAAGTGGCTTCACCACCATGCCCTCATCGTTGCCGGTAATGCTTTTGGACTTCCGCGCCGCAATGCTATTCACGTTAGCGCGTACCACACCGGGGAGTCGCAGTACGTCGTCGGTGATGGCACGCACTCGGTCGGTCACGCCGTTCTCGTAGATAGTTCCGCTGGTGGCGTGTACGCCGATCACCACCGTGAACCGGTTGCCAAACAGCGCCTCGATACGGTTGGTAGTAGAAATAAGCGGATGGCTCTGGGGCAGGATGTCGTCTGGATCCACCACTATGGACAGCTGGCGGGTCTGGGAGGCGAGCAGTAGCGTGGCCAGGGCAACCAGCAGCATCACGATGATGCGGTAGCGGACCACCGCGCGCAGATAGCGTTCGAGCATGTGTTCCTCCAGCCCCAGGGGCATCAAGTTGACAATGTCTACATCGGTTGCCATTCTTGCGCATCCATGTTGCTGTCGTCAACATTTTTTTACCCGGGTTCCCCTTGCCAACCCGGGCGCGACGACAGAAAATGAAAACTAATGAGAACTGCTTATGCCCCCCCCAACGAAACCTGCAGCGCCCCGAACCACAGACAAAGTTAAAGGCAAGCCCAAGTCCTACCATCACGGCAACCTGCGCGAGGCGCTGCTGGAGGCCGGGCTTGAACTGCTACGGAGGGATAGCGCAGAGTCGTTGGGATTGCGCGAATTGGCACGCCAGGCGGGCGTGAGCCGCACCGCGCCCTACCGGCACTTCGAGAGCAAGGAGGCCCTGATCGCGGCCATCGCCGAGCAGGGTTTCCTGCGGCTGCAGGACTACCAAGACGAAGCAAGGCGGCGCCATCCCAACGACGTGGAAGCCTGGTTTCTGGAGGGCGCCCGGCAGTACATCCGCTTCGCCGTGGACCACCCCGAGCACCTTAAGGTCATGTTCGGGCCCTACATCAGCCACACACCGGGCCACACGGATCACCCCGTGTACGCCGTAGGAAATGCCACCTTCGGCAAGCTGGTAGAGCTAGTAGAGACAGCACAGCGGGCCGGGCTCGTGCGCGCCGGGGACCCAGTGGAGGTCTCGGTTTCAGTGTGGTCGATGCTGCATGGCTTTGCCATGCTGATGGTGCAGAAGCAGTTCGACTTCCTGCAGCTCGAGCAGGGGCGCCTTGCGGCGCTCGCCGAGCAGGCAGCGCGAGACACGCTGGCCGCGGTGCGCGCTTCACCCTAAGACACAGTATCGTTTAGCATCAGCGACGGATTTATATGTGGGGGAACAACAAGGAGCGGGATCCAGTGGCGCGCTTGGATCGAAAAGCACAAATGCCAAGGTAGTAAAGCGCTTAACCAAATAAATGATCGCGACATCCACCACGACACAATCTCTTCTGCCTAAGTCGTGATTCGTTCGATCAACCGCTTGCGGATAGCTTTTCTGTGAAAAATTACAACGAACTACCTCCAGACTTACCCATGCCAACCGACGATGGCGCAACCAATCATTTGGTTGGCATGGCGCTGCCGAACATCTCGTTGAAATCCACGCGTGGCGATTCAATCAACCTGGGAAGCATTCGAGGCAAAGTGGTGATCTATTGTTACCCGATGACCGGTCAACCCAATATTCCACTGCCTGAAGGTTGGGATCAAATTCCAGGCGCACGGGGCTGCACACCACAAAGCTGTTCCTTCAGAGATCACTACCAGGAGCTTCAAGCATTGGGATCTGAAGTTATTGGTCTAAGTGTTCAAACCACCAACTATCAAAAGGAAATGGCTGACAGACTTCACTTGCCATTTCTGGTGGTCAGTGATGCAAACTATGAATTTCAAAAGGCAATGAATATGCCGACCTTTGTAGCGGCTAAAATGACCTTGCTAAAGCGAGTGACGTTGATATGCGAAGATGGCGTGATCAAGGCCGTTCATTACCCTGTCTTTCCAAGTGACAGTGATCCAGCGTGGGTGATTGATTACTTGAAGCGTCATTAGAATTCGGCATGGCCTTGGCCGGCGCTTTCAATCCTTCATTTCGAAAATGATCCGGTGCCATCGAAGGCTTTGGTTGTGTGATTACTTCTTGGATTTTCATAACGAAATTTAATTCAAGTCGATCTGGCGCATCGGCCACGGGCCCCCGCCTCTGAACTCCGTACGTGCACGCCACGTGAGGATGGCCTGCCAAATGGAAACAACGAAGGTTCCAATGATGACCGCGATTGAGACGGGCAGACGAAACTCCGTAAAGCCGGCGTACGCGAATGCCGCATGTATTGGCAAAACGATGCCAGAAAGTCCCGCAATCAGGAATGAGCCGCGAAGTCCGGTGCGCTTGCGAGAAATCACTGTCGAGTAGAGCCACAACAAGAGCAAGAAGGCAGCCAAGTTGAATAGCGTAAACAGTTGGATTCCACCCGGGAGCCCGAACATTTCCCACTCTTTCCAGTACGCTGCATCGGCTTGATGCGCCATCACAAGCGACAAGTTCAGTACAGCCACTCGATCAAGAACGCGCATAACTTCTCTCCGCGAAAGGCCCAACGTGTCGAGGGCGCTGTAGAACTGTCCAATTGAGCGCCTCACCGTCCTCATCATACCGTGGGTATGCGCAAGCCGGGAGACTGTCGTACCACGGTAAAAAAGTCAGGAGGTTCTGAGACGAAACGGGGTTTGAGACGATTTTAGGAAGTAGTGTCCATGAGTGCAGTCAGGAGCCCACAGCAAAAAGCCCCGCATGATGCGGGGCTCTGAACTACTTGAAACTCGTGTGAGCGAGTTAGAAGGATTTGTCTTGGCGGGGCAGAAAAGTTTGTTCCACTAACTCGCTCAGGCTGGCGATCTTCAAATTTTGATGAGACATGGGACTCGAACTGTGGCCCAGAGCCAACACACCCATCTTGCGGCGCGTGGCGCTACAAGCTACAATTTCCGGATGATTCGTAATTTCAGGCACAAAGGAGTCGAGCGTTTTTTCCGATCTGGCTCCCGAGCCGGTATTCAAGCCATGCATGCCCCGCGTTTAGCGCGGCAACTTTCTGCACTTGACGCCGCATCCCGCCCAGAAGATATGAATCGCCCAGGCTGGGATTGGCATGCATTGAAGGGCGGTCTCGCCGGGCACTGGTCGGTCAGCGTAAACGGTAACTGGCGCCTGACCTTTGCATTTGAAAATGGCGATGCCGTTTTGGTCGATTATCAGGATTATCACTGAGGCTCACATGAATTCTATGTTCAATCCCCCACATCCTGGACTTTGCGCATTGAGCGCTGGTTAGGCCGTGATCACGGTGGCGCGGCTGAAGTGTGGCTGGCTCAGCAGGCGGCATACGACCTGTGGCAAGCAAGGCAGGCTGTCAAAGCCACGAAAGCACTTACTGGCGTCAAGGTACTCAAGTTCCAGCCAGTTTAAAAAGCAGGTACTTCAAGGTCGGTTTATTAACGCGGCTAGCTTGATAGGAGCAAAGAAGAATTGATCGACTAACTGATGCTCGACGATTCGCACGATACTGCCATACAGCGTCAGCCCCCCAATGTCGATACCTTGTTGGTACGCCGGCTTATCGCCGGACAATTCCCGCAATGGACAGGATTGCCAGTAAAGCCCGTTATTTTCAGTGGGTGGGATAACCGTACTTTTCATCTGGGAGAAAACTTGGTGGTGCGGTTGCCCAGCGGCTCAGAATATGCGAATCAAGTTACGAACGAGCACCGATGGCTACCAGAGCTCGCGCCTCATTTGCCACTCAAAATACCAGCGCCAGTAGTGATCGGAGCGCCAGCCCATGGATATCAGCATCTGTGGTCCATATATCGCTGGACCGACGGAAATATTGCGACTCTTGAAAATATTGTTGATCAACGCACATTTGCCGCGCGTCTTGCAAAATTCCTTCTAGCCTTACAAAGTATTGATGCGACTGGCGGTCCAAGTCCCGCCCGGGTTACACAACTTTTCCCGTGGTGATTCACTCGCAGTTTACGATGGACAGGTAAAGCAAGCGCTCGATATCCGGCGAGGAAAAATCGATACTAAGACTGCGATCAGATTATGGGATGCAGCGCTTGCAAATTTCTGGAATCGATCGCCAGTATGACCTTGCCCTCGAATTACGAATCCCATAACGGATGCGATTAAGCAGAACGCCGTGCCTGTTCTGCAAGCCAGCTTTTCTCAAATTCCATCGGACTGACATAACCCAGCCGCGAGTGCAATCGCTTTGCATTGTAAAACGCCAACCAGTTCATCACGGCCGCTTTGGCTTCTTCGCGGGTCGTAAAGCGCTGACCGTAAACACAAGCCCGCTTCATCGATCCCCACAGGCTCTCAGTCGGCGCATTGTCCCAGCAGTCACCCTTACGGCTCATCGAACTCTTCATGCCATACGCCTTCAAGGTCGACTGAACCAGATGCCCACAGTACTGGCTGCCGCGATCCGAATGCACAATCAATCCTGCCGCCGGTCGACGTCGGAACCAGGCCATACGCAACGCGTCCACGACCAATTGCTGCGTCATGCGCGGCTGGATCGACCAGCCCACCACCTGTCGACTGAACAAGTCCAGCATCACCGTCAGATACAGCCAACCTTCATCGGTCGCCAGATACGTGATGTCCGTCGTCCAGACTTGATTGGGCAAGGCTGGCGAGAAGTCCCGCGCAATCAGATTGGGCGCCACCGGCAGCCGATGCGCCGAATCCGTCGTC
>JAJTGD010000076.1 GCA_021299035.1 Oxalobacteraceae bacterium | reverse complement strand
CCAAGACCGCGACGTGAGGGTGATTGTGCTCGGTGCGCGCGGTTCTGCCTTTAGTGCCGGTGCGGACTTGAACTGGATGAAGCGCGTAGCGGGCTATACCGAAGCCGAGAATCGTGCAGACGCACAGGCCTTGGCTGAGATGCTGCATGTAATTTACCAATCCAGTAAACCAACGATTGCGCGTGTGCAGGGCGATTGCTACGCGGGTGGTAATGGTCTGGTAGCAGCCTGCGATATCGCGATTGCTGCCGAAGGTGTGGAGTTTTGTTTGACCGAAGTGAGGTTAGGTTTGATACCGGCCACTATCGGGCCGTATGTGATCCGTGCCATGGGCGAGCGCGCAGCCCATCGCTATTTTTTGACGGCAGAGCGATTTAGCGCACCCGAGGCTTATCGCCTGGGCTATGTCCATCAAGTGGTTGCTGCTGAAGCGCTGGATGAAGCCGTAACAAAAATGACGCACCATCTACTCGCGGGTAGTCCGCATGCGATTGATGAATCCAAGCGTTTGATTCGCGAGATCGCGAGTGAGCCGATTGATCAGCACCTCATCGCCGATACCGCGCGCCGTATCGGTGAGGTACGCGTTGCGCCCGATGGTCGCGAGGGGATTGCGGCGTTTCTGGAGAAGCGCAAGCCCAGCTGGCTAACGCGCTAAGCATCATGCCCTCAGTGTCATCATCATTGCTGGACGGTCTACAGCAAAAGCTGCACGAGCTTGATACGCAGCATTTGATACGGCAACGTCGTATCGTCAGCACTCCACACGCGCCCAGCATGACCGTCGATGGACGACCGATGGTGGCGTTTTGCAGTAATGATTATCTCGGACTGGCGGCAGACCCGCGAGTGATCGAGGCCTTGCAACAAGGTGCAGCCATCTATGGTGCAGGCAGTGGTGCTTCGCATTTGATCAGCGGTCATTCTGCAGCGCATGCAGCGCTGGAAGACAAGCTGGCTGAATTTCTATCGCCATTCGTACCTAGTGGTCGTGCGTTGTATTTCTCGACCGGGTATATGGCGAATCTGGCGCTGATCTCTGCGTTGGCGGGTAAAGACGCAGAAATTTTTTCTGAGGCCTTGAATCACGCGTCATTGATTGACGGTGCGCGTCTGGCACGCGCCAAACTCAGCGTCTACCCACACCGCGATTTACAAGCCTTGGATGATCAGCTCACCCAAAGCCGCGCTAGAGACAAACTGGTAATTACCGATGCGGTGTTCAGTATGGACGGTGATATCGCGCCACTACGTGAGCTATTGGCGCTCTGTGAGCGACACGGTGCATGGTTGCTGGTGGATGATGCACACGGCTTTGGGGTACTGGGTGATCAAGGACGTGGCGTACTAGAGCACTTGGCATTGAGTTCGCCGCAATTGATTTACATGGGCACGCTCGGTAAGGCGGCTGGTGTAGCGGGTGCGTTTGTCGCGGCGCATGAGACGGTCATTGAGTGGTTAGTGCAACGCGCGCGTGGCTACATTTACACGACTGCGTCGCCACCTGCAGTGGCGCATGCGCTGCTCACAAGTATCGACATTATTCGTAGTGATGAAGGTCGGCAGCGGCGTACACACTTGAAGCACTTGATTGCACGTCTGCGTGAGCGACTGATGCTCAAACGATGGCAGCTGCTACCGTCAGAGACCGCGATTCAACCAGTAATCATTGCCGACAATGCCGCCACCATCGCGACCGGGCAGGCGCTGATGGCGCAAGGATTTTGGGTGGGGGCGATTCGCCCGCCGACGGTACCTGCGGGAACAGCACGATTACGGATTACGCTATCAGCCGCCCACAGCGAGACACAGGTAGATCAACTTGCGACAACACTACTTTCTATCGAGATGAATGTAAGGTGAATCGATGAGCTTGAGATTTTCATGTTTTATTACGGGCACCGACACGGGTGTTGGCAAGACGCTGATCACTGCAGCCATGCTGAATGCTTTAGGCAGGCTTGGTCTGCAAGCGGTGGGTATGAAGCCGGTCGCAGCCGGTACGCTAATGCGCGATGGCGTACAGTGGAATGAAGATGTCGCGCTACTCGCCGAGCAGTCCACCCTCGCGTTGGACGCGCAGTTGACGACGTCTTACTTGCTGAAAGAGCCCTGTGCGCCGCATGTCGCGGCTAAGCTGGAGGATGTCACCATAGCCCCGGCGGTACTGGGTCAGGCGTACCAGCAAGTAGCGGCGCAGGCAGAAGCGGTGGTGGTCGAGGGTGTCGGTGGATTTCGGGTGCCGCTGACCGACGACTTTGATACCGCGGATTTTGCGGTTGAATTGGGGCTGGATGTTATTCTTGTGGTCGGTTTACGCTTGGGCTGTCTGAATCATGCGCTGTTAACCGCAGAAGCAATCGCCGCCCGCGGTTTACGCTTGGCGGGTTGGATAGCGAATCAGATTGATCCCGAGATGCCGCATCAGGCTGACAATGTTGAGGCCTTGCAGCAGCGTTTATCTGCGCCCTTGCTTGGTGTAGTGCCATGGATGTCGGTGGCCGCGCCAGCCCGTGCGGCGGATGCGATTGATTTTTCATTGCTGGATTCGTGGCCGCGAGCATCGCGTTGAGATTCAAGTTTTTGAGTTGAGGTTTTGCATGACCAATATCGTCGAACCATCTGAGAAGCCGTCTGCCGAGCAGCCGATTGAATTTTTTGCGGCGGCCAAAAAGGTGACTGATCTCGCCAAGTCGCGTGAAACCTGGCCAGTAGCTGAGGTTGCAGCGCTGTTCGAATTGCCGTTCAATGATTTGATGTGGCGCGCGCAGCAAGTACACCGCGCAAACTGGGACGCCAATGAAGTTGAACTGGCCACACTGCTATCGATCAAGACCGGCGGCTGTCCAGAGAATTGCGGCTATTGCCCGCAGTCCGCGCATTACGACACGGGTGTCAAGGCAGAAAAAATGATGGCGGTCGATGAAGTGGTCGCCGCAGCGCAGGCGGCCAAGGAAAGTGGTGCGACGCGCTTCTGTATGGGTGCCGCCTGGCGTGCCCCGAAAGATCGCGATATTGAAGCGGTAGAAGAGATGGTGAAAGCCGTCAAAGCGCTGGGTCTTGAGACCTGCGCCACGCTCGGCATGCTGAAAGACGAACAAGCCAAGCGCCTTGCTTCAGCAGGGCTGGATTACTACAACCACAATCTCGATACTGCGCCCGAGTTTTATGGCGAGATCATCACGACCCGCGACTATCAAGACCGCCTCGATACCTTGGGTCATGTGCGCGAAGCGGGTCTCAAGGTCTGCTGCGGCGGGATTGTGGGTATGGGTGAGTCGCGCATGCAGCGCGCTGGTTTGATTGCACAACTCGCTAATCTGAACCCGTATCCTGATTCAGTGCCGATCAATCATCTGGTGGCGGTCGAAGGTACGCCGCTAGAGTTTGTTCGCACCATTGCCGTTGCTCGGATCACCATGCCAAAAGCGCGGGTACGACTATCAGCCGGTCGTCGGCAACTGGGCGAGGGCGTACAGGCGCTGTGCTATCTGGCCGGTGCCAACTCGATCTTCTACGGTGACAAATTACTCGTCACCGGTAATCCGGAAGTGGAAGAAGATCGTGCCTTGCTTGATCGCATGGGCATACATAGCCGACAGGGGTAGTTTTTTGCAGGCCTCTAGCCTGGCGTGAGCCGGCGTCATGCACAGCGGTAGCAAGTAAGGCCCTCGCTTATCGAGGGTATCGTGCTATTCGAAGTTACATCCAAATGGCCGGCGCGCCACCATGCCGATCAATGCTGATTGCCCATGATGCTGCGTGCCCTCGGTGAGCACATCTTCGTACGAGCGCAGCTCTGAGATATCGAGATCGCCGAAAGCATCCTGCAGCAGTACTTCCGTATACAGATGATCCAGATTGGGCGGCCCGCCGGTTTTATAGTCCAGCTGTTTCGGCGTGTAGCCTTGTAACAGAATAAGCCCATCGGGCTTGAGCGCCGACTTCATTCGCTTGAACAGCATGGCGCGCGTATCAGGGTCGGCAAACTGAATGAATATCGCGACTACCGCATCATATTCACCGGTTTTCCAAGGATAGTCTTCAACACTACAGACGCTGAAATTCACCTCAACCCCGTGTTGTTGCGCCAGTGTTTGCGCCTTCGCTATGCCCACTGGC
>JAJTGD010000039.1 GCA_021299035.1 Oxalobacteraceae bacterium | reverse complement strand
GCTTTTGGTGCGGTGAAGGGGTGGTGCAATGCGTTCCAACGATTTTCGTCTTCGTCATGTTCGAACATCGGGAAATCGACCACCCACAGCGGACGCCAGCTCTCGTCGAACAAGTCATGCTGACGGCCAAAGTCGCTGTGACCCACTTTCACGCGCAAGGCGCCGATCGCATCATTGACGACCTTGGCTTTGTCCGCACCGAAGAAAATCAGGTCACCGTCTTGCGCACCAGTGCGCTCGAGGATCTGCTTCAATGCTGCATCATGAATGTTCTTCACGATCGGCGACTGTAGGCCGTCACGACCTTTCGCGATTTCATTGATCTTGATGTACGCCAGGCCCTTTGCGCCATAGATCGCGACGAACTGCGTGTACGCATCGATCTCGGAACGCGGCATCGCGGCACCACCCGGCACACGCAGACCGACCACGCGGCCGTTATCCATGTTGGCCGCGCCGGAGAAGACCTTGAACTCGACATCTTTCATCGCATCGGTCAGCTCAGTGAACTCGAGCTTGACACGCATATCGGGCTTGTCGGAGCCATACTTGGCCATCGCGGTCGCGAAGTCCATCACCGGGAACGGGTTTGGCAGCTCAACGTTCAGCACGTTTTTGAACACTCCGCGAATCATGCCCTCAAACATGTCGCGAATTTCCTGTTCAGTCATGAACGAGGTTTCACAATCGATCTGGGTGAACTCGGGCTGACGATCTGCGCGCAAGTCTTCATCGCGGAAGCACTTGGTGATCTGATAGTAACGGTCAAAGTTGGAGACCATCAGCAGCTGCTTGAACAGCTGCGGCGACTGCGGCAGCGCAAAGAAATGGCCCGCGTTAACGCGTGATGGCACCAGATAATCGCGCGCGCCTTCGGGCGTGGACTTGGTCAGCATCGGTGTTTCGATGTCGATAAAGCCATTCGCGTCGAGGAATTTGCGCACCTCCATCGAAACACGATAGCGCAAGCGCAGGTTGTGCTGCATCTGCGGCCGACGCAGATCGAGTACGCGGTGCGTGAGACGCGTGGTCTCTGACAAGTTGTCGTCGTCAAGCTGGAATGGCGGTGTCACCGAAGCATTCAATACCTCGAGTTCATGGCACAGCACCTCGATCTTGCCCGAGGTGAGGCCGGCATTCTCTGTGCCCGCTGGGCGCGCACGCACCAAGCCGGTGATGCGCAAGCAATACTCGTTACGGACCGCTTCGGCTACTTTGAACATGTCGGCCCGGTCGGGATCGCACACGACCTGCACCAAACCCTCACGATCACGCAGATCGATAAAGATGACCCCGCCATGATCGCGGCGGCGGTGTACCCAGCCGCACAAGCTGACGATTTGGTCCATCTGCGCCTCGGAGGTCAGGCCGCAGTAATGTGTACGCATAGACATGAGTGAATTCTCGACAGATCAGAAGTATTAGTGGCTGTTCGGCGTCGGTGCCGTCGGCGCTGTAGGTAATTTTTTATTGGGTGGCGCGACTACGCCCATCGATACGATGTATTTCAGCGCCTCGTCGACGCTCATCTCGAGTTCGATCACATCAGAGCGCCGCAACATCAGAAAAAAACCGGACGTCGGGTTAGGCGTGGTCGGCACATACACGCTGACGTAATCACCTTGCAGATGATTTTTGACATCGCCGCCCGGTACGCCGGTTTGAAATGCGATGGTCCAGACACCCTCGCGCGGATACTGCACCAGCAACGCCTTGCGAAACGCATTGCCACTAGAAGACAGCAGCGTATCTGAAACTTGTTTGACACTGGAGTAGATCGAGTTCACCACCGGGATTCGCTGCAACAGCAACTCCCAGATCCGCAGCACGCGATTGCCGATAATGTTCTGCGTCACCAGACCCGTCACGAACACGATCAACAAGGTGACCATGGTGCCGAAGCCGGGTAAATGGAAACCAAACAATGATTCCGGACGCCACTCGGGTGGCAGCAGTACCAAGGAACCGTCCAAGGTACCCACGATCAGGTTGAGCACCCACAGTGTGATGACCAGTGGTACCAAAACCAGTAAACCGGTGATGAAGTATTTGCGCATGCGCTGCTCGCTTAGGCCGCAGAAGCCGAACTCGCACCAGAGCTATCGCTGCTGCTGGCGGAACTGGCAGAGGATGATGTCGTACTGCTGGCATTGCTGCTCACATTGCTACTGGCAGCATCGCTGCCACCCGCACTGTTACCAGTGGCGGGCGCGTCGGTGGCAGCGTTGGCACCCTCGCTCTTGGTCGCGTCATTGGTGCCGGGCTTGCCCGTGTTGGATCCATTCCGAAAATCGGTCACGTACCAGCCGGTACCCTTCAGCTGAAAACCAGCGGCGGTCAGTTGTTTTTTGAATTTCGCCTCGCCGCAGGCGGGGCAATCAGTCAGCGGCGCGTCAGAGATTTTCTGCAGCGCGTCTTTCGCGAAGCCGCAAGCTTCGCAGCGGTAGGCGTAGATCGGCACAAGCTTTCTCCCTGCGGATTTTCGAAAACCCTCGATTATAGGGGGTTTTCGCAGGAGACAGCGGTGCGCCCGGCTGGCGCGCACTGTCGATACCGATGCCTGAGGCGGCTGCAACCGCCTTCAGGTAGCTCAAGCGGGCTGGTGTTCGGGTTGCTGACCCAACCACTGCGGGGCAAGCGAGCCGAGGATCATGCCGAAGAACGCGACCAGCAGGCCAACCAATTGCGGCGGCCAGATCGACTCAGCGCCGAAGACCTCCATCAAGACCCACGACAGTAAGCCTCCGATCACCGATACCAAGGCGCCCTGCGTGGTGGCCCGTTTCCAGTACAAACCCATCACGAGGGGAATGAAGGCGCCGACCAAGGGTACTTTGTAGGAATTGCCCACCATCTCGTAAATCGGCATGCCCTGTGACATGAGCGCAAAGGTGGTCACAATAATCGTGAAACAAAACACCACGACACGTGTCGTGAACAGCAGCTGCTGGTCATTCATCGGACGCATTTCGCGAATGATGTTCTCGGTCAGCGTCACGCTCGGCGCCAGCAGCGTGCCGCTGGCGGTTGACATGATGGCCGATAGCAGCGCGCCAAAGAACATGATCTGCGCAATCATTGGGGTGTCGCGCAGAATCAAGGTCGGCAAGATCAGCTGCGAATCCTCTTCCAGTAACGACGCGAACAACTGCGGATCGATTAACTGCGAGGCGTACACCAAAAACATCGGGATGAATGCGATCAAGAAGTACATCGAGCCACCGATCACGGCGCCGGAAGCCGCGATGTTCTCATTACGGGACGACATGACGCGCTGAAATACATCCTGCTGCGGGATGGAGCCAAACATGATGGTCACCCCCGCGCCAATAAACGCCAGCATGCTCGGTAGCGTCATCTCTGGCAAAAAGCGCAACTTGCCCGCTTCCGAGGCATGGCTGATCACTACACCAACACCACCCGCAGCATCGGCAATGACCCAGGCAATGAAGAACATCCCGCCCACGATCAACAGCATCTGGAATGCATCGGTCAGAGCGACCGACCACATGCCGCCAAACAAGGTGTAAAGCAGCACAATCGCTGCACCGAGCACCATGCCGTAGGACATCGGTATAGCACCACCCGTCAGCACGCTAAACACCAGACCCATGGCAGTAATCTGCGCCGACACCCAACCGAGGTAAGAAGCAACAATACACAGCGAGACAATGACTTCTACGGTACGGTTGTAACGCTGTTTGTAGTAGTCACCGATCGTTAGCAAATTCATACGGTACAACTTGCGCGCGAAGAACAGTCCAACAAAGATCAGGCACAGCGATGCACCAAACGGATCTTCGACGGTACCGCTCAAACCTTGCTCGGCAAAACGCGCCGGAATACCGAGCACCGTTTCCGAGCCGAACCAGGTTGCAAATACGGTGGCAATCACAACAGGCATTGGCAAAGAACGGCCAGCGACTGCGTAGTCGGTCGCATTCCGCACACGAGTCGCGGCGTACAGGCCAATGCTGATCGAGATCAGCAAGTAGACCAGTACAAAGGCCAGTAGAGTATTCATTTAGGCTCCCGACGGGGCGGATTTATTGCCGCGAAAAAAAATTGGGGCGATTATAGCCGCGTGATTTCCTCAGCGTGCACGATTTTTCGTCGCGAATCACGGTCGGCAGACCAAGTGCTCGCTACGCATCGGATGAGATCTTTGGCGGCCCTTCATTCGCAGGCGCTCAGGGTGATGTCGGTATTGAAACCTTTAGTCGCCGCCATGCAAGCGGATGAAAAGCTGCACCAGAAAAATGCCAGTGAGAAGACCGCCGCCGAAGTAAACCATCACACCCAGCAGCAGATTGGTGCGGCGCTGCTCCGAAACGAGGCGTTTGAGCAAAGCGCTGTGATCAGGCAGGGGCTCGGCACGAGTTGACAAGGACTGATGCAGCAAACGGGGCAATGCCGGAAGAATGTGCGCATACTGCGCTGCTTCGAGCTTGAGCTTGTCTAAGAAGCCGCGCCAACCGATCTGTTCTTTCATCCACTGCTCGAGAATCGGCTTTGCGGTCTGCCAGAGGTCGAGATTGGGATCAAGTTGCCGGCCCAATCCTTCGATATTGAGCAGAGTTTTTTGTAGCAGCACCAATTGCGGCTGTACCTCGATATTGAAACGTCGCGACGTCTGGAATAGCCGCAGCAGCACCTGCCCAAACGAAATTTCAGCCAGTGGCTTGTTGAAGATCGGCTCGCAACATGCACGTACTGCCGCCTCCAGCTCATCGACCCGCGTGTCGGGAGGTGCCCATCCGGATTCAATATGTGCCTGTGCTACGCGACGGTAGTCGCGCCGGAAGAATGCAATAAAGTTTTGCGACAGATAATCTTTGTCGAAGTCGTTCAGCGTGCCAACAATGCCAAAGTCGAGCGCGATATAGCGTCCAAAAGTCGCTGGGTCGGTCGACACCAGGATATTCCCCGGATGCATGTCAGCGTGAAAAAAACCATGGCGAAATACCTGCGTAAAAAATATCTCGACACCATCGCGCGACAACTTCTGTAAATCAATACCCGCCTCGCGTAGCCGGTCCGTCTGCGAAATCGGAATACCGTACATGCGCTGCATCACGATCACTGATTGAGAACAGTAGTCCCAGTGCATCTTTGGCACCAGTAGCAGCGCAGACTGCTCAAAATTACGCCGCAGTTGACTACCATTCGCCGCCTCGCGCATCAGGTCGAGCTCGTCATGCAAATACTTGTCGAACTCAGCCACCACTTCACGCGGACGAAGACGTCGACCATCTTCAGACCAGCGATGCACCCAGCCAGCAATCACTCGCATCAGCGCAATATCATTGTCGATCGCCCGCAGTACGCCCGGGCGCAGCACCTTGACCGCGACTTCAGTGCCATCTTTCAGCGTCGCGAAGTGAACTTGTGCAACAGAAGCCGATGCGACGGGTTCCCGTTCAAAGCTTGCGAATAACTGATCCGGGTGCTGCCCGAGCGAGCGCGTAATTTCAGCAATCGCCAGCTCGGAAGGAAACGGCGGCACGCGGTCTTGCAGCAGTGCCAGTTCATCAGCGATGTCGGGCGGCATCAGATCGCGCCGCGTCGACAGCAACTGACCAAACTTGACGAAAATTGGCCCCAACTCCTCCAGCGCGCGCCGCAGCCGCACGCCGCGCGCAGTGGAAAGATCCCGCCAAAAGAAAATGACAGAAATCAGACGAAATGAAGCAGGCAAGCGAACGCCGGACAGCAGAATCTCGTCTAGACCGTAACGCAAGACCACCTGCGCGATCTTTAACACCCGAAATATCTTGGCGATCATGCAGCACCCGATCTGGCGCGCTCGACGCGCTCTATGCGCTTGCTCAGACGCTCGACATCATCGCGTAGCGCTGCGACTTCAGTGGCGAAAGCCTCACCCGCCTGTCGATAGAGCAAGGTTGGGTTTTCTTCCAGCCAGTATTCGGCCATGTTCTCTGCCAGCGCGCGGGCACCCGTCTTCAGTGTTGCCACCGCATCACGCGCCGCGTGTGCAATCCGTACGGCGGCAATATCACCCACCCAGGGCGCGAGCTCCTCTTCCAGGTCCCACCGCAGCTCCCCCGCCAGTTCGGAAATCGCGCGCGCAAAATCAGCATCGCCACTGATCGTCACATACGAAAAAGCGCGATCCATATCGCTGAGAATCCGCGGCAGGTTGCCGGGCTGTAGGGTGATGGTGACGTTGGGCTCGGACATGGCTGCCTGCAGCAAGCCGTCCGTAGCAACTGAAACATCGAGTTGCATGACCCCGATATCGATTCGCGCCACTTTATCGGCGTGCGCTGCCAGTTTGTTACGGAGCGAAGGCTGACGCGCCAGTACATGGTTGATGGCAGCGACCATCGGGCGCACAAACGTGGTCATATTGTTTTGTTGTGGATCCGCGCTCAAAGCTTGGCCCCAACGTGCAGTGCCGCCACACCCGCCGTCAGATTGAAATACTCGACTCGCTCCAGACCCACCTCCTGCATCATCGATTTCAAGGTCTCTTGATCCGGATGCATGCGAATTGACTCAGCCAAATAGCGGTAGCTATCGGCGTCATCAGCAATCTTCTGGCCTAGCCACGGCAGTACCTTGAACGAGTACAGGTCATATGGCTTTTGCAGGGGCGCTGCGACCTTGGAAAACTCGAGTACCAGCAGCTTACCGCCGGGCTTCAGTACACGGCGCATCTCAGCCAAGGCCAATTCTTTGTGCGTCATGTTGCGCAGACCGAAGGCCACCGAGACACGATCGAAGTAATTGTCTGGAAACGGTAAATGCTCCGCATCGCAAATCAAGGTAGGCAGTAACAGTCCTTGGTTGATCATGCGGTCGCGCCCGACCCGAAGCATCGACTCATTGATGTCGGTGTGCCATACCTGTCCACTGGGGCCAGCGCGTTTGGCAAACGCTGCAGTGAGATCCCCGGTACCCGCAGCAATATCCAGCACCTTGAAGCCTGGACGTATGCCTGCTTGCGCGATGGTGAATGCCTTCCACAGTCGATGCAGACCTGCGGACATCAGGTCATTCATCACATCGTAATTAGAAGCGACCGAATGAAAAACCTCGGCTACTTTTTTTACTTTTTGTGCTTCTGGAACTTCCTGATAGCCGAAATGGGTCTGGGACATGGTGTGGGGGATGCTTGTGGCGGTCGGAGGCGGTGACGGATTATACAAATCAACCACAACCCTTTCCTTGTGTGACCATCGCTACATCACGGCCGGATTCACGATCATGCCCCGCTGCCTCAAGTCGTCGCAGGTAGTCTTCCCACAGGGCTTCCCGGTTCAGGCAGAAGCTGTGCAGCAAGTCCCATGAATAAATACCGCTGTCATGGCCATCGGAGAATACCGGCCGAATCGCGTAGTGACCCACTGGCTCGATCGCAGTGATCTCGACCAGGCGCTTGCCGGTCTGTAGTGTCTCCTGTCCCGGCCCATGACCACGCACCTCCGCCGATGGCGATAGCACGCGCAGGAACTCGAATGGCAGCGGATAGTTCTGGTCGTCGTAGGTTAGCTCCAGCGTACGCGAGGCTTTATGCAGCGTGATCGACGTGGGAATGGGAGAAGTGCTCACTGCTTGTCCTTCATATAAGGGCGCGAATTAACCCGGAAACTTTGAATGATCCTGCGTAGCGTGGCTCACCTCTGGATCCCGGCCTTCGCCGGGATGACAGTTCACGGGGCAACGCTTCCTAAATCGTCAGCCCAACCCGCTCCAGATTGCCAGTTCAACGAGCGACGCTTCCTAAATCGTCAGCCCGGCGCAGGCCGGGATCCAGTATTGTCGACAGGGCGGCGTAACCGTCAGGGATAAGTAGCCAGCTTTTGCTGCATTTTGGCACGCAATCCATCGATTCGCTCGCGCCTGACTTGCAGTGACGCGGCCTGAGGCGAGCGCTGAGCCTGCCCCCAGACCGGTTGAGGGAAATGCGCATCATCGACGTAGCGCGGGATGATATGCCAGTGCAAATGCGGCACCATGTTGCCGAAACTGGCGAGATTGATCTTCTCGGGCTGCATGACATCACGCACGACTTGCTCGACCTGCCAGAGCACATCCATCAGCAGCATGCGATCGAGTTCGGGCAAATCCGTCACTTCTTTCACATGCGCGCTCCAGATGACGCGGCAGAATCCGGGGTAGTTCTCATCATCGACCAGTACCACTCGAAACTGCGCTGCCTGATGCAGCACTTCACCGCCCGGGCTGGTACAAAGCTCGCAGCGATCAGCACTGTTTTCCGGGAAGGCCGTACTCAAACCAATACCCGCTCGATACCGCCTTCATTGGCGCGCGCGACATACTCAGGCAGCCAATCTTCGCCGAGCAGATGACGTGCAATTTCCACCACGATGTAATCCGCTTCCGTATTTGCATCTTCATCGTAACGCGACAGGCCCTGCAGGCACGATGGGCAAGAGGTCAGGATCTTCACATCGCCTTTGAAGCCGTCAACACGCAATTTATCTGCTCCCTTGATGATCTCGGCTTCCTTACGAAAACGCACCTGCGTAGAAATATCTGGACGCGTGACCGCCAAGGTACCGGACTCCCCGCAGCAACGATCATTTTTCTCGATCTTCTGTGCGTCCGCAGTAGTAATCAGTGCATTCACAGTCTTCAAGGGATCTTGCTGCTTCATCGGGCTATGGCAGGGATCGTGGTACAGGTAGCGGGTACCGCTGATGCCTTCCAGCTTGACGCCTTTCTCGAGCAGGAATTCATGGATATCCACGATGCGGCAACCCGGGAAGATCTTTTCGAACTCGTAGCCCTGCAGCTGATCGTAGCAGGTGCCGCACGATACCACTACAGTCTTGATGTCGAGATAGTTGAGCGTATTCGCCATACGATGAAACAGCACGCGGTTATCAGTGATAATTTTTTCTGCCTTGTCGTAATCACCGCTGCCGCGCTGCGGATAACCGCAGCACAAGTAACCCGGGGGCAGTACGGTCTGCACACCCACCTGCCACAGCATCGCTTGCGTCGCCAGACCCACTTGCGAAAATAAGCGCTCCGAACCGCAACCGGGGAAATAGAACACTGCCTCTGAATCGACGGTGGTGGTCTTGGGGTCACGAATAATCGGTACGAAGTTGTTATCTTCAATATCGAGTAGTGCGCGCGCAGTTTTATTTGGCAGCTTGCCCGGCATTTTCTTGTTGATGAAATGAATGACTTGCTCGCGCACTGCCGGCTTGCCGACAGTAGCGGGGGGCGCCTTGGTTTGTTTATTCGCGATTTTTTTCAACAGATCGTTCGCGAAACGCTGAACCTTGTAGCCGACGCCAGTCATGATCTGACGCGTGACATTGATCGTTGCCGGATCGGTCGCGTTCAAGAAAAACATCGCTGCGCGCTTGCCGGGATTGAAGGAGCGCTTGCCCATTTTGCGCAGCAGATTGCGCATATTCATTGAGACATCACCGAAATCGATATCGACCGGACAAGGGTTGGCACACTTATGGCACACCGTGCAGTGATCACCAACGTCCTCGAATTCCTCCCAGTGCCGAATCGAGATACCGCGACGAGTTTGCTCTTCGTACAAGAACGCTTCAATCAACAATGAAGTCGCAAGAATCTTGTTGCGCGGCGAGTAAAGCAAGTTAGCGCGTGGCACATGGGTTGCACAGACTGGTTTGCACTTGCCGCAGCGCAGACAATCTTTGACACTATTCGCGATCGCGCCAATATCGCTTTGCTGCAGGATCAAGGACTCATGCCCCATCAACCCAAAGGATGGCGTATAGGCATTACGCAGATCAACATTCGGCAGCAGCTTGCCCTTGTTGAAACGGCCCTCGGGGTCAATACGCTGTTTATAGTCACGAAACTCAGCGATCTCGTCGTCGGTCAAGAACTCTAGCTTGGTGATGCCGATACCATGCTCACCCGAGATCACGCCATTGAGTGCACGTGCCAGCGCCATGATGCGCTCGACCGCCGCATGGGCATCCTTGAGCATCTGGTAGTCGTCGGAGTTGACTGGCAAGTTAGTGTGTACATTGCCGTCACCCGCATGCATGTGCAGCGCGACGAACACACGACCTCGCAGCACGCGCTGGTGGATTGCATTGCATTCTTCAAGGATGGGCTTGAATGCTGCACCACCGAAGATATAGCGCAGTGGTGCGCGTAGCTCTTGTTTCCAAGACACGCGCACGCTGCGGTCTTGCAATACATCGAACACGGTAGCGTTTGCGTTCGCCGCCCTGCGCGCATCGATCACCGGCAGCAGCGCCTCGAGACCCAACTCTTGCCAAGCGGTTGGCACATCTTTCAGCGGCTTGTCCAGACTGCCCAGCAACCAGGACCAGCGCTTCTGTACTCGCGACAGCAAATCGATGGCCTCGCCAACCCGATCTTCAAGCAGCTCGGCGGGGGGTATCTCGATACCTTCTGCATCGTCATGTTTACCGAGCGGTAGCTGACCCTTGGTGAAAAACGTCTGCAACTCGCTGAGCAGCTTCAACTTATTAGCGATCGAGAGTTCGATATTGATGCGCTCGATGCCATCGGTGTACTCGCCCATGCGGTCCAGCGGTATCACGACATCTTCATTGATCTTGAAGGCGTTGGTGTGGCGCGCAATCGCTGCCGTGCGCGCGCGGTCCAGCCAAAATTTCTTGCGCGCCTCGGGACTGACCGCAACGAAGCCCTCGCCAACACGCGTGTTAGCAAGTCGGATGACCTCGGAGGCAGCGCGTGCAACTGCATCTTCATCGTCACCCACGATATCGCCAAGAATAATCATCTTGGGCAGTACGCCACGTTTGGATTTGGTGGCATAGCCCACGGCGCGCAGGTAGCGTTCGTCAAGATGCTCCAGACCGGCCAGTACTGCGCCGCCTTTGCTGGTTTCTTCGTTCAGAAAATCCTTGATCTCGACGATCGATGGTATGGCGTCGCGCGCCTGCCCGAAGAACTCGAGGCAGACGGTACGCGTATGTTTTGGCATGCGATGGAGAATCCAACGCGCTGAGGTAATCAGGCCATCGGTACCCTCCTTTTGCACGCCAGGCAAACCAGCGAGGAATTTGTCGGTAACGTCCTTACCCAATCCCTGCTTGCGAAAACGACTCCCCTCGATCTCCAGTACTTCGGTACGAAACGGTGACTGACGGCGGCCTCGCTCGGAGGGATGGGTCCATTCGAGTTTGAAACGTGCAACCGGGGCATCATGGATTTTGCCGAGGTTGTGCTCCAGTCGAGTCACCTCGAGCCAATCACCATTCGGGTCGACCATGCGCCAACTGGCGAGGTTATCGAGCGCCGTACCCCACAACACTGCTTTTTTTCCGCCGGCGTTCATGGCGATGTTGCCGCCAATGCACGAGGCATCGGCCGACGTCGGGTCAACCGCAAACACAAAGCCAGCGGGCTCGGCAGCATCTGCCACGCGACGCGTCACTACGCCCGCACCACTGTAGATCGTGGCGTATTCGCGATCGACACCGGGCAAACGAATGATGTCGATCTCGCCCAAGTCTTCGAGTTTTTCGGTATTGATGACGGCTGATAGCGGGGTCAAGGGAATCGCGCCGCCGGTGTAGCCCGTGCCACCGCCTCTGGGGATGATGGTCAAGCCCAGCTCGATACAAGCCTTCACCAAACCAGCGACTTCCTCTTCAGCGTCGGGCGTAAGTACAACAAAGGGATATTCGACGCGCCAGTCGGTGGCATCGGTGACATGCGATACGCGTGACATGCCATCGAACTTAATGTTGTCAGCCGCGGTGTAACGACCGAGTACACGGCGGGCGCGTCGGCGTAGTTCACGCATGCGGTCAAAATCGGTAGCGAAATCTTTGACGGCTTGTCGCGCCAGTTCGATCAGCGTGGCCACATGTTGCTTGCGCTGCTTGATGTCTGGCTCGATGCTGTGGTCATCCTCGGCCACCATGCGACGACGATCCACCTCATTCAAGCGGTGATATAGCGCATCGATTAGTGCTTCGCGGCGGGAAGGGTTATCGAGTAAATCGTCTTGCAGATAAGGGTTGCGCTGAACCACCCAGATGTCGCCCAGTACCTCGTACAGCATGCGCGCGGAGCGTCCGGTCTGGCGCAGGCTGCGTAATTGGGAGATCAGGTCCCAGGCAGACGAGCCCAGCAGCCGGATTACGATCTCGCGGTCGGAGAACGAGGTGTAGTTATAGGGAATCTCGCGTAGCCGTGTCGTCTCGTCGTGCGGCGGGGTATCGGCCAAGACTGCCTGGAATTGCAAAGGTGCGTTCATGATGCGGCGGCGGGTGATGCGAAGTTGTCATTTTAGCTCATTGCAATGCACAAAAAAGCAGCTTAGACCTTTGCTTTGGTGAGGAATTAACGTCAATTAGGCCATCAGTAGCATTGCGCGCCAGAAGCTATCCGGCACCCACAGCAGAAAGCTGGTGATAGTGGCGTAGCGCAGTAGTTTGCCGATCGCCATCCACACTACGCACGGCCAGAACGGCATCGCCAGCCATCCTGCCAGGGCACATAGCGGGTCGCCAATAATCGGCAGCCAGGACAGCAGCAAGGTCTTGGGGCCGAATCGCTGCAACCAAGCAAACCAGCGGGTTTCGCGCTCACGCGTGAAAGCGCGCTTGGCACCAAGCCCCATCGCGTAATTGATCACGCCCCCTAGCGTATTGCCGGCGGTGGCAACGACTAAGGCGATCCAGAACAACTCTGGATTGGCCTTCACCAGTGCGAACAGTGCGGGCTCTGAACCCATTGGCAACAGCGTCGCCGATAGCAGGCAGACGACAAACAGCGCCGGCAGCCCGACCGCGGGCAATGCCAGCGTGGCGAGTATCGCGCTCAGCTGTGATTCCAGCATGCGAGGCAAAAACTGTGGAAGAAGCGCAAAAGGCGTCCTTTATAATCGAAGACTATGACGACCAGCTATCTGAAGAAAATTCTCACATCGCGCGTGTATGACGTTGCGGTTGAGACACCGCTTGAGCTTGCACCCACGCTCTCGGACCGTACCGGTAATCGTATCTACCTGAAACGCGAAGATATGCAAAGCGTGTTCAGCTTCAAGTTGCGAGGAGCGTACAACAAGATGGCGCAGTTGACACCCGCACAACTCAGGCGTGGAGTGATTTGCGCCTCGGCGGGTAATCATGCGCAGGGGGTCGCGCTATCCGCTAAAACACTCGGCTGTCGTGCAGTGATTGTGATGCCCACCACCACACCGGCGCTCAAGATTGAAGCCGTGCGTGCGCGCGGTGGTGAAGTCGTGTTGTCGGGTGAGTCTTATTCAGACGCCTACCAGCACGCGTTGCATTTGGAGAAAAAAGAAAAGCTCACCTTCGTGCATCCGTTTGATGACCCGGAAGTGATTGCAGGTCAAGGCACTATCGCCATGGAAATTCTGCGGCAGCACGCTGGCCCGATTCACGCAGTGTTTGTCGCGATTGGTGGCGGTGGCCTGATCGGTGGGATTGGCGCTTATATCAAAGCTGTGCGGCCGGACATCAAAGTGATCGGCGTGCAGACTACGGATTCTGATGCCATGGCACGCTCACTCAAAGCAGGCCGGCGGGTGGTACTGAATGATGTCGGCTTGTTCTCCGATGGCACTGCAGTCAAGCAAGTCGGTGAAGAAACCTTCCGTCTTGCCAAGCAGGTAGTCGATGAGATTGTGCTGGTCGACACCGACGATGTGTGCGCCGCCATCAAGGATGTGTTTACGGATACCCGCAGTATTTTGGAGCCTGCCGGCGCACTGGCGGTGGCCGGTGCCAAGGCGTATCTTGCGCGAGCAGCAAAGGCGCGCCAGCCGCTGCGCGACCAGGCTCTGGTCGCGATTGCTTGCGGCGCCAACATGAATTTCGATCGCTTACGTTTCGTTGCTGAACGCGCTGAAGTGGGTGAGGCACATGAAGCGGTGTTCGCGGTGACGATTCCCGAGGAGCGTGGCAGCTTCAAGCGCTTCTGCCAGTTGGTAGGTGCGCGCGCGGTGACCGAGTTCAATTACCGCATCAGCGATGAAAAAGAGGCGCATGTGTTCGTCGGCTTGCAAGTAGCAGATCGCGACGAGCCGGAAAAGATTTGCAAGTTGTTCAAGAAGCAGGGCTTCAAAACCATCGACCTGACGCAAGATGAATTAGCGAAGCTGCATATTCGTCATTTGGTCGGCGGCAAAAGCACGCTGGCACGCAATGAGATTCTGTACCGGTTTGAATTTCCCGAGCGCCCGGGGGCCTTGATGCGCTTCCTACCGAGATGAAAAACTTCCGCGCGTTTCTGGCGACGCTGGGGTATCGCGCTTGGGATGAGAGCGAGAATCCTGCGTATAAATTATTTCTGTAAGTGCTGCAACGATCGATGGTTAGCGAAGACGCAATCGCTCTTTTCCTGGGTCCCGGCCTGCGCCGGGATGACGTGGCAAGGGCTACTGGTCTTACCAACCTTATCCCGGCGCAGGCTGATTGGTATCGAGAGACTACTACCCTAACCAGTATCATCCCGGCGCAGGCCGGTTGGCGTCGAGAGACTACTACCCTAACCACTATCATGCCGGCGCAGGCCGGTTGGTATCGAGAGACTACTACCCTAACCACTATCATCCCGGCGCAGGCAGGTTTGCACCAAGAGGCCAATGGCCTAACCACCGTCATCCCGGCGCAGGCTGATTGGTATCGAGAGACCACTACCCTAACCACTATCATCCCGGCGCAGGCCGGGATCCATCTTGTTTTGCTGAATATCCCTCAGGTTGTTATCCAATGAATGACGCCACCACACCAGCGGACTCCCCCCTTGGCAAAACCAGTGTCTACACTGACAGCTACGACCCTAGCCTGCTGTTTCCGATGCCGCGCGCAGAAAAGCGCGCCGAACTAGGCCTCTCGGGCACGCTACCGTTTTTCGGGATGGATATCTGGAACGCCTATGAGCTATCTTGGCTCAACCAACGTGGTAAGCCGCAGGTGGCCATCGCGACCTTATTGGTACCTGCAGATTCGCCGAATATGGTTGAGTCAAAGTCGATGAAGTTGTATCTGAATTCATTGAATCAAACGCGCATCGACAGTCATGAAGCTCTAGTCGCGCTGCTGCAAGGCGATTTATCCCCAGCTCTCGGCGCCGAGGTTCAGATTAAGCTGCTCGCATCACAAGACTTCGGTAAGCAAGTGGTGGGCGAATTTGAGGGCCTGCTACTCGACCGCTTGGATATTGCGGTTGATCGCTACGCGCCCGAGCCTGAGTTGCTGCGTGCAGCATCCGACCAAGCGCCGGTCGAAGAGTCGCTGGTATCGCACTTGCTGCGTTCGAATTGCCCTGTCACCAATCAGCCGGACTGGGCGAGCATACAGATTCGCTATAGCGGCCCGGCCATCGATCAGGAAGGTTTATTGAAATACTTGATCGGCTTCCGACAGCATCAGGAATTCCACGAGCACTGCGTGGAGCGCGTGTTCATGGATATCCAGCGACAGTGCCAGCCCAGCAAGCTGATGGTGAGCGCACGCTACACCCGAAGAGGGGGCATCGACATCAATCCTTGGCGCGCGAATTTTCCGCTATCCGGAATGCCGCCGAACGCCCGTCACGCCCGACAGTAGTGTTTTCAATAGCATCCGAAAGACCTAACGAAAAAATGGTCAAAGCGATTGCCATTGCCGGGCGAGAGGTATAGATTTAGCGCCCGATCTCGTTACCGAGACGTAAGTCCAGACGCCGCATGCAGACCTCGCCACCGGCGTATTTTTCCGGATGATTGAGGGCAGCAGACTTTGTCTTGTGGCGCCCGGGAAAGCTCCTATAATGCCGAGCCGAGGCTTTGTTGTGCATTGCATCATGACCCACTTCAGTCATATTCTCCCCGCCGAAAATGTTGTGCTCGATCTGGAATGCTCCAGTAAGAAACGCGCTTTCGAACAAGCGGGACTCATCTTCGAGAACAACTGCGGCATCGCTCGCTCGACCGTCTCGGATAATCTGTTTGCCCGAGAGCGACTTGGCTCGACAGGCCTTGGACACGGCGTCGCGGTACCGCACGGCCGTATTCGCGGATTGAAGGCGCCACTGGCCGCTTTTGTCCGACTGTCCGAGGCAATTCCGTTCGAGTCACCTGACGGCGAACCGGTCAAGCTCCTGATCTTTCTGCTGATCCCAGACAATGTGACGCAGGAGCATTTGGAGATCTTGTCGGAGATCGCGGAAATGTTCTCGGACAGAGCGTTCCGCGTCGCGATGGCGGAAGATCTGGATGCCGGCTCGCTGCATCAACGTTTGGTCAGCTGGCAGCCTCCGGAGCGTAGCGCCGCCTAACCATGCCCGCCAATACCCCGCTACCGATTCAAGAACTCTTCGAAGATAACCAAGCATCGCTGCGCCTCGCATGGCTAGCCGGCAAATCCGGCAACGAACGGGTCATCCATGGCGATGCGGCCTCTGCCGCTGACCAAGTGGGGCACTTGAACCTGATCCACCCAGGTCGAATTCAAGTCTTTGGCCATCAGGAAGACGATTACCTGCGATCATTGCGCAGGCACTCGAGCCTCACCCCTACATCTTGAAAGCCTGCGACGAAAACCGTATCCCGCTGCTGACCACGCCACTGCCCGCGGCGCAGGTGATCGATTTCCTGCGTGTGTACTTATCCAAAAAACTTGCCGCACGCGTCACGATGCACGGCGTGTTCATGGATGTGCTTGGCGTTGGTGTGCTGATCACCGGCGAGTCTGGCCTTGGCAAGAGCGAACTGGGTTTGGAACTCATCTCTCGTAACCATGGCCTGGTGGCAGACGATGCGGTGGAGTTAGCACGGATTGCCCCCAACATGATCGAAGGACGTTGCCCACCGCTGCTACAAAACTTGCTGGAAGTTCGCGGACTTGGGCTGCTGGACATCCGGGCAATTTTTGGTGAGACCGCGGTGCGCCGCAAGATGCGGCTGAAGCTGGTTGTGCATCTGGTTCGACGCAAGACCCTGGAAGAAAACTACGAACGGCTACCGGTGGATCAGCACACCGAAGAAGTGCTCGGACTTCCAATCCGCAAAGTCATTATCCCGGTTGAGGCGGGCCGTAACATTGCGGTGCTGTTGGAGGCCGCGGTGCGCAATCATATTCTTCAAATCCGCGGTATCAATACGCTGGCTAATTTCATGGAGCGTCAGCAACGTGCGATGGGCGACGAGTAAGACGCGCCCGATACAAATGCTTTCCGCTATGATGCGTAAATGCGCATCGTTCTCCTTACTGGCATCTCGGGTTCCGGCAAATCGGTCGGCCTAAACGCGCTTGAAGATGCCGGTTACTTCTGTGTT
>JAJTGD010000075.1 GCA_021299035.1 Oxalobacteraceae bacterium | reverse complement strand
GCTGCGTTTTTCAGGCGTAGCTTTCTTGGGTCGGCGCATCGGTAATTCGCTGGTGCGATTGGTTTCATGCGCAATACAGCGCGCCTGCATTGGGCAGGTTTCACAGCGCGGACGGGTTCGCGTACATAGCGTTGCGCCCAGATCCATCAAGCCTTGGGTGTAGGCCTCGATATCGTGCTCAGGCAGCAAGCTGGCAGCAAGCTGCCACAGTTGCCGCTCAACGGCCGGTTGACCCGGAAAACCCTCGACACCGAACACTCTGCACAGCACGCGCTTGACATTGCCATCGAGAATCGCCGCGCGTGTGCCGTAAGCAAACGCGGTAATTGCCGCAGCCGTCGACAAGCCTATGCCGGGCAGCGCCGCCAACGATTCGACGTCAGCAGGAAATGCTCCACCGTGTTGTTGCACGATCGCCTGCGCGCAGCGATGAAGATTACGCGCGCGGGTGTAATAGCCGAGGCCGGCCCACAGCGACATCACCTGATCCACCGGCGCAGCAGCGAGCGCTGCAACATCAGGAAACTGCTGCAAGAAACGATGGTAGTAAGGAATGACGGTGGTGACCTGCGTCTGCTGCAGCATGATTTCCGACAACCAGATGCGATACGCATCACGCGTCTGCTGCCATGGCAGTTGATGCCGCCCGTGCTGCTTTTGCCAATCAATCAGTCGCTCGGAAAAAGCCGACTCTTGCTGGGCTATAGCGCTGACAACGACGCGCTTCATCGCTGGCAACGGCCACAATAGAAGGTCGATCGTTGCCCTTGCACAATGCGACGAATCGGCGCCCCACACTGCGTGCACGGCTCACCCTCTCGGTCATACACCGAGTAGCTTTGCTGAAAATACCCAGATACACCGTCGGCGCCGATGAAATCACGCAAGGTACTGCCGCCTTGTGCAATCGCTGCCGCCAGAATGCGCTGAATCGCCGGCGCGAGTCGCTCGTAGCGGCTGCGTGAGATTCGCTGCGCAGTGGTATTCGGATGAATACGCGCCTCAAACAGACTTTCACATGCATAAATATTACCGACCCCGACCACAATATCGCCAGCGAGCAGTACCTGCTTGATCGCTGCGCTACGACGACGCGTCTCTCGAAACAGTAGACCCGCAAGATCGGGATAGGCGATGGGCTCTACGCCCAAACTGCGTAGCAAGAGGTGATGCTCAACATCGCCCTCTTCATTCGCGTGCCAAAGCACGGCACCGAAACGTCGAGGATCGGTAAAGCGAACGATGTGCGCGCCGAACTGGAAATCAACATGGTCGTGTTTGGCCGGTGGCAGGTGGCTGGGCAGTACGCGCAGGTGGCCGGACATACCTAGATGGATGATGAGTGTGCCGTGATCAAACCTCAATAACAGGTACTTGCCACGCCGCCCAGTTGAACGAACAACCTGATTCAGCAGCAAGGACTGCAGATTGGCAGGAAATGGCCAGCGCAGGCCACTGCGGCGCAGTACCACGCCGGTGATCCTCAGGCCCTCAACAGATGGCGCGATCCCGCGACGAGTGACCTCGACTTCTGGTAATTCAGGCATGTAAATAGGCGCGGGTCACGCAGATCAAATGCGCGCAAGCGGCGAGTCGGAGGTGTGGCGTAAAATCGAGCCGCCAACACCTTTCGATAGCGCCACGCGCCGCACAGGATTCCCTTGAAAATATTTCGCGCCATTCTAACGCTGAGCGCCGCATTGGCCTTGGCAGTGCTTCTTCCCGCCGCCCGAGCGGAACAAGCCAGCAGCAGCGAGTCCCTGCCAAATATCGCCGTCACCGAGGAGCTGGTTCATAAATATCTCTTCGCCGAGCTCTCCTTCCAACGTGGCGACAAATTTGCGGCTTACTCGACCATGTCTTCGCTGGCGCGTACCTTGCGCGATCCTCGTCTGGCTCGACGCGCGCTCGAGTTCGCTATTTCCGGATCGCTGGCCGGGGAGGCGTTGAAGGCAGCGCGACTGTGGCGAGAGATAGCGCCGCAATCGGAAGAGGCGACCCAGACAGTGGTGGGACTATTGATTTCCAGCGGCCGCATCGATGAAGCCAAGACGGTGATGTCGCAGCAGTTGTCAGCAAGCTCAGCGGAGACACTGCCCAATGCGATTGCGCAGGTTCAGCGCCAGCTGGCCCGCGTGCAAGACCGAAACCGTGCCTACGCCTTGCTGCGTGAGCTGCTCGAGCCCTACGGTGATGCGCTTGATACGCGACTCACCTTGGCACAAGCGGCGATGGTGGCAGGTGATCGTTCCACGGCGCTGAGCGAGGCGCGCGCAGCGCTAGCCAAGCATCCGAACTCAGACCTGGCCGCGTTGGTACTGGCGCAGATCATCGAAGATCGTGCTGAGTCCACCCAGTCGCTGGTCGCGTTCTTGCAGAAAAACCCCAAGTCGCGCGAAGTGCGCTTGGCCTATTCGCGCATATTAATCGAGCAAAACAAGGTCAGCGAGGCGAAGGCGCAGTTTGCGCAATTGCTCACGCACCACCCGGACGACCGCACCACACTGTACGCGCTTGGCTTGATGGCGGCACAAGCAGGCGAGATGCGGGAGGCGGAAAACTATCTGTCGAAATACATTCAAGCGCTCGGCGATCAACCGGATCGTGAGCGCGATTCGACACAAGCCCTGTTGGTACTAGCGCAGATCGCAGAAGACAAGAACGATACTGCTAGCGCACTCAAATGGTTAGAGATGATTGAGCCTGATAATCAGGGTAACCATATCAACGCAACGCTGCGCCGAGCTATGCTGCTCGCCAAGTCGAATGACCCTGAGGCTGCCCGCGCGCTGTTGCAGCAAGCCGAGGTACGAAATGATGATGACCGCGCCAAACTGATCGTGGGAGAGGCGCAGCTTCTGCGTGATGCTGGCCGCTTGGATGACGCCCTTCGCTTGGTGGCCGAAGCACTCGAGTTAAACAAGAACAACATCGACCTTCTGTATGAGCATGCCATGCTGGCCGAGCGTGCCAAGCAATTCGATCTGATGGAGCGCGAGTTACGACAGCTCATCAAAGTCGCTCCTGACAACCAACACGCTTACAACGCGCTAGGTTATTCGCTCGCCGATCGTAACCTTCGTTTGCAAGAGGCGTTCGACTTGATCAATCAGGCCAACCAGTTGGCGCCGAATGATCCGTATATTCTGGATAGCTTGGGGTGGGTTGAGTTTCGTCTCGGACGCCTGGAGCAGGCACTAAAGACTTTGCGGCGTGCCTATGACATAAAACCCGATGCAGAAATTGCAGCTCACCTAGGCGAGGTGATGTGGAAAATGGGTCGGCAAGAGAAATACCGAAATGATGTTCGACTGAACGGTCGTCTCTCAGTGAGTTACCGTTCCGCAGGTAAACCAGAATCGCTGCACGGAAAGTTTTTATGGGTACAGCGCGGCGAGCAAATTGACATCGAACTGCTCACGCCGCTCGGCCAAACCATGGTGCGCATTTCGATTACTCCCGGCCGCGCCAGGATCGAGCAATCCAGTGGCGAGGTGCGCGAAGCCGAAAGCATCGATCAACTCACCGAACAAACCTTGGGCTGGGCGCTGCCCGTCAATGGTTTGCGTTACTGGCTACAAGGTTTTGTACGGGATGCTCAGCGTCGGGTGATGACCATCATGCCAGATCAAACCGCCCCATTGCGCAGTGATGGTTGGAAGCTTCGCTACGCCAGCTGGCAAGCTGATGGCAACACCGTAATGCCAAAGCGCATCGACTTCTCGCGTGAAGCTGCGCAAAACGATCTTGCGCTGAAGGTGGTGATCGATCGCTGGGATGGTGAGGAATAAGCCGTGCCACGCTCGTTGAATGACTGCCCCGCGCCGGCCAAGCTGAATCTGTTTTTGCATGTCACCGGGCGTCGTGATGACGGCTATCACTTGCTGCAGTCGGTGTTTCAGTTGATCGACCTGCAAGACACCCTGCACTTCCAGCTGCGTGATGATGATGCGATCGTCCGCACGACCGACATCGCGTCTCTGCCGCCCGAACAAGATCTGACGGTTCGCGCCGCGCGCTTGTTGCAGTCTGACGCATTGGCGCGTGGGCTGGCCGTCGGCGGAGCTGAAATCGCGATTGAAAAGCGTCTGCCGATGGGCGGTGGCATCGGCGGCGGCTCTTCAAATGCCGCCACCACGCTGATTGCCTTGAATCATTTGTGGGGCACCGGCTTGTCACGCGCCGAATTGATGCGACTGGGGCTTCAGCTGGGCGCCGATGTGCCGTTCTTTCTGTTCGGCGGCAACGCTTTTGTCGAGGGCATAGGCGAACAGCTCACACCAATCCAGACGCCCGAGGGATGGTTCGTGCTGATTCACCCCGGCGTAAGCGTGCCGACGCCCCTGATCTTCCAGACGCCCGAATTGACACGCGACACCAAAGTCGTGAAAATAGCGGACTTTTCGGACCGGCTTCCCAGGTTCGGAAGAAACGACTTGCAGGCAGTAGCCGCCCGCGCTTTTCCCCCGGTTGCAGACGCTCTAGACTGGCTGTCGCACCGTGCCAATGCGCGGATGACTGGCTCCGGCGCTGGTGTGTTTGCCACTTTTGCATCGGAATCCGATGCCGACACGACGCTTAGGCAGGTGCCAGCACCGTGGCGCGCGTGGAAGGCCAAGGCACTAGCCAAGCACCCGATGGCGCATCTGCTCTTGTCGTAATCGCGAATTCGTCTGGCCTATTGGCCAAACAAACGGTTGTGTAGGGGAATAGCCAAGTTGGTTAAGGCACCGGATTTTGATTCCGGCATTCCAAGGTTCGAATCCTTGTTCCCCTGCCAAATATTCCGGACCCCTGACATGTCGGGGTCCGCCACAGCAACGCAGCACTCAAGGAAGCCGCCAAGCCGGGGGTTGAAGCCAGGCGATAGCGGCTTTTACTGCTTGTAGGTGATTCAGGAATCATGGTCCACGAGAACCTGATGGTATTTACCGGGACAGCCACCCCGGAGTTGGCCGCTGGCGTCGCGTCGGAGCTCGGCATTCCGCTTGGTAAAGCGGTGGTGAACCGGTTCTCGGATGGCGAGATCATGGTCGAGATCAACGAGAACGTGCGTGGCAAGGATGTGTTTGTGCTGCAGTCCACATGTGCGCCGACCAATGATCACCTGATGGAGATCATGCTGATGGTGGACGCACTAAAGCGCTCATCGGCCGGACGCATCACCGCAGTGGTGCCTTATTTCGGTTACTCGCGTCAGGATCGCCGTCCGCGCTCGGCACGGGTGGCCATATCGGCCAAAGTGGTCGCCAATATGCTGCAGGATGTGGGTGTCGAGCGCATCCTGATCATGGATCTGCACGCCGACCAGATTCAGGGGTTTTTCGATATTCCCGTCGATAACGTCTATGCGTCGCCGGTCTTGCTGGCAGATCTGGTGGAAAAGCGTTACGACGATCTGCTGGTGGTGTCGCCCGATGTTGGCGGCGTGGTTCGCGCCCGGGCACTGGCTAAAAAGCTGGGCTGCGATCTCGCCATCATCGACAAGCGTCGCCCGAAAGCGAATGTGTCAGAAGTCATGCACATCATCGGTGAAGTGGAAGGCCGCAATTGCGTGATCATGGACGACATGGTCGATACCGCAGGTACCTTGACCAAGGCCGCCGAGGTATTGAAGGAGCGCGGTGCCACCAAGGTGGTGGCCTACTGTACCCACCCGGTGTTGTCGGGCCCGGCGGTTGAGCGCATACAGCATTCGCCGATCGATGAGGTAGTGGTGATTAATACCATTCCGCTCAGCGCGCAAGCACAAGCGTGTGGAAAAATTCGGCAACTGTCGTGTGCACCGCTGTTGGCAGAAACCATTCGCCGGATTAGCCGTGGTGATTCAGTGCTGTCGCTGTTCGCCGAGGATGAGTCGGCGGGATAAAAGAATCCGGAACCTCGGCTAGCCGGGGTTTCAATCAAGTCCTCTGGTCGCGGGGGACATTAACTCAGGGCATAAGCCCGTTTTAGGAGTCATCATGGAAGTTATTGCATTCCCAAGGTCGGAGCAGGGGTCCGGAGC
>JAJTGD010000038.1 GCA_021299035.1 Oxalobacteraceae bacterium | reverse complement strand
TATCGCGCCGCTGATCACCTGGGGCCTGGTCATTACCAAGGGGCCGCATAAGAAGCGGCAAAACCTGGGTATATATAGACAGCAAGTGATCGGTCCCAACCAATTGATCATGCGCTGGCTGGCGCATCGGGGTGGGGCGCTGGATTTTCGGGAGCACTGCCTCAGAAATCCCGGTCAGCCTTACCCGATCGCAGTCGCCCTGGGGGCCGACCCCGCCACTATATTAGGAGCGGTGACCCCGGTGCCGGACAGCCTGTCGGAGTACCAGTTCGCCGGCTTGTTACGTGGCAGCCGGACGGAGCTGGTGAAGGCGATCGGTAGTGAGCTGCGAGTGCCCGCCTCGGCCGAGATCGTGCTGGAGGGGCATATCTATCCAGATGACAGCCATCCAACCGGCTACGCCCACGCGCTGGAGGGGCCGTTCGGCGACCACACCGGTTATTACAACGAGCAGGACTGGTTCCCGGTCTTCACCGTCGACCGCATCACCATGCGGCGTGACCCGATTTATCACTCAACCTATACCGGCAAGCCACCCGACGAGCCCGCGATATTGGGCGTTGCGCTCAACGAAGTGTTTGTGCCGCTGTTGCAGAAGCAATTTTCCGAGATCACGGATTTTTATCTGCCCCCAGAAGGTTGCAGTTACCGCATGGCCGTGGTGCAGATGAAGAAGTCTTACCCCGGCCATGCCAAGCGGGTCATGTTTGGCGTCTGGAGCTTCCTGCGCCAGTTCATGTATACCAAGTTCATTGTGGTGGTGGATGAGGATGTCGACATCCGCGACTGGAAAGAAGTGATCTGGGCGATCACCACCCGCGTCGATCCGATACGTGACACCACCATGGTCGACAACACACCCATCGATTACCTCGACTTTGCCTCTCCGGTAAGCGGTCTGGGTAGCAAGATGGGCATCGATGCCACCAATAAATGGCCGGGTGAGACCTCGCGAGAGTGGGGCAAAACCATTGCGATGGACGACGATGTCAAGCGACGTGTCGATGCGCTGTGGGAGTCGCTCGGGTTTTGAGTTAGACTGCGCAGCGGCGGGCCCCTGCGCATTGTGGCGTGGTCAACCTGGTCAGGTCGGGAACGAAGCAGCCACAGCCATTTACCGCAAGTGCCGCAGACAAGGCTCGCCTCTACCCCCAAATTCGCCGCTAAAGGCTTATCTATTCTCACTCGCGGGAAGCGCGTGTTGGGTCGGGTAAAATCCTAGTCCCAACACCGTCACTCTGCTTATCTATTCTCACTCGCGGGAAGCGCGTGTTGGGTCGGGTAAAATCCTAGTCCCAACACCGTCACTCTGAGCGGACATGTCCTACCAGGTACTTGCCCGAAAATACCGTCCTAAAAACTTCGACAGCCTGGTCGGTCAGGAGCATGTGGTGCGCGCGCTCACGCATGCGCTTGAGCAGAAGCGCTTGCACCATGCGTATTTGTTCACCGGTACGCGCGGGGTGGGTAAAACCACGCTATCGCGCATTCTTGCCAAAGCACTCAATTGTCAGGGCACCGATGGTAGCGGCGACATCACCGCGCATCCTTGCGGCGTGTGCGAGGCCTGTGTCGCAATTGATGCCGGACGCTTTGTTGACTACATCGAGATGGACGCCGCATCGAACCGTGGCGTCGATGAAATGGCGCAGCTGCTTGAGCAGGCGGTGTATGCACCGTCCAATGCGCGCTTCAAGGTCTACATGATCGATGAAGTGCATATGCTGAGCAACCATGCGTTCAACGCCATGCTCAAGACGCTGGAAGAGCCGCCGCCGCATATCAAGTTCATTCTTGCGACCACCGATCCGCAAAAAATTCCCGTGACGGTACTGTCACGCTGCATGCAGTTCAACTTGAAACAGATGCCACCGGCGCAGATTGTGGGGCATCTGGAAAATATTCTTGGTCAGGAAGCGATCAGCTTTGATGCACCGGCATTGCGGCTACTCGCGCAAGGCGCGCAGGGCTCGATGCGCGATGCTTTGTCATTAACCGACCAGGCCATCGCCTATGCCGCCGGCAAGGTGACCCTCGATGCGGTGCAAGGCATGCTGGGTGCACTCGATCAAGCCTACTTGGTGCGGATGCTGGATGCCTTGGCAGCACGTGACGCAAAAGCATTGCTTGATATTGCTGATGAGATGGCATCACGCAGTTTGTCATGGAGCAGCGCCTTGCAGGATCTGGGTACGCTACTCAATCGCATCGCAATTGCGCAGACCGTGCCATCTGCCGTGCCAGACGATTTGCCCGAGCGTGACGATATTGTTCGCCTCGCACCCATGTTCTCGCCAGAAGATGTGCAGCTGTATTACCAAATTGTGGTGCATGGTCGTCACGAGCTTGGTTTGGCACCGGACGAGTACTCCGGCTTTACCATGACGCTACTCCGTATGCTGGCATTTGCGCCCATCGATGGCGGAGGCATTGCAGTAGCAGCGCCATCGGCCGCGCGCGCTGTATCAGCCGCTGCTGCTCCGTCTGCTGGTGCACCTGCTACTGCGGCTTCGCGTTCTGCCAGCGCGCCTGCCATCACAAAACAACCACCAAGCACTACTGCTGCAAGCACCAGCACTGAGAAACCCGCGAGTCGTGCGATGGCAGCACTCGCCGCTGCTCGCGCCAGCAAGATATTGACGCCAGTGCCATCGGTACAAACCGCTAATACCGTCGAGACAGCGGCACCACCCTTAGCGGTGCCCGCAAATTCAGTAAGCACGCCGGTGTCGACCGCAGCCGCAGCAACGAGTGCAAACGCGAATGCAAACGCGAATGCAAACGTAAACGCAGATGCAAACGCAGATGCAAACGCAGATGCAAACGCAGATGCAAACGTAGATGCAAACGTACCCTCAAGTCCAACTGCAATTGCAAGCTCAACCTCAACGGTAACCGCGAACGCAAGCGGGTTAGATTGGCCAGTGCTGGTTAAACAACTTAGCTTACGTGGCGTTGCTCGCCAATTAGCGATGCAAAGTGAGTTGCTATCGTATGAAGACAATGGACAAGAACTCATTATCCGTATACGAGTGCCGCTGGATACTTTGCTGTCGGCAGGTAGTAAAGAGAAGCTAATGACAGCGCTTTCCGAGCATCTCGGCAAGAGCGTTCAACTGGATACCGAGATCGGCGCTACTAAAATTACCGCACATGCTGTCGAAGTCGCCGAAGAAGCAGAGCGCCAGCGCAATGCCGAGCAGACCTTGCAAGAAGATCCGTTCGTGCAGACCCTGATGCGTGAATTTGGCGCCACCATTGTGCCGGGCTCGGTTCGTCCACTGTAATGCGAGTCACTGGATCATCCTTCAATAAACCATATTCTTACCCCAGGAGCGCGAGATGATGAAAGGCCAATTGGCCGGCCTGATGAAGCAGGCGCAGGCAATGCAAGACAACATGAAGAAGATGCAGGATCAGTTAGCCAGCGTCGAAGTCGAAGGTCAAGCCGGTGCCGGTATGGTGAAAGTGGTTATGACATGCAAGAACGATGTCAAACGCGTGACCATCGATCCATCACTGCTCGGTGACGACAAAGACATGTTGGAGGATCTGGTTGCTGCGGCATTCAACGATGCAGTGCGCAAAGCCGAGGCTACCTCGCAAGAAAAAATGGCCAGCCTGACGGCTGGCTTGCCATTGCCGCCAGGGTTCAAGCTGCCGTTCTGATGCTGCCCATCACAGCGACGTGAAAACACCGTCCAGCCTCGATATGCTGACCGAGGCCCTGCGCCGCCTGCCGGGTGTGGGCCCGAAATCTGCGCAGCGCATGGCCTACCATCTGATGCAGCATGACCGCGACGGTGCGGTACAGATCGCGCGTGCCATGTCGCATGCGATTGAGTGCGTACGACATTGCGCACGCTGCCACACCTTCACCGAGCATGATCAGTGTGACACCTGCCTCGACAATGTGCGGGATGCCACACTACTGTGTGTGGTCGAGACACCAGCTGATCAGATGATGATTGAGCAAACGCTCACCTACAAAGGTTTGTACTTCGTATTGATGGGTCATCTATCACCACTCGATGGTATCGGCCCCAAAGATCTGCAGTTGGATAAACTGATCTCGCGCGCCACCGATGGTGTCGTCAGCGAGGTGGTGCTCGCAACTAACTTCACCAACGAAGGCGAGGCGACTGCACACTACATCAGCGAAACGCTGAAATCACGCGGCTTGAAAGTCTCGCGCTTGGCGCGTGGTGTGCCAGTCGGTGGTGAGTTGGAGTATGTCGATGCGGGCACCATCGCCCGCGCGATGCTGGACCGCCGCACCACCTGATCTCATCGCTTTCTCAGCTATGCAAGAAGATAAAAAACCAACCGGTCCGCTGGCGGGTATCAAAGTACTCGAATTAGGTACCTTGATTGCCGGGCCTTTCTGCGCTCGCATGCTTGGTGAGTTTGGCGCTGACGTCATCAAGATTGAATCCCCGCAAGGTGGCGACCCAATTCGCCAGTGGCGTGTACTGAAAGATGGCAACTCGCTTTGGTGGTCGATACAAAGCCGAAATAAAAAAAGCATCACACTCAACATGAAAGATAAACGCGCGCAGGACATCGCGCGTCGTCTAGCGCTCGACGCAGACATCGTCATAGAAAACTACCGCCCCGGTGTCCTCGAGAAATGGGATCTGGGCTATGAGCAGTTAAAGGCGATCAATCCAGCGCTGATCATGGTGCGACTATCCGGCTATGGCCAGACCGGGCCCATGAGAGATGCGCCGGGCTTCGGTGCGATTGGTGAGTCCATGGGCGGGATTCGCTATGTATCAGGCCACCCGGATCGTCCACCGGTACGTATTGGTATTTCGATTGGCGATTCAATTGCCTCGATGCATGGCGCGATGGGTGCGTTGATGGCGCTGCGTCATCGTGATGTGACCGGTGGACGCTGGAATGGACAAACCGGTGAAGCCTGCAAGGCCGGGCAGGGCCAGATGGTGGACGTTGCGCTCTACGAAGCGGTGTTCAACATGATGGAGTCGCTGGTGCCCGAGTATGATCATGCCGGCGTCGTGCGCGAACGTACCGGTGGTGCTTTGCCCGGCATTGTGCCTTCCAACACCTACACCACGGCGGACGGCGAGAACATTGTGATTGCCGGTAATGGTGACGCGATCTTCAAGCGACTGATGAGCGCGATCGGCCGAGAAGATATGGCGACTGACCCTCAGCTCGCCAACAACGCGGGGCGCGTTCCCCGCACGCAAGAGATTGATGATGCGATTCAGGCTTGGTGCAATAGCCAGCGCATCGATACCGCATTGGCTGCGCTGCAGGCAGCCGATGTGCCGGTATCAAAGATTTACTCGGTGCGCGACATGATGCAAGACCCGCAGTTTCTTGCGCGCCAGATGTTCGAGCAGCATCTGTTCAAAGATGGCACGCCGGTCAAGCTACCGGCAGTCACGCCCAAGCTATCCGAAACCCCCGGCGGCACCCGCTGGATCGGGCCGGAGTTGGGTGAGCATACCCATGAGGTACTCGCTGCGCTTGGCTACAGTGCAGAGCAGATCGCCGCACTGCGAGAAGACGGGGTGTTGTAAGCCCTAAGCGGCGCATTCGCCGTTTGCGTTGCCGGTGTATCAGCGGCCGGTTTTGAACGAACTTTCATGCTCGACTCGGATACGAAAATCCATCGTTCCGTCTTTAGTCGAGGATACAGTCGTGCCACCAACGAGTCTGACCGTGATAAGTACCAATCGAATTACACCCCCCGGGGGTGATGAAGGTGACATCAACTCCGATCCCCCGGAACAAAGTGATACCAGCCAAGGTGTGATGTCTGCCGAGCCTAAGGTCTGGTATGCCCGCTGGGGACAGGCTATCTCGGGATTTTTTTCTTCGATTAGCGAGAAATTCACTGCCCTATGGCGCGGTGTGAGTAACGCAGCGGAGGCAGTCGCGCGATTTTTTTCGGGTAAGGGTGCGGAGTCGTGTGTGAACGTGGCGACGATGCACATAAAAGAAACGTCAATACATTCGAAACCAGAAGCCTCCGGACCCACGCAATCGCCACAGACTCCGATCAACTACTTCCCCATTCCTGAAAACGCTAAAGACAAAGATGTACCCGAAGAGCCAAGGGGACTGCTTGGTGCGATACCTTTTAAGCCACCGATATCTACCGAAGACACCGAAAAGGCCGACGTAGAAGAGCTAGCACCAGAACCGGTATCGCCTGGCCAAGAAAAATTCGAGGCTTATTTGGCTTCCAGAGGCAAGCCGGTAGATATACTGCAATACGCGTTGGATGAAGACTGTCTCCAACATGCTGATCAAGTATTTCAGCCGCTATTCAAATTGCAAAGTAAGCCGGGCTATCAGCTATCCGAAAAGCAAAAAGCAACCTACGAAGCAGTAAAAGACTTAAAGTCTGCACATACTGACTACAAAAAGCAGATAAAAGAAGAAGAACAAAAGAAAGCACAAGAAGCGGAGCGTGCTCGCCAAGCTGAAGAGGCTGCTAGAAAACAGCCGGGTCAAGCTGACTTTGAAGAGTTCGTTGCAGTATTTTATCGCCACCGCGATAACAACACCCCATTCATGATTTATGACGGTAGCAAATACCTGCATGAAGCCTGTATCCAGTATGGACGGGCGAATTCAGAGAATTTATCTACTGATCAGAAGTCGGCCTTTCAATATCTAACGCGTTGGAATCAAGACCCGCAGGGGTCCATGCAGCGCTTGGAGCAGGCAACTCAGTTCATCAGCTTGGATGAGGTAGAGCCACCGGCTTCGAAAATAACTGAAGCAACGATAGAGGCCCTACAGATTGATTCATCATCACTAACCGACTTGGATGCATCACGTCCACCGCCACCAGCGGCGCGCTGGATTTCCATGCTGTCGACTATGAAGGCGTGGGATTCGCAGCAGATTAGTAGGATCGCTGGTGTGTTAAGCATGCAGGAGGATCAGGTTCGTAAAGCGATGGATGGTCTTCGTGCAATCGCGAAGCTGGCTTCTGCGAGCGGAGCGCCTGCCGCACGCAATGCAGGCGATGCTCATACGATCGAGCAAGTATTGAATTACGACACCGAGGCCAGCAGGCGGGCGAGTGATTTACTCGAATCACTCGAGCTCGCGAGTAGGCTGGTGAAGAGATTGAGCGATGGAGACGGGTTAGTATTCGATCAGGCTGAGAAAGAGTTTTTCGAAAGTCTGAAAAATGTCATTGGCAACGTCGCTGAGGCGCTAGACAAAAAGGTGAAAGAGCTCCTGCCCGCCAGGCCACCGTCTGCCGCTCAGGAAAAAAATCGTATCCCGTCACTGGCTGAATTGACCGATTTAGAAGCAACACAAGGCGGAGAGCTATTCGAAAAATATGTGGCTGGATATGCAAAGCGCAGCGACAGCGCGGGCTATAGGTTGCCCGAGAAATCCAATTACTTCAAACCGGAATGTCTAGCCTTTGCGAAAGCATTCACCGAGCAGGTAGAGGGGATGCCGATCGGTGTTGAGGTTGACTCAAACCGTCTATTAGCATCGCTTTATCTGCTGGATCAGGCACGTAAGCGCGGTTTGATTGCCGCCTGAAACGAACTTAGCCGAGCTGCGCGACCAAAACGTCCAGCTTCACCGAATCTGCACAAAACAACCTTATGCCCTCGGCCAGCTTCTCGGTTGCCATGGCGTCCTCGTTCAGCGCCAGCCTGAACGCCTTTTCATCGAGGCTAATTTTTTGTATGTCGGCATGCGCAGCTTGCTCGCTAGAGAGTTTGCGTTCGACGACTCCCTCCGTATCGGAAAGCGACTGCAGCAGTTCAGGGCTAATCGTTAGCAGATCGCAACCGGCAAGTTCAAGGATTTGCGAGGTGTTTCTGAAGCTCGCGCCCATCACTTCAGTGGTGTAGCCGAATTTCTTATAGTAGGTGTAGATGCGCCGTACCGACTGCACACCGGGATCATCTGCACCGCTGTAGTCGGTACCAGACGCCTTTTTGTACCAATCATAGATACGGCCAACGAAGGGCGAGATCAGCTGTGCACCTGCTTCTGCGCAAGCGATGGCTTGGGGTAGCGAGAACAGCAGGGTCATATTGCAGCGTATACCTTCTTGCTGCAGTACTTTCGCTGCACAGATACCTTCCCAAGTCGAAGCGATCTTGATCAGTACACGTTGTCTCGATATGCCTGCCGCTTCGTATAAGGCAATCAGCTGCCGCGCTTTAGTGATCGTACCTTCGGTATCGAACGACAGGCGTGCATCGGTTTCGGTTGAGACCCGACCCGGAATGATCGCGAGAATCTTCAAGCCAAAAGCAATCAATAAGTGATCAATGATGGTGCTGGTTGATGCGCCACGATGTGCTTGTATGGTCTGCTCCAGCAGTGGACGATACTCAGATTTTTGAACGGCCTTCAGGATGAGTGAGGGATTGGTAGTCGCATCCTGCGGCTGAAAGGTTTGCATCGCGTGGAAGTCACCGGTATCGGCGACGACGGTGGTGTATTGCTTGAGTTGTGCGAGTTGATTCATGAGTAGCGGCAAGAGGGCAAAGAGTGACGGTTACTTAAGGATAGTGCATTGTACCGAGGGGCGAGAGGGGTCGCTTAATGCTTTACTTCAGGGCAGAACGCGCTCGCGTAATCAGGGCGTTAGTTGAGCTGTCATGCTGTCCTGCGGATTCTGAACCTTCAAGTTCTGCCAGGATCCGTAGCGCCAAGGTCTTGCCCAACTCCACGCCCCATTGGTCAAAGCTATTAATGTCCCACAGTACGCCAAGCACGAAGGTTTTGTGTTCGTAGAGTGCAATCAATGCACCGAGCGAGGCCGGTGTTAGCTGATTCATCAGCAGCATGTTGCTTGGTCGGTTGCCGGGGAAAAGTCGGTGCGTTGGTAATGAGGCGTCTTGTACACCGTTCATTAATGCCTCGGCCTGGGCGAAGCAATTTGCCAGCAGCGCGCGCTGTTGGTCGATGAGATCGTGGTGTGGTTTGAGCGCAGCAATAAAATCCACCGGTATCAGGTCACTGCCTTGGTGCAGCATTTGGAAGTAGGCATGTTGATTATTGGTGCCGGTACTCCCCCAGATGACAGCCGAGGTTTTCATCGGCGTCGGCTCACCATTGCGCGTCACACTCTTGCCATTGCTCTCCATCTCAAGTTGTTGCAGATAAGCAGGGAAGTGCCGCAAGTCCTCTTGATAAGGCGCGATCAGCTGCGAGCGGGTATCAAACTATCGCTACCAGTAGTGATAGCCCGATGGATGACCAGATCGAGAAGCGGCCACCTACCCAATCGCGGAAGGGGAACATGTTGTCGGGTGCAATACCAAACGCGGTCACTGCCGGCGTATTGGTCGATACCGCGACGAAATGAGCCGCTAAATCTTTTTCTTTGCCATATGCCAGAAACCAGCGGCGAGCCGCATGCGCATTCAGCATGGTTTCTTGGGTCGTGAATGACTTCGACGAGATGATGAACAGCGTTGTAGCTGGATCCAGCGCGGCGAGGGTAGCGACCGTTGCGTGTCCATCCACATTCGACAAAAAATGAAATCGCAAGCGCGGGTGGCTGTAATGGCGCATGGCAGCGCAGGTCATTGCCGGGCCGAGATCTGATCCGCCAATACCGATGTTGACCACATCCGTGATCTCTCTGCCGGTATAGCCCTTCCATTGTCCGTGTCGTACTTGTTCGGCGAATGATTCCATTCGTCGTAAGCCGCGTTGTATCTCGCCGACGAGTTCTTCACCGTCTACTACCAGTCTTGCATCAGGGGGCAGGCGCAGCGCGGTATGCAATGCCGCGCGCTGCTCACTCAGATTGATACGCTCACCTCGGAACATTCCATCGCGCAGCGTCTCGACTCCGCGGGCCTGCGCGAATTCGGTTAATAGCGCCACCGTCTGCTCGGTCACGTGATTTTTAGAGAAGTCGAGGCATAAGCCCGCTGCTTCCAGCGTGAAGCGTGCTGCACGTGACGCATCCTGCCGAAATAAATCGGTCAACCGCCATTGACGCGCCTGTTGGGCATGTTCGGCTAGGGCAGCGGCTTGCGGCAAATGAAGGATCGGGTGGTGGCTGGGCTCGCGCATCGGCAGGGGCTGGCACCGGCCGTGGCCGGTGGGTGTTCAGGCAGTGGGAATTAAGGTGATGCGGATGATAACCGCATCGATGCTCGCCGTTGCCTTGTCTTGCTACCTATCAACTCCATCAGCAGAGACCTAGCCGCGAAAACCGTGGCCGGCAGTAACTGGCAGTGGTTGCTGTCCAGTAACTGAGTCTTGGATGGCCGGTCGATAAAAAAATTGCTCGAATATCGCTCATTTTGTGTTGTCAAACATACAAAATTTCGGTACGTTTCTAAAAAAGCAATTCGATATTCGAACAACCCAAGATTCGCCCAGCTGGGCAAAGGAGCGAGACATGCAGGCTTTCTCGACCACCGTCAGAGACCTATACGCTTTGGCCGAGTACGCATCACCCGATCAATTTTTGGAGCGGGCGATCAGCCTGCTGCAGATGTGGATACGGTTCGATGGCGCTATTTTTGGTACGGGCGAGCGCTCGAACCCACAGTCCATGACGCGGCTGATGGCAGCCCCAAGCGCACCGACAGCGACCGTGCCCGAGACGGTGATGGCGCGTGAATCGGTACAAGATGACCCGGTGGCACGCGGTATCCGAAATGCACCGATGTCGCCGTCTCGTGGCGGTATTCGCGAGCTGTATCGCAAGAAGCGCAGCGGTAAAAAAGCGCAGCAACTGGTTAAAAGTGGCCCGCGGTCTCTGGCAGACGAACTTGGCCTGTGCCATCTGATGTTTCATGGCGACGACCCGAAAAAAGTGCAACCGGCACGTTGGATTGTTCTCTACCGGCAGCAGGATGTTCGCTTTGCCGAGACCGACGCCGCGTGTCTCCATGGGTTGTGGATTCATCTCTCGCACGCGCTCTCAATTAATCGCACCCGTACGCTCGAACGTGTCGCCAAACCAGGCCAGCGGCGCGACAGCGCGGGTGCTACCGGCTTGGTGCTTCCCGACGGGCAGGTCGAGTTAGCAGACCAGCGTTTCTTTGATTTACTCGAGCGCGAGTGGCCCGATCTTGCACCGGACTTTATCCCCGAAGCTGCTTTACAGGTGCTGAACGAGGGAAAAACCTACCGTGGTAGACAAATCGAGATCTCCTGGCTTCGTCAGGGCGGTGCGCAACTGTGCCGCTTACGTCCGATTGATGTGATGGAGGTACTGACGCCGCGCGAGTTTGTGGTGGCGCGTCGATTTGCTGCCGGCATGAGTCATAAACAGATCGCACGTGAGCTTGGGGTGTCACACCACACAGTGCGCAATCAGCTCGCGCACCTCTACCGGAAACTGGATTTACACAATAAAGCCTCGCTGGCGCAGTATCTGGCGGCAAATCAGGTCGCCGCATAGTCTGCCCGCTCTCTTGACACTTTGAACCAAATAAGCGCCTAACAATGACGCACAGTTGAGACCGGTGCGCTGGTTACATTCGATGGTGTACGGCGAGCGGTTACTAATAATGCCGGTGACGTTTTACTTGATTCTTGTGGTCATCCGATACAATGCGCGCTTTAAATTGGGTGCGAAACATGACGCAAGATGAACTCAAGCAAGCGGTGGCGCATGCCGCAATTCGCTACGTTGTCGAGGGTGAGATCGTCGGCGTCGGCACCGGTTCGACCGCAAATTTTTTTATCGATGCGCTCGGTGAAATTCGCCATCGCATCAAGGGAGCGGTAGCTTCGTCCGAGGCGACTGCAGCGCGCTTAGCGGCGCGGGGTGTGCCGGTATTCGATCTGAACGAGATCGATCAGATACCGGTGTATATCGACGGCGCCGATGAGATTGACCATAGCGGTGCCATGATCAAAGGCGGCGGGGGCGCACTCACTCGCGAGAAAATCGTCGCCTCGGTAGCAGAAAAGTTTATCTGCATTGCAGATCAGTCAAAGCTGGTCGATGTACTGGGCAAGTACCCGCTACCGGTGGAAGTGATTCCGATGGCGACTAGTTCCGTTACGCGATCACTGCGGGCGCTGGGGGCCGATCCGGTATTACGAATGCGGGATGGTGCGCCTTACGTGACCGACAACCACGGCTATATTCTTGACTTGAACGGTTTGCAGATTCATGACCCGAAAGCGCTAGAGCAGCAGATCAATCAGTTGCCGGGCGTGGTGAGCGTGGGGCTGTTTGCCTTGAAAGGCGCGGCGGTGTGTTTGCTGGGGACTGCTGGCGGTGTGAGGGTCTTGAGTTTCTAGGGTAATGAAATCCCCTCCGCGTCCATCGCACAGCGCAGAGCATGGATGGGGTGAATCAGGGTGTTCCTGCCGATGAAGCCATCAATTGTGTGATCATTATTCAGCTTGTTGCCTAAAAGGGAGTGAGTATCCCAGGCATTGAAGATCACTATGCCCGGGTTGATCCAATCGCCGGGAATTTTCCCGGCGAGCCGAATCCGTTCGGTCAATCCTGCATCGGAGTTGGCAGCGCTTCCTGAGTCTTTCAATTGGTCGAGCTGATCATTGACCAGATCTAAGATAGCTTCATTTACATCAGTGAATACAACTGTTCTTCCAATCTTTCGTAGTTCAATCGTAAGCTCGGCAAGGATTTTTGCACCAATCTTCTGTGCTTCTATTTTGACCTCCTCATTTAAGTTCTCCTTGTCATCAAGAAAGATCAATCCATTCAGGAATGTGTTAAGCCCTACACCCGTAAGTGCAAACTCTGTTTTTTCTGGGTGTGCTCGGGCGTAAGCCAGCGCTTGATTTCGGATAGTACTGTACGCCTTCTTGAACGCCCCAGACTTCAGCTCAGGTACGGTATCGTCTCCCTGACTGGTTACATATAGCGCATATTCCGGCTGTGTACGTGAATCCAGCGCCGGTCCAATGAGCGATAAAATTGTGACGTCGACTATGCTTCCGTTCTCTCTGCGCAATGGTGTGTCGACAGCCAGTGATAGCTGATTGCCAGGTTTTAGTGCCTCCGGTGCCTGGCCTGGTTTAGCAGTTTGTACGACCCTGTTTATGTAACTCTCGGGGTATCCCGTGACTTGGCTGTTGTTGCGTGTGCCGGGACGTGTGTTATTCCCTATGTTATAGATTTCGCGCTGAAACGCTATGTTGCGAGCAGTTTTTGGGTCAAGATTGCAGCTGATTTCCATTGAATTTATCAGCGCAGATAGATTTGTCTCTGGGCGTTTCATTAAATCTTCTAGGGGAGCTCCCTGATCGGCGATGGTGTGATTGAAATACGCTGCCATCCGTTTTTCTACGTTTCCCCAATTTTCATGGTTACGCAATTCTGCTGGTAATGTATCCATCATATTTTTAAAAATTTCGAATTTCGGTCTGGCTTTTTCGCTGAGTTTGATATCGTCAATCGGTTTGGCTTTTTCGCTGAGATTCATGTTGTCAACCCGTGCGGGGGTTTCATTACGCAATGGTGAGAAAATATGAGACGCAAGCAGTGTCCTTGCCTCTTGATTGACTGCCTTTGAGAATGCTGCCTCGCGCGCCGTATCGGTGCTGACAGTTTTTTTGGAAAAAGCCTCAATGAGTCGATCTGTAATCTCGCCTTTAATCGTCATCTTCACGAGATACAAAAAACCGAAGAAAACATTGTTGCGAGTTTCAGCGATCTTATCGCTTGCCTTAAGATGAGCTGCGATCAAGGTCGACACCGCTGCCTGCGGATCTTCGCCAGTTTTGATAGCGGATTCGATTCGAGACGACAGTGCTTTCAAATTAGGGGAGCTCTTGACTAGTTCGCTCGTGAGTGCAAGCCGATCCCCTAATGCTTTTTTCTTTACCTCTTGCGTAGCCTTGTCTGTAGACTTGGTGTTGGTGTCATCTTGATTACACTGTTTAGCAAGTCGCCCCAGATCGAATGAGACAGGTACTCCAATATCTTCGCTTCTCCATAATGCCTTTAATGCCAACTCAGGATCCAGCCCGTAGTCCTTGATCGCAGCTAGCAGTAACGATGATCGGTCAGGTTCCGGTGCAACAGGTGTGCCGGGATTGAGCTGATGGGCGGGTGTAATCGGCGGAGCGGCGATAGTCATCACATACCTCAATCACTTCAGAGGCTTTACTATTGACCGTCTTAGCGTCATGAAAAATAGTACAAATGCACCATGCCTAACAAAAAAGCCCGCACTCGGCGGGCTCTGGGGCTTGGATATAAGTTGGCTACGCTGAGGGTGGTACGTAGCCGACCGCCTCATCAGCGCCTTCACCGAAGAAATGCCGCTCCATCTGCGTAGCCAGATATTTCCGAGCGCGTACATCCGCCAGATTCAGCCGGTTCTCATTAACCAACATCGTCTGGTGCTTGAGCCACGCGCCCCAAGCCTCCTTGGATACGCTCTCCCAGATTTTCTTGCCCAGATCGCCGGGGTAGGGTGGGAAATCCAAGCCTTCGGCTTCTTTGTTCAGTTTGATGCAATGAACCATTCGGGTCATGAAACTCTCCAGCCAAGTGGCATTTAAAGATTTTTAATTAAAACCAGCGACTTGCGCTGCCAGTTGTACATATTCTGCCGATCCTTCGGCAGATCATCGAAACTCTTTTGTACGAAACCACGCTTGATGAACCAGTGCGCGGCGGTCGTCGTCAATACAAACAGCCGCTTGAATCCCGCAGCACGCGCCCGCTGCTCGATATGTTTGAGCATGCGCTCACCGTCACCTTGTCCTTGAGAATCCGGGCTGACGGTGAGGCAAGCCATTTCAGCCATTTTCTCGTTCGGGAAGGGATAGAGCGCGGTCGCGCCCGCGCTTGACGAGCGTGCCGTTTGCCTCGAGCGGCTCGATCAGGCGCAGTACACCGCCGACGTCCTCGATGGTCGCCTCACGCAGGCTTTCAAGGGAGGCGGCTGAGATCATGGTGCCGATACCGTCGTGGGTAAACACCTCAAGCAATACAGCACCGTCACTGCTGAACGGCACCATGTGCGCACGTGGTACCCCTGCGCGGCAGGCATGGATCGCATGTTCGAAGTAAAACGCTGCGTCGGCACGCAAGCAGCCGGAACCGAGAATGGCTTGGGCCTGATGCACCGATACCTCGCGTATCTCGGCGCCACCGGCATCGGTCATTAGCGGTGTTTCGGTAATAAAGATTAACTTGTCAGCACGCAGCGCTGTTGCGGCCGACAACGCCACATCTTCCATGGATAAATTGAACACCTCGCCCGTGGGTGAAAAGCCGAGCGGCGAGAGCAGTACCAGCGCGCCGGTGTCGAGGATGGCATTAATAGTTTCATGCGCGATCTTGCGGGTGACACCGGTGTGCTCAAGATCGACACCATCGATAATGCCCCTCGGACGCGCCACCACGAAGTTACCCGAGATGACACGTACGGCCGCGTTCGCCATCGGCGTATTTGGCAGGCCTTGGCTGAATGCGCCCTCGATATCGAGCCGAATCTCGCCCGCGGCTTCTTTGGCGCACTCGAGCGCGGCGGCATCGGTTATGCGCAATCCATTGTGGAAGCGGGTCTGGACTTTACGCAGCCCGAGCTGTTCTTCTACCTGCGGTCGCGAGCCATGCACCAGCACGATCTTGATGCCCAGCGCATGCAGAAGCGATAGATCATGCGCCAGCACCGGCAGCGCGCCAGCCATGACCAACTCGCCTGGGAAGGCCACCACGAACGTCTTGCCACGGAATGCGTGGATATACGGTGCGACCGAACGCAGCCAGGCGACGAACTGAGCATTGTTTTCCATAGCGGGCATTATAATTCGCCCGACATGTCAGCAGCCTTGCCCCCGAAAAAAACACGCAGCGCGCCACTCTCCAAACAGGTTCCGGTCAGGCACCCGCTTCCCGCTATCGATTTTCCTGAAGAGCTACCGGTCTCCGAGCGCCGCGAGGAGATCGCGGCTGCGCTTGTGTCACACCAGGTGGTGATCGTCAGCGGCGAGACGGGTTCAGGCAAAACCACCCAGCTCCCAAAAATCTGCCTGTCGATCGGGCGCGGGGTGAATGGCTTGATCGGCCACACCCAACCCCGCCGTATTGCCGCCTCATCCACAGCAAAACGTATCGCGCAGGAGCTTGGCTCGCCGCCCGGTCAGCACGTGGGCTACAAGGTGCGCTTCAACGACACGCTGTCTGAGGGCGCCTGGATCAAGCTGATGACCGACGGTATTTTGTTGGCCGAGACGCAGGGTGACCCGCTGCTGCGCCAGTACGACACAATCATTATTGACGAGGCGCATGAGCGCAGCTTGAATATCGATTTCTTGCTGGGCTACTTAAAGCAGCTACTGCCCAAGCGACCAGACCTGAAGCTGATCATCACCTCGGCAACGATTGATGCCGAGCGGTTCGCGCGCCATTTTGCAAGCGACGCGCAAGAAGTACCGGTGATCGAGGTATCGGGTCGCTTGTATCCGGTCGAGGTCCGGTATCGGCCCGTAGAGACGGATGCCAAACCCGGCAGCACGACACCGTCTGCGGCCGCTAAAGCCAAAGAGCAGCGGGATTTAATGGATGCCATCGTCGACGCAGTTGATGAGCTCGCACGCATTGGCCCGGGTGACATCCTGGTGTTCTTGCCCGGTGAGCGCGAGATTCGCGACGCCGCCGAGGCGCTGCGTAAGCATCACCCGCCACAGGTCGAAATACTGCCCCTCTTTGCCCGCCTCTCGGCACAAGAGCAGGAGCGTATTTTCAAGCCGACTAATGCGCGACGGATTGTGCTGGCCACTAACGTCGCTGAAACCTCGTTGACCGTGCCCGGAATTCGCTATGTCGTGGATGCGGGCACCGCGCGTGTCAAACGCTATAGTTACCGTAACAAGGTCGAGCAGCTGCAGGTCGAACCGGTTTCGCAATCCGCAGCTAAACAGCGTGCAGGGCGATGTGGCCGTGTCGCAGCGGGTGTTTGCATACGTTTATACGACGAGCAGGATTTTTTACAGCGCCCCGCATTCACTGAACCAGAGATTTTGCGTTCATCACTCGCTGCGGTGATTCTCCGTATGAAGTCGCTGCGCCTGGGCGATGTCGAGCAGTTTCCCTTCATTGAGCCGCCGCTGGGTCGCGCTATCGCCGATGGTTATCAGCTGCTGCAAGAACTGGGTGCAGTGGATGAGGCCAAGCAGCTGACTGGCTTGGGTCAGCAACTGGCCAAGCTACCGCTTGACCCCCGTATCGGGCGCATGATTCTGGCGGGGCGTGATCATGATTGCTTACGAGAGCTATTGATTATTGCATCGGCATTATCAGTGCAAGATGCCCGCGATCGCCCGCAAGAGGCGCAGGGTGCAGCAGATAGTGCGCATAAAAAATTTGAAGATGAAAAGTCCGAGTTCCTGACTTACCTTAAGTTATGGAGCTGGTTCGAAGATGCAATCGCACATAAAAAATCGAATCGTCAGCTACAAGAGCATTGCCGAGCTAACTTTGTTTCGCAGCTCAGGCTACGCGAGTGGCGTGATGTGCATGCGCAGCTGTTTACGCTTGTGCGGGAGCAAGGCTGGCGTGTGAATGAAACGCCCGCAACTTATGAGCAACTTCACCTCGCCTTGCTGACGGGTTTGCTCGGCAATGTCGGCTTCAAGCAGGAAGACGAGCCGCATTATTTGGGCGCGCGCGGCATCAAGTTTCATCTCTGGCCGGGTTCCTCGCTCGGTAAGAAAGCTGGTCGCTGGATCATGGCGGCCGAGTTGGTAGAGACCTCGCGCTTGTTCGCACGTACGCTGGCGCAGATACAGCCACAGTGGCTGGAGCGTGTTGGAGCACATTTGCTGAAAAAATCCTGGGGCGATCCGCGCTGGGAAAAGCGTAGCGGGCAGGTTTCGGCGTATGAGCGCGCCACGCTCTACGGCTTGGTAGTGTACAGCCAGCGCCGTATTGATTACGGCAAGATTAATCCTGAAGAAGCACGCGAGATTTTTATTCGCAGTGCGCTGGTTGATGGCGACTTTGAAACGCGCGCCCCTTTCCTGGCACATAACCAGCGATTAATTCGCGAAATAGAAAACCTCGAGCATAAATCCCGACGTCAGGATGTTCTAGTCGATGAGACATTGATCACTGCGTTTTACGATAAGTTGATTCCGCAAGATATCTGTACTGCGGTCGGTTTTGAGCAGTGGTTAAAAAAAGCGAGCACAGGCAACCCAAAGCTGCTGCATTTGTCGCGTGATGATCTGATGCGCCACGAAGCAGCCGGTATCACCACCGATCTGTTTCCCAAGTTGATGCGCCATGCTGGCGTTGAAATGGCGCTGACCTACCACTTCGAGCCGGGTTCGATTCGAGACGGGGTAACACTGGCGGCGCCCCTTTATGCATTGAATCAGGTATCCGCAGTGCGCTGTGAATGGCTAGTGCCGGGGATGCTGAAAGAAAAAGTCCATCTCCTGCTGAAGTCCCTGCCACAAAAACTACGCCGACAGTGTGTACCGCTTCCCGAGTATGCAGCAAGTTTTTGCGGTCGCATTCATGCTGCGAAAAAATTTGCCCAAGGTTCGCTGCTAGATGCCTTGATTGCGGATGTGCGTGAGCGCACCGGGACCATAACCCGAGTTGCAGATTTCAAGCTCGAGACATTGCCTGCGCATCACTTCATGAATTTCAAGCTGGTTGATGAGCACGGCCGACAGCTCGATATGGGACGAAATCTTGCAACGCTGCAGGCAGAGTATGGTTCCCAAGCGCGCGAGCAGTTTCAAAAAATGGTGGAGCAGGTGAGTCCGGTCGTGGAGGTGGAAGCTGGCTCATCAGCCGATGAGCCAGCCGTAGCGGGTGCGGTACCAGCACCTTCCACCACACCGGGTCGTACGGCCACCGCTTTACCTGCCTCTGCCTCTGGTTATCACAACCTTAGTACCTGGTCATTCGGTGAGCTACCGGAGTTGCTTGAAATTCCGCAGGGGCGCCAGAAGCTGATTGGATTTCCCGCGCTGGTCGATAAGGGTACTCATTGCGACATCGAAGTATTTGATGATCCAAGCGAGGCGGCTAGTATTCATCTGAAAGGCTTGCGTCGTCTATTCGCCATTCAACTCAAAGAGCAGCTGAAGTACCTTGAAAAAAATGTCCCCGGCCTGCAGCAGATGGGCATGCACTTCGTCGGGCTCGGTACACAAGAAGAATTACGCGACCAGATGATTCATGCCGGTCTCGCACGTGCTTGTCTGCAGGCGCCATTGCCGCTGAATCAGGCACAGTTCACTACCCGACGGGATGAGGGCAAGTCGCGATTGAATCTGTTGGTCAATGAAATAGCTCGACTCGTCGGCCAGATCCTGGCGGAGTATCACGGCCTGCCAAAGAAGCTACAGGGCATCAAGACGCATGCAGCCGCTTATGCAGATATCAGCGCGCAACTGCAGATGTTGGTGCATAAGCGATTTGTCATCGATACCGATCACGCACAGTTAGCTCATTTTCCGCGGTATCTGAAAGCGATACAGGTGCGTATCGACAAACTCCGCAGTGATCCTGCGCGCGATACGCACGCCCATGCCCGTATCCGTCAAGCGCTTGCAGAAAGTGTGGGAGACCCTGCAACGTTGAAGGATGCTGTGCCCGTTGCGAGATAGGTAATAATTTGAATTCGCGTAAAATCGCAGCAACCCTTGAATGAGTCTATCGCTATGAGTATCAAATCCGACAAGTGGATCCGCCGCATGGCCGCAGAGCACGGCATGATCGAACCGTTCGAGCCAGGGCAGGTACGTGAAGCAAACGGGCAGCGTATTGTGTCTTACGGCACATCATCCTATGGTTACGATATACGCTGTGCGAATGAATTCAAGATCTTCACCAATATTAATAGCACCATCGTCGATCCGAAGAATTTCGATGAAAACTCCTTCGTTGATCTGAAAAGTGATGTGTGCATCATCCCGCCTAATTCATTCGCGCTGGCGCGTACCATTGAGTACTTTCGTATTCCGCGTAATGTACTCACCATCTGCCTCGGCAAATCAACGTACGCGCGCTGCGGCATCATCGTCAATGTGACACCTTTCGAGCCAGAGTGGGAAGGCTACGTCACCCTCGAGTTCTCCAACACCACACCACTGCCCGCCAAGATTTATGCTGGCGAAGGCTGCGCGCAAGTCTTGTTCTTCGAGAGCGATGAAGTGTGTGATGTGTCGTATAAAGACCGGGGTGGGAAGTATCAGGGGCAGCGCGGCGTCACTCTCCCCAAAGCTTAAACGTCCTCTCAAAAGGTCGCCGGCGTTGTTGGTGCTGCCTTGTCGTACGTCCAGTACTGTCTGCGGCAGCCCCGCCTAGCCGGCGACCTTTTGAGCAAACGTTTCCGCCGTAGGTCCAGTACTGTCTTCGTCGTCGCGCCTTGCTAGCAACCTGAAAAATCAGGCGTTGCAACGCTCCATTGGAGGGCCGCCGGCGTTGTTGGTGCTGCCCTGTCGTACGTCCAGTACTGTCTGCGGCAGCCCCGCCTAGCCAGCAACCTTTTGAGCGAACGTTTCCGGCGCACGTCCGTACTGTCTTCGTCGTCCCGCGTGACCGCTTACCAAATCGATTTGACGTGCGGATAGTCTCGGATTCTTTGGTCAGCGGTGATCAAAGGCGCAGAAAGACCTCTTGAAGTGGCAACGATCATCCGATCTGCGGGGTCTTTATGAAATTCACCCGGTAACTGGGTACTGGCGACTGCGATCCGATTATCAATTGGGATGAAGCGGATCTGGGCGATCTTTCCGATCGTTTCAAGCCACTGGCTGACGCTCATGCTGAGCGCTAGCCTGCCGCGTTCGACCAGCATGGCGATTTCCCATGCGGATATGGAAGAAATGACGATCTCGCCTTCCCCCGTGTGTGCCTTGATTGCTTTGCGCGCAGCAGGGGATAGTTGTGAATCGTCCCCGTTCGCCCACCAGACCAGCGTGTGGGTGTCTAGCACGATCATTGGGCGGCTTCCCATGCGTCATCGTCGACCGGCAATGTTGGTTCTTTGTAGTGAATTACCGATCCTCTAAGTTGTGCTCGCGGATCGGATTCCAGCGGCGAGTAAAGGCGCACTTCCAGGGTGGGGTGGCCATGGTCTGTGATGATCACAGGCTGGCCCGAAGACTCGATTTCACGAAAGTACTCCAAGGCACGTGGCTCGGCATCTGTTAGCATTTTCCTCAGAGCAACCCCGCCGGGGTGCGCCGGGACCTGAATTGAGGCGAATCGGTGGATACCTTTCAGAGCATTGACGCCTTTGTCCGCGTCGCCGAGGCATCGAGCTTCGCAGATGTCGCGCGTCAGCTTGGTGTGTCGAAGTCGGTCATTACCAGTCGCGTTCAGCAACTGGAGGAGTTTGTTGGCGCGCCGCTGTTTCATCGCACCACACGTCATGTGCGTCTGTCTGAGATTGGCGAACTGTTTCACAAGGAGTGCGCTGATCTGATTGCGCGCGCTAATGGGCTAGTGGATCAGATGCGCGACTCACGCGTCGCACCTACCGGTATGTTGCGTATCCATGCCTTGCCTGGTTTCGTGCTGGGTCACATGGCGCATCTGCTTAGCGAGTTCCACCATCTTTACCCCGGTATCGCAATTGATCTGACAGTCAATGATGCAGTGGTCGATCCGGTGAAAGAAGGCTTCGATTGTGCCTTGCAGATTTTTCCGCCGGCGTCTGAGGACTTGATCGAGCGGCGACTATTTCAAGTGCGTCGCGTATTCTGTGCCTCCCCGGATTACCTCGCGCAGCACCAGCCCATTCAAGAGCCGGAAGATTTGCTGCAGCATCGCCTGGGTTTGTACTCGCGATATCCCTCGCGTGATCGCTGGGTATTCAATGGGACCGCGCGTCAGGTCATTCTTGACCTCAAACCGGCGTTGCGAACCAATAGCGTGCACATGCTGCGCGACTACGCGATAGATGGCGGCGGTGTGGTTTGTATCCCGACGATTGTTGCGGCGGACGCGATCGCAGAAGGGCGACTCAATTTGTTATTGCAGGATTTTCAACTTTCGCATTTCTGGTTTACCGCGGTTTACCCCAAGACGCAGCGCAACATGTACAAACTGCGACTCTTCTTAGACCACATCACGCAGAGCTTCTCCGAGATTCCGCCATGGGATCTGGCGATGGAGAGCGTCGGCCGCGCCAAATAAACCGCTTTGCTGCAGTGCAGATTGTTCGGGAAAGCCGAACGCCGTGGTCGGCGTATTCAGACTTCTGCTAGCGACTCATCACGGCTACAGTTCAGTGAATGCTAGGTTAGCTGTGAGCAGCCTGCTTGTTAATAAAAAATCACTCGAGGAGATCGCTTCCATGTCTGAATTTGTCACCCGTTTCGGCTCGCTCGATAACTATGAGAAGGGCCACATCGAGATCATCAATGACAAACCCAAACACTACTGCTTCTCTAATGTGTTCGATGTGGCGAGTGGTGCCAAGCCCTACGAGAAGATCGCAGTTGCGAAGAATTTCGAATATGTGATCGAGGCGATCCGCGCAGAGGGTAAGTCGAATTGGATGGCGGCAGCGCATGATGAATTCTGCGTTGTGATGGATGGTGATGTCACGATCGAGTTTGTGAAACTTGATCATCCGGAATCCGTGGCAGCGTCCGACAAAGAGGGTACGGTGTCAGTCAGCGGTGAACCGCAGGGCAAGCGCATGGGTACGATACGCCTCAAGCGCGGTCATCAGGCGCTGCTGCCTAAAGGTGCTGCGTATCGCTTCGACAGTGCGAAACCATCGGTCATGATTCAGCAGACGCTACAAGGTGATCTGACGGTCCAGAAATGGGCTGAGATCTGCTATCGATAAGCAAACGATAAGACTCAATACTTCAAACCCGGCATCGATACTTGACCGATCCGGTATCGAAGACAGAATTTAGGAGACCAGCATGAACGCACCTACAGAAAAATTTCCGGCCACGATCGCCGGTTATAAAACCTTCGAGCTCGGCTCATTTACCTTCGCGCGCGATGAGTACTTCGTCACCATCACCTGGCCGGTACAAGGCGGTCGCCGCCAGTCGCACACCATCAGCGCGGATGCTTTTCTGCGTGCCTTGATGCGCGATGTAGCGTGGGGCTTTTTTTACGGCGTCGTCAACTTCGATCCGGTGTTTGGTACTCGCAATTTGTACGGCAAGGTGGAATTCTTCGGTGGTCGCTTTAATGAGCACTATCACAACAATGGTTTGTCATATGTGGAGGTGTTCGACACGCCGGTAGCGATGAAACTGATCAAACAAATTCTCGCTGACTGGGTCAATGAAGGCTTCGATCCATTTGCTGCTCCGATGGAAACTGGTGATGCCGCATTCGGCGTCAAGCATGGCGATAATCTTGAGGCGATCGATCGGTACCGTGTACCGACCAAGCGTATGCCCGGCCTGGAGGGCGACTCACCGCTTCGGGGTGATGACAACGGCTACCCGATCAACCGCGCGTTTGCCGATGTCGCTCAAGATCAACCGGAAATTCATGCTGAACCCGGATTTGAAAAAGAGCTACATGGCTTCAACCTGTTTGCTTATCTGTCGCGCTCGGACGTAACCTGGAACCCATCGGTCACCTCGGTTTGCAAAAATAGCTTGTTTTGCCCAACGACTGAGGAATACATCCTGCCGATCATTCACGGTAATGATCGTGTTGAGTGGTTCGTGCAGCTGTCTGACGAGATCATGTGGAACATCAATGATAAAGACACCGGTCGCCCACGCGCACGCGTACTGATGAAAGCCGGCGATGTTGCGGCAATGCCAGCGGATATCGCACACCAAGGCTTCTCCAAGAAGCGTTCCATGCTATTGGTGTGGGAGAACGCGAATCCCGAAATCGTCAAGATGTACGATTCGAAGCAACTCCCACCTTATCCGGTGGAGTTCTAAGCGCCTCCTCTGCACGCGCATAAAAACACTCTAGTGATTTTTCAGTTTCCACGCAGGTGCCTCTGCGCCTGCGCGGGAACGGCTGACCCTAAAGGCGGAGAACAGATCCTTCATGAGCGCGATACAAAACAAGCTTTTCATCGGCGGTAAATTTGTTGATGCCAAAGACGGCGCCACCATCGCTGTCCACAACCCGCATGACAATTCGCTGATCACCCATGTGGCCGAGGCAAAGGCCGCGGATGTTGATGCCGCTGTCGATGCCGCCGAGCGTGCATTTCCCCTTTGGAGTGGCATGGCTGCCGCCGAGCGCGGCAAGCTGCTGCTCAAGCTAGCCGATCGTATTGAGGCTGAGGCAGATGCGCTGGCGCAGCTGGAGGCAATTGACACCGGGCATCCGATTCGCGATGCAAAAAACATCGACGTACTGCGGACAGCCGCTTGCTATCGCTATTTCGGCGGTATGGCAGACAAGTTTCAGGGCAGTGTGATTCCAGTCGATGCTGGTTTCATCAATTACGTGCAGCGCGCACCGATTGGCGTAGTCGGCCAGATCGTGCCGTGGAATTTTCCCTTGATGTTTACCAGTTGGAAGCTAGGGCCGGCGCTGGCTGCGGGTAACACGGTGGTGATGAAACCTTCCGAGATTACACCGTTATCGACCTTGCGCATCGCTGAGCTGATGGCAGAGATTGGTTTTCCTGAGGGTGTTGTGAATATCGTGATTGGCTATGGCCACACTGCGGGCCAGCATCTGGCAGAGCATCCCAAAGTGGGCAAGATATCGTTCACCGGCTCTACCGAGACTGGTCGTCGCATTGTCGAAGCCTCGAAGGGTAACCTAAAACGGGTGCAACTTGAGCTCGGCGGCAAGGGGGCGAACATCGTATTTGACGATGCGAACCTTATCGCTGCGGTGAATGGATCAGCTTGGGCTATTTTTCATAACCAAGGTCAGGCCTGTATCGCAGGCTCGCGTCTGATCATTCATGAAAAAGTGGCCGATGAATTCCTGGAGCGTTTCGTCAAACTGGCCAGCTCTATTCGGCTGGGTAATCCGCTTGATCCCGAGACTGAAATGGGGCCGCTGACCTCGACCTTGCATCGTGATCGCGTGTTGTCATACGTAGATATCGCACAGCAGCAAGGTGCAACGATTCTGACAGGCGGCAAGGCACCATCGAATCCTGATCTGTCAAAAGGCTGCTACATCGAGCCTACCGTAGTACGAGCCAAACCGACCGATCGTGTGTCGCAGGAGGAAGTCTTCGGACCCTTTGTTAGTGTGACGACGTTTAAAGATGATGCCGAAGCTTTACAGATCGCGAATATGACTGAGTACGGTCTGGGTGGCGGTTTATGGACGCGTGATCTGTCACGCGCGCACAAGATGGCACGCGAGATCCGCGCCGGCATGGTCTGGGTGAATAGCTACAAGCGTGTTAATCCGGGATCGCCTTTCGGAGGTGTTGGCCAATCGGGTTATGGACGCGAGATGGGTTTCGAGGCGATGCATGACTACACCGAAGCAAAATCGGTGTGGGTCAATGTGGATGCACAAATCTTGCCGCACTTCAAGCGATAGCTGATACCGTGCGCGACTTCATCTATACCGGCCAAGCTAATCGTGTCGTATTCGGCGCAGGATCGCTTGCCCATCTTGAGCGTGAAGTTGATTTAATCGGTGCGCAACGTGTGCTCTTGCTCTGTACACCCGAGCAACAGCTGTTGGCAGAAGAGATTGCGCAGCGGCTCGGTAAGCGCGTAGCCGGTGTGTATGCCAAGGCTGTCATGCATGTCCCGGTAGAGACAGCGAATGCAGCATTGCAGGAAGCAGAGCGCTTGCAAGCTGACTGTACGGTCGCAGTTGGTGGTGGCTCGACCACCGGTTTGGCGAAGGCGATTGCTTTGCAGTCAGCACTGCCGATTCTCGCGATACCAACTACTTACGCTGGCAGCGAGATGACCCCGATCTGGGGTGTGACTGAAAACGGCTTGAAAAAAACCGGTCGCGATGCACGCGTGCTGCCACGCACCGTGATCTACGATCCTGAATTGACGCTGTCGCTGCCGATTGGGCTATCGGTTACTTCGGGCATGAACGCAATTGCGCATGCCGCCGAGGGTTTGTACGCACAAGACAGTAACCCGGTGATGGATTTGATGGCGGAAGAGGGCATACGCGCGCTGGCTGCAGCGATTCCTGCACTTCGGGATCATCCTAATGATATCGATGCGCGTAGTAATGCGCTCTACGGCGCTTGGTTGTGTGGCACTGTACTCGGTAATGTGGGCATGGCATTGCACCACAAGCTATGCCATACGCTGGGTGGCACGCTGAACCTGCCCCATGCGGAAGTCCATACGGTGGTATTACCGCATGCAATTGCCTACAACGCCGCTGCTGTGCCGAATGCCATGCAACGTATTGCGCGTGCTTTGCGGAGTGAAGACGCGGCACGGGGTTTGTACCAGCTCGCCAAGGATAACGGCGCGCCGTATGCCTTACGTGACATTGGCATGCAAGAAAAAGATATTGATCGCATCGCGCAGATCGCGGTGCAAAACCCCTATTGGAATCCGCGCCCCGTGAATGCGGAGGCGGAAGTAGCGCTGCGGGCATTACTGCAGCGCGCATGGCAGGGCGCGCCACCGGCGTAAAACAAGCAAGCAGTCAATAACCACCGAAGAGGAGACATCAATATGGCAATTACCAGACGAGAGCTTATCCAGAGCGTTGCCGCGGCAGCGCTGGTCGGCGCAAGCGGTGTTTCATTTGCAGCCGACACCATCAAGATCGGCTATGTGTCACCACAGACTGGCCCGCTGGCACCGTTCGGTGAAGCGGACAAGTGGGTGATCGAGCAGATGAAGGGCGCATTCAAGGATGGCGTAACCGTAGGCGGTAAAAAATACGCCGTCGAGATTCTGCTCAAGGATAGCCAGTCCAACCCGAACCGCGCAGGTGAAGTCGCCAACGACCTGATCCTGAAAGACAAGGTGGCCATGATTCTCACCGCCGGTACCCCCGAGACTGCTAACCCAGTATCGGATGCGTGCGAATTGAATCAGTTGCCATGCATCTCATCTGTCGTGCCATGGCAGCCATGGTTCTTCGGTCGCAAGGGTGATCCGGCCAAGGGCTTCAAATGGACTTATCACATCTTCTGGGGTCTGGAGGACGTGATCACCAACTTCACCAACGGCTGGAACAGTGTGAAGACCAATAAGAAAGTGGGTGGATTGTTCCCTAACGATGGCGACGGTAATGCGTGGGGGGATAAAGAGCTTGGTTTCCCGAAGCCTCTCAAAGCGCAGAGCTATAGCCTGACTGATCCGGGTCGCTTCCAAAACGGTACGCAGGATTTTTCTGCACAGATCGCGGCCTTCAAGAAAGACAACGTCGAGATCGTGACCGGTGTGGTGATCCCGCCAGATGCCAAGACCTTCCTGACTCAGGCACGCCAGCAAGGTTTCAAGCCGAAGGTCATTACGCTAGGCAAGGCGTTGCTGTTCCCCGGTGCGATCGAGGCACTCGGTGATTTAGGAGATGGTCTGACCACAGAAGTGTGGTGGACACCGTCACATCCGTTTGCATCCAGCCTGACCAAGCAATCAGCGAAAGATTTGGCGGCAGCTTATGAGTCGTCGACCAAGAAGCAATGGACACAGCCGATCGGTTTCGCCCATGCCTTGTTTGAGGTTGCTGCCGATGCGCTGAAGCGTGCCAAGTCAACCAAGCCGGATGATGTGATTGGTGCGGTCGCAGCGACTCAATTGAAGACGGTGGTGGGTGATGTGAAGTGGGGCGGTCCTGGCCCATTCAAGAATGTCAGCAAAACACCGCTGGTACTCGGCCAATGGAACAAGGGCGGCAAGTACAAGTATGAGCTGACCGTGGTGAATAATCAGGCTGCTCCGACGATTCCGTCCGGCGGCAAAATGCGCCTGATGAACCCCTAAGCGCGATGGCATTACTCGCTCTTAATAATGTCAGCAAGTCGTACGGCGCGCTGAAAGTCACCGATGCGGTTTCGCTGTCGGTGAGCGAGGGTGAGGTACTCGGTATTCTCGGCCCCAATGGGGCCGGGAAGACTACCCTTTTCAACCTGATCTCTGGTGACGTGAAAACCGACGCTGGCGAGGTTGAGTATCAAGGCCAACGTATCAATGCGCTGGCACCTTTCGAGCGCTGCCGTTTGGGTATTGGTCGTTCATACCAAGTACCCCAGCCATTCGGGCACATGAGCGTATTCGAAAATCTGGTTACCGCCGCATGTTTCGGTGCGCAAGTCAGTGAGCGCGAGGCCTGGGATATTGCCTGGGATGTACTGCAGCAAACCGAGCTGACACGCTATGCCAATCATGCTGCAGGTGGATTAACTCTCTTGAATCGCAAACGGCTGGAGCTGGCACGCGCGCTGGCGACGCGGCCACGACTACTGCTGCTGGATGAAATTGCTGGCGGCTTGACTGAGCATGAAGCACAGGCTTTGGTAGAAGAGCTGCGTCGCATCAAGCAAACCGGGGTCACCATGATCTGGATTGAGCATGTAGTGCATGCCTTGCTGTCGCTGGCAGATCGGCTGCATGTGATCAATTTCGGCAAAACACTCTGTACCGGTGAGCCGCAGCACGTGATGCAGGATCCTGAAGTACGCCGTGTGTACATGGGGCTGGAGAGCTAGATGCTGCTACAGGCAAGATCAGTCACAGCGTCTTATGGTGATGCACAAGCCTTGTTTGGTATTGATCTGGATATGGATGCCGGTGAGGTAGTCGCACTGATCGGTGCCAATGGCGCAGGCAAATCCACTTTCCTAAAAACTATCACCGGCATGCTTGCACCGAGTGCAGGTGAGATTCGATTGGATGGCGAGCGTATTGATCGCGTGGAGGCTGCCGATATCGTCACGCGCGGTATTGCCATGGTACCGGAGGGACGCCGCCTGTTTCCTTCCTTATCCGTCGAAGAGAACTTGCAGATGGGCGCATTATCGCGCCGTAGCGGCACTTGGAATCTCGAGCGTGTGTATGCCTTGTTTCCGATTCTGAAAGAAAAGCGAACACATCCTTCTACGTCATTGTCGGGCGGGCAGCAGCAAATGGTAGCGATTGGTCGTGCGTTGATGAGCAATCCGCGCATTTTGTTGTGTGATGAGATATCGCTTGGCTTGGCGCCAGTCGTGATTCGTGAGATTTATGCCGCCTTGCCATCACTGCAGCAGGACGGTATGACGTTGCTGATTGTGGAGCAGGACGTACAACTAGCGATGCAGGTGTCATCGCGGGTCGTATGTCTGCAGGAGGGGCGTGTGTCATTAGTCGGCAAGTCTGGTGATCTGACGCGTGAGCAGATCAGCAAAGCTTACTTCGGACTCTAGCGATGACGGATATTCTGCTTCAGGGTTTGCTGCTCGGTGGTTTGTATGCGCTGTTCGCGCTGGGGCAGTCGCTGATGTTTGGTGTGATGCGACTGACCAACACCGCACAAGGTGACTTCATCATCCTCGGTGGCTTTTTCGCCATCAGTTTGGTTGGTGCGACCGGGCTGGCACCGGGTTGGGCCTTATTACTCATTGCGCCGGCAGCCTTTGTGTTTGGCTATGTATTGCAGCGCTTTGTGTTGAATGGGACGCTAGGTAAAGATCCGCTGCCATCGCTGGTGGTCACATTCGGTCTGGCGATCATCATCCAGAACTTGTTGCTAGAGCTGTACTCGGCTGATCCGCGCTCACTTGATGCAGGTGCGATTGCAATCGATAGCCTGTCTATTGGTGTTGCCACGGTTGGCACTTTACCTCTGCTGACACTTGGCGTGGCAGTTCTTGCAACGCTGGCCTTGCAGGCATTATTTTCATTTACTTCCCTGGGTCGCTCGTTTCGCGCGGTATCGGATGATCGTGAGGCCGCGCAGTTGATGGCTATTCGGCCATCGATTGTGTATGCGCAGGCGACCGGCATTGCGTTTGTATTGATTGCACTGGCGGGTACGCTGCAGGCGATGCGAACGACGGTGTCGCCAAGTGATGGACCATTACTGCTGCTGTTCGCCTTCGAAGCCGTGATCATCGGTGGAATGGGGTCGTTCTGGGGCACTTTGCTTGGTGCTTTGTTGCTTGGCATTTCACAGCAAATCGGCTTCCGTTTCGATCCGGGCTGGGGAATCTGGTTTGGTCATCTGACATTCTTGTTTGTGCTGCTGATCAGACCGCAGGGTTTGTTTCCGAAGACTAGGTGATTCATGAAGAAGACACTGGATCCCGGCCTTCGCCGGGATGACGAATCAAGCGCCGACGTCCATGGCAGTGTCATTCCGACGCATGCCGGAATCCAACGGCTCTCATCGAACGATGGCAGGCCTCTGTTCGACGTAATACGCAGCAATCGTTTCTCAGTACTGCTACCACTACTCACCGCCGTGATCATGCTGTATGCCATCTCGATTCCATGGTGGGGAGAATCGAGTTGGATGCGTGAAGTCGTTGAGATCAGCTGTTACTTTGTATTCGCGATGATGTGGAATCTGCTCGCGGGCTATGGCGGCATGGTCAGTATCGGGCAGCAAGCCTTTCTGGGCTTCGGTGGCTACATCATGCTGATTCTCGGTAACGAGGCGGGCATGAATCCATTCGCGGCGATACCGATCGCAGCGTTGGCGACGGTTGTCATTGCGTATCCAGTGTCTTTCATCGCGTTTCGTTTGCAGGGTGGCTATTTTGCGATCGGTACCTGGGTTATCGCGGAAGTATTCCGTCTTTCATTCGCGAATCTGCACTGGGTTGGCGGCGGCTCTGGCACCTCGCTGATCGCATTACGCGATATCGAGCGATCGGTGCGCGAATCAACGACCTATTTCATCGCGCTGGCATGCGTGCTGGTCGTGACCTTTGGGGTCTACGCATTTTTGCGTTCCAAACGCGGACTGGCATTGCTGGCGATCCGTGATAACGAGGTAGCGGCATCCTCGCAAGGTATCGATGTCGGCCGAATGAAGCTGGCGGTGTACCTGATTGCAGCCGGTGGCGCGGGGCTGGCGGGCGCGCTTTATTTTGTCAGTAACTTGCGCATCTCTCCCGATGCAGCGTTCTCTGTGAACTGGACGGCATTCGCGATCTTTATGGTGGTGATCGGAGGTATTGGCCGTATTGAAGGCCCCATCATCGGCGCGTTGCTCTTTTGGTTCTTGAACAAGTTTTTTAGCGACTACGGCAGTTGGTATCTGGTCGGCCTTGGCCTGATCGCTATCGTGGTCACGATTTTTTTTCGGGATGGCATCTGGGGCGCACTGCAGCGGCGTTTTGGTTGGTCGCTATTTCCCACCCACCGCTTCCTAAAAGAGAGGATCTGAGATGCGTAACCTGACCGAGCATAATTTGACCGATGCCGTGCTGGCGCGCCTGAGCGAGTGTGATGACCCACGCCTGAAGCAAGTGATGACCTCTCTGATCAAGCATCTGCATGGCTTCGTACGAGAGATTGAACCAACGCCACAGGAGTGGATGGCCGGCATACAGTTCCTTACGACGACCGGACAGATGTGTGACGATGTGCGGCAGGAATTCATTTTGCTGTCAGACACGCTGGGCGTATCGATGCTGATGGATGCCATTAATAATCGCAAGCCAGCGGGTGCGACTGAGTCGAGTGTGCTTGGACCGTTTTATGTCGAGGGTGCACCTGAACACCATACGGGTGTCGATTTGGCGCCGGGAGAGGGCCCGGGGGTCATGGTCAGCGGCAAGGTCAGTGATCTGCAGGGCAAGCCTTTGGCGGGTGCTGTGCTAGATATCTGGCAGACTGCACCGAACGGTCTTTACCATGTGCAGGACAGCAGCGCAGATAAGTATCACCTATGTGGGAAGGTACACACCGAAGCGGACGGCAGCTATCGGTTCCGTACGCTCAAACCAGTGTCCTACTCGGTACCGAGTGATGGCCCGGTGGGTCAATTGCTGGATCGACTCGGTCGTCATCCGTTCCGACCTGCCCATATTCACTTCATCGTCTGCGCAACCGGCTTCAAGCCAGTTGTCACGCAGGTTTATACCGAAGGTGATGAATATCTCGAGAGTGACGCGGTATTTGGCGTCAAGAACTCACTGGTGGTGGCGTATCAGCCTGACGGTGAGGAGTGGCAAGTCAACTACGACTTCGTACTTGAGCCGGCTGCCTGAGGAGATCGCTAATGTATTACTTGGTTCTCGCCACTGACGCTCCGGATACCGCAAATAAACGTGAAGAGATTGGTCCTATACATCGTGCGTACTTGCGCCATCCGGGCAATCATCGGGTCAAGGTGCATCTTGGTGGTCCTACGCTTACCATGCAGCATGAACAGACTAATGGCACTTTACTGATTGTCGAGGCCGATGAGATGAGTGCCGTATCTGAGTTCGTGGCCGATGATCCTTACGCTCAGGCGGGCGTGTTTCAATCGGTCGAGATTCGTCCTTGGGCATGGACGCTGGGTCAGCCAGCGCCGGTCGCGGAGACCGCACATTGAACTGGCAAGATCATCCTGATCTACCGGCCAATGGCACACCGCTTTGCCGGATTGATGAAATTCCCGATCAAAACGGCCGAGAGGTTTGCTTCGGTGCTGGCAAAGAGAATTTCAAGATACTGCTACTTCGGCAGGGGCAGCAGGTCTGGACCTACGTGAATTTTTGTCCGCATTTCTCTTTGCCGCTGAATTACGAGCCACAAACTTTTGTGACCTTAGATGGCTTGATAATGTGCGCGCACCATACGGCTTTTTTTAATTTTAATGATGGGCGCTGCGTTGATGGTCCTTGCATTGGTGATGGCTTGGTAGCCTTGCCTTCTTTTGTGCAAGATGAAGTCGTATATTTTGGTTCGGGCAGCCCGGCAGTGGCGCAATGATAAAGTGCCGGATCTTGTGCTGAGGGTACTCATTAAGTCTGGCAGGAGCATGCATTGATTGATAAAACCGTACCGGATCTGCATACCGCAGTCGCTGGCATTCATGATGGCGCTACCGTCATGATTGGTGGTTTTGGGAACGCGGGTATGCCCAAGGCATTGATCGACGCGCTGATCGAGCAGGGCGCGACTGATCTCACGATTGTGAATAACAACGCCGGGAATGGTGACACCGGCTTGGCGGCTTTACTGGCGGCCGGGCGGGTCAAGAAAATCATCTGCTCGTTTCCGCGGCAAGCTGACTCGCATGTATTCGACGGCCTCTACCGCGATGGCAAGATTGAACTGGAGCTTACGCCGCAGGGTAATCTGGCCGAGCGGATTCGTGCAGCGGGGGCAGGTATCGGTGGTTTTTTTTCGCCGACGGGCTATGGCACGCAACTCGCCGAGGGCAAGGAGACGCGCTTGATCAATGGACGGCACTATGTGCTGGAGTCGCCGATCCATGCTGACTTCGCCTTGATCAAGGCATTAAAAGGCGATCGATGGGGCAATCTTGTTTACCGGAAGGCAGCGCGTAACTTCGGGCCGATCATGGCGAGTGCGGCGCGCTGTACGATTGCCCAAGTCGACGAGATTGTTCCGCTTGGCGCGCTCGATCCCGAGGTCATCGTCACACCAGGCATCTTTGTGCAGCGTGTTGTGCAGATCGGAGGTGTGCAATGAAACGCCACAGTCGTGACGAGATCGCGCAGCGTGTCGCGCGTGATATTCCCGAAGGTGCCTATGTCAATTTGGGTATTGGCCTGCCGACTATGGTGGCCAACCACCTCGACCGTAGTAAAGAGATTTTTCTGCATAGCGAAAATGGCTTGCTCGGGATGGGGCCGGCACCAGCCCCAGGGGATGAAGACGAGGATCTGATCAATGCGGGCAAGCAGCCCGTGACACTGCTGACCGGTGGCGCTTTTTTTCATCACGCAGATTCATTCGCCATGATGCGTGGTGGGCATCTCGATATTTGCGTGCTTGGCGCGTTTCAAGTGTCCGAGCGCGGCGATCTCGCTAATTGGCATACGGGTGCGCCGGATGCTATACCGGCAGTGGGTGGTGCGATGGATTTGGCGATAGGTGCCAAAAAAGTGTTTGTGATGATGGAGCACCAAACCAAGAGTGGCGAGAGCAAGATCGTGTCGAGTTGTACTTATCCGTTGACGGGTGTGGGCTGCGTATCGCGTATTTATACGGATTTGGCAACCATTGATGTCACGCCAGAGGGCTTGCTTGTCATTGATATGATTGAGGGCTTGACGTTAGACGCCTTGCAGCAAATGACGGGTGTTCAGTTGCGAAGCATCTAAACGTATACATCTGTGGATCCCGGCCTGCGCCGGGATGAGGTTTCCATGAGGCCAGCGCCGAGATCGCCATCCAGATTTTTGAATTGAAACTTTAAATATTGATGATGCCAACATCGTCATTCCGGCGAAGGCCAGAATCCAGTTTTCTTTCTAACTTCTACTAAATAAAGATAACGATGAAACAAGCATTTATCTGTGATGCTATTCGAACCCCGATCGGTCGCTATGGCGGCGCGCTAAAAGACATGCGTGCAGACGATCTCGGCGCTATTCCGCTGCGTGCGCTGATGGAACGTAATCCCACCGCAGATTGGTCCATGGTGGACGATGTGATCTTCGGTTGTGCTAATCAGGCAGGCGATGACAATCGTAATGTTGCTCGTATGTCGCTGCTGCTCGCAGGGTTGCCATTGTCGGCGCCCGGAGCGACCATTAATCGCTTGTGTGGCTCCGGCATGGATGCTGTTGGTAGCGCAGCACGTGCGATCAAGTCGGGTGAAGCGGGTTTGATGATTGCGGGTGGGGTCGAGTCGATGACACGCGCACCGTTTGTCATGGGCAAGGCAGATAGTGCTTTTTCACGTAATGCACAGATTTTTGATACGACCATCGGATGGCGTTTCATCAATCCGCAAATGAAAGCGCTGTACGGTGTCGATTCTATGCCGGAGACCGCAGAAAATGTCGCGACTGATTTTCATATCAGCCGTGAGGATCAGGATGCATTCGCTTTGCGTAGCCAAGCAAGAGCCTCCGGCGCACAGGCTAATGGCACACTCGCAGATGAGATCGTACCGGTCATCATTCCGCAAAAGAAAGGTGACCCGATCACGGTACTGAATGACGAGCACCCCCGTGCCACCAGTATGGAAGCGCTTGCCAAACTAAAAGGTATCGTGCGGCCTGATGGCACCGTGACTGCTGGTAATGCGTCCGGTGTGAACGATGGTGCATGTGCCTTGTTGTTGGCGGACGAGGAGAGTGCCGCGCGTCATGGTCTCAAACCCAGGGCCCGTATTCTGGGCATGGCCACTGCCGGTGTTGCGCCACGGGTGATGGGCATAGGGCCGGTACCCGCAGTACAGAAGCTGCTCCAGCAAACCGGTATCAAGCTCGAGCAGATTGATGTGATCGAATTGAACGAGGCTTTCGCTGCGCAGGGTCTGGCGGTATTGCGACAATTAGGTATTGCCGATGACGACCCACGTGTGAACCCGAACGGTGGCGCGATCGCGCTGGGCCACCCGCTGGGCATGAGCGGCGCGCGCTTATTGACGACCGCTACGTATCAGCTACATCGAAGCGGCGGACGTTATGCACTGTGCACCATGTGTATCGGTGTTGGTCAGGGTATCGCGATGCTGATTGAGCGCGTCTGATCAGACGTTTTCTGATCGTAAAAAAGGGGAGCTGAGGCTCCCCTTTTTAGATCCACTACCGTAGGTCTACTGCTGAACGCAATCGACGTAATAGCCCACGGTGCCATCGATCTCGGTTTTTACCAGTCCGTGCACGTCTGTTTCAAAGCCGGGTAACTTTTCATTGAACTCGCGTACGAACTTCAGATAATCCACAATCGTCTTGTTGAAACGCTCACCGGGGATCAGTAGCGGAATGCCCGGCGGGTAGGGGGTGACGAGCATAGCGGTGACCCGACCTTCGAGTTCATCAATCGGTACACGATCAATCTCA
>JAJTGD010000037.1 GCA_021299035.1 Oxalobacteraceae bacterium | reverse complement strand
CTGGAAGCTGGCGTCCATTTCGGTCACCAAACCCGCTTCTGGAACCCCAAGATGGCCCCGTTTATCTTCGGTCATCGCAACAAAATTCATATCGTCAACCTCGAACAGACCATGGCCATGTTCCAGGAGGCGACCAAGTACATTCGTAAACTCTCTGCCAATCGCGGCACCATCTTGATGGTGGGCACAAAGCGTCAGGCACGCGACATCATCGCAGCGGAAGCGCAGCGCGCCGGCGTACCGTTTGTCGACCAGCGCTGGCTCGGTGGCACCTTGACCAACTTCAAGACCATCAAGACCTCGATCAAGCGCCTGAAGGAGATGGAAGCTGCCATCGCCGACGGCTCGGTCGAAAAAATGTCTAAGAAAGAAGCGTTGATGTTCAACCGCGAGCTGGACAAGCTGCAAAAAGGCATTGGCGGTATCAAAGACATGAACGGTGTCCCGGACGCCATCTTCGTGATTGACGTGGGCTACCACAAGGGCGCTATTACCGAGGCCACCAAGCTCGGCATCCCTGTGATTGGTGTGGTGGATACCAACCACTCCCCAGCCGGCGTCACCTACGTGATCCCGGGCAATGACGATTCGTCAAAAGCGATCACGCTGTATGCGCGCGGTGTTGCTGATGCGATTCTGGAAGGCCGCGCCACTTCGGTTGCCGACATTGTCGAGGCGACCAAAGGTGAGGAGTTCGTCGAAGTCAGCGATCAAGCCTGATTGGCCGCAGCGCACTGCCCCGCCAAGCGGGGCGGAAAATCAGGGGCAAACGGCGGTTCGCCCCTTTTTTTCGGGCAGTCGGCAGCGGCGTACATATCAGCCGCAGGTCGTGATGCAAGGATATTGATACCGGTCGCCGTGCGGCGACCAAGTTGAGGAGAAGGGAATGGCAGCAATTACAGCAGCAATGGTGGGCGAACTGCGCGCGAAGACTGACGCGCCCATGATGGAATGCAAGAAGGCGTTGACCGAGGCCGATGGCGACATGGTAAAAGCCGAGGAAATTCTGCGCGTCAAGCTTGGTAACAAAGCATCTAAAGCAGCGTCGCGCGTCACTGCCGAGGGTGTGGTGGCAGCCCATATTGCCGGTGGCATCGGTGCGCTGGTCGAGGTGAACTGTGAGACCGACTTTGTCTCGAAAAATGATGACTTCCTGAACTTCACCAAACATATGGCGCAGCTGGTTGCCGACAAAAATCCGGCTGACGTTGCAGCACTCTCTGCTTTGCCGATGGATGGCAAGACAGTAGAAGAAGTGCGCTCGGCCTTGATCGGCAAAATTGGCGAGAACATGTCAATCCGCCGCTTCCAGCGTTTCGAAACATCGGCTAAGTTAGTCTCTTATTTGCACGGCACCCGAATCGGCGTGATGGTCGAGTACGACGGCGCAGATGAGCAAGTGGGTAAAGATGTGGCGATGCATATCGCGGCGATGAAGCCGGTGGCCCTATCGTCGGCGCAGGTTCCGGCTGAGCTGATCGAAAAAGAGCGCTCGGTCGCGACGCTGAAGGCACAGGAATCCGGCAAGCCGGCTGATATCGCGGCAAAAATGGTCGAGGGTTCGGTACAGAAATACCTGAAAGAGGTGTCGCTGCTGGACCAGGCCTTTGTCAAGAACGACAAGCAGACAGTCGAGCAGATGCTAAAGGCGGCCAATACTTCTGTGAAGGCGTTCACCATGTTTATCGTTGGCGAAGGCATTGAGAAACGACAGGATGACTTCGCTGCCGAAGTGGCGGCGCAGGTCGCCGCTGCGAAGAAGTCTTAAGCGTTAAGAAAAACGGGCCGCATGGCCCGTTTTTTTCAGTCAGGCAGCATTTACAATATCGACCAAAGCACCTAGGCAAATAAGGGAGTGGTACGCATGACAACACCCATATACAAGCGGGTTCTGCTGAAACTGTCGGGCGAGGCGCTGATGGGCGACGATGCCTACGGTATTAACCGCGCCACCATTGAGCGTATGGTCGCGGATGTTTCAGAGGTGTCCCAATTGGGTGTGGAGGTTGCGATCGTGATTGGCGGTGGCAATATCTTCCGTGGTGTTGCGCCTGGCGCGCAAGGTATGGACCGTGCGACCGCCGATTACATGGGTATGTTGGCAACCGTGATGAACTCGCTTGCGCTGGCTGATGCGATGCGTCAGGTGGGTATCACCGCGCGTGTGATGTCGGCGATCGCCATTGAGCAAGTCGTTGAGCCCTATGTGCGACCCAAGGCGCTCCAGTACCTGGAAGAGGGCAAGATCGTCGTTTTCGCTGCAGGCACCGGCAATCCTTTTTTCACGACCGATACCGCAGCCGCGCTGCGTGGGGCAGAAATCGGCGCCGAGGTGGTGCTGAAGGCGACTAAGGTGGATGGCATCTACAGTTCGGATCCGAAAAAAGATGCCTCAGCCACGCGCTACACCAATATTAGTTTTGATGAGGCGATCTCGAAGCGACTGCAAGTTATGGACGCAACTGCATTTGCATTATGCCGCGATCAAAAACTACCGATCCGCGTGTTCTCGATCGTCAAGCCTGGAGCGCTGAAGAGCGTTGTGCTCGGTGGCGACGAGGGTACATTGGTTCACGTCTGATTTACATCCACCGTATTACAGGAGAAGGATATGACACCCGCCGAGGTCAAAAAATCCACCGAGCAAAAGATGCAAAAATCGATTGAGACTCTGAAAACGGATCTCGCGAAAGTGCGCACTGGCCGCGCACACGTTGGCATTCTGGATCACGTGATGGTCGACTACTACGGTACCCCGACCCAGATCACTCAGGTCGCTAATTTGACGCTGCTGGATGCGCGCACGATTGGCGTGCAACCATGGGAAAAGAAAATGCTGGGAGCGATCGAGAAAGCGATCCGCGAATCTGATCTAGGTCTCAACCCGGCAACCGTTGGCGATCTGATTCGTGTACCGACCCCGGCGTTGACGGAAGAGCGCCGTAAGGAGATGGTGAAATTGGTTCGTGGCGAAGCGGAAGACTCCAAGATCGCGATCCGCAATATCCGACGCGACGCGAATGAAAGCTTGAAGAAGCTGCTCAAGGACAAGGCGATCTCGGAGGACGATGAGCGTCGTACGCAAGATGAGGTACAAAAGCTGACCGACAAGTTTGTCGCCGAGGTTGACAAGCTGGTGGTCGAAAAAGAAAAAGATGTGATGACGGTCTGAGTGCTGTTCTCAAGCAGTTGTAGGATTTTTCGTTGACTTTTGTCGAGAGCGAATATGAGCCATCCGAGTTCTACGCTGCAGATACCTGAAACCGCTTTAGTTCCCAACCATGTGGCGATCATCATGGACGGTAACGGGCGTTGGGCGACTAAACGTTACCTGCCTCGGGTTGCTGGACACGCCAAGGGCGTTGAAGCCGTTCGTGAAGTCGTTAAAGCGTGTATTTCGCGCGGTGTTGGCTACCTGACCTTGTTTGCATTCAGCTCTGAGAATTGGCGCCGGCCGGCAGACGAAGTCTCCGTGTTAATGCGTCTGTTTGCCACTGCGCTGGAGCGCGAGGTGGACAAAATGCACGCCAATGGCATCCGGCTTCGCGTTGTGGGCGATTTGTCGAGGTTCGATGCACGGCTGTTGGAGCTGATTACGCATGCCGAGAAAAAGACAGCATCCAATGCTCGCCTGACGCTGACCATTTGCGCCAACTACGGTGGCCGTTGGGATTTAATGCAGGCCACCAACCGCATGGTAGCCGAGCGCCCCGGTCTGGCGAATTACACTGAGTCTGATCTCGCGCCGCACTTGGCGATGGCTTATGCGCCTGAGCCGGATCTGTTTATTCGCACCGGTGGCGAGCAGCGCATCTCGAATTTTCTGCTTTGGCAGCTCGCCTACACTGAGTTTTATTTCACCGATATCTTCTGGCCAGACTTTGAGGCTGCAGCATTCGATGAAGCAATCGCTTCCTACCAGGAGCGTGAGCGTCGCTTCGGCCGAACCAGCGCGCAGTTGGTCGAGGTCAGGAAAGCCTCCTGATGCTGCGTCAACGCGTGATCACGGCGGTCGTGCTGCTCGTGCTGCTTGGCGCGGTATTGGGCTCTGGTTCGGAGATCGCCTTTCGGCTTACGTTAGCCATCTTCTTCGGCGCAGCTTGCTGGGAGGCGCTCAAGCTCTCGGGTGTGCGGATGCCGCTGCCGATGGCGCTGATGTCAGCGGCATTGTTGTTGCCCATGATCAGCCGTGCTACCACTGAATGGATCCCGCTAGCCTCGGTCAGCATGGTGCTTTGGCTGTTGCGTTTTTTCCCGGCCTTGCGTTTTGGCTTGCCAACGAATACTGGATTGCGCGGTGCTTTGTTCAACTCGCTCTATCTCATTGCGTTGCTCGGGTGTTTTATATCGATGGCCGGCCTGTGGCAGCGCTCGGCAGTTTTTCTTTTCTCGGCGATGGCAATTGTGTGGGTTGCTGATATTGGTGCTTACTTTGCTGGCCGCGCCTTCGGAAAACGCAAACTAGCGCCCAGTATCTCGCCCGGCAAGACATGGGAAGGTGTGGCCGGTGGCCTAGTGGCCGTGCTGCTGCTGGCTGCGCTAGCTGCGCAAATACCAGAAACATTTCAGGCGCAATTACTGGTGCGCTACGGTTGGTTCAAGTGGGTGTTGTTTCTGGGCCTTTTTGTCGCTGCTAGTGTGGTCGGTGATTTGTTCGAGTCGATGCTGAAGCGACGTGCCGAAGTTAAAGACAGCAGTGGCCTTTTGCCCGGACATGGTGGTGTGTTGGATCGGATCGATGCACTTGTCCCAACAATGCCCTTGGCCTATCTGCTGTCTGCGCAGATGCCGCTTGCGGCGTCGTGAAATAATCCGGTTATGCAATCGCTCACCATCCTTGGCGCAACCGGTTCGATCGGTGTTTCGACGCTGGATGTGGTGGCGCGCCACCCCGATCGTTACCGCATCTTTGCATTGACTGGGCAGGCGCGTATCGAGCTACTCGCCGAGCAATGCGCCCAGTTTCATCCACAGTTAGCTGTGGTGGTTGATGCAGACGCTGCGGCACGCCTCCAAAAACTTATTCTCGATCGGGGTCTCAAAACCGAGGTGGTTTACGGCGAGCAGGCGCTCTGTGACGTGGCGAGTGCTGACGACTGTGACACAGTCATGGCCGCAATCGTAGGTGCCGCAGGACTGCGACCGAGTTTGGCGGCTGCACGGGCGGGCAAGAAGCTGCTGCTCGCCAACAAAGAGGCTTTAGTGATTTCCGGCCAATTATTCATGGATGCGGTTGCGGCGAGCGGTTCTACTTTATTGCCGATTGACAGTGAGCACAACGCGATCTTTCAATGTCTGCCGATTGGGTATCAACGCGTACCGCCGCAACACGGTATTCGTAAAATTCTTCTCACGGCGTCCGGCGGTCCATTTCTGGATCGAGAACTATCCAGTTTTGACAGCATTACGCCTGAGCAGGCAGTCGCCCATCCGAACTGGAGCATGGGTCGCAAAATTTCGGTGGATTCAGCCACTATGATGAACAAAGGTTTAGAAGTGATCGAGGCGCATTGGCTGTTTGGCGCCAGCGCCTCGCAGATTGAAGTGGTGATCCATCCCCAAAGTGTGATTCATTCCATGGTGGCCTACGCCGACGGCTCAGTATTGGCGCAACTCGGTAACCCGGATATGCGCACACCCATTGCGCATGCATTAGCTTACCCAGAGCGTATTGATTCAGGGGTTGGTGCGATTGATTTGGCGCGCATTGGGCAGCTCGATTTCCGTGAGCCGGATAGGGTGCGCTTTCCATGTCTTCAGTTGGCGTTTGATGTTCTGCATGCCGGCGGCAGCGCACCAGCGGTGTTGAATGCGGCGAACGAAGTTGCGGTAGAGGCTTTCCTTGATCGGCAGATCAGCTTCGGCAGAATTCCCGCCCTGATCGCAGAGACCTTAAGCCGGGTGCCAGCAGCAGCGGTCGATACCTTAGAGAGTCTATTCGCGCAAGACAGCAAGGCGCGCGACCAAGCGCGCGCACTGCTGCGTTGATGTCTTGGTCATCGTGCGTGGGTTAATCAAATGAGTTTTTTACACACCGTATTGGCTTTCGCCGTCACCCTCGGCGTGTTAGTGATCTTCCACGAGCTAGGCCATTACGTCGTGGCGCGTTGGTGCGGCGTGAAAGTGTTGCGCTTCTCGGTGGGTATGGGCCGTGTGATCTGGTCCAAGCGATTTGGTAGGGACCAGACCGAGTGGGCGTTGTCGGTGTTGCCGCTGGGTGGCTACGTCAAGATGCTCGATGTACGCGACCATGATGGCGAGATCGCGGCAGAGGATATGCCACGTGAATTCACCAGCCAGTCCGTCGGCAAGCGTATTGCAATCGTCCTTGCGGGTCCTTTGGCAAATTTTTTACTCGCCATCGTAATTCTTGCTGGGCTCTACGCGCATGGCATGCCTGAGCCAGTGGCTCGCGTTGCCGTGGCTGAATCAAGTAGTGCGCAGCGCGCTGGTTTGCAAAACGGCGATCTCATCACAGAGGTCAATGGCGAATCCGTTCGGTCGTGGGCAGAATTCCGTTGGGCTTTGATACAGGTGGTGATGCGCGAAGAACCGGTGCGCTTAACCGTTCAACGTCCAGATAATGCACGCGGCAATTGGTTAACTGAAGTGGCGCTGCCTTCTCAGTCGCTACCCGAGCAGGACATGGACAGCGAATTGTTTGACCGGCTGGGTATGTCACTGGCGCGGCCGCCGGCTTTGCTCGGCGAGATTCTGCCGGGTGGGCCCGCTGCAGTGGCTGGATTACAAGCGGGTGATCAGATTCAGAGGGTAGATAACCAACCCGTGGTTGATGCTGCTGCCTTCATCGCTGCAATGCAGGCGGCCCCGGGACGCGGTGTGACGGTCGAGGGACTGCGACGCGGTGAGCGATTTTCAGCATCGGTCACGCCGCGTGCCGCGCTAGATGGCGAGCGCACGGTCGGCCGGATTCAGGCTCAAGTTGATATGTCCGCCGCGATGGTCGTCGTGCAATCAGGACCCGTCGATGCGGTCTCCCGCGCTGTGCGCAAGACCTGGGATACCTCCGCGCTAACGATTCGTATGCTTGGCAAGATGTTAATCGGCGAAGCCTCGCTAAAAAACATCACCGGACCTATCACCATTGCCGACTACGCCGGACAGACTGCGCGCATTGGCTGGATCAGTTTTCTGTCGTTCATTGCCTTCGTCAGCATCAGCCTTGGCGTCATGAACCTGCTGCCAATCCCCGTTTTGGATGGCGGGCATTTGCTGTATTATGCGGTGGAACTTTTTTCCGGGCGGCCTGTCCCCGAGCGCGTAGCAGACTTTGTGCAGCGTGCAGGATTGGGGGTGCTGATGGCCTTGATGGCTGTTGCGGTCTTCAACGATATCAACCGTCTCATCGGATAAAAGCGCGCCTGACATAACCAACGACTACTCGATGAAATTCCGAAAAGAGCGTAAAGCGCCCTCATTTTTCCCAAAATTGATTGCTGTCGCAGTTTTCTCTGCCTATGCGGCGGGTGCGTCGGCAATAGAACCCTTCACTGTGCGTGATATTCGGGTGGAGGGCATACAGCGAACCGAAGCAGGCACGGTATTCAACTATTTGCCGGTGAGGGTCGGCGATCTGTTCAATGATGAAAAAGCGGCGGCGGCGATTAAGGCGCTGTATGCGACCGGGTTTTTCAAAGATGTACGTATCGAAGCCGAGGGGGACGTGTTGGTGGTTGCGGTCGAGGAGCGTCCAGCCATTGCCAGTGTCGACTTCACGGGCACTAAAGAATTTGAAAAAGACAAACTGCGGAAGGCTTTGAAGGATCTTGGCCTTGGTGAGTCTCGCATTCTTGATAAATCACTGGTGGACCGCGCGGAGCAAGAGCTAAAGCGCCAATATCTATCGCGTGGTTTGTATGGGGTGAAGATCACGACCACTGTTACACCGATTGAGCGCAACCGCGTTAACGTGACATTTGCGGTGGATGAGGGTGAAGTTGCTCGCATCCGTCAAATCAAGATCATTGGCGGGCAGGCATTCAAGGAAGACGAATTGCTTGAACAGCTGAAGATGTCGACGCCGGGGTGGTTCACTTGGTATTCAAAGTCTGACCAGTACTCGCGGCAGAAGCTTGCGGGGGACATTGAGGGCCTGCGTTCTTTTTATTTGAATCGTGGCTATCTGGAGATGCAAGTCGACTCTACCCAGGTATCGATTTCGCCGGACAAGAAAGATATCTTCATCACGATCAACCTCACCGAGGGTAAGAAATACAAAATCACGAATATCAAACTCGAGGGTGAAATGCTTGGTCGAGAGCAGGAGCTCTCTGACTTGGTATCGTTGAAGGCGGGCGATGCTTACTCTGGCGAGCGAATGACAGAGAGCACAAAAAAGATTTCCGAGCGTATGGGCGTGTTCGGCTACGCATTTGCCAACGTGAACGCTGTGCCGACCATCAATCGTGACAAGGCTGAGGTTGCGTTTACGATCTTTGTGGATCCGGGTAAGCGCGTGTATGTCCGGAACATCAATATTGGTGGTAACGATCGCACTCGGGATTCTGTGATCCGGCGTGAGTTCAGGCAACTGGAGAGCGCATGGTACGACGGTGACAAAATCCGGCTATCACGTGACAGACTAGGACGTTTGGGCTATTTCACTGACACAACGGTCGACACCGTGGAGGTGCCCGGGGTGCCCGATCAGGTCGACCTCGACGTTAAAGTGACAGAAAAACCGACGGGCGCCGTCATGGTCGGTGCAGGTTTTTCCAGCGCCGAGAAATTGGTGCTGACGGGTTCCATCAATCAGGCGAACGCATTTGGTACTGGAAACAATATCGGTATCAACCTCAACACCAGCCGAATTTTTCGAACAATTGGTCTGAGCTATACGAATCCTTACTTTACCGAGGATGGGGTTAGTAGGACGTTTGACCTGTTTTATCGCACCTCGCGTCCGCCAATTTACTTGCGAACGATCAACTATGAGGTCGTTACTCAGGGCGCGGCGGTCAACTTTGGTATTCCGTTCACTGAACTTGATCGGGTATTCCTCGGCATCGGCTACGAGGACACGTTAGTTACTGCCTTCGCCAATAGCCCATCGCGTTACACTTCCTTCGTGGAGGACAACGGTGGTCCGGTCGGTGGTATCGGTTCTGCCCGTACCGCGGCGATTCCCTTGACGGCGGCATGGCAGCGTGATCAGCGTGACAGTGCGCTGATCCCCACACGGGGTCGGTACCGTCGGGCCAGCCTTGAGCTTTCGCCGGCCGGCAGCTCGCAGTATTACCGCGGGACGTATCAGGATCAGGCGTTCTGGCCGGTTACCAGTACCGTCACATTCGCACTGAATGGTGAGTTCAACTACGGCGATGGCTTGGGCGGGGATGCCTACCCAATCTTTAAAAACTTCTTCGCCGGCGGTATTGGGTCGGTGCGGGGATTTGGACCGGGCACCTTGAATGTGTCGGGAACGCGTCCCGATGCGGGTAACTTCCGGTTGCCGATTGGCGGCTCGGCGCGCCTGATTGCCAACGCGGAGATACAGCTCCCCTTTCCAGGCACCGGTGTTGACCGCAGTCTGCGCTGGTTCACCTTTCTGGACGGTGGCCAGGTCTGGAACCCGAATGACGTAAGCAACCCCGAGCCGATTCGGTTGACTGACCTCCGCTACAGTACCGGCATCGGTATTTCATGGATCTCTCCTGTCGGCCCGCTCAAGCTATCGCTGGCTTATCCGATCAATGCAAAGTTAGGGGATTATGTTCAGCGCTTCCAGTTCCAGCTGGGTACCGGCTTCTGAGGCGCGGTGGCATAATGAGGGTTTCCGTTCTGGAGAATGAAGTGAAAGCTGTATTCAAAAAGGTAACTTCACTGGTGTTTGGTGCGATTTTGATCGCTTACCTCCCAACGGCATCCAGTGCGCAGGAGTTGAAGATCGGTTTCGTGAACACTGAGCGTATCTTCCGTGAAGCTACGCCGGCCAAAGCAGCGACCGCCAAGCTCGAGCAAGAGTTCTCACGCCGAGACAAAGATCTGCAGGACCTCGCTGCGCGCGTGAAGTCCGCAGCTGAGAAACTCGATAAAGACGCCCCAGTATTGTCTGATGCTGAGCGAGTCAAGCGTCAGCGCGAACTTTCCGAGATGGATAAGGACTACCAGCGCCGCCAGCGCGAGTTCCGCGAGGACTTGAACCAGCGCCGCAATGAGGAACTGGCAGCCGTTCTGGAAAAGGCCAACAAGGTGATTCGGCAACTCGCCGAAGCTGAGAAGTACGACATTGTTTTCCAGGAAGCGGTTTACTTCAGTCCTCGCATCGATATCACCGACAAAGTGCTAAAGGCACTCAACGCAAAATAAGATAGGACCACCGCCATGGGCACTCGACTAGGCGACTTGGTCGATAGCTTGGGCGGGGAGTTGATCGGCGATCCCGAGATCGACATCACCGGGATCGCGCCATTGGACGCTGCGGGTCCGTCGCACATCACCTTTCTGTCCAACCCGAAGCTCCGCGCGCAGGCGGCGGATACCAACGCCGCCGCACTGATCTTGTCTCGGCAGGAACACCCTCAATTGGCGCGCTACCTTGGCGCGCGTGTGCTGACCGACAATCCGTATGCTTATTTCGCACGTGCTGCTCAACATTTTGCAGCGCTGGCGTCGGTAGCGCCAGTCGCGGGGATTCATCCTAATGCCTGGGTGGATCCTGAAGCCATCGTAGCGGCGACGGCCAGTATTGGTCCTGGTGTCACAATAGAAGCAGGCGCGCAGATTGGCGAGCACTGTGTGATTGGTGCGGGCAGCCATATCGGTCGTAACGCGGTCATCGGCGCGCATACCCTGCTGCATCCGCGGGTCAGTTTTTTGGCCGCTTGTCGTATGGGTGAAAGAGGCATCATCCAATCGGGTGCGGTGATTGGTGGTGATGGATTTGGCTTCGCGAATGAGGGCGGCCATTGGATCAAAATTCCCCAGATGGGCGGCGTTCAGATTGGTAATGACGTCGAGATTGGCGCCAATACGACCATCGACCGCGGTGCGCTAGAGGACACGGTGATCGAGGATGGCGTCAAGCTGGATAACCAGATTCAAATTGCCCACAACTGCGTGATTGGCGCCCACACCGCCATGGCGGGTTGCGTTGGTGTCGCTGGCAGCGCGAAGATTGGTCGGCACTGTACCTTTGGTGGCGCAGCGATGGTGCTGGGTCACCTCACCGTTGCGGATAATGTCCATGTGTCTTCCGGTAGTCTGGTATCGCGCTCGATTCTCGAGCCGGGGCATTACACGGGCTTCTATCCCTTGGCCAAGAATGCAGACTGGGAAAAAACTGCGGCGGTGGTTCGACAGCTCGGTACCATGCGCGAGCGCGTGCGAGCGCTCGAGAAGCTGGTGAAGCAGCTTGGTATAGACCCGCACGTAGATAAGAAAGTCGGCGAATAAAAACAACGCCGATGAGAGTAATCCAATCAAGACGAGATTAGGCAGAACCACAATGAAAAGCCTCGATATCAATCAGATCAAGCAATACCTACCGCACCGTTATCCGCTACTACTGGTCGATCGTGTACTCGACTGGGAAGCCGGCAAACATATCCGTGCGATCAAGAATGTCAGCGTCAATGAAGAGTTTTTCAATGGCCACTTCCCTAACAAGCCGGTCATGCCAGGCGTGTTGATGATTGAGGCGTTAGCGCAAACAGCGGCGCTACTGGCATTCTTGAGTATTGGTCAAAAGCCTGACGATAATGCAGTCGTGTATTTTGTCGGTATCGATGGCGCGCGCTTTAAGCGACCAGTCGAACCCGGTGATCAGCTGGTGATGGAGGTTGAGATCTTGCGGCAGTCACGCGGCATCTGGAAGTTTCAAGCAAAAGCCATGGTGGATCAGCAGCTTGCGGTGGAGGCAGAGCTGATGTGTACCATGCGCAGCATCAGCGAGCCAGAACCGGTAACGTCTGCATGACCATCATCCATCCCAGCGCACTGGTCGACCCGGCGGCCGAACTCGACACGAGCGTCGAGATCGGTGCATACAGCGTTATTGGGCCCCAGGTAAAGATTGGTGCTCGCACCAAGGTCGGCCCGCATGTAGTGATCGACGGCGATACCACCATTGGCTGCGACAATGTCTTCTACCAGTTCTCGTCGATTGGCGCTGCACCACAAGACAAGAAATACGCTGGGGAGCCAACGCGCCTGGTGATTGGCGATCGGAACATGATTCGCGAATTCTGCACATTTAATCGCGGCACGGCACAGGATGCCGGCGTCACCCGCCTTGGTAACGACAACTGGATCATGGCCTATGTGCATCTCGCGCATGACTGCCAGGTAGGTAACCATACGATCTTCGCGAACAACGCGCAGCTAGCGGGCCATGTGCAAGTGGGTGACTGGGTCATCTTAGGTGGTCACTCCGGCGTACATCAGTTCTGCAAAATTGGCGCACACGCCATGCTGGGTATGTTCACTAGCCTGACGCAGGATGTGCCGCCGTTCGTGATCTTGAATGGTAACCCGGCAGCGGCGCACGGCGTGAATGTCGAGGGATTACGTCGACGCGGCTTTTCACGCGAAGAAATCGACGCTATCCGCAATGCTTACCGGCTGATTTATAAATCTGGCCTCACTCTTGACGAGGCCAAGGCGGCGCTCGCCAATGAAGAGCAAGCACAACCGGCGGTATCTGCGCACCTGAAAAACATGCGCGAATTTTTGGAGAGCGTCACGCGTGGCATTGTCCGCTGAACTGACGCTGGCGCTGGTCGCTGGTGAGGCCTCTGGCGATCTGCTCGCTAGTCGCATGCTGTCGGGGCTACGACCCATGCTGCCCGATGTGCGCTTGCATGGTATCGGCGGTCCGGCCATGTCTGAATACGGCTTTGTCTCAGACTACCCGATGGAAAAGCTGGCGGTACGCGGCTTGTTCGAGGTGCTGTCACACTACCGTGAACTGAAAGCGCTGCGCGACGAGTTGCGTGAGCGTTTGCTGGTCGAGCGACCAGCTGTCTTCGTGGGTGTAGACGCACCCGACTTCAATCTCGATCTGGAGATAAAGCTCAAGCAGGCCGGTATCCCCACGCTGCATTTTGTTAGCCCTTCGGTGTGGGCTTGGCGTCGTGGCCGAATCAAAAAAATCGCGCGTGCGGTATCGCACATGTTGGTGATCTTTCCATTCGAGGAAGCGATCTACAATAAAGCCGGGATTCCCGTGACCTATGTCGGCCATCCATTGGCTGAAATGATACCGATGGATCCCGACCAAGACGCAGCGCGCGATGCCTTGGGTATTGCGCGTGATGCGCGTGTGGTGACCATACTCCCCGGCAGCCGGCTATCCGAGCTAAAGTACAACACGCGAGTATTTCTTGAAACTGCGGCCATGCTGAGAAAGCGTGATCCGAAAGTGCAGTTTCTGATGCCGATGGCCGGCGATACGCAGCGCGCCTTCATTGAGCAGCTAATGACACCTGATCTGAAATCGCTGCCGCTACAAATCATGACCGGTGGCTCGCACGATGCGATTGCCGCTTGCGATGCGGCCTTGGTCGCTAGTGGTACGGCAACGCTGGAAGTGGCCTTGTTCAAGAAGCCGATGGTGATCAGCTACCGGATGAATCCTGCGAGTTGGCAGGTGCTGCGGCTAATGGCCTACCAACCCTGGGTCGGTCTGCCCAACATCATGGCACGCGAATTTCTGGTGCCCGAGTTATTGCAAGATAGGGCAACGCCAGCAGGCTTATCGTCGGCCTTGTGGGCTCAGCTATCGAACGATCAAAACCGTCAGCGTCTGCGCCGGCGCTTTGTCGATCTGCACCATGATCTGATGCGCAACACCGCCTCGCAAAGTGCGCACGCGGTGATGGAGCTGCTCTCGCAGCACGGTCGGCTCTGATTGCGCCTTTGAAAGCGGCTACCTTGTTCGACTACGCTGGCGAGGTGATTTGCGGCGTCGACGAAGCCGGTAGAGGGCCGCTGGCGGGACCAGTGTTCGCAGCAGCGGTGATTCTTGATCCCGCCAAACCGATCGCGGGCTTGCGTGACTCAAAAAAGCTGAGCCCGATACGACGTGACGAGTTAGCGCTCATCATTCAGCGTGACGCACTGGCTTGGTCAATCGCGCAATGTTCTGCCGCAGAGATTGATGCGCTGAATATCCTTCAAGCGACCATGCTGGCGATGCGGCGTGCCATCGAGGGATTGTCGGTTGCGCCTACACTTGCCCTGATCGACGGTAACCGCTGTCCAGTCACGGCGATTCGCACGGAAGCAATCGTCAAGGGTGATGACAAAGTCATCGAGATTTCCGCTGCCTCGATTCTCGCCAAGACGGCGCGCGATGCACTACTGCTGGAGATGCATGCACGCTATCCACAGTATGCGTTTGACCAACACAAGGGTTACCCCACGGCCTTGCATCTGGCTCGGTTGAAAGAACATGGCGTCACACCCGAGCATCGTCGATCTTATGCACCGGTGCGCGAGTTGCTGAACGAGGCGACATCATGAGTCTGCGCAGCATTCAGTCGCGCGACAATGCGCAATACAAACAACTCAGGCAGTGGGCGAGTAGTGCGCAGGCACGTCGCAAGTCTGGCATGACCCTGCTTGATGGGGTTCATTTATGCGAGGCATGGCTACAGCATCGCGGTGTGCCTGCCTTGTGCGTGGTGGCTGAATCAGCGCTCAGTCACCCGGAGGTAGCGGCCCTGGTTGC
>JAJTGD010000036.1 GCA_021299035.1 Oxalobacteraceae bacterium | reverse complement strand
GGTTTACAGCGCGCCGCGTGATGACCTTCGGGTCATGATGGTACCGCTCAGTGCCAGTGTGCTGCGCCAATTCGACGCGGCGATTGTGCTGAGTGTCGACGCTGAGCATCTGCCTTCACGCTCGTCCGAGACCTTGTTTTTTGCCGAGTCTGTCCGTCGAGAACTCGGATTGGAGACGCGCGAGCAGCGTCAACAACAGCAACTTCGGCAGTTTGCCTCCTTGCTGATCAGTTGCCCCCAAGTCGTGCTGTGCTGGCAAGCCAAGCGCGATGGTGAAAATGTTGCACCAAGTCCTTGGATACAGCGACTTGAGTTAAGCCTCGCGCTCGCTGGTCAAGATGTGCTTCGGAATCTGCAGCCGCAGCGCGCAGAGGCTAAATTGTCTTATCTGCCGGTATCGCCACCGACGCCCTCCGCCCCAGCGTTGCTCCCACAAACCCTTTCTGCCAGTGGCTACAACACCCTGTTTATTTGTCCCTATCAGTTCTTTGCATCGCGCATGCTGCGGCTCTCGCCGCCCGATGAACTGTTGGAGCTACCCGAGCGTCGTGACTACGGTCAGTGGTTACATCAGATTCTGCAGCGCTACCATGAGGAAGTCCGAGCGCTGGGTACACCCTATGAGCAAAGACATGCGTTGATGACGAGTGTTAGCGACCATGTATTCGACGAGATTGTGGCCAGTAATCCCGCTGCACTGAGTTTTCGTGCGCGCTGGGCGGCCCGTCGCGATGCGTATGTTGATTGGGCAAATCAACACGAGCAGGAAGGATGGCAATTCGCGTTCGGTGAGCAGTGGTATGAGCGTTTGATTGAGTGGGACGGTGGATCAGTCAAGCTGATCGGCAAAGTAGATCGTGTCGATCAGCATGCATCGGGTGAAGCGCAGGTGCTGGATTATAAAAGTGGGCGTAAGCGCTCGCTACAAAACCGAATCAATGAGCACGAAGATCATCAACTTCCGTTCTATGCATTACTGATCGATCCACCTCCTGTACGCGCTGCCTATGTCACGGTCGATGAAGACAAACCGGCCACGGTCGATGCGACTGATTTACCTGTTTGGCGCGAGGCCTTGCATGCCCAGCTATGCGATCAACTCACGGCCATTGGTGCCGGCGCGGCTTTACCTGCGACCGGTGTGGGTAAGAGTTGCAACTGGTGTGCGATGCGTGGCTTGTGTCGCAAGGGAGCGTGGTAATGACTACCGGTCAGCGCTTCATCAATGGCGACCCCGTTACGGCAGAACAGTTTGTCAGCGTCGCTGCAGATCCCAGCCGCTCCGTCTTGGTTGAGGCTTGTGCGGGTAGCGGCAAGACCTGGTTATTGGTATCGCGCATGTTGCGGCTGTTATTGGAAGGCGCGCAACCCGCAGAGATGCTCGCCATTACCTTTACGCGCAAAGCCGCAGATGAGATGCGAGACCGACTGCTGCGTTTGCTACGACAGCTGGCACTCGAGACAAATGATGATCAGGTGTTGGATGCGCTGGTGCAGCGCGGCTTGTCAGCGGCACAGGCGCGGCACTATCTGCCACGCGCAAGGCAGTTGTATGCCGATGTGTTGGCAAGCCCGCACGGCGTATCGGTTGATACGTTTCATAGCTGGTTCATCCGGCTGCTACAGATTGCCCCCCTCGCTGCTGGCATACCGCACGGATTGACACTGGAGGAAAGTGTCACCGAGATTCGGGAGGCGGCTTGGTTAAGATTTTTTAAGTCCTTGAGTCAGCCAGAGAATACTCACCTTCGCGAAGCCCTGATGACGGTGTATGCGATTGCCGGCGATGGTGGCGGTAAGGACTTATTGAATGAGTTTCTCGATCAGCGTGCCGAGTGGACCATCGTGTGCGAGCACGACGATCCACAGCAACAACTGATCACGCTGTGTGGTGAGGATGGGGAGCGTGACGCGCGGCTTAGTTTTTGGAGCGACCAGCACTTGGTAAGCGTGGCAATGCGGGTGGCCGGCATCTTGGGTGCCGGGACTGAGAAGCAAAAAACCCATGCCGATGAAATTATCCAAATGCTCGGTTCTGATCCCAGTCTTGAATCTTTCGAGCGCTTGTGCGCCACGTGCCTGACAAAGAGCGGCGAACCCCGTGCCATGACGATCACCAAAGCACAGCGGGCATCACTCGCTGAAACTGACCTTGACAGCTTCCCATCAGATTGGGCTTCGCTTTGCGGGTCTTTGATTAATCTACGCGCGCGTAGTAGCGAGATGACTGTTCGCCAGTTGAATCTGGCGGTGTTTTCCGTTGGCGCGGCACTGATTGATCACTACCAGTCGGTGAAGGCCGATCAGCGCAAGCTTGACTTTGCCGACCTTGAGTTGCAAGCATGGCGTCTGTTATCTGATTCGGAACATGCTGCGTACCTGCACGCGCGCATCGACGCACGCTACAAACATATATTGATCGATGAGTTTCAGGATACCAATCCGCTACAGTGGCAAATCGTACGCGCTTGGTTGGATGCCTATGGAAATGACGCGCAGCGACCCAGCGTTTTTATAGTTGGCGATCCCAAGCAATCGATTTATCGTTTCCGACGCGCCGAGCCGCGCGTATTTCAGGCGGCGCGCGAGCTACTGAGGCCCTTTGGCGCAGTAGATCTCCGTACCAGTATTACGTATCGAAACGCAGCTGCTATCGTCGCAGTACTCAACCAGACAATGAATGGAAACTCGCTATATGCCGAGCAAGCAACTGCATCCACCGCCGAGGGAGCGGTGTGGCGCTTGCCACTGCTGCGCGAGGAAAATAGTTCCTCACCACAGAGTGGAGGGTTTTCTTTGCGAGACCCACTCAGCCAGGCGCCGGTCGAGCTGGAAGATCTGAGGCGCGAGAACGAGGGCGTGCAAGTGGGTCATGCCTTACATCAGGCGCGCCAGCAATTCAGTCAATCTGGGCAAGCCTTGTCATGGTCGAGCATGATGATTCTGGTTCGTAGTCGAACCCATCTTGCGGCTTTTGAGCGAGGGCTCAGGTCGGTTGGCATTCCGTTTGTCAGTAGTCGTGCAGGTGGGTTACTGGATACGCTTGAGGCGGGAGATCTTATTGCGCTGCTGCGCTGCTTATCGATGCCAGCAGATGATCTAGCCTTGGCACGTGTGTTGAAGTCACCGATCGGCGGGTGTACCGACGAGGAATTAGTCGAGTTGGCGATAGATGATCGCTACGCGCATTGGTGGCAGCGATTACAGCAACGTGTGGCTGAGCAAACAGCATCGACGGCAGCGATCCGCTTGCACGCTTTATTGCTACGTTGGCTGGCCTATTCATCCTACTTGCCAGTACATGATCTGCTCGATCGTGTTCTCCATGAGGGTGAAGTATTGCAGCGCTATGCGGTGGCATCGTCGCCCGAGATGCGCGCGCAAGTCTTGGGTAATGTGGAAGCATTCGTTGCGCTTTCACTCGCGTTGGATGCTGGGCGCTATCCAAGTATCGCGCGCTTTCTCGAGCACCTGAGGCGTCGACAGCGGGGTAGCGAACGCGATGCACCGGACGAGGCAGACGTCGATGCGGCGACGGATGCAGTCCGTATTCTGACGATTCATGCTGCCAAAGGTTTGGAGGCAGAGGTGGTGGTATTGATGGGCGCAAATCATAGTGATGCCGGTGCTGATAGAGCGGGTGTGCTGTGTGATTGGCCCCAGGATGCACCCGCTCCCGTGCATTTCTCCGTTTTCGGCAAGAAGGCTGAGAGAGGTGCTGCTCGCGAGCGATGGTTCACGCAGGAGGAAGCGTTTCGCCAGCAAGAGAATTGGAATTTACTGTACGTAGCAGCTACGCGCGCACGGCAACTCTTGATCATCAGTGGTGCCCACACGGCCAAAGATGACGCTGGCGGTGTGAAGTCAGACAGCTGGTATGAGCGGCTGCTATCGGTACCAGAGTTCGAGCCCGCGCCCGCGTCGTCGTCCCAGTTGGATGTGAACAGCGAGTTCGCACTATCGCTATTTCAACCGACCACATTCCCATTACCGACCGCAGTAGTCGAGTCAGATAATCAGGCCACGCTAGAAGGTAAACGTCTGCACGCCTTGATGGAACGCCTGACTCAGGCCGGGACCTGGCCGATTTTGATGCCGTCGGCTCAGCGTGCTGCGCGTTGGTTGCTGTGCACCGAGTCCGAAGCGCTTGTGGTGTGTGAGCAGGCAGCCCAGATTCTGTCTAGCACCGAATTACAGCATTTTTACGATCCCGCCCAATACAGCTACGCACGCAACGAGCTGGAACTGGTTCACAACGGCGAGTGGATGCGTCTTGATCGCCTGGTTATGTTCGAGGATGCCTTGTGGGTGTTGGATTACAAGCGCAGTCTGCTCGAACAGCAGCAAACTGCCTACTGGCGGCAGCTTGAACGTTACCGTGCGGCCTGCCTGGCGCTATTTCCGGGTAAGCCCGTATACACTGCGCTGATCACAGTGGATGGTCAATTGCACCAGCCTGCGCCGACTGAAAGCGCCTAGCCCACCCCCCTTCAGTGCGAAACTGATAACTTTCTCATCCGAACGTGACTGATGAACTTTCGATGACAAGTCCCTGAATGTATTGACGGAAATTCTGCCGCACGACTATAGTGCCGGATGATTTTCGATTTCCAATCCATGCTTGATAAGGTCAAGCAACTGGCAGAGATGGCGCAGACCTTGCGCAGCGAGAACGCTGCGCTCCGAAGCGAAGTCGCCGCGCTCACCGACCAAAATGCTCGACTCGAGCAGCGCATGCAGGAAGCGCACGATCGGGTAGCGAAATTGATCGACAGGCTGCCAAGCGCTGATGCCGACAGAGAGGCTGCATGACTACGCTCGACGTCACGATCATGGGTCAATCCTACCGTTTGGCCTGCAAAGAAGGTGAAGAGCTCGCGCTGAAGCAGGCGGTCGCTTACTTGGATGAGCGCATGAATACAGTGCGCGACGCTGGCAAAGTAAAAGGTACCGACAGAATCGCTGTGATGGTGGCCTTGGGTATTGCAGCTGATTACCTAGCCACCCGGGTGACCGATGGTCCGTTTGCTGATTTACCCGTGGCAGATGTGCGCGAAAAAATCAACGCTATGAATGCTTTACTTGACGCTGCACTAGCGCCACAAGAAAGATTGTTTTAATAGCGTTTTTTGCGCGCTCAGTGAGTTGACACATCACGGGATTGCGGTAGACTGAGCTCTCCTGCCGTGTACGCGTTTGCCAATATTCCTTGAACCATTCACGCGCATCGGCTGCGGGATTCGTTTAGTAGGCGTGAGCGTCGCTCGTCCGACGATCCCAATACTGAACTACTGTGGCCACCTTGAACCGAAAGGTTCGGGATGCCGGCTAGCGGCACAGGCGGGGTTTTCTTCTGGCGGTTGCATGCGTTAAGCTGCAACCGCTTTTTCATTAGCGACGACAAAAACAAGATGCGCTATTGGTTGATGAAATCCGAGCCGGATGAGACAAGCATCGACGATGCTTTGGCCGCCGAAGATGCGCGTGTTGCCTGGACAGGTGTACGCAACTATCAGGCACGCAACTTCATGCGCGATGCCATGCAGGTCGGCGATGGTGTGCTGTTTTATCACTCCAGCTGCGCCGAGCCCGGTATCGCCGGTATCGCAGAGGTAGCGAGTACTAGCTACCCAGACCCGACGCAATTCGATCGACGCAGTCCGTATTTCGATTCAGCGGCGACACCTGAGCAGCCGCGCTGGTTGTTGGTTGACGTTCGCGCATTAAGGAAGACGCGACTGATCGCACTGCCCGAGTTGCGGGTACATCCCGAGCTATCGGACATGATCGTGCTGAAACGCGGTAACCGTTTGTCTATTACGCCAGTTACCGAGGCAGAGTGGCGCTTCATCCTGCAGAACTTGGCGCCTCTGGCAAAAAGTCGCTAGCTTTATGTAAATAAATCGCTGGCGCTGTCGGCGATCGGCTTATGCGCTGAACTGTTCTCGCAGAAGATTTTTCTGCACCTTGCCCATGGTGTTTCGCGGTAGCTCTTTCACCACATGCACGTGTTTGGGTACCTTGAAATTCGCAATCGCGTTTTTCAGCGTCTGAATGATGGCTTGCTCGGACAGTGCCGCGCTGGCGCGCGGCACGACGACCGCAATCACCGCTTCACCAAAATCGGGATGAGGCACGCCTATCACTGCTGATTCAAGAACGCCCGGGAGTTCATCAATGATGGCTTCGATTTCTTTCGGGTAGACGTTGTAGCCGCCCGTGATGATCAGGTCTTTGCTACGGCCGACGATGGTGAGATAAAGATCGTCGTCGAAGAAGCCGACATCGCCCGTTTTGAAGTAAGCATCGTCGGTAAATTCCTCGGCAGTTTTTTCAGGCATTTGCCAGTAACCCTGAAATACATTCGGCCCTTTTACCTGAATCTCACCGACTTCGCCGCTGGCACAAGACACGCCCTCAGCATTCACCACCCGAACCGATACACCGGTTAGTGCAGGCCCGACGGTGCCTGGTTTGCGCTTACCGATATAGGGATTCGACGTCAGCATGGCGGTTTCGCTCATGCCGTAGCGCTCCAGAATTGAGTGACCACTGCGCTGTGCAAATTGCGCGAAGGTATCGGCAAGCAAAGGCGCGGAACCTGAAACGAAAAGGCGCATGGCAGCGCATTGATCACGATGGAATGCGGGGTCTGCGAGCATGCGCACGTAGTAAGTAGGTACGCCCATGAAGATCGTAGAGCGCGGGAGATGTTGAATTACCGCGGCGCTGTCGAACTTCGACAGGAACATCATCTTGCTGCCGTTATACAGCGCACCATGGGCTGCCACGAACAGGCCATGAATATGGAACAGAGGCAGCGTATGTAGCAGCACATCTCCCTTCTGCCAGTGCCACGCATCATGTAATACCGCGATATTTGAAGCGAGATTACCGTGCGTGAGCATAGCGCCCTTGCTTCGACCGGTTGTGCCTGAGGTGTACAAGATGGCAGCAAGGTCATCTCCATCACGATGCACCGTCTCGAAGCGATCGCCAAAATGTACTGCACGCGATAGCAGGCTGCCGCTATTACGACCCTGTACAGGCTCGTCCAGTGTGAAGATATGCGAGGTCCCACGTGCAAATGCGGTCTGTGCAACCCAGCCAAAATTTTTTGGAGAACACACCACTACCGATGGTGAGGCATTCTCGATGAAGTAAGCCATCTCGGCGGCACGATAGGCAGTATTCAAGGGCAGATACACAAAGCCAGCGCGAACCGTGGCGAGATACAGCATGAGTGCCTCGGGCGATTTCTCCACCTGCGCTGCGATCCGCGCACCCGCCGGCAAGTTCAGGCTGGCGAATAAATTGGCGATTTTTGCGCTACCGCGTTCCAAATCGCGCCAGCTGTAGTAAAGCCCGTCGCTGGTTTCTAACCAGCAGTCATCCAGATCGCTGGGGAAGCGCGCTCGGAATAAAGCGTAAATGTTGGCGTTCACGATTCGAGGTGGGTCGTCGTGTCGGGATCCACCGGTTTGCGGCGATAGGCGACCAGTAATAGTGCGATACCGAGCGCGATCATGGGTAGTGAAAGCATCTGTCCTGCGGAAATCGTCCAGTCGCCAATGTGCACTTCATAGTCGGGCACGCGGAAGAATTCGGTAAAAAACCGCGCGCAGCCATAGCCCGCTGCAAACATGCCGCTCACCGCGAGATAGGGGCGCGGCTTGCGCGCAAATGCCCACAGCAGAATAAACAGCAGCACGCCATCCACTAATGCCTGGTAGATCGGTGAGGGGTGTCTCGGTAGTGCATCTACATTGGGCCAGATCATGGCCCAAGGCAGATCACTGTCAGCGATTCGACCAGGCAGCTCGGCGTTGATGAAATTTCCCATACGGCCGAAGGCGTACCCGAGCGGGACTAGCGGGGCAATAAAATCCATCACGACCATCCAGCGTCGGCCATGCAGACGCGCCCAAATGCCCATAGCAATCAGCACGCCCAGAAAGCCGCCATGAAATGACATGCCACCTTTCCAGATCGCGATAATCTCGTCGGGATTCTCGAGGTAGTAGCCCGGGTGATAGAACAGGACTTCGCCCAGTCGTCCGCCAATCACGACACCGAGCACGCCGTAAAACAGCAGATCATCAATATCGGTGGTGGTCCATCCATCACGAGCGATATGTGCCTGACGTATGCGCAAACGTCCGAGCAGCAGGAATTGCACGAATGCAGCCATATACATCAAGCCGTACCAGCGAATAGCGAGTGGGCCTATCGCTAGTGCGATCGGGTCGGGCATTGGATGAATCAGCATTCAGAAATTCTCTCGCATCAGATCATCGGCAGGGGCGATATTGCAGCAGGTCCTTGACGCCATATCACGCCAACAAGCTGTCGAATTACCACCCAAGACAGATTGCCACAGCAGCTGAGCGTACGACCTGCGCATACACTTTCCGGAGGTACCACAGGACGCTTGCCCCGTATGTTGGGAATCGGTATTCCGGTAAGGCAAGGTATTATATTCATTTGCTTGCTGCCGCTTGTGCAGTGGCACTGAAACGACTTGATAGTAAAACGGAGATCTGATGGACGCCAACGAACGCTCGAAGCACATTACCGAAGGGGTTGAGCGTAGCCCGAACCGTGCGATGTATTACGCCATGGGTTACACCAAGCAAGACTTCAATAATCCGATGATTGGTATCGCCAACGGCCATTCAACCATCACCCCTTGTAACTCTGGTTTGCAGAAGTTGGCCGATGCAGCGATCGCGGCTACCAAAGCAGCGGGTGCTAATCCACAGGTGTTTGGTACGCCGACGATTTCCGATGGCATGTCGATGGGTACCGAAGGCATGAAGTACTCGCTGATCTCGCGCGAGGTGATTGCCGACAGTATCGAAACCTGTGTACAAGGTCAGTGGATGGATGGTTGTGTTGTCATTGGCGGCTGCGATAAAAATATGCCCGCTGGCATGATCGCTTTGGCGCGTACGAACGTGCCCGGCATTTACGTGTACGGCGGCACCATCCGCCCCGGTAGATGGAAGGGCGAGGACCTGAATATTGTGTCGGCGTTTGAGGCGGTCGGCCAATTCACTGCGGGCAAGATGTCCAAGGAGGACTTTGAAGGTATCGAGCAAAATGCCTGCCCTTCGACCGGCTCCTGCGGCGGTATGTACACCGCCAACACCATGTCTTCGTCATTTGAGGCGCTTGGCATGTCGTTGCTGTACTCGTCAACGATGGCGAACCCGGATGAAGAAAAAGTTCGCTCGGCTGAGGAGTCGGCGCGCGTGCTGGTTCAGGCAGTGAAGAACAATCTCAAGCCGCGCGACATCATCACGCGCAAGTCGATCGAGAACGCGGTCGCGGTCATTATGGCCACCGGCGGCTCGACCAACGCCGTGCTGCACTTCCTCGCGATTGCCCATTCGGCGAACGTCGAGTGGACGATAATGCTGGCCTGCTGCACGGGGATTGCATGACCATCACCGGCAAGACGATGGCGGAAGAACTCGCCCATGTTCCGGATCAGCCGCGCGCCGATCAGGACGTGATCATGCCGATCGAGAAGGCGATTTATGCGCAAGGCCACTTGGCGATCTTGAAGGGCAATCTCTCCACCGAGGGCTGTGTAGCCAAGATTACCGGTTTGAAGAACCCAGTCATTACCGGACCGGCGCGGGTGTTTGACGACGAGCCATCGGCGATGGCCGCCATCCTCGCCGACAAGATCAATGCTGGCGACGTGCTGGTATTGCGCTACCTGGGACCGAGAGGAGCGCCGGGCATGCCAGAGATGCTATCGCCCACATCCGCTTTGATCGGCAAAGGGCTGGGTGAGTCAGTTGGCTTGATCACTGACGGCCGGTTCTCCGGTGGTACCTGGGGCATGGTGGTTGGTCACGTGGCGCCAGAGGCGGTCGTTGGTGGGACAATTGCACTGGTGAAGGAGGGGGATTCCATCACCATTGATGCGCACAAGTTACTGATACAGTTGAATGTTTCGGATGACGAGCTTGAGCGTCGTCGCAAGGCTTGGACCCCGCCACCACCAAAATACACCCGCGGCGTACTTGCCAAATTTGCCAAATTGGCATCGAGCGCAAGTCGTGGCGCGGTGACTGATTGAGCCAAATTTTAGCCAACCGTAAGTCAAGTGTGAACGAGTGTAAGCGCTTGTTGTGGACTTGACTCGCGGTGCTAAGGTTCACATACGGATAGTTGCTTTAAGTGAGCATCCGTAGGGCAGGTTCAGGGGAAACTTGAAGGGTGAGCTGGCTCAGAAAACGCGCTACAATTCCCCCGCTTTAATTTTCAACGGAGAGACACACATGAAACGTATCTTGGTCGCTGTAGCTGCCATCGCAGCATTGGCTTCGAATGCGGCGCTCGCCAGCGAGCAACTGGCAAAAGAAAAAAACTGCCTAGCCTGCCACGCAGTTGATCATAAAGTGGTTGGCCCAGGCTATAAAGAAGTCGCAGCCAAGTACAAGGGTGATAAGTCAGCGGAAGCCAAACTCGCTACCAAGATTCAAAAAGGTGGCGGTGGTGTTTGGGGTCAGATTCCAATGCCTGCCAATCCTCAGGTGAGCGAGGCCGAGGCGAAGAAACTGGCACAGTGGGTTTTGTCGCTCAAGTAATTGCAGCAGCGATGTATGAAAAAAGCGCTCCCAATGGAGCGCTTTTTGTTTGTGACTGTCGGGTGTTTCGATAAACGCTGGCGTCGTCGTTAAAGACCTCTTAACGGACGACCGCAATTTGCGAGCGCTTGCCACCTTCATAGGTGTATAGCGTCAGCGTACCTTGTTTCATATCGCCACGCGCATCGAACTCGATTTTCCCGGTAACGCCCTGGTAGCTGGTCTTGGCAAGCTCCGGTAAATACTTGGCGGGTTCGGCAGAATTAGCACGTTGCATGGCGTCGGCCATCACCATCACCGCGTCGTACACATAAGGTGCATATAGTTTGACCTCGGAGCCGAATTTTTTCTTGTAGTCGGCACGGAAGTTATCCATCGCTTTCTTCCCGCTGTCCTCCACGCCACCCGCCTCAGCGCAGACTACTTGACCATCGCCCATTGCACCAGCTGCCAGTGAAGGTAACTGCTCGGTGCAGATACCGTCGCCACCCATGAATTTGGCATTGATACCTAACTGCTTCATCTGGCGCAGCATGGGGCCACCGACTGCATCCATGCCGCCGAAGAAGACCAGATCGGGTTGCTTGCCTTTGATCGCTGTGAGAATGGCATTGAAGTCAGTGGCTTTATCGTTGGTGTATTGGCGTCCAACGATATTGATACCGGCGGCCTTCGCTGCCTTGGCGAACTTGTTTTCAGTGTGTTGGCGGCATAGCGGCCCAAGGCGCCACCCAGTTGACCATCATTCGCAACGACGCGGAAAGTACCTTTGTAGCCCTGCTGGGTGTACTTGGGATTGGTAGCCGATGGCGAAATCTGCGGGATGCCATGATCGTGATAGATCTTCGATGCCGGAATCGTGGTACCTGAATTGAGATGACCGATCACACCACTCACTTTTGCATCGGTGAGTTTCTGCGCTACGGAAGTCGCTTGCTGTGGGTTTGCGCCATCGTCCTCAGCGACGAGCTGGAACTTCACTTTTTTGCCACCTAGCGTCATACCTTTGGCATTGAGTACATCGATTGCCATGCGTGCGCCGTTCTCGTTATCTTTGCCAAGGTGCGCGATCGGCCCGGACAACGGCCCGACATGACCAATCTTGACGATCTGCTCCTGAGCGAATGCAGATGAGGTAATGAGATACATCGCAACAAGAGAGAGACAACGAACTGGTAACCGCATAAACAGCCTCCGTAGGTGCAAATCAATTTTTATTAATAGTGTTAGTCCGCAAGGTAAACCAAATTGCTACTTGCTGACAACGTACCTGGTTCTGATAATCAATTCGGCAAGTCAGCCAGCTATGCGTTTTGGCCATGCGTCGGCAGCGAGACCAGCACAGGCGCTGGGCTACCGCCGACTTCGCCGGCAAACGCGAAGTCAAGATCCGGACGTCGTCCGGCGATGATATCGGCGATTGCTCGACCCGAGCCACAGCCCATGGTCCAGCCAAGTGTGCCGTGGCCCGTATTCAGGAACAGATTGTTGTAGCGGGTACGCCCAATGTAGGGAATGTTGGAGGGCGTCATAGGGCGTAGTCCGCTCCAATACACCGGGTTTTCATAATCGCAGGCATTTGGAAACAACTCACGGGTGCGACGGGTAATTGCCTCGCAGCGCACCTCATTCAAATCGCGCGAGTAGCCATTGATCTCTGCTGTCCCTGCCACCCGTAGCCGATCGCCAAGTCGTGAAATAACGAGCTTATGACCATCATCGGTCAACGACACCATGGGTGCCAGCGTAGGCTCTTGGACGTCGTAGGTCGCCGAGTAGCCCTTGCCGGGATAGATCATCAGATCAATGCCGATGCGCTTGGCCAGCGGCTGCGAGAAACTGCCGAGCGCCAGTACGAAGCCGTCTGCCTTGAGTTGCTGATGTCGTCCATGCTCATCGATCACTTCTACAGCGGCAATGCGTGACGATGTTCCGCCACCCTCTGTCAGCAATCGCGTCACGATGTTGTTGAAGATGAAGCGTGTACCCGCTTGCTCGCAGGCGCGTGCGAGTCCGGCCGAGAATTTGTACACATCACCAGACTCATCCGTCGGCGTGAAGTCTGCACCGACTAATTTTTCTCGAATCGAGGCTAGCGCTGGCTCAATACGAACTGCCTCATCTGCATCAACGGTACGGCGCGGACAACCCAGATCGCGCATGAGCTGGGCGGCAGATAGTGATTGTGCAAACTCGGTTTCATCCGTGTAGAAGTGAAGGATGCCGCGCGTCTCGCAGTCATAGTCGATGCCGGTCTCGGCGCGCAGCGCTTGCAGCGTTTGTCGACTGTATTCCGCAATCGCGACGATCTGGCGGATGTTGTGAGCGGCTCGGGCGGGGGTGCACTCGCGAAGAAACTGCAGACCCCAACGCCATTGCAGCCACTCGGCGCGGGGACGAAACAGCAGCGGTGCATCATCTCGATGCAGCCAGCGCAGCAATTTCAATGGTGCCCCGGGGTTAGCCCAGGGTTCAGCATGTGATACGGAGATTTGGCAACCATTAGCGAAACTGGTTTCCTGTGCCACGCCGGGTTGACGATCGATGACCGTCACCTCATGCCCTGCTTTTTGTAGAAACCAGGCCGAGGCGGTACCGATGATGCCGGCACCGAGAACTATCACTTTCATGTTGAATCCTGTATCAGACGAGTCACGTCATCATGACGGGCATGTCTTCACGATGGGTAAGCATAGGCTGCAATGCGCCTGCAAACATCTCAATCAGGAATGCGTTGTTCTCAGGGCAGCGATCTCAGCAGCCACTGCGGTGCGCACTTCTTCTTGCAGACGCGTTTCGAGTAACGCGCCGAGTTCGTACGCAACTCTGCTAGAAAGTTCCGAGGTCGCTGCCTGCGCCGCGATCGGCAGTGCATTGGTGAGCGTGTTCAGTAGCTCTGCCTGCAGTCGGGCACCGAGGGCCTGGGGTAAGTGCTCGCGTAGCGCCGCTTCAATCAGTACCGGTAGTTGCAGCGATAGCTCGGCAATCAGTCGTTGTGACAGCGCCTCCTCGATCTGCTCAATGGGTAGCGAAGCATGCGGAGGCCGAGCATTCTCGGCGGCAGCTTTTGTATCAATGACATCGGTCAGTAACGGGATGTCGAGCTCAGTATCGTTCATGATGAATCAGCCACGTGATGAGTGAGCGGGTAGCCGCGTTGCTGATAGTACTTGTAGCGCTCACGACCTGCAATCAAATCCTGCTCGTCATTGGAAACTAGCTCGAACATCCGCTCAAAGCGTGCAAAATAATCAGGCGTTCGGCGCGATAAATTGATCAGCGCATGATGATGCGGCAAGGGACGCTCGCAGTCATCCGTCAAGATAATGGATGTCTGCGCCGCGAGTTCATCACCCGCCTGGACATGTGCCAGGAAATCATGCTCGGAGAATGTCCATAGCAAAGCATCAATCTCGGCAAGCTGATTTTGGTCGGCGGCGAAAACCACTAACTTGGTGTTCGCCACCTGCGCCTTGCGTATCAGCCGACAGGCGTATTGCAACTTGTCGGGTATCTTGCTGTGAAAATCGATGCGGGTCACGGTGCCGCCTGAACCATCCCGTTATGGCGCAATAGTGCATCGATGCTCGGTGCGCGACCGCGAAACGCAGTGAATGACTCGAGCGCGGGGCGCGATCCTCCAACCGACAAAATCTCGCGATGGAAGGCCAGCCCGGTTTCTGCCAAACGATTCGGGTCGCCTTGTGCCTCTTCGAAGGCACCATAGGCATCGGCAGATAACACCTCAGCCCATTTATAGCTGTAATAACCGGCAGCATATCCACCCGCGAAGATATGCGAGAACGAATGCTGGAAGCGATTAAAGTCGGGTGGAATGACGACTGCCACCTGATGTCTGACCTCGGCCAGCAACTCGGCAACCGTCTGGCGGCCGTTGGGGTCATAGTGATCATGCAGGTGCATGTCGAACAGCGAGAACTCAACCTGCCGCAGCATCTGCAAACCGGATTGGAAATTCTTCGCTGCGATCATCTTGCCATACAAGTCGCGCGGTATTGGTTCGCCGGTATCGGCATGCTCGGTCATCTGCTGCAGTACATCCCACTCCCAGCAGAAGTTTTCCATGAACTGCGAGGGTAATTCGACTGCATCCCATTCGACGCCTGCAATACCGGAAACACCAAGTTCATCTACCGCAGTCAGCATATGGTGCAAGCCGTGCCCGAACTCATGGAACAGTGTGATGACCTCATCATGAGTGAAATAGGCCGGCTTGCGCACGCCGTCGATCACTGCGGGTTCGGTGAAATTGCAGGTGAGATAGGCAATCGGCGTTTGTAGATTACCGGCCAGGTTCTTGCGACCACGCGCGTCATCCATCCACGCGCCGCCGCGCTTGCCATTGCGGGCGTAGAGGTCAAGATAAAACTGCCCGACCAGCTGTCCTTTTTTCTCGATGCGGTAAAACGTGACATCCGGATGCCACAACGGGCTGCTATCCGCTTTTATATCGACCCCAAACATGCGCTGAATCAGCCGGAACAAGCCGTCCACCACGCGGTGCTCGGGGAAATAGCGTTTCACTTCTTGTTCGGAGAATGCATAGCGTTTTTCGCGCAGCTTCTCAGAGGCGTAGGTCATGTCCCACGCTTGTAGCTGATCGATCCCCAGTTCGGCTTTAGCGAACGCGCGCAGCTCGGCCAGATCGTTTTCGGCAAACGGTCGTGCTTGTTTTGCCAGATCGTTCAGGAATTGAATCACCTGTGCTGGCGAGGTCGCCATTTTTGGTACCAGCGACACCTCGGCAAAATTCGCGTAGCCAAGCAGTTGGGCTTCTTCGTTACGTAGTTTTAGGATATCCACGATCAGCTGGGTATTGTCCCAATCAGCTTGGGCACCGAGCTCGGAGGCTTTGGTCGCATTAGCGCGGTACAGCGTTTCGCGTAGCGCGCGATCATGCGCATACTGCAGCACCGGGAAATACGAAGGGAAATGTAAAGAGAAACGCCAGCCAGCTTTTCCCTCGCGCTCGGCAGATGCGCGCGCGGCCTGCTTCACATCATCGGGCAGACCGGCCAGCCGGTCTTCATTGTCGACGATCAGCTCGTAGGCATTGGTGGCATCCAATACATTTTCCGAGAAACGGGTCGACAGCGCAGCGAGCTGCTCTTGAATTTCAGCGAAACGAACTTTTTGCGCATCGGCGAGTTCTGCACCGCCGAGTCGAAAATCGCGGACAGCGTTATCAATGATGCGCTTGCGCGCCAAAGACAGGGCTGTGTATTCCGTGCTGGCCTGAAGTGCTTTGTACTTTTCGAACAGTTTCAGGTTTTGCCCGAGCTCGGTCCAGAATTCGGTGACCTTCGGCAGGTTCTCGTTAAAGCTGGCGCGCAGCTCGGGCGTGTCGACCACGGCATTCAAATGGCCAACGACCCCCCAAGCGCGGCCCAGCCGCTCGGTCACCGCTTCCAACGGGACGACGAACGCATCCCACCCGATCACCTCCGACTGCTCGAGTTGCGCCACCGTTTTGCGGGCATCCTCAAGAAGTTGAGTGATTGCCGGCGTGACGTGCGATGGTTGAAACAGGTCGAAGCGCGGCAGATCCGTGAAATCGAGTAGGGCGTTGGTCGTCATGGTGTCTCAGGTGTTAGCTATGGGCGGCACGTTCTGCGGCTTCGATGGTATTCACCAGCAGCATGGTGATCGTCATCGGACCCACCCCACCCGGAACGGGCGTGATCCAGCCAGCCACTTCTGCCGTTGGGACATAGTCGACATCACCGCATAACTTGCCGGCATCGTCGCGGTTCATGCCGACATCGATCACGACCGCACCTGGCTTGACCATGTCAGCAGTAACAATGTTCCGCTTACCGGTGGCGACCACCACGATATCGGCATCACGGGTGTGGTGACCGAGGTCGCGGGTTTTTGAATTGCAGATAGTCACAGTTGCGCCCGCTTGCAGCAGCAGCATGGCCTGTGGCTTGCCGACAATGTTGGAGGCACCGACGACCACTGCGGTGGCACCGCGTACCGGGTAATTGATCGATTCCAGCATTTTCATCACGCCATAAGGCGTGCAGGGACGGAACAGCGGCTGGCCAGTCATCAGCAGTCCGGCATTGCTAATATGAAAACCATCCACATCCTTCTCGGCGGCGATGGCTTCGATCACCTTGTTGGAATCGATGTGCGGTGGCAGCGGCAGCTGAACCAGGATGCCATTGATTTTCGGGTCTTTATTCAGGGCATCCACACGGGCCAACAGCTCGGCCTCCGACATGGCGGCATCGTATTTTTCCAAGACCGAGTAAATCCCGTTCTCTTCACAGGCCTTGACCTTATTGCGGACGTACACCTGCGACGCCTGGCTGTCACCAACCAGAATAACGGCCAGACCAGGCTGATGGCCTTTGGCGGTCAGGGCTGCAGCACGCTGAGCGACTTCGCCACGTAATTGGTGCGAGAGCGCATTTCCATCGATGATTTTTGCGGACATAGTGGGGACTTATATCGGGTTAGGAGAGACCGCATTATAAGAGTGGGGAACAAAGTTTGATTCGAGGCAAAACCTCAGCATTCCGTGCGTCGTCGCAAAACGCCGCCATCAAAGTACAGCCCACACCGTATTTTTATTTCAATAATATCCTGCATTATGAAATCATCTACCGTATTTTGAAAAATTGATGGAGTCCTGCTACACTTCAACCGATTGAAGTCTGCTCGGATTTCGGGGTAACTTCATTCTGCCGGCGCCCGAGAGAGGTCCACCGGCCAAGACCGACACTGGAGACCGATATGGCAGCCCAAATCGATAACATCTTGGCGCAAGCCGCCAACGACCCTGATGTCATGGAAACTCGCGAGTGGCTGGATGCCCTCGAGTCCGTGATCGAACATGAGGGCGCTGAGCGCGCACACTATTTACTTGAACGGATGGTGGACTTAGCGCGACGGCGCGGGGCTCATATTCCTTTCTCCAGTAACACGGCCTACGTCAATACCATTCCTGCGCACCTCGGTGAGCACTGCCCCGGCAACCTCGAGTACGAGGAGCGCTTGCGTTCATGGATGCGTTGGAATGCGATGGCGATGGTGGTGAAAACCAATCGCTCCGACGGCGATCTCGGCGGCCATATTTCGAGCTTTGCTTCGTTGGCGAATATGCTCGGCATTGGCTTCAATCATTTCTGGCACGCACCGTCAGAAAATCATGGTGGTGACCTGCTCTATATACAAGGACACTCTGCGCCCGGTATTTATGCGCGCGCATTTCTGGAAGGTCGTATCACTGAAGAGCAAATGCTCAACTTCCGGCGTGAGGTCGATGGCAAGGGCTTGTCGTCTTACCCGCACCCGAAGCTGATGCCTGATTTCTGGCAGTTCCCCACGGTATCAATGGGTCTTGGCCCGCTGATGGCGATCTATCAGGCTCGTTTTCTGAAGTATCTGCATGCACGCCAGATTGCGGACACTGCGAATCGCAAAGTATGGGCATTCTGCGGTGATGGCGAGATGGATGAGCCGGAATCGATGGGTGCGATCGGCATGGCGGGTCGCGAGATGCTCGACAACCTGGTGTTTGTCATCAATTGCAACTTGCAACGACTCGATGGCCCAGTGCGCGGTAACGGCAAAATCATCCAGGAACTGGAGGCTGATTTCCGTGGTGCAGGCTGGAATGTCATCAAAGTCATCTGGGGTTCCAACTGGGACGACCTGCTGGCGCGTGATAAGGATGGCGTGCTGCAGCGAATCATGATGGAAACCGTCGACGGCGAATATCAGAACTACAAAGCCAAGGACGGCGCCTACGTGCGCAAACATTTCTTTGGTAAAGACCCGCGTGGACTCGAGCTGGTTGCCAACTTGTCAGATGACGATATCTGGCGTCTGCTGCGTGGTGGTCACGACCCGCACAAAATCTACGCCGCTTACAAGGCCGCGCAGGAGCACAAGGGGCAGCCGACAGTTTTGCTGGTGAAAACCGTCAAGGGTTATGGGATGGGTAAATCAGGTGAGGCACGTAATACCGCGCACCAGACCAAGAAACTCGACGACGACGCGATCCGCGAAATGCGCGACCGCTTCGGCATTCCCATTCCGGACGATCAGCTGCATGAGGTGCCGTTCTTCAAGCCGTCCGACGACGCACCGGAAATTAAGTATTTGCATGAGCGCCGCAAACAGCTCGGCGGTTATCTCCCGCAGCGCCGCCGCAAGGCCGACGACCCATTGCAGGTGCCAGAGCTGTCTGCATTCCAGGCCGTGCTCGATCCGACTGCAGAAGGCCGTGAGATATCGACGACGCAAGCCTATGTTCGCGTACTGACCGCACTCCTGCGTGACAAGTCGCTGGCGCCGCGCGTGGTGCCGATTCTGGTGGATGAGGCGCGTACCTTTGGTATGGAAGGTTTCTTCCGCCAGATTGGTATCTTTAGCCAGCAGGGGCAGCTGTATGAGCCGGTCGACAAAGATCAGGTCAGCTACTACCGCGAAGACAAGGCAGGTCAGATCCTTCAAGAGGGGATTAACGAAGCGGGTGCGATGAGTTCGTGGATTGCAGCAGCGACCTCCTACTCAACGAATAACCGGGTGATGATTCCGTTTTATATCTTCTACTCAATGTTCGGCTTGCAGCGCGTGGGTGATCTCGCCTGGGCTGCGGGTGATATGCGCGCGCGTGGCTTCCTGCTTGGCGGCACTTCCGGCCGTACCACCTTGAATGGTGAAGGCTTGCAGCATGAGGATGGCCACAGCCACGTCCTCGCCTCGACCATTCCAAACTGTTTGCCGTATGACCCGACCTTTGCGCATGAGGTGGCCGTCATCATGCACGACGGCCTTAAGCGCATGGTCGAGAAGCAAGAGGACGTGTTCTATTACATCACCCTGATGAATGAGAACTATGCGCACCCCGGTTTGAAACCGGGTCAGGAAGAAGGCATCCTCAAAGGCATGTACTTGCTGAAGCCGTCTGCGCAGAAAAAAGCAAAACTGCGTGTGCAGTTGATGGGCTCAGGCACGATTTTGCGCGAGGTGATGGAAGGCGCACGGTTACTGGAAGAAGAGTGGGATGTCGCCGCTGATATTTGGTCGGCACCATCCTTTACCCTGCTGGCACGCGAGGGTCAGGATGCAGATCGCTGGAATCTTCTCAACCCAACTGCGAAGCAGCAGCGTGTGCCGTATGTCACACAGCAACTGACTAGCAGCGACGGGCCGGTAATTGCGGCGACTGATTACCTGCATAGCTATGCCGAGCAAATTCGTCCATTCATACCGAAGGGTCGTGGCTATCGTGTACTCGGTACGGATGGTTTTGGTCGTTCCGATACACGAGCAAAGCTGCGCGAATTTTTCGAGGTGAATCGGCACTATGTCGCGGTCGCTGCGCTGAAAGCCTTAGCCGATGATGGCAAGGTCGATGCGTCGGTGGTGGCGAAGGCTATTACGAAATACGGTATCGATCCAAATAAACCTAATCCGATCACAGTGTAATGAGAAGGCAGGGCAGCGGTCTGCTGCCATCTGCGCCGCCTTGTGTTGAGTAGCGGCCCTCACGGAAACACGGAGCAAAAATAATGAGCCAAATAGAGGTCAAGGTCCCCGACATCGGCGACTTCAAAGAGGTGGAGGTGATCGAGTTGCTGGTTAAACCGGGCGACACGATACAGGCAGAGCAATCGCTGATCACCGTCGAGTCGGACAAAGCCAGTATGGAGATTCCGAGCAGCGCCAGCGGCGTGGTGAAAGAGCTGAAGGTCAAGTTGGGCGATAAAGTCGCCGAGGGATCATTGGTATTACTACTCGAAGTAAGCGATGCCGTATCAGCACCAGTCGCCGCACCGGCTGCCGCGCTCGTTAGCGCACCCGCTGCAGTGGCCAGTACGCCTGCAGCAGCGACTGCTACTGCTACTGCTGCGACTGCAGCGACAACCAGTAACGCTGTGTCGGTAGCAAGCGCCGTATCTGCGCCCACCGCCGCATCCGACGGACAAAAGCCGCATGCATCGCCTTCCGTCAGAAAATTTGCGCGTGAACTCGGTGTTGATCTGGCACGTGTGTCAGGCAGTGGTACCAAGGGTCGGATCCTGATCGAAGATGTACAAGGCTTCGTCAAAGGCGTGATGGCAGGTGGTTCGGCAGCATCGTCTGCAGCGGGTGGTGGTGCTGCGCTTGGCTTGCTACCCTGGCCGTCGCTCGATTTCTCCAAGTTTGGTGAGACATCGCTTGAGCCGCTATCGCGTATCAAGAAAATCAGTGGCCCGAATTTGCATCGTAACTGGGTAATGATTCCGCATGTGACCCAGTTCGATCAGGCCGATATCACCGATCTGGAAGAATTCCGCAAGAGTGCCAATGAATCACTCGCTAAATCCGGCGTGAAACTGACGATGCTGGCGTTCGTCATCAAAGCCAGTGTCGCAGCGCTGAAGAAATTCCCGGCGTTTAATGCATCGCTTGATGCTGCTGGCGAGAATCTGATTCTCAAACACTTCTACAACATCGGCTTTGCTGCAGATACGCCGAATGGGCTGGTGGTACCGGTGATTAAAAACGCCGACCAAAAAGGCCTGTCGCAGATTGCTAAAGAAATGGGCGAGCTATCCGCGCAGGCGCGCGAGGGCAAGCTGAAGCCTGCCGATATGCAAGGCGCGACTTTCACGATTTCTTCGCTCGGCGGTATTGGCGGCACATCGTTCACGCCCATCATCAACGCGCCCGAGGTAGCGATTCTTGGCCTTTCGAAATCCGAGATCAAGCCGGTGTGGGATGGCAAGGCCTTCGCACCGCGCTTGATGCTACCGATGTCGCTGTCGTATGACCATCGCGTGATCGATGGCGCACTTGGCGCCCGCTTCACGGTGTACCTTGGCGATGTACTCGCTGACATGCGCAAGACACTACTGTGAACCTCCTAATGGCGACCGACGTCGTCGTTCGCCTGTGCGATCAGATCGCGCCCACAGTAGACACTGACGATTAAGAATAACGGAGTAAATCATGAGCGCCATCGAAATCAAAGTCCCCGATATTGGCGATTTCAAGGAAGTCGAAGTCATTGAGCTGCTTGTCAAAGTGGGTGATACGGTACAGGTAGAGCAATCGCTGATCACCGTTGAGTCCGACAAAGCGAGCATGGAAATTCCCTGCAGTACTGCTGGCGTCGTGAAGTCATTACTGGTGAAACTCGGTGACAAGATTTCCGAAGGCTCACCGATACTGATACTCGAAGCGGCAGAGTCAGGTGCTAGTGCTGCACCCGCTGCTGCGCCAGCAGCTGCTTCAGCGCCCAGCGCACCATCAGCGCCTGCGGCATCGGCGGTCGCGCCAGTTGCATCCAGCTTTTCTGGAACTGCAGATATCGAATGCGACACCCTGGTCCTCGGCGCGGGTCCCGGCGGCTACACCGCTGCTTTCCGCGCTGCAGACCTCGGCCAGAAAGTAGTGCTGATCGAGCGTTACGCGAGCTTGGGTGGTGTTTGCCTGAATGTCGGCTGCATACCCTCCAAGGCATTACTGCACGCAGCAAAGGTGATCACCGAAGCAGAAGAAATGTCGCACTTTGGTATCAAACTCGGGGCGCCCGAGATTAATCTTGATGCGCTGCGCGGTTGGAAAGAGGGCGTGATCAAGAAACTCACGGGTGGTCTGTCTGGCCTGGCAAAGGCTCGCAAGGTTCAGGTAGTGCAGGGCAAGGGTGCGTTCACATCATCCAACTCGCTGAGCGTCGAGACGGCTGAGGGTGCCAAGACCATCGCCTTCAAAAATGCCATTATTGCTGCGGGCTCGTCCGTGGTGAAGATTCCAGGTTTTCCGTATGACGATCCGCGTTTGGTCGACTCTACAGGTGCGCTCGAGCTGCGCCAGATTCCGAAGCGCATGCTCGTCATTGGTGGCGGCATCATTGGTCTTGAAATGGCCTGTGTCTATGATGCCTTGGGTTCGAAAGTATCTGTCGTCGAGTTTGCTGATGGACTGATTCCGGCTGCCGACCGCGATATCGTGAAGCCGCTGCAGAAGCGCATTGAGAAGCGCTATGAAGCCATCATGCTGAAGACGAAGGTGACCAAGCTTGAAGCACGCGCCAATGGTTTACTCGCCAGCTTCGAGGGTGACAGCGCTCCGGTAGAGCCTCAGCTATATGACATGGTGCTGTTGGCGGTAGGACGCCGTCCGAATGGTAAGGACATTGCAGCGGATAAAGCAGGTGTAGTTGTGAATGAGCGTGGCTTCATACCGGTCGATCGTCAGCAGCGCACCAACGTACCGAACATTTTCGCTATCGGTGATATCTGTGGCGACCCGATGCTCGCGCACAAAGCGACTAACGAAGCGAAGGTTGCGGCTGAAGTCATCGCCGGTCACAAGGTGGCATTCGATGCAATGACGATTCCCTCGGTAGCTTATACCGATCCTGAAATTGCGTGGATGGGTGTGACCGAGGTCGAGGCGAAGGCGAAGGGTATCCCGTTTGAGAAGGCCAGCTTCCCGTGGGCCGCGAGCGGCCGCGCATTGGCGATGGGCCGTGATGATGGTTTGACCAAATTGCTTTGGGACCCGACTACCAAGCGCATCATTGGCGCCGGTATTGTCGGCGTGAACGCTGGTGAGCTGCTGGCTGAAACCGTGCTGGCGATGGAAATGGGTGCAGACCTCGAAGACCTCGCACTGACCGTACATGCACATCCGACGCTGTCGGAGACGCCTATGTTCGCGGCAGAAATGGGGCTGGGCAGCATCACCGACTTGTATATTCCCGCGAAGAAGTGAGGCGAATTGCCTTCAAGAAGCGGCCCGCGACGCGGGCCGTTTTGTTTTGTGTCGCCGATGTATCAGTCCCTGTGATGCGCGGAACCAGCCGGGTCATGGCGAAACTTCTTCTTTACAGTTAACGACAAGCGTTGCTTTGTCCGTTTGCCCTTTGGAGAAGCCATGAAGTCAATAAGTAGTGCGATTCAACAAATCCGTGACGATGTCAGGGCAGAGTTTGGCAAAGAAGGCTCGCTGGATAAAGGACTCCAGAAACTGGCCGCCGCCGCCGGAGAACTCAAAGGAAAATCAATCCGTGCCTTGGAGGCAGTAAAAGACGCGGTTGCGGATGGCTCTTCGATTCAACCCTTCCTGAGGAATATACGCGAGCAGATGGGTCAGTCGATCGATAGGGCATTCAATCGAACTGCCTATGAGCTAAAACAAACAAAAGCTGAGCTGATGTCGAAGCCGCTGAAGCATTCTGGCTTCGGAATAGAAGTCAGGACGGGTTGGCTTACCGCGATGAAGTCGAATCTCACGGTCGTCTCCGGCGGATTTGCAAAAGCACAAATGCGAGGCGCAGCGAAGTTTTACGGCGGTATGGAGAGGAAGACCTATGACCAGCTCTCTGATTATCTGGCGAATCCTAAGCCGCCGCCATATCACCGCTTCTCTACAAAAACTACTGCTGCAAAAGAAATAGTGTGTTTTCCCCAGACCAGATCGTCCATCACTCCGGAAGAGATAGCAGATCGTATGTTTCAGGCGGTTGGTGATACGGCAGGAGCGATTGTCATTCAGGTGGAGCCGGATGAGATGGATGCAGGTGATCTGAAATTTTCGGACGAATGTTTGATGGCGAATTTGGCAGCAGCACGCCGCTTGAATGCGGACGCGAAGCAGAAAAACATCGATCGTTCGATCACCTTTGTTCTGCCGTCTACATATCAAGAAGTATTGCAGAGACTCAGCGAGATGAATAAATCTGACGGTACTGCATAGCTATTGTGCAGTATACCTACATCCTGTTTTCATGATGGAGTGACTTTAGCGATGACTCAAATTCGAATCAGCACAGATGTATCGACCGAGTCGTTACGACAGATACTTCAATCCTTCAAGATGTTTTCGACGGTAGAGGTCAGTGTCGATCATGTCGAACCTAAAATCATGGTTTTGCACGAGGTGAATCTGGGTGAGCGTATCAGGCGGTTTTTCTTCCAATCTTTGGAAGAGCGTAAGTGGCATTCACAGCAGTCGAAATTCGCATTACAAATCCTCGCCTGGCGACGGCCCGAGATCAATGCGCTGCTAGGAAAATCCATCTTGCAGAAAGAGGAATGGACAAGCGTGGAATTTCGCGAGGCACTTCGGATTCCTGCGAGCATCCTGAAGCCGGCGAAAAGCGGTGGTGAACTGCAGGTCAAACTGGATCAACCAGGGCAGGTTGGCGTCGCCAAGGCAAAGGCTTCGGAGATCGCCGCGGATTGCAAGGTCAGCTGGAAACTCTCGCCTCGTGCCCACGAGGGCGCAGCAGCCAAAGCGGATCCGAATCACAGTCGAACCCATGCCGAGATTTCTGTGATGCGTACCGATGACCCGGGTAAGGATGAACTGCGTTCCGCGTACAGAATCGCGCTGGCAAGGGCGAGTGGCCATGTCGTGATCGCGCCGATCGACGATGTACCACATGACAAGAGAGCCGAGATGGCCAAACAGAAAGACGGCAAGGAAGTCGCGGTGGACGTCCGCTATTGCTCCGATACCAGCCTGACCCTGCTGCTTGATGCGATCGATGCGGCGAAGGACAGCAATCGCAAAATAACGGCAGTCACCATTGCCGGTGGCGAGTATCCGGCGGACAAAAGCTTATCCGTCAGGCTGGTGCAACAGCAGTCGCGCCTACGAGCCGCTACCGCTCAGTCGCCCGTTAAGTTCTCGCTTGCAGACAGCCAACGAGGCCTATTCGAGCCCAAAGGTAACGAACGGGCCTCGGGACTAAGCGGCATGCATTTCGTTAAAAATTCGGCGCTGTCGCTGCACGCAAATCGCACCATCGTACCGTTGTCAACGGTACTTACCAAAAAGCTCGATGCAGTCAGTGAAAACGAAGCAAGGTATCTTCCTCGCTACGATGACCGCCGCTTGATAGCATTCAACGATTCACCTCTCGATAGCCCTTCGGACTCATCGGCGCACCATGTGGAAGAAAGAACAGCCTTACTACTTGCCGGCTTCAGTGGCAAAGTCGTCATCAGTCCACCGAATTGCGATGACGATCAATTATTAGCAATGCTTACTGCCGTTCGTAAAGCCTGCAAGGAGAATTCGATGTTGTCGGTGACTTTTGCAGTAGATGAAGAAGTGCAGAGAGACCGCCTGACCAAGGCATACGCCAACATGCGTGCGGGTATCGCCGATCAGCGTGAACTTGATAATGATGTCGATAAGGAGGAGGAATCCATCAACGCTGATGAGCTCTGGAAGTCCGTGTAAGTATTGGGGCTTCCATTAGAAGATCAGTGCGATACCTTCGCGATTACATCAGACAGCAACGCCAGCATGAGATCAATTTCGGCTGTCGTTACATTCAGCGCCGACATAAAGCGTAGCAAATCCGGCCGCGGCGAGTTCAACAGCAAGCCCTGCGGCTCAAGGTCGCGCGCGATCTCGACGATCTTGCCGCCGATGGGCTTGCCGAGCTTCAGCGCGCGCAGCAAACCCTCGCCGCGTTCACCGTCCAAGCCATGTTGGTCCGATAGCTTCAGCAAACCATCACGCAGGTAGTTGCCCTTGTCGATGACGGATTGCAGAAAGCCGGGCTTGAGCAGTTCTTCCAGTACCGCGATTCCCGCTGCGGTCATCAGGGGGTTGCCGTTGTAGGTACCGCCCTGATCGCCGGGTTCGAACACGGCGCAAGCTTCTTTACAGAGCAAGGCGGAGAGCGGTACACCACCGCCAATGCCTTTACCCAAAGTCATGATGTCAGGCTCGATATCTGACAGTTGATAGGCAAATAGTTTGCCGGTACGGCCCATGCCGGCCTGTACCTCGTCGACGATTAGTAGCAGATCGTGCTTGGTGGTCAGTGCGCGCAAGCCCTGCATGAATGCTTTGGTGGCGGGGATGACACCGCCTTCGCCTTGCACCGGCTCCAGCATTACCGCGACGGTGTGCTTTCCGATCAATGCCTCAACGCTGGCCAGATTGTTCAGCTCAGCTTTTGGGAAGCCCGGCACTTGCGGTGCGAACATGGTGTCCCAGCCTTCCTTGCCGGAGGCTGACATGGTGGCCAGGGCGAAGAACACGCGATCAAAGCAGGAATGCTCGGTTAGCATGTTGGCGAGCTTGATCGAAGGCTCATTGAAGAATGCCGGGGATGGATTAATCACCTTTTTTGCTTGCGCTACTAGGGCGTCTTGCAAGCATTGCGGTGAGTGACCCAGGCAGTTCACGGCCCAGCCCTGTAGCCAGTCGAGGTAGCGTTTGCCGTTATGGTCGGTCAGCCACATGCCCTGACCTTCGGTGAAGACCAACGGCGGGCGGTTGGTGATGTATAGCAGCGCCTCGGTCGGGTAGCGATCAAACGCGTGATTCGGGGCTTCAGGCTTGTTCATGGTGTGTCCAGGCGTCAGGCGGTGGCATCGGCGAGGTCCGCCTCGGAGGTGAACGCATCTGCGTAGAACTCATCAGCAGGTAGCCGACAGGTACCGGTGAAGTCTTTTTGTGCGGCGTCGATCACGACCGGGGCGCCACAGGCGTACACCTGATATGCCGACAGGTCGGGTAAATCGTCCATGACTGCGCGATGCACAAAGCCAGTACGGCCTGTCCAGTGATCCTCGGGCAGCGCGTCGGAGACCACCGGTACGTAACGGAAGTTCGGCAGAGTCTGTGCCCAGGTTTCGCACAGCGCGTGCATATAAATGTCTTTAGGTCTGCGACCGCCCCAATAAAGCGTCACAGGCCGTGTCGATTTTCCGTGCGCCCAGTGCTCTACGATCGCTTTGATCGGCGCAAAACCAGTCCCGGAGGCCAATAGCACGATCGGCTTATTCGAGTCTTCGCGCAGGAAAAAGGTACCGAGCGGGCCTTCGAAGCGGAGAATATCTTTCTCCTTCATCGCGCTAAATACATGGTCGGTGAATACACCGCCGGGCATGTGGCGGATATGAAGTGTGAGTAACTCATCCGCATGCGGTGGAGTCGCGACACTGTAAGCACGGCGCTTGCCATCCTTCAGCAAGAATTCGACATACTGGCCAGCCTTGTACTGTAGTCGCTCGGTCGCAGGTAGTTGTAGCGACATCAGCATGACATCATCGGCGGCGCGTTCGAGGTGGGCAACGCGTACTGGTAGCTTCTTGATCTGGAATTCGCCGACGCCGAGTACTTCGCGCGCCTCAATGGTGACATCAGTTTGCGGCACGGCACAGCAGAATAGCGTTTGGCCCGCAGTCTGTTCCGCGGCTGATAGCGCTCGTTCCTGATGCGGCCCGAGTTCGACGCTGCCAGAGACTAATTTGCCCTTGCAGCTGCCGCAGGCGCCATTCTTACAGCCATACGGTAGCTGTACACCCGCGCGCATCGCGGCCGCCAGCACGGTTTCGCCGGCTTCACAGCTAAATTGTCGCCCGCTTGGATTAACACTGACTTGGAACGTCATACAATCTCTGACATGAAAGATTCAAAACTAATCGGCAAGCCGCGTCTATTGATCATAGGTTGTGGTGATGTTGGTATGCGCTTGCTACCCATGGTGCGTGACCGTTTCCGGATTTTTGCAGTTACCAGTCAGCCACAGCGTTTGAGCGAGCTGCGCTCGCATGGCGCGCTGGGTATTGTTGCCAACCTCGACTACCCCGAACAACTACACCGGCTGCGTGGGCTTGCTGACACTGTGGTGCATTTGGCACCGCCGCCGACTGAGGGAACGATCGACCGCCGAACACGACACTTGACCCGTATTTTACCGCGCGGCGGCAGATTGGTTTATGTCAGCACCACGGGCGTCTACGGTGATTGTGGTGGTGTCCAGTTTGACGAAACCCGGCCGGTCGCGCCCAAGAACCCGCGCGCGCAAAGACGGGTAGATGCCGAGCGCGTGTTGCGGCAGTGGGCGCTGCGCGCCCACGGTCGGCTGTCGATTTTGCGAGTGCCGGGGATTTACGCCGCTGACAGATTACCGCTCGACCGTTTGCGTCAGGGTACGCCGGCCTTACTGCCCGAACAGGATGTCTTTACCAACCATATTCACGCCGAGGACCTGGCGCGCATCATCGCGCTGACGCTAAGGCGCGGTGCCTCGCAGCGCGTGTATCACACGGTGGATGATTCGGACATGAAGATGGGCGAGTACTTTGATGTGGTTGCCGACGCATTCCAGTTGCCACGCCCACCGCGGGTATCGCGTGCTGAACTGGCGTCACAAGTTTCACCGATGCTGCTGTCGTTCATGTCGGAGTCACGACGCCTGACCAACGACAGAATGCAGCAGGAACTGGGGGTTCGTTTGAAGTACCCGACAGTGACTGAGTTTTTAAAACAATTACCCCAGAATTAAGAATTACCAACACGATGTCACTACCACTATTGGGTAATGCCTCTTAGCCTGTTTCCAAGACAGTCTTGATGTCATTCACCCAAGCGTGTGCAGGTAGCTTGGTGGTCACCCGGATCGTGGTCGCGCGCTGGTACAAATTCGCAAAATCAAAAGCGGGCGCTGACTTGAAGGCGATCACCACCACATTGCCTTGGTGTACTTCCGGCAATGCCAGTACATGATCAAATGCTGTATGGATGGCAGCGATGTTTTTTTTGAAACTCGGATGATCGCCAAACAGATTGATGGTCGCGATACCGGTCGTGCGAAGGCATGCCGCACAGGCGCGATAAAACTCGGGTGTATCCAGCACCGGGCCACGCGCGGTTGCGTCATATAAATCAATTTGCAGGACATCCAGCCGACGACGGTGCTGTAGATCATTAACGAATACATCAGCATCTTGCTGAATGACGTTTAATCGGTCGTCGTTGGCGGGCAGCTTGAACATGCTGCGACATACCTCGATCACATTTGGGTTTAATTCAACAGCGGTAATCTGCGCTTCGGGGTACTCGCGGTAGCAGAATTTTGTCAGGGCTCCGGTGCCCAGCCCAAGTTGAACAATATGCTGGGGCTGCTCGATGAATAACATCCACGCCATCATTTGCTGTGCATACTCCAGCTCGATCCAGAAAGGCCGACGGATCCGCATGGCTCCTTGTACCCATTCCGTGCCGAAGTGGAGGTAACGCACACCATCATGTTCTGACAGCGTGATGGGTTCGAACTTGGGTGAGCGTTTTTTATGAGTCGTGGAAGGCTTCATAGGATGCTACTGGGTGCAAAGCGAGTGCGTATTGTGCGGGGAGTTCTTGATTCGGGCATTACCCCGAATTGGGCAAGGTAGAATCGACAGTACCATTATTCAAGTTTCGGAGGCAATCGATCATGGCCCAACCCCTGATGCTGGTGACCGGCGGTAGTCGCGGAATTGGCGCTGCAACCGTGCTATTGGCGGCCTCACGCGGCTGGCGTGTCGCGTTCAGCTACAAAGACAATGCCGAAGCGGCAGACATGGTCGTCGCCAAGGCAAAGTCTCTGGGGGCCGATGTGATCGCCCTTCAGGCCGATGTCTCGAATGAGTCGGATGTGGTGCTGCTGTTTGAAACCGTCGAGCAGAAGCTGGGGGCCATATCGGCGCTGATTAATAACGCCGGTATGTTGGAGCAGCAGATGCGACTCGATCAGATGGATCTGGGGCGTTGGCAGCGGGTGTTTAGCGCGAATGTGTTCGGTAGTTTTCTGTGCGCCAAGCAAGCGGTCACGCGGATGTCGACTAAGCACGGCGGCAAGGGCGGTGTGATTGTGAATGTGTCGTCGGCGGCATCGCGACTTGGTTCGCCCAACGAGTTTATTGATTATGCCGCGGCCAAGGGTGCGGTTGATTCCATGACCATCGGTTTAGCCAAAGAGCTTGCGACCGAAGGTATTCGCGTCAACGCTGTCAGGCCTGGACTGATCTATACCGATATCCATGCTTCAGCCGGTGATCCCGGACGAGTCGATCGCGTGAAGGCGGGTGTGCCGATGCAGCGGGGTGGCACAGCGGAGGAAGTTGCCGAGGCGATTTTATGGCTTGCCTCGCCGGAGTCTGCTTATGTAACCGGCACTTTGCTGGATGTCACCGGAGGACGTTGATCATTCTCCGGTGACAGTCCTTAACGCAGGTGGCCCATCGCAGCGGCCGCTTTGCGTCTATGCGTACTTACTTCAGCGCCATCCCGAGCAACATGTCGTTGAGTCTTTTCACGAAACCAGCGGGGTCAACCAGTTGCCCACCCTCGGCCAGCATGGCCTGATCGAACAAGATGCTGCTCCAGTCATCAAACTTCGCGTCTTCATATTTCAGACGCTGAACCAGCGGGTGATTCGGGTTGATCTCGAGGATGGGCTTGCTATCGGGCGCTTTCTGCCCGGCGGCTTTCAGCATACGCAGCAAGTTGCCCGATAGCTCATGCTCGCCCGCGACCAAGCAGGCGGGTGAGTCGGTGAGTCGGAAGGTGACGCGTACATCGGCCGCTTTCGCGTCCAGCGATTGCTTCATTTTGTCGATCAGCTCTTTGTATTCGGCCTGAGTTTCTTCTTTTTGTTTTTTCTCGGACTCGTCTTCCAGCTTGCCGAGATCCAGATCACCTTTGGCGACTGAGATCAGTTGCTTGCCTTCGAACTCGCTGAAGAAAGACAGCATCCATTCATCCACGCGGTCAGTCAGCAGTAATACCTCAAGCCCTTTCTTGCGGAAGATTTCGAGATGTGGGCTGTTACGCGCAGCTGTCCAGCTATCTGCAGTGACATAGAAGATTTTGTCCTGGCCATCTTTCATACGCGACACGTAGTCTGCCAGTGCGACATTTTGCGTCTCGTTGTCATTGTGTGTGCTGGCAAAGCGCAGCAGTTTAGCGATACGATCTTTGTTAGTACTGTCTTCGCCAATACCTTCTTTCAGCGCTTGCCCAAATTCTTTCCAGAAGTTGTCGTACTTTTCTTTCTTCTCGGGCTCATCTGCATTCGCCAATTCTTCGAGCATACCGAGGACGCGTTTGGTCGAACCTTCACGGATCACTTTAACGTCACGTGATTCCTGCAGGATCTCACGCGATACATTCAGTGGCAGATCATTCGAGTCAATCACGCCTTTCACGAAGCGCAGGTAAACCGGCATCAGTTGTTCCGCGTCATCCATGATGAAAACGCGCTTCACATACAACTTGATGCCGCTACGCTGGTTACGATCCCACATATCAAAAGGTGCGCGCGACGGGATGTAAAGCAGCTGGGTATATTCGCTGCGTCCCTCGACCCGGTTGTGGGTCCATGTCAGCGGCTCGGCGAAATCATGCGAGACATGCTTGTAAAACTCTGTGTATTGCTCATCGGTGATGTCAGACTTGCTGCGTGCCCACAGCGCGCTGGCTTGGTTAATGGTTTCCATCTCGTCACGGACGACCATTTCTTTTTTCTCTTCATCCCACTCTTCCTTACGCATCTGTATGGGTAGCGAGATATGGTCCGAGTACTTGCGGATAATCGAGCGCAGCTGCCAGGCTGAAAGCAGCTCGTCCTCGCCGTCACGCAGATGCAGTGTGATAGTGGTGCCGCGCTGGGGTTTGTCGATGGTTTCAACCGTGAAATCGCCTTCGCCGCCGGACTCCCAGCGCACCCCCTGATCAGCCGGCAGGCCTGCGCGGCGTGATTCAACGGTGATGCGGTCAGCGACGATAAAGCCAGAGTAAAAGCCGACACCAAACTGACCAATCAGTGCAGCATCTTTCTGCTGGTCGCCGGAGAGTTTGGAGAAAAACTCTTTTGTGCCGGATTTAGCGATCGTGCCAAGATGCTCGATTGCCTCTTGCTGGGACAAGCCAATACCCTTGTCGGTGATGCTGATGGTGCGCGCGGTCTTGTCAAAATCGACGGTAATGCCGAGCGCGCTATCACCCTCGAACAGGGCATCGTTATTGATGGCCTCAAAGCGCAGTTTGTCCGAGGCATCGGAAGCATTCGAGATCAGCTCACGAAGAAAAATTTCCTTATTGGAGTACAGCGAGTGGATCATCAGCTGTAACAGCTGCTTGACCTCGGCTTGGAAGCCCAAGGTTTGTTTTTCTGCGACGGTCATGGTGTCCTCATTGAATGGGTGGGGCCAGCTAGCGCTGGCCAAAGGTGGCCGAATGAATAGATAAAAAGCTAATAATTTTTCAGCAGGTGTGGGCGACCACACAGAATTCAAGTCCTTGCACGGTAAAATGCGACGCCTTTCGTGATGCCGGAGCACGCCATGTCTATCCAAGCCAAGTTACAGTCCCTCAACATCACCCTGCCACCGGTGGCCACGCCTGCGGCCGCCTACGTGATGTACGTGCAGACAGGAAATACCGTCTTTATCTCGGGTCATATCGCGAAGAAAGACGGTAAACCCTGGGTCGGTCAGCTCGGTCGTGACATCAGCACCGAGCAGGGCAAAGAGGCGGCGCGCGCGGTCGCCATCGATTTGATCGCTACCTTGAACGCTGCCTGCGGTGGTGACCTCAGCCGGGTCAGCCGTATCGTCAAGCTGGTCAGCCTCGTCAATTCCACACCTGACTTC
>JAJTGD010000035.1 GCA_021299035.1 Oxalobacteraceae bacterium | reverse complement strand
GGTTTACCCTCGGCGATGATGGCCGCCATGCTGCACCCAGAGTCGCATGTGATGGCGATTTGTGGTGACGGTGGTTTCATGATGAATAGCCAAGAACTAGAAACCGCTGTGCGATTGAGACTGAATCTGGTGGTGTTAGTGCTAAACGATGGCTCGTACGGCATGATCCGTTGGAAGCAGGCTGGTGCGGGTATGCCCGATTGGGGACTGGAATTTGGTAACCCGGATTTTGTTGCTTACGCTAAAAGCTATGGCGCGCATGGTCACCGGATACAAAGTTCTGCCGAATTCAAGACAGTCGTCGCAAAAGCGTTCGCTGATGGTGGCGTGCATCTGATCGATTGCCCGGTGGATTACTCCATGAACCGTAAGCTGTTGATCGAAGATTTACGTAAAAATCATCAGCTGCAGGCGCGCCATTAAAGCGAACGCATGCCGTATTTGATGCATATACAGCATGTATCGTGCGCTAAGCCGACTCTCGACCTATAAATGAATACGAAACCATCATGAGCACACTTGAAGTCGTCAATCCATTTGACCAAAAACCAATCGGTAGCGTTGATCTGGTGCCATGGAATAGTATCGATGGCTGGCTGGAAGACGCCCATCGCCTCACCCGCGATCGTAGCCAATGGCTACCAATACCTCAGCGTATCGCCATCCTAAAAACCTGCGCCAAGCTGATGAGTGAACGCGCTGCGGAACTTGCGCATCAGATCGCGGATGAAGGTGGCAAGCCCTTGATCGATGCGCGCGTTGAAGTAGCCCGTGCGATTGATGGTGTCGAGCTTTGTATTAAAGAGCTTGGCCATCTGGTGGGTAATGAGGTGCCGATGGGTTTGACACCCGCTGCCGCTGGCAGGCTAGCGTTTACCACGCGTGAACCGATTGGTGTGGTGGTCGCAGTGTCAGCATTTAACCATCCACTTAACTTAATCGTGCATCAGGTCGCGCCTGCGGTTGCAGTGGGTTGCCCTGTGCTCGTCAAACCGGCTGACGATACACCACTCAGCTGCAAGACCTTTGTTGATCTGCTGATTCAATCCGGCTTGCCACCCTCATGGTGCCGCTTTGTGCCGTGTGACTTGGCGAGCGCGGAACGTATGGTGACCGACCCACGGGTTGCCTTCTTCAGCTTTATTGGTTCGGCCAAGGTAGGCTGGATGCTGCGCGCCAAACTCGCACCGGGTACACGCTGCGCACTTGAGCATGGTGGTGCTGCACCGGTCATCGTCGATAGTGGTGTTGATAGCGCCATGATGATTCCCAAGCTGGTGAAAGGTGGCTTTTATCACTCGGGACAAGTGTGCGTCTCAGTGCAGCGCGTGTTCGCGCCACGTGCACAGGCAGCTGCGCTGGCAGAAGGCATCGCAGCGCATGCCAGCCGGCTGGTGGTGGGTAATGCGATTGAAGAAACGACCGAATGCGGGCCGCTGATTCGGCCACGTGAAGTAACGCGCGTCACTGAGTGGGTAGATGAAGCAGTGGCGATGGGTGCGCACAAATTGTGCGGTGGTCAGGCACTCGGCCCAACCACGTATGCGCCGACCGTCTTGCTCGACCCACCGCAAAACGCCCGCGTATCGAACAGCGAGATTTTTGGGCCGGTGGTGTGCGTGTACAGCTATGACGATCCGGCGCAAGCGATTGAGTTAGCCAATAGCCTGCCGTATGCGTTTCAAGCGTCGGTGTTTAGTAACCGTCTGGATTTTGCGATGCAGGCGTTTCGTGGCTTGGATGCATCAGCGGTGATGATGAATGATCACACCGCTTTCCGTGTTGACTGGATGCCCTTTGCGGGTCGCCGCCAATCCGGCTATGGCATCGGCGGCATTGGTCACACCATGAAAGACATGACGCAAGAAAAAATGATGGTGCTGTGAAGCAAGGACGCTTTCAAAGCTAGTACCAAAAGAAACATGCCGCAGCAAAGATGTACGCCTTAGCAATGAATATTTGATAAGATCGCGAGGTTTTTTCGAAGCCTGCAGCGATCCCCGTGAACAATCAATTTTTCAGGCCTGTTGTCCTGACCATCACTCTGTTTTTGCTTTGGGTGCTGATGTCCGGCATGATGACGCCCTTCCTGCTGACTGCAGGCTTGGGCTCGTCGATCGCGGTGACCTTCATGGTGCATCGCATGGGTCTGCTTCAAGCGGCTGATCCTGGCCTGCAGCGCTTCTGGCGCTCGGTCGCTTACTTGTTTTGGCTGCTGCTGGAAATCATCAAGTCATCTTGGCAGGTAACTCGCATTATTCTGCACCCTGCGCTACCGATCAGCCCGACCCTGGTGCGCTTCCGCCCAACACAAAAAACATTGAGCGGCCTGGTCATTCACGCCAACTCAATCACGCTCACGCCGGGTACCTACACGATAGAAGCAAGTCTCGACAGCATGCTAGTGCACGGGCTAACGAGCACTGGCGCTGAAGGTGACGTTGATTCGGAAACCGATCGTCGTGTGACGCAATTGGAGCAGGCATGACGATGTTTATGGCAGCTACGCTGGCCCTAATCGTCACGCTGGCACTGATGATCGTCAGGTTAGCGCTGGGCCCGACCGTATTTGATCGACTTCAGACCGCCAACTCGATTGGTACCGTGGCCATGTTGCTGCTGGCGACGCTGGGCTTCGTCAGAGGGCGACCTGATTTTCTCGATCTGGCGCTGGGGTACGGTTTCTTGAACATCATCGGCACGATCGCAGTACTCAAATTTTTCAAATACGGCGATCTCGGTGATGACGGCGGCAGCAAGCTACCGCCAAAGGAAGCACCATGATTCTGCCGCCAATGATTATCGATGGGCTTTCGTGGGTGCTACTGATTGCAGGTAGTTTTTTCAGCATCGTTGGCGCCATCGGTATGTTGCGCATGCCCGATGTGTTTACACGCATGCATGCTGCCAGCGTGACCGAGACCCTCGGTGTTGCATTGATCCTGCTGGGGTTGATGTTGCAGTCCGGGCTGAGTCTGGTAAGTGCCAAGCTGCTGATGCTGGGTGTACTGATTTTCATCGCTGGGCCGACTGCAACGCATGCAATCGCACATGCGGCCATTCTGCGCGGCCTGAAGCCCATCTTGAAGAGTGACCTCTCCGAGAAAAATTCCTCATGAGTCAAATATTCGACACGGTGCTGTTGCTTGTGCCCATGGTGATGATGCTGGTCACCGTAGTACTCATCATTGTCGGGCGCAATCTGTTTGGTGTAGTCGTGCTAACAGGTGCGTACAGCTTTTTGATGGCCACCGTTTTGTTCATCCTCGATGCCATCGATGTAGCGATGACAGAAGCGGCGGTAGGTGCTGGCATTTCGACGGTTTTGCTACTCGGCGCCTTGCGCTTGTGCGGCTGGCATGACACCAAACCCATGCAACGACCATGGGGCAAGTTAGTGCTGTCGGGTGTATTGGCAGCACTGCTAATGGTTGGGATGGTTGGATTACCCGAGTTCTCAGACCCGGCGTCCCCTATTCATCAACACGTAGCACCGCGTTATTTAATCGACTCTCAAAAAGAAATCGATGTGCCGAATGTAGTAACCGCAGTGCTTGCCAGCTATCGAGGTTACGACACGCTGGGTGAAACCACCGTGGTGTTCACCGCGGGCGCCGGTGTGATCGCGCTACTACGCAGACGCCGCCGAGACCGATTGAAGTCCGAGCACTCAGGGGATAGCCATGCGGCATGACCCCATCTTGCAAGTCGTCGCGCGACTGCTGATTCCTTTCATCTTGCTGTTCGCTTTATACGTCCAATTCCATGGTGACTTCGGCCCGGGTGGTGGTTTTCAGGCGGGCGTTATTTTTGCTGCAGGCATCATTCTCCATGGTCTGATTTCCGGGCTCGAGGCTGCGAAAAAAATTCTGCCCGAGCGAATGGTGGAAGCCATGATGGCTATCGGTGTTCTGCTCTATGCCGGAGTTGGTTTTGCCGGCATCTTCTTGGGTGGCGCCTATCTGGATTATTCGGTACTTGATCATGATCCGATCCATGGCCAGCACCGCGGTATTTTTTGGGTAGAGATTGGGGTAGCAACGACGGTTTGCGGCGTGATGCTGAAAATCTTTTATATGTTTGCGGGTCGCGGTGACGTCGACCAAGACGACTAGCACCGACGCATATGACTACTGGCGGCTACTTCACCTACATCGTGACTTACTTGCTGATGACAGCAGGTTTGTTCATCGTGATCGCGCGCGGTAATCTCATCAAAAAATTAATCGGTCTCGGGATTTTTCAGACCTCGGTGTATTTGCTGTACATCGGCCCGGCAAAACTACTCGCCGGTACAGCACCGATTTTGGCAAGTGGCTACTCGGTGTACTCCAACCCACTACCTCATGTATTGATCCTCACCGCCATTGTGGTCGGCGTTGCAACGCTCGCACTCGGCTTGGCCTTAGTCGTACGAATCCGTGAAGCCTACGGCAGCATTGAAGAAGATGAAGTGCTGGCAGAAGATCAGGCAAACACCAGCACCACAGGACACGCATGAGCCTCAGTAGTCATCTACCGGCCTTGCAGGTCGTCATACCCCTTGCCAGTGCGCCACTTGCTTTACTGATTCGTCAGCGGCACCTGACATGGGCCATGATGGTCATCGTCTCTTGGATAAGCTTGGCGATCTCCATACTGCTTTGGTACCAAGTAAGCGATGGCTCGGTCATCTCTTACGCGATTGGTGCATGGCCGCCACCGTGGGGCATTGAGTACCGGGTCGATAGCCTGAACGCTTTCATACTCGTTCTGATTTCCGGTACCGCGGCGCTGGTGGTGCCGTTTTCACTGCATAGCATCGAACAAGAGTTGCACCAGCAGCAGCACTATCTGTTCCACACTATGTTCGCGCTGTGCCTTGCCGGCCTGCTGGGCATTACGATCACTGGTGATGCGTTCAATGTCTTTGTTTTCCTCGAGATCTCTTCCCTATCCACCTATGTCCTGATTGCCCTGAGCCGGCGTCGGCAAGCATTGCTCGCCTCGTTTCAGTATCTGATGATGGGCACTATCGGTGCGACCCTGATCGTGGTTGGCATTGGCTTGCTTTATCTGCTGACGGGTTCACTCAATATCGCTGACATCGGTGCGCGTTTACATGGCTTGGCGCCTAATCGCGCGGTGTATACAGCACTGGCTTTCTTAACCATCGGCTTGTCGCTCAAGCTCGCGCTGTTCCCTTTGCATCAGTGGCTGCCGAACGCCTATACCAACGCACCCTCTGCGGTATCAGCGTTTTTGGCTGCTACCGCCACCAAGGTGGCGATCTATGTGCTGCTCCGGTTTTACTACGATGTATTCGGGCTATCCGTGTTACAGGCAACTGGCATCCTGCCGGTGCTCATGGTGCTGGCTATCGCTGCCATGTTTGTAGCCAGCGCGATTGCCATTACACAGTCTGATCTTAAGCGCTTGTTCGCATTTTCCAGCGTAGCCCAAGTGGGTTACATCATGCTGGGCGTTGGCATCAGTAATGACACCGGTCTGACAGCATCACTGCTGCATATCTTCAACCATGGCATCACCAAGGGAGCAACCTTTCTGCTACTTGGCATCGTGATGTATGCCATGGGTAGTACTGATCTATCCCGTCTGCGTGGTTTGGGTAGATTGATGCCGTTTACGTCGGCGGGCCTGCTGCTCTGTGGCTTGTCACTGATCGGCATACCAGGCACCAGTGGCTTTATCAGCAAGTGGTATCTGGTACTGGCCGTACTGGAGGCCGGTCATTGGTGGCTTGCGTTTGTCATTGTGGCGTCGTCAATGCTTGCAGTAGCCTATGTGTGGAAATTTGTTGAGGTCGCCTATCTGCAGTCGCCAGATGCGGGTGCGCACTTGCAGCGCAAACCCGTACTGACGATGGCAATTCCAACAAGCCTACTGTGCGCTGCGACGCTCTACTTTGGCTTGGATACCCGCTTTAGCTTGGGTGCTGCAAGCGCCGCTGCCAAGGTGCTTCTTAATGGCATCACCGGGGTGACCCCATGAGTGTCGATAGTCTGCTGATCTTATGCCTGATGATCCCGGCATTGGCCGTGGTGGGTATTGTTCTCGCGGATAAGGCGCCCAACCTGCGCGAAGCCATTGGGTTCATCGCTGCCCTGCTACTCGTTGTTTGCGTCGGCTTTCTCACACACGCCTTTGTCAATGGCCAGTCCACGACCCTTGTGATTGGTGAGATCATGCCCGGGCTCGCCATCGTGTTTACGCCGGAGCCGATGGGTATCTTGTTTGCGCTGATTGCCTCGGTATTGTGGGTAGTCGCCATCATTTACTCGATCGGCTATTTGCGTAGCAATCAAGAAGATCATCAGACACGCTTCTTCGCCTGCTTTGCACTGTCCATTGCGTCGACCATGGGGATTGCACTGGCCGGTAATTTTTTCACCCTGTTTTTGTTTTATGAATTGCTGACGCTGGCCACTTGGCCACTCGTCACCCACCAGGGTGACGAAGCCGCAAGGCGCGCAGGACGAATTTATCTCGGTACCCTGATGGGCACCTCGATCTGTTTGCTGTTACCCGCGATGATCGTAGTGTGGTTTGTGACCGGCAGCACCGATTTCACTGCTGGCGGCCTTCTCGCGGATAAAGCCTCGCCATTACTCACCTTGGGTCTGCTGGCGCTCTGCATGCTAGGCGTTGGTAAAGCTGCGTTGATGCCAGTGCATCGCTGGCTACCAAATGCCATGGTCGCACCCACACCGGTATCGGCACTATTGCATGCTGTGGCCGTCGTCAAAGCGGGCGTGTTCACCATCGTGAAACTGATTGTGTACGTGTTTGGCACCCAGCACCTGCAACAATGCGGCGTCACTGATTGGCTGACGCTGCTCGCCGCTTTCACCATCGTGGCGTCATCGGTGGTGGCGCTCAATGCCGATAACTTGAAGCGTCGCCTTGCCTATTCCACGATCAGCCAGCTTTCGTATGTGACGCTTTCTGCTTCACTGCTTGGCCCGTTGTCCATCGTAGGTGCGGTACTGCATATCGCCGCACATGCAGTGGGAAAAATTACGCTGTTCTTCGCCGCCGGAGCGATCTACACCACCGCCCATAAAACGCTAGTGAGTGAATTGCGTGGCATCGGTCGTCGCATGCCGTGGACTATGACCGCATTCGCTATTGCAGCACTGTCCATGATTGGGCTACCACCTACCATTGGTTTCGTGTCGAAGTGGTTCATGCTGTCAGGCGCCATGTCGGCCAGCAGTACTTTCGGCAGTAGCGTTGCAGTGACAGCTATTGTTATCAGTACACTACTGAACGCCGCTTACTTTTTACCGATTGTGTATCACGCTTTTTTCTCTGCCGAGCGGACCAACGATAGCCAACTCAAAACCCACGAGGCAGCGCGCGGCCATGAAGAAGTTCAGAGTCATGAAGAAGTGCAATCCCATGGTGATGCACCGCTATCGATGCGCATCGCGCTGATTTTCACTGCTGGATTAACGCTGCTTCTGTTCTTCCTAGCCGACTCACTGTTGGCGCTGGCCAGCGGTATGAATTGAAGGGGGACGTTATGACTAAACCACATTGGCTGGATCGCCCTGAAAACCATCGCAAGCTCTGGATAGGTTTTATTGTTGTTCTTATTTGCACCGTGCTTGCCGAGTTTCTGTGGCCGATACATGGGCATTTCGAGATTGAATCAATCACTGGCTTCAATGCACTGTACGGCTTTGGTGCGTGCGCGGCCATGGTGGCTTTTGCCAAGTTACTCGGCTTATGGTTGAAGCGCTCAGATACCTTTTACTCACCAGAAGATTCAGCATCGACATCATCTGCAGATAATGCAAAGGGTGTAGCGCATGAGTAATCTGCTGCTGCACCCGGGCGTGGTATTGATCATCGGTGGCATGCTGATGGCGCTGTGTGTGCCTAAGCTACGCACTTGGTTGCAACTAGGTCTGCCGCTTGCCGCATTGTTCCTGGTTTGGCAGATTCCCGACGGTGTCGCGCTACAGCTGAGTTTTCTGGATCAGTCGTTAACACCGATTCGCAGCGATGCTTTGTCACGCTTATTCGCCACCATCTTCGCGCTGATGGCAGCGGTTGGTGGTCTGTATGCGCTCTGCCAACGCAGCCGCTTAGAGATCGCGGCTGCTTATGGCTATGCGGGTTCTGCCATTGGTGTTTGCTTCGCCGGCGATCTGATGACGCTGTTTGTATTTTGGGAGTTGATGGCTATTGGCTCGAGTCTGGTGCTGTGGAGTAGCGCCACCAGTGCCAGCGGCCGGGCAGCACAGCGCTACATACTGATCCATATCTTTGGTGGTGTTCTCTTGTTCGCCGGGATTGCGGGTCATGTACAAGCGGGTGCTGGGCTTGAGTTTGGCGCCATGCGCGCGGATAACCTTCCCAACCTTCTGATCCTCGCCGGTATGCTGGTCAATGCTGGCGCACCGCCCTTCTCGGCATGGTTACCGGATGCATATCCCGAAGCCTCTTGGAGCGGTACGGTGTTTTTGTCGGCATTCACGACCAAGACGGCTGTCTACACACTTATTCGCGGCTTTCCCGGTAATGAGATCTTGATCTGGATCGGCCTGTTCATGGTGTTCTACGGCATTGTCTATGCGCTGCTAGAAAATGATATGCGCCGTATTCTTGCCTACTCGATCGTCAACCAGGTCGGCTTCATGGTGGCAGGTATCGGCATCGGTACTGAGATGGCACTCAATGGCGCGGCAGCCCATGCGTTTACCCACATTATCTACAAAGCCCTGCTTCTGATGTCAGCCGGTGCAGTGTTGATGCAGACAGGGCGAAGTAAATGTTCGGAACTAGGTGGCCTGTTTCATAGTATGCCGCTCACTACTATGTGCGCCTGTATCGGCGCCTTGGCAATTTCTTCCTTCCCGCTGACGTCGGGCTTTGTTTCAAAGTCGATGGTGACCCAAGCGGCGGCGGATGGTCATCTGTTATGGGTGTGGTTGCTCATGACTGCAGCATCAGCGGGTGTATTCCTGCATGCTGGTATCAAGTTTCCTTGGTTCGTGTTCTTCCAAAAAGATTCCGGCCTGAGGCCAGCGGAACCTGCTTTCTCCATGCGATTAGCGATGCTTATTCTCTCAGCGCTTTGTATTGGGATGGGTATTTGGCCAGAGCTGCTGTACCAGCTTCTACCGTTTGAGGTTAACTATGTTCCGTATACCGCCGGCCATGTCATCGCACAACTGCAGTTACTGTTGTTCTCTGGATTGGCGTTCTTCGTACTACTCGGCTACTTGAAACGTACGCCAACGATCACGCTGGATACCGATTGGTTGTGGCGTAAGGCGCTACCAAGCACTGCTACATGGCTGACTCAATGGAACAGAACCGTAATGGCCATGTTCGCGCCATTAGGGCGTTGGGTAAGCAGCGTCGTTGGTTTTATCAGCTCGACTGTCGGTGTGCGTAGCCCACTGAGTACTACCTGGTCGCTGGCGACGATGGGGCTGGCGGTAATTATCTTGCTAATCGTGCAGCTGGTTGTGGTCCTGCGCTAGTTCGCGTGTCTGACTATCAACGGGCGTTAAACAACCTCAGCCCAGCCTCATCCATCGCACGTTGCTCCTGTTTAGCAACGGCCAGCGCCTGATTGCGCTCGTCGCGCTCGACCATGGCGTCCATTTTGGCCTGCTCACGCAGCGCCTTCACTAACTCGGCCTTGGCGTCTGCCAGCATGAGATTGGCGTCTTGTAGCTGGCCCTCGACCCGCCCGCGCAAGCCGCGCAGGTGCTCCAGAAATTTACGATAGGTGATGGTGTCGGAAATAGCGTGCGCTTCCTTCTGCGTCTCGTTGTAGCGCGCGATGTAATCATCACGTAGCTGATCAAGATGGGCGATGCTCTGCTCAAGCTTGGCCACACGCTGGCGCGCATCCGTCACCAGCTGCTGTGCATCACGTAAGGCCGTTTGTGCTTTTTCAGCGAGTACTGTCCAGGTGGTCTGTTTCATGATCATCGCGGCGCCGCTCAGGCACCTACCAGTTCACGAATACCCTGCCAGGTCTCTTCATGACCCACGCCATCATGCAAATCTTGCTGCAAGAAAGCTTCAATCCGCGCGCGCATGGCGATCGCCAGATCAATCTCTTGGTTAGAGCCCGCCTCATAGGCACCGACAGAAATCAAATCCTGATTCTGTTGGTACAAAGACCATAGGCGTCGAATTCTATTCGCCATCTTCAAGTCAGCGGGCGAAACTAAGCCCTGCATTACCCGTGAGATCGAACCATTCAAATCAATGGCCGGATAGTGCGCCGCATCGGCCAACTTACGCGACAACATTACTTGCCCATCCAGCGACGCGCGAGCGATATCGACGATGGGGTCTTGCGCATCATCGCCCTCAGCCAGTACGGTATAGATTGCGGTGATCGCACCATAGCCATGCCGGCCCACACCCGTGCGCTCAATCAAATTCGGTAACAACGCAAACACCGAGGGCGGATAGCCCTTGGCCGTGGGTGGTTCACCAATAGCTAAGCCAATCTCGCGCTGTGCATGAGCAACGCGCGTCAGGCTATCCATTAGCATCAAGACATTCTTGCCTTGATCACGGAAGTACTCTGCAATTACGTGGGTCAGATGCGTTGCCTTCAATCGCATCACGGGGGATACATTGGCGGGGGACGCAATCACCACTGATTTCGCCCGACCCTCAGGGCCAAGTACCTCGTTGATGAAGGCTTGTACTTCGCGGCCACGTTCACCGATTAGACCAATCACCACCACATCGGCTTCGGTGTTGCGAGTGATCATGCCGAGCAAGGAGCTTTTACCCACCCCAGAACCCGCTACCAACCCAATACGCTGGCCGCGCCCCATGGTCAGTAAGCCATTAATGGCTTTGACACCGACATCGAGTACTTGATTAATCGAGCCGCGCTCCATCGGGTTCAGGGGCAGACCCAGCAGCGCAAGTCGGTCTTTGCAATCAGGTTTAGCGCCGCCATCCAGTGGCTCACCAAACGCATCAATGACACGCCCGAGTAACTCGGGGCCTAAACTCGCTTCAGAAGAATTAGTCAGCACGCGTACCGTAGCACCGGGGCCAATACCTACGGCTTCGGTAAACGGCATTAAAAATAGCGTTTGGTCGTTAAAGCCAACGACCTCGGCTTGTACTTTATGACCACCGGTGGTGGATTCAACTTCGCATACCGCACCGAGCGGCGCCATGATGCCGCGCGCTTCCAGTGTCATGCCAATCAAACGCACCAGCGTACCGGTATGGCATGCCGGTGGCACGCGAGTGTGCGCGATCAGATGATCGACCACCTCAGCATAATCAAGCATGATCATCCGACGGCGCGGCCGTCTCTAATACTTTGTCGCTCGCTTGCTCGGGCTTGTCGACCACGGTCACATCATCCACCGGCTGACCGGTTTGCAAGCGATCTGATAAACGATTACCACCGGTGCGCCAGCTTGGTGCTGGTGCTTGCGCGATAGATTTTTTAACACCTTCAACACGACGCTGCATCAAGTCTTCCACCACACTACCGTCTAGCGACACACGAACGCTACCGCGCTCGAGTGAATTGTCAGGTCGAAGAATCAGGCTATCAGCGTATTTTTCTACCGTGGGGCGATAAGCTTCCAGATCATCGGCATGCAAATGAATTACTACCGGCTTATCACCGGATGAGTTCAACTCGCGTAACGCGTTATCCACTAGCCGCGAGATGGTCTGCGGACTTTGCGTCAACTCACCTCGCACTAGCTGCTCAGCCAGATGCACCGTGAGTTTTTTCATAGGTTCGAACAAGGCGTCCGGGTTATAGGCCAGCTCTTGTAATTGATCGATAACTGACTGCAGCTGATCCAGCTTGGCTTGATGCTCAACTTGTTGTCGTTTTTGTTCATCGGTTTGGGTCTCGGCGCGACCTTGCTCAAGGCCAGCAACCAAACCTTCGTCGTAGCCCTGCTGATGCGCAATCGGACGCTCAGAATCGCGGCCTTCGTTGCGACCTGCTTCCATACCTTGTGCATACGCCTCTGCACGAGCGGCCTCGACCTTTTGCATCACGGCTTCGTTATCAAGCAAGGCGTCTTCAAGTAGCTCGGCTGCCTGTGCTGATAGAGTCTCTGACAGCAGGTGGGCCTCTGTGGCTAAGGCAGACGCTGCTTCTTGGTGCTTTACCGTGCCGTCTTCGGCAGCGACTTGTGTGCTGGCTTCTGCATCTATATCGGCAACTACATCAGCTTCGTCGGATAGTGCAGCAAGGCCTTCGGTCGCTAATTCGCTGGTTGGGTCAGTCGATGAAATCTCGGCAACGATGGCATCAGTGGCTGCGGCAAATGCCTCGACTTCACTCGTCGGGCCTGGCTTGGCTACCGCCTCATCGCTGGCGAGCGTCTCACCATCGGCATCAGCTTCAAAACCTTTTGCTACGGCATTCACATTCTCATCGAGCTCGGGATTGAACTCGGCACCGATTTCGCTCGCCGCCTCCGCTGCAAATCCCGGCTCTGGGGCAGAATCTTCGGCCACAAAGGGATCGGCAATCACCTCGTCGATAGAAAAATCTTCGTCCGGCAAATCGAGGCTGCTGTCGCGCTCGAACCCGGCAGGGACATAGCCGCCGGTCAGGGGGTCGACGCCAAACATCGCCTCGGGTAATTCTTCGCGCTGCTCGACAAACGGCGGCGCGGTTCGGTCGAGCAGATTTTGCACGGCAAACGGATTGGTGGTCGGATCGAACATCCGATTCGGCAACCATTCGTTGCGCTTGCGTGCGGTACGTACCTCAGACAAAGTCTGCTCCACCCGATGCCAGGATCAGCTCGCCCTTCTCGGACAGTTTTCTGGCCTGACGCATGATCTTCTTCTGTGCATCTTCCACTTCGGTCATACGCAGTGGGCCTTTGCCTTCCATATCGTCGACGAACATGCCACGCGCACGGCTCGACATATTGTCGAGGAACTTGGTCTTGACCTCTTCGGTCGCACCCTTCAAGGCAATCATCAGCATATCGGGCTCGACTGCACGCATGAGCGCCTGGATACCACGGTTGTCCACCGCAGCTAGATTCTCGAAGCTGAACATGTTGTCTTGGATACGCAGTGCCAGCTCTTCGTCGATCTGACCCACGCCCTGCAAGATGGACGATTCCAACTCCACTTTGGTGAAGTTCATGATCTTCGCTGCGGCTTTTACGCCGCCGAAGCTCGACGACGAGGCTGATGCATTATTCGAGAACTGCTTTTTCATAATGGTTTCAAGCTCTTCCATGGCGGAAGGCTGCACCGTATCCAGACTGGCAACGCGCTGTACAACCTCGGCACGTGATTCTTCTGGCAGGAAGGCCAATACATCAGCAGCCACTTCGGACTCAAGTACCGACAAAATAATCGCGGTCACCTGCGGGTGCTCGCCACGAATCATTTCAGCGATTGCGCGTGCATCCATCCACTGCAAAATCTCCAAGCCACGACTAGCGCGGCCTGGCATGATGCGTGATAGTACCGATGCCGCTTTATCCGGACCCAGTGCGCGCTTGAGTACTGTTTCTACATATTCGGTGGTGCCGAGCGAGAGACTGGTCTGCTTCTTAAGCATGTCGACGAACTCATCGAGCACCACGTTCACCGCTTCTTGCGACATATCGGCCACTGACACCATCGCAGCACCAAGTTCCTGCACCTCTTTCGGATCCAGGTAGCTGATGATGTTGGATGCCAGGTCTTCGCCCAGCAAGAGCATCAGGACGGCAGCGCGCTGCACATTGGTAATCTCGCCTAGCTCGCGCTTGAGGTCGTCCGAAATACCTGTAATTGTTGTGTTATCTGCCATGATCTACCTCGATGACTACTTTCCTTTGAGTCGTACTTATTATTTCTTTTTGGGATCGCTAATACCACGCAACATATTTTTCACCATCAGGACTACACGGCCCTTTTCTTTCTCGGTGAGAAATTTCACCAGCATCAGCTTATCGTCGTAACTTTTTGCATCTGACAGCATGTCAGCCGGAAGCGTAGGCTTCTTTTTCTTCGGCTTCATTTTGTTTTTCATCGCCTCGAGTTCTTCGGGCGTCTGCTCTGCTGTCGGTGCGACTTTCTGTTCGTCTGCCATGATAGTTCCAGTTCCGGGGTTAGTAGGCCGTCTTAATTACGGACCATATTCTTCAAGACCAGCGCCACCCGGCCAGACTCTTGCGCCACCAACATCCGGATCAGCGCAACCTTGTCATCATAGCTGTTGGCGGTATCCAGCATCTCGGCGGAGAAGGTAGGTTTCTTCGGCTTCATCGCCTGCATCCGTGCACGCAGCTCATCCAGGCTCTCACCGTCTTCAAGCTCTAGCTCATCCTCGTTCAACTCGCCATCCTCGCCATACTCGCCCTCGGCAGCAGCCGCTTCGGCAACCGCGGCAGCCTCGGCAGCAGCGTACTGCTCAGCCTCTTCCGCGATGCGGGCCTCTTCGGCGGCCAGTGCTTCGGCCGCAGCTTGCTCCTCTTCGGCGATCTTGGCCTCTTCTGCCAACTTGTTCTCGAGCTCGGCCTTGGCCTCTTCGGCCGCCTGGGCCTCGAGTTGCTTGACCTCTTCCGGCGTCGGGCCGTAGGGCGGCATGATCTGCTGGTTAATCGTTGGGCCTTTCACCATCGGGCGTACCACAGCGAGCAGGAACACGATGATTACGAGAGCCGCTACACCGATTTTAATCACGTTCTGAATATCCGGATCGGCATACCAAGGCTTAGGAGGCTCAGGTGCCAGCGTCTCAAATCGTGCTGGTGCCACCGTGACAACATCACCGCGCTCTTCGTTGTAACCCACCGAGCTACGTACCAGGTTCAACATACGATCCAGTTCTTGCTGGGTATACGGAATCGTGGTCGGCGCACCCGGCGGCAGCGGCTTACCATCAGCTGGCGGTGGCGCAGGACGCTCAGCAACTACCACAGCCACCGTGATACGCGAGATCGTGCCTGGCGAGTTCTTGGTGTGACGTACCTGACGATCCATCTCGAAGTTACGGGTCGACCGGGTGGTGACGATTTCATTGGTCGCCGGCTTCTTCTCGTCAGTATTGGTGTTCTTGGTCAGATCAGCATCTGGCGGTGGCGAGTTCGTCAGCGAGCCCGGGATACCTTCTGGATCCAGCTTGTACTTACGCTCGGTCGTCAGCGCCTCTGAACGTGGCTTCACGCCCTTGTCTTTATCGTCGAAATCTTCGGTCGTGGTTTCAATCGTGGTGTAGTCCATGGTCAGGTTGACCTGCGCCTGAACCGCCGCCTCACCCACTACCGGACCCAACAACTCGGTCACACGATTCTTGTAGGTTTCTTCTGTACGCTGCTTGTGCTGCATCTGCGCTACGGTCAGACCCATCGCTGCATCGACCGGGTTATCCATGGTCAGCAGATTGCCCTGGTCATCCACTACTGAGACGTTTTCAGGGGTGAGATAGGGCACACTCGAAGACACTTTGGCAAAGCCAAATGCACACGTGCTGCTTTAATCGTAGAAATTTGCATGATGGAGCGCGACAACTCCTGCTCGATGGCGGTGTTGTACTGCACTTGCTCCATAAACTGACTGGTCGTCATTGACGACTTGTCTTTCAGTGACTCCATGCCGATCGGCTGGGCCTCTTTCGGAATGCCTTGTCCCGCCAGAAAAATTCGCGCTTCGTGATAGCGCCCTTCAGGCACAGTAATTTGACCACTCTGGGTATCGACCTTTGGTTTGAAGTCACCCGCCTTCAGCGCCTCAAGTGCAGCCATTTTGTCGTTCTCGGTCATGCCGGGCATGATCGGGCGGTAAGGCGTCGACTGCGTCGACTGAAACACCACAGCAGTCACCGCCAATATCAGCAATACGGTCATTGGTAACAGCGCACGACGCACAGCGGGCTGCTTGATGACGCCATCCATCCAATCGCGGAATGAGGAGAATCCGCTGGCAACGCCCTGCACCGCCGTCGGCAAAGGCCGAGGGCCCGCTCCGGTGTTTGCAGGAACGCCGGTTCCACCGGGTTCACCCGCGAGTGTCGGTACACCGGGTGGCATGGGCGGTTGTGGTCCGCCTGGGTTGATTGTCGCTTCAGCCATGGTTCTACTCTCTGCTTATATTCGGGTCGTTCGGGTCATCAGACCGGCATGTTCAGGAC
>JAJTGD010000074.1 GCA_021299035.1 Oxalobacteraceae bacterium | reverse complement strand
TGGTCAGGCATGGCCGACATGACCCCTGACTTCGCGCCACTGATGGGCAAAACCGAGGTTGAAGGTTTTTATCTTGATGCAGGCTGGGGTACCTGGGGCTTCAAGGCCACCCCGGTGTGCGGCAAGACCATGGCATGGACGGTTGCCAACGATAAGCCGCATGAACTGATTACCGGATTTTCTTTGGATCGCTTCCGCAATTATTCGCTGACCGGCGAAAAAGGCGCTGCGAGCGTGGGGCACTGAGATGAAAATAATGCCCTGTCCCGTCAACGGTCCACGCGCGATTGCTGAGTTTATTTATTGGGGCGAGGTGCGCGTCAGCCCCGACCCGAATACCTGCACTGATGATGAATGGGCTGATTACGTGTTCAATCGCAATGGCGCACCCGGCATAAAAAAAGAGTGGTGGTGCCACACGCCATCGAATACCTGGTTCATTGCCGAGCGCGACACCCTCGCCGACCGCGTGTTGCGAACCTGGTTACCGGGAACTGAGCCATGAGCCGCCTGCCAGTCATGCCAGATGAGTGGATTAACCGCTCACACACCATAAAAATCCGCTTCGAGGGTCGTGAGTACGTCGCCTTCGAAGGTGATGCTGTCAGCAGCGCCCTATGTGCTGCGGGTACCCGTACACTAGGTCGCAGCTTCAAGTACCACCGGCCGCGCGGCATTCTGTCGATGGCGAATCATGATGTCAACGTCCTGGTGCAGGACGGACAGCGTCTGAATGTGCGCGGTGATGTGGTGCCGGTGCGCGCGGGTATGGATCTGTCTGCAGTCAACACTTGGGGCGGCGTCCAGAATGATCGCGTGGGCTTCCTCGATAAGCTCTCGGCGTTTTTGCCAGTAGGCTTTTACTACAAAGCCTTTTACAACAAGCGCTGGTTCCCGCTATGGGAGCGCATGTTCCGTAACATGACTGGTCTCGGTCGCCTGGATCTGAGCACACCGCATATCAGAACCGCGAAACGCTATGCCTTCTGCGATGTACTCGTCATTGGTGCCGGGCCCTCTGGTCTGAGTGCGGCACTGGCCGCTGCTGACGCGGGCGCCAATGTGGTGCTGGTGGATGAGAATGCACGCGCTGGTGGCTCAGGCATGTATCAACTTGGCGCTGAGATCACACGGCGCGATCAGACTAACGCGTTGCTGCAGAGAGCGCGCCAGCATGCGCAGATTCGAATTCTTGAGTCAACCACCGCAGCAGGCTGGTATGCGGATCAGTGGATACCACTGATCGATGCCGACAAAATGGTGAAGCTGCGCGCCAAAGCAACCATCGTTGCCAGCGGTGCTTACGAGCAGCCAACTGTGTTTCGCAACAATGATTTGCCGGGTGTGATGCTTGGCTCAGCAATGCAGCGTCTGATTTATCGCTACGCGGTACAGCCAGCGCGGCGCGTGCTGATCACTGCAGCGAATGAAGATGGCTACCGGTTGGCGCTCGATCTATTGCAGGCAGGTGTACAAGTTCTGGCGATTGCCGACTTGCGTGACACCGTACCTGCCTCAGCTTTGGTCAATGCGGTGCGCGAGCATGGCATTAAGTGTCTGCCAGGTAGTGGCGTGTATGAAGCACACGCGGATGGTCGTGGTGAACTTCGCGCGGTAACGATATGCCGCCTTGATAATGGCGTTGCAGATACCGCGACAGCGCTTCGCTTTGAATGCGATGGCTTGGCGATGAGTACGGGCTGGACGCCTGCAGCCAACTTGCTGTATCAGAGCGGGACCAAGATGCGCTTTGACGAACGCTCACAGCAATTCGTACCCGCCAACCTGCCCGAAGGCGTGTACGCCTGCGGACGGGTGAACGGCGTGTATGGCTTTGACGCGCGAATTGCTGACGGCGCACGCGCAGGTACTTCAGCCGCCGCTTCCGCGCTGAACCTGCCACTATCCATACCAGCGGCACCGGCCGACGACAGCATGCCTAGTTATTCATGGCCTGTAGTCGAGCATCACCAAGGGAAAAACTTCGTCGACTTCGATGAGGATTTGCAGCTGAAAGATTTTGCAAATGCTGTGCAGGAAGGTTACGACAATATTGAATTGCTGAAGCGCTACTCGACCGTTGGCATGGGCCCCAGCCAGGGCAAGCATTCGAACATGACTGCACTGCGCATTCTGGCGCGCCTTCTGGGCAAGTCACCTGAACAAGTTGGTAATACCACGGCGCGACCATTTTTCCACCCGGTACCAATGTCCCATCTGGCTGGTCGCGGTTTTCATCCGCAAAGACACAGCCCATTGCATGGCCGTCACGCTGGCTTGGGTGCCGTGTTCATGTCGGCTGGCGTGTGGGAAAGACCGGAGTATTACGCGCAGCCGGGTAAGTCACGTACTGACTGCATTCATGACGAAGTGCGTCTTGTGCGCAGCAAAGTTGCGCTGATTGATGTTGGCACGCTCGGCAAAATCGAGGTTCGTGGTCCGCAAGCTGCCGAGTTCCTAAACCGTGTATACACCGCGCGCATTGATCTGTTGAAGGTCGGCGGGACTCGCTACGCGATAATGTGCGACGAATCGGGAGTAGTGACTGATGAAGGCGTGATCGCGCATCTCGAACAAAATGTTTACTACTTCACCACCACCACCTCGGGTGCTGCCAATGTTTACCGCGAAATGTCGCGCCTGAATGCGGAGTGGGGTTTGCAATGCGGCATCATCAATCTCACCGGATCCTATGCTTCAGTCAACTTGGCTGGCCCGGATTCACGAGCGGTACTCGGCCCGCTGTGTGATGCTGATCTGTCGTCAGCGGCTTTTCCTTACCTCGCAGTACGACAAGGCATGATCGCTGGTATCCCTGCACGCATCATGCGGGTGGGTTTCGTCGGGGAGTGGGGCTATGAGATTCATGTTCCCGCCGAGTACGGAGCAACACTGTGGGATGCACTGATGGAAGCAGGCAAGCCCTATGGCATCGGCGCGTTCGGGGTTGAGGCACAGCGTTTGCTGCGACTGGAAAAAGGTCACCTGATTGTCAGCCAGGATACCGATGGTCTGACGCATCCGTTCGAGGTCTCCATGGAATGGGCGGTGAAGATGGATAAGCCCTTCTTTATTGGTCAGCGCTCACTAAAAATCGTGCGTGAGCTGCCGCTCAAGCGCAAGCTGGCCGGCTTTCAACTTCCTGCAACGCATACCGGTGCAGCGCCGAGCGAGTGCCATCTAATTATTCAAGACGGCGAGATCGCTGGTCGTGTGACTAGCTGCTACTGGAGTCCGAATCTCGGTCATCACATCGGTCTGGCGTTCTTGCCACCGCAGATGTGCGATGTCGGCACGCGCTTTCAGATTCGCCTCAGCGACGCCAGCATGGTGAGTGCCGAAGTCTGCGCAACCCCGTTCTTCGATCCTGAGAATCTTCGCCAAAAGGAGATCGCATGAGCACCCCGGCCCGCGTTAGTCCACTTGCCGATGTGCAGTCAGCACACGCTGAGCGCTGGACCGAGATAGAACACATGCGTGTGGTCGCTGCGTTCTCCAATGAACCAGCAAATGGGCTAAATTCGGTCGCGCTGGGCGATCTCAGCCATCGCCCGCGTGCTGGCGTCAAAGGCCCTGGTACTGCCGTCGCACTGAACGTAGCGGGTATCAGCACTCCGACTCAGCCAAACCGCTGGTGCCGTAGCGAAGGCGCATTAATCGCTCGCCTCGGCCTGACCGAATACTTAATCGAAGCAAATCATTCGAACGATGCCGTGTCGCGCGTATTGGCACTGCCAGATACGCCCAATGTCTACCAGGTGCCGCACTACGATGCCGCGCTGATCATCATCGGTCCGAAGGCCATCGATCTGTTCCGCCAAACCTGCTCGGTCGATATGGCGACACTCGATCCGAATGATGGCGCGGTAGTGCTTACCTCGGTCTACGCCAGCTATATGTGGGAGACGCTGTGCGAGATCGCGCATGACATGGGGGGTGGTCCGATTGGCAGCGAAAGCTTGTCACGGGCGCTAGGTTGAGGCGCGAATAACAAACCAGCCCAAGCTTGAGGGCCAGATGGAGGGGTAAACCATGAAACCAGCAGAGGCGAAGAATTATCTGAAACAAAATGACGTCAAGTATGTATTGGCTCAGTTCGTCGATGTGCATGGCGCGGCCAAGGCGAAGTCGGTTCCGGTGGAGCACTATGACACCGTGATCAGTGATGGTGCTGGCTTCGCCGGTTTCGCTTTAGCAGGTATGGGCATGAAGCCCAACGCGGATGGCGACTTCATGGCGGTGGGTGACCCGACTACGCTAAGCGTCGTCCCTTGGCAGCCGGGCTATGCACGCATGGCCTCGGATGGTCACGTGCATGGTGAACCCTGGCCTTATTGCTCACGCGTCGTACTGAAAACTCAGCTGGAGCGGATGGAAGCCAAGCGCTGGATTCTTTTCACCGGGATGGAGCCAGAGTTTTCGCTACTCAGAAAAGTCGAAGGTCGCTTGGTACCAAGTGACGCCTCCGACACCTTAGCCAAGCCCTGCTACGACTACAAAGGATTGTCTCGCTCACGCGCATTTCTGGAGCGACTGGCAGAGTCGCTCCGCGCAGTGGGTATCGATGTTTATCAGATCGATCATGAAGATGCCAATGGTCAGTTCGAGATTAACTATACCTATACCGATGCATTGACTTCTTGCGATCATTTCACCTTCTTCAAAATGGGCGCGGCTGAAATCGCGGCCGAGATGGGACTGATCTGCTCGTTCATGCCCAAGCCATTCAGCAATCGCCCGGGGAATGGCTTGCACATGCACATGAGCATCGGTAACGGCAAGAAGAATCTGTTCGAAGACAAATCCGACAAGCGTGGGCTCGACCTCTCGACCCTTGCCTATCACTTTGTTGGCGGTTTACTGGCGCATGCCTCGGCACTGGCGGCAGTGTGCTGCCCGACGGTAAACAGCTATAAACGTTTGGTCGTGGGTCGCTCACTGACGGGGGCTACTTGGGCGCCGGCCTATATCTGCTATGGAAACAACAACCGCTCCGGCATGATCCGTGGGCCGGGTGGTCGTATTGAATTGCGTCTGCCGGATGGTTCTGCCAACCCGTATCTCGCCACCGCTGCAGTGATCGCTGCGGGTCTGGATGGTATCGAACGCAAACTGGATCCGGGTGAACC
>JAJTGD010000073.1 GCA_021299035.1 Oxalobacteraceae bacterium | reverse complement strand
GCGCTTCAACCCCGAGGCAGATGCTGAGGCGAGTGCAGGCGCGACCAGCTGGATGACGGTCTTTGCCGTCATCATCAGCTTGATGCTGGGTACAGTATTCCTGCTATCGGCATTCGCGTATGCGTTCCAGCGCTACTTCGAGGTCTCGGCCTAGCAAGTGAATTAGCCTTGCAAGTGAATTAGCGGTGCTCGATACCGCCTTGCGAAGGTGGTACGAGTGCTTGGTAGACCTTCCAAGTGGTGTGCCCAACCAGCGGTGCTGTGATCGCCAATGCGGGCAAGAAAAATACCAAGCTCGCGCCGATCAGCAATGTGATCAGTAGCGCCCATGTCAACATCGCCACCGGGTTGTGCCAAAGTGCGATGGCGCTTGCTGCAATCGCCTCGATGGTATCCGCGTCACGGTCCAGCATCATCGGCATCGACACCACCGAGATCGCAAACACCAAGCTGGCAAAACCAAACCCAACGCCTGACCACACCATCAAGAACGGCAAATTCGATACGGACGTGATCTTCATTAGCATGCCGCTGACATCGACATAGTCATGGCTGGCGAACAAGGCAAACAGCACCACTGACACGCGCGCCCAGACAATCATTAAAAAGGTCAATATCGCTGCAAAGAAGGCAATCGACTTCCAATTGCGGGACCAGGACGTCAGGCTTTGACGAATCGATAGTGGGCCGCCCAGCGCATGCTGCCGCGACAGATCGTAGATACCGCAGCATATAAAGGGGCCCATCAGGAAGAAGCCTGCGGTCAGCCCCATCGTCATTTGCCAGATATTGGCGTACAGAGTGAAGATCGCCTGACCCATTAGCACGAACAACAGCCCATAGAGCAGTCCGGCAAAACGGGTGGCGCGCATTTCTCGCGCGCCGTCCATCAAAAGACCGACTATGGCGGCCGGCGGCAGTGGTGTTGACGGAGTTGCCAATGACAGCGTGCTCATGTGTGACCTCCTGCAACAAAATGCATTCACCCAGACCAGCTCATCCTAGCTCGCCATGCCGGCCCGAGGCAAGCCCACGCTGCCCGTGAACCTGCGAGCCGCCAAGCGATTTGCAGGGTGCAAACTCGGTCGGACAGGGTGGTGCGCAAAAGCTATAATTTCGGGTTGAAAACACGTTCACAAGACCCCGCCCATGCAAGCGCGCCGTACCTCACATCCAGTCGGTGATGGGCCTAGCCTAGGGGTGATACGCGCCTTCCATCGACCATGTCTGATCCTGTTCAAATGCCAGCCAGCGGTAATGCCGGAATCGAGCGGCCAGTGAGCCCATCGCTGCTCGGTCAGTATCTCGCGCTGTGTAAACCGCGCGTGCTGCATCTGATCGTGTTCTGCGCTTTCATCGGCATGGTGTTGGCTGTCCCCGGCATGCCCTCGCTGGACGATGCACTGCGAATGCTGCTCGCTAGCGTCGGTATTTGGCTGGTGGCGGCGGCAGCAGCGGCATTCAACTGCCTGGTAGAAAAAAGTATCGATGCAAAAATGCGTCGCACCGCATGGCGGCCCACTGCGCGTGGCGAGCTGTCTGATATGCAGGCCTTGCTGTTTTCTGCCGTGCTATGCGCGCTCGGTTCCTGGCTGCTGTATGTGACGATCAACCCGCTGACCATGTGGCTCACCTTCGCCACCTTCATTGGCTATGCAGTGGTGTATACCGTTATTCTCAAGCCGCTCACCCCACAGAACATCGTGATCGGTGGCGCATCCGGCGCTATGCCCCCCGTACTTGGCTGGGCAGCGATGACCGGTGAGGTCTCTGCCGAGGCGCTCATACTGTTTCTGATTATTTTCTTGTGGACACCGCCACATTTCTGGGCGCTGGCCTTGTACCGCACCGAGGACTACCGTAAATCCGGATTGCCGATGCTGCCAGTCACCCATGGTAGCGAGTTCACGCGGTTTCAGATTTTGCTCTACACCTTCCTGCTGATGGCGGCTTGCCTGATGCCGTATGCACTAGGTATGAGCTCATGGTTGTATCTGATCGTCGCGTTGGTTTTGAGTGTGGGCTTCATTTACTACGCCGTTCGTTTAATGCGTGAGTACTCCGATGCGCTGGCCCGCACCACCTTCCGCTTCTCATTAATTCATTTGTCGGCCTTGTTCGCCGCGCTGCTGCTGGACCACTACCTTGTTTGAGATGGTCGAATCCGGCATGTTGATCGGACTTGCGATCAAGGCGCTGATTCTGGCGGCAATCCCGTTGGCCTTGGTGTATGTGGCGCGCGGAGGCGATCGCTACCGCCGACTGGCATGGGTGACGGTGTTCTTCACCTTCGATCTGATTGTCTTCGGTGCCTTTACCCGACTGACCGACTCCGGGCTCGGTTGCCCCGACTGGCCCGGCTGCTACGGCGAGGCCAACCCATTTCTTGCGCATGACGACATCAGTGCAGCAGAAGCTGCGCAACCCACTGGACCCGTCACCGTCGTTAAAGCGTGGATTGAGATGATTCATCGCTACCTCGCGATGGGGGTGGGAGTGATGATCATTGCCTTGTTGGCGATTGCCGTGCGTTTATGGCGCCAGACGGGTTTGTCGCGTTACCACCCTGCGCTACCCATCGCATTGCTGATCTGGGTGTGCGTGCAAGGCGCATTTGGTGCCCTTACGGTTACGCTCAAATTGCAACCGGTCATTGTCACCAGCCATTTGCTGCTGGGTATGGGCCTGCTTGCCATGCTGGTGTTGCACGCCACGCGACAAAATGAACCGGTCATTACATCTGGTGCGCCGCCCGCCCTACGAGCGTGGGCCGTGATTGCACTGGTGCTCGGGTTTGTTCAGATTGGCTTGGGCGGTTGGGTCAGTACCAACTACGCTGCACTCGCCTGTGGTGGATTTCCACTGTGCCAGGGCGCGTTAGTGCCAGCGATGGACCTTGAGCATGGCTTCACTCTGTGGCGGCAACTGGGCATGACCGCGGGTGGTGAGTATCTACCGTTTGATGCTTTGGTTGCAGTGCATTGGGTACATCGAGTATTTGCAATAGTCGTCGTCACGTTGGTGGGATTCACAGCGTGGCGTGCCATGCAGTTCACGGCCTCTGTAGACACCGGCCGCTGGCTGTTGTGGTTAATTGGACTGCAGTTTTTATCAGGTATTAGTACAGTGGTATTCAACTGGCCGTTGGCCTTGGCTGTTCTGCACAACGCAGGCGCGGCGTTAATGGTGGTGTTGCTTACTCAACTGAATTGCCGTGTCGCTATGCGCGGGCAAATAAATGAAGCGCGACTAGAACAAGTCGCGCTGACTGCATGATTTTTGGGTGTTAATTAATGATGCGCCGGCTATTAATATTACTTTTCTGTGTGGGTGCCCTCGTTGCTTGCGACACTAAAACCTCAGCACCCAAAGCAAGCTTTGCCAATACCGATATTACGGGTTCGGATTTTGGGCGCGACTTTTCATTAACCGACCACACCGGGCAGCGTCGAACCTTGGCGGATTATCGCGGCAAGGTAGTGGCGCTGTTTTTTGGTTTCGCGCAGTGCCCCGACATTTGTCCCACGACGCTTTCCGATTTGGCGCAAGTAAAACAGCAACTCGGTGCTGACAGCGACAAGCTACAAGTACTTTTTATTACCGTTGATCCGGAACGCGATACGCAAGAAGTCTTGGCCGGATTTGTGCCAGCGTTTGACCCAAGCTTCGTTGCTCTGCGCGGAAACAAGGACGAGATCGAGAAAGTGACCAAAGATTTCAAGGTCTTTGCGCAGAAGGTGGCGGGCAAAGATGGCGGTGCATACACGATTGACCATACCGCCGCGACCTATGTGTATGACCAGGAAGGGCGGATACGGCTGTTTGTGAGGCATGGCAAGGGTGTACATGATCTTTTACAGGATCTGAAGTTGCTATTTACTTAACTAGACAGTTTGATTAAGTCGAGATGTATCAGGTGAGCTAACTGATTGAGTTACTTGGTTTGAATCGCCCCGGAAATCCTAGACACTAGCAAGCCTCTCAAAGTACTGCTTTTCATATTCTACCGGCGAGAGCCGATTACTCACGCCGTGACGGCGTTTAGGGTTATAAAACAT
>JAJTGD010000034.1 GCA_021299035.1 Oxalobacteraceae bacterium | reverse complement strand
AACACTGCCACTGAGTAGGCCGATGCACCGAGCGCGACAGTCATATAGCCAAGCTGCGACAGCGTCGAGTAGGCCACTACGCGCTTGATGTCGTTCTGAATGATGCCGAGGAAACCCATGAACAACGCAGTAATCGCGCCGATCACCAGCACGAACGACAAGGCGGTTTCGGATAGCTCGAACAGTGGCGACATACGGGCCACCATGAAAATACCTGCCGTCACCATGGTGGCGGCATGAATCAGTGCAGAAATCGGTGTCGGGCCTTCCATTGAATCTGGCAGCCAGACGTGCAGCGGGAATTGCGCCGACTTACCCATCGCACCAATGAACAGGCAGATGCAGGCCACCGTCATCAACGACCAGTCAGTACCCGGCAGGGTCATCGCAGCGATCGCCTCGCGCTTGGCGAATACGTCTGTGTAGCTCATTGAACCCGCATACGCGAGCAATAGACCGATACCGAGGATGAAGCCAAAGTCACCCACACGGTTCACCAGAAACGCCTTCATGTTCGCGAAAATCGCGCTTGGACGCTTGAACCAGAAACCAATCAGCAAATACGACACCAAACCAACCGCTTCCCAACCGAAGAACAGTTGCAGGAAGTTGTTGCTCATCACGAGCATCAGCATCGCGAAAGTGAACAGCGAAATATAGGAGAAGAAGCGGTTGTAGCCCTCATCATCATGCATGTAGCCGATGGTGTAGATATGCACCATCAGCGAGACGAAGGTCACCACACACATCATCATGGCCGTCAGGCTGTCAACCAGAAAACCAATCTCGAACTTCAAGTCGCCGAGCGTCATCCAGGTGTAGACGGTGCCGTTGTAGTGCGCGCCGTCCATCACCAGGGCCAGGGTTTGCGCCGAGATCAGGAATGCCACCAACACACCGAGAATCGTCACGGTGTGCGACGCAGTGCGGCCGATCAAATTACCGAAGAAACGGGTGCCGAACAGACCAGCAATCACTGAGCCCGCCATTGGGGCTAGCGGAACTGCAAGCAGGAGATCGGGGTTGAGTTGTGCTGCCATGTGAACCTTGTCTGGTGTTGTTCGGATCAGCCCTTGAGCCGATCGAGTTCTTCCACATTGATGGTGTTCAGGTTACGGAACAAGACCACCAAGATCGCCAAACCAATCGCGGACTCTGCCGCGGCGACGGTCAGAATGAAGAACACGAATATCTGTCCTGCGGCATCGCCCAGGTAATGCGAAAAGGCGATGAAATTCATGTTCACCGAGAGCAGCATCAATTCAATCGCCATCAGCAAGATGATGACGTTGCGGCGATTCAGAAAAATACCCACCACTGAAATCGCGAACAGAATTGCGCCGAGGGTCAGGAAGTGTGCGAGTGTCAGATTCATGGTCGGCTCAGCCTTTCTCAGGCGCTGCAGTATCCGCGGCAGTTGCGCGATTAGACTCGGACGCCATGCTGACAATACGCACGCGGTCATTGCGACGGGTTTTGACCGCAAGACCGGGATCGAAATATTTTCTGTCCTTGCGACGACGCAAGGTCAGTGCCACCGCCGCTACCATCGCCGCCAGCAAGATAATCGAGGCGATTTCGAAGGGGTAGAGATACTGGGTGTAAATGATTTTTCCGAGCGCCTTGGTGTCACCGATGTTACCGGCCGATACTTCGGGCTGGCTGACGAAGGCATTCACCAAAACAGCCGCCATCTCCAGTGCGATTACACCGCCAATCGTCACCGCAAACGGCAGATGCCCCCAGATACCTGCGCGCAGTTTCGCCATATCGATGTCGAGCATCATCACCACGAACAGGAATAGCACCATCACCGCGCCGACATACACCAGCACCAACACGATGGCGAGAAACTCTGCCTTCAGCAGCATCCAGATCGCAGACGCAGAAAAGAATGACAGGATCAGATAAAGCGCTGCATGTACCGGGTTACGATCGGTCACCACGCGCAAAGCCGCAAATACCAGCAGCGTTGCAAACGCGTAGAAGAGCAAGGTGGTGGCATTCATCATGAGCTTAGCGGTAGCGCGCGTCGGCGGCTCGGTTAGCAGCAATCTCGGCCTCGTAGCGGTCCCCGATCGCGAGCAGCATATTCTTGGTGTAGTACAAGTCGCCCCGCTTTTCACCGTGGTACTCGAGAATATGTGTCTCGACGATGGAATCGACCGGGCAAGACTCTTCGCAGTAGCCACAGAAAATGCACTTGGTCAGATCAATGTCATAACGGGTGGTACGGCGCGTGCCGTCGTCGCGCTGCTCCGACTCGATACTGATCGCCAATGCTGGGCATACCGCCTCACACAGCTTGCAGGCGATGCATCGCTCTTCACCATTCGGGTAGCGGCGCAATGCATGCAGCCCGCGGAACCGCGGCGACATCGGGGTTTTCTCTTCCGGGAACTGCACCGTGATTTTGCGCGAGAACATGTAGCGGCCAGTCAGCGCCATTCCTTTGAACAACTCACGCAGCATCAGGCTACCGAGGAAATCTTTAATCGCTTCCATGGCTATGCCCTCTTACTTCCAAATATTCCAGGAGGTCTGCATCCAGACCGCCACAATCACTAAATACACGACCGTCAACGGAATGAATATCTTCCAACCCAGTCGCATGATCTGGTCATAGCGATAGCGCGGGAAGGAGGCGCGTACCCAGATGAAGATCGAAACAACCAGGAATGTCTTGATACCGAGCCAGATCCAGCCCGGAATGAAATCCAGAATCGCCAGCGGCGCACCCCAACCACCGAGGAACATCAGCGTGGCCAACATGGAAATCAGAATCATGTTGGCGTATTCAGCGAGGAAGAACATCGCGAATGACATACCGGAGTATTCAACCATGTGGCCGGCAACGATTTCCGACTCGCCTTCGACCACGTCGAACGGATGACGCGACGTCTCGGCAATACCAGAAATAACATAAACGCCGAACATCGGCAGCAGCGGCAACCAGTTCCACGACAAGAAATTCAGCCCCATGTTGGCACCCGTGCCCTTGAGCTGCCCACCGACGATTTCTGAGAGATTCAGGCTACCCGACACCATCAATACGATGACCAGCACAAAGCCCATCGCAATTTCATAGGAGACCATCTGGGCCGAGGCACGCATCGCACCGAGGAAGGCATATTTTGAATTCGAGGCCCATCCCGCCACGATGACGCCATACACTTCAAGCGAGGTAATCGCCATCAGAAACAACAAACCAGCGTTGATATTGGCCAGAGCTTTATCGGGACCAAACGGCACCACCGCCCAAGCCGCCAATGCCGGCATGATGGTCATGACCGGCGCCAGCACGAATAAACCTTTGTTCGCCTTGGCCGGAACGATGATCTCTTTCAGCAGTAGCTTGAGTGCGTCGGCGATCGGTTGCAGCAAGCCGGCGGGCCCGACGCGGTTTGGCCCCAGACGCACATGCATCCAACCAATCATTTTGCGTTCCCACAGCGTGAGGTAGGCTACGCAACCCATCAGCGGCAGCACGATCGCAACGATCTTGATCAGATTCCAGGCGATTGGCCACCATGGCCCGAGCATGCTCTCGCCGGTGGCGGTGAGTTGGCTCAGCATATCCATCAGGCCTTCTCCACCACGATGGGACCAAACATCGGACCCAGCACAGAGGTCGATGCATGACCCGCTGCAATACGCACGACATTCGCGGGCTGGGTCGGATCAATCGCACACGGCAGCACGGCGCTGCCACTGCCCTGCTTGACGCGCACATTACCCCCCTCATCGACGCCAATCGACTGCGCCAGGCTGACAGAGAGCATCGCGCGCGGTGGTCGCGCATCGGAAGTTTGCTGCAGTGACTCTGCACGGCGCACAATACCGTCAGTGAAATACAGCGGCACATCTGCTGCGCGCTCAAGTGCGGTGCTCGCTGCACTCGGCGTCGGCAACGACAATTTGCAATGGTTGTTGAGACGGGTGGAGAGATCAAGACCTTCGGTGGTACGCGAACCCAGCACCTCGGCACGAATCTCTTCCGAAGCTTCGTAGTTGAAGCCGTCTAGCGAAAGCAAATTACCCAGTACCCGCAGGACCTTCCACGCCGGGCGCGTTTCACCCAGCGGCCGCGTGCTGCCGTTGAAGCCTTGCGCACGACCTTCTGCATTTACAAAGGTGCCCGAGGTTTCCGAGAAAGGCGAAATCGGCAACAGCACATCCGCATAGTCGGTGCCATGCTTGAATGGCGACATCAGTACCACCATCTCAGCCTGATCGAGCGCAGCGCGCGCCTGTTGCGGATTAGCGCAATCAAGCTCTGGCTCGGCATGCAGCACCAGGTAGGCCTTCTTCGGCTGATCAAAGAAACTTTGCGCCACCGATCGATCTGCTGGCAAGGCATTCGCGAGATAGCCACCGACGGTATTTGCAGCTTCAGTCAGGTAGCCGAATTTCGCATCGGTCTGCTGCGCGATCCACTGCGCAAGCGCGTGCAATTGTGCGGTGTGCGGATGGTGTACAGCGGCATTACCCAGAAACACGGCACGTGGTTCGCCCGACAGCAGACTGTTAGCGATCGCTAGTGCAGTGTCTGAAGGCTTGATGTTGGCGAACTCTGCAGGTGCAGCAATTTTTTTCGCCTGTGCGACAGCCAGCGCCACTTCAGACAACTGAGTCAACCAGTCAGACGGTGCAGCAATCAGATGATTCGCGACTGCCATCAACGGCATACCCTCGTTCGCATTCAACAAGGAAAGCTTGGCACCACCCCGCTGCACAGCAGCGCGCAATCGTGCGGTGAGCAGCGGATGGTCTTTACGAAGATGTGAGCCGATAACGAAGATGCGCCGTAGCTGGCCCACTTCTGCGATTGGCATGCCTAGCCACGGTACGAATGTTGTATCGGAAATCGCTGCGCTCTGGCGCAACCGGAAATCAATATGATCAGAGCCCAGTCCACGAGTAAGTTTGGACAGCAGCGTCAGCTCTTCCAGCGTGGCATACGGTGCTGCCAACGACGCAATTGCGTTTGCACCGTGCTCGTGACGAATGTTTCTCAAGCCATGGGCAACATACTCGAGCGCAGTTTGCCAATCGACGGATCTCCATTCACCGCCTTGCTTGATCATGGGGGTGGTCAGACGCTCATCGCTATTCAAACCCTCGTAGGCGAAACGATCGCGGTCGGACAGCCAGCATTCATTCACCGCTTCGTTCTCGAGCGGCAGCACACGCATCACCTTGTTGCCTTTGACCTGCACAATCAGGTTGGAACCAAGACTATCGTGCGGGCTGACCGATTTACGTCGCGATAGCTCCCAGGTACGGGCACTGTAGCGGAAAGGCTTAGACGTCAACGCACCGACCGGACACAGATCGATCATGTTGCCGGATAGCTCGGAGCTGACTGCGCCGTTCACAAAGCTGCTGATCTCCGAGTGCTCACCACGGCCGATCATGCCGAATTCCATCACACCTGCAACCTCTTGCCCGAAACGCACACATCGGGTGCAGTGGATGCAGCGGCTCATCTCCTTCATCGAGATCAGCGGACCGGCTTCCTTGGCATGAACCACTCGCTTTTCTTCGTGATAGCGAGATGATGAGGGACCATAGCCCACCGCCAAATCCTGCAACTGACACTCGCCACCTTGATCACAGATCGGGCAATCAAGCGGATGGTTGATCAGCAAGAACTGCATCACATCTTTTTGCGCCTGCACCGCTTTTTCGCTGTGGGTGCGTACCACCATGCCCTGCGTTACCGGTGTCGCACAGGCGGGCAGCGCTTTCGGTGCTTTCTCGACCTCGACCAGACACATGCGGCAGTTGGCCGCAATCGACAATTTCTTGTGATAGCAAAAGTGCGGAATATAGGTACCGATCCGATTGGCAGCATCCATCACCATGCTGCCCTCGGGCACCTCGACCTTCTTACCGTCTATTTCAATCTCAAGCATGATTGTTCCGGTCAGACATAAGCGGGCACCATGCAACGCTTGTGCTCGATGTGATACGCAAATTCGTCGGTGTAGTTCTTGATCATGGCGCGCACTGGCATCGCGGCGGCGTCACCCAGCGCGCAGATGGTGCGACCTTGAATACCGTCACAGACGGAAAGCAAGGTATCGAGATCATCCTGACGCCCTTCGCCGTGTTCGATACGATGCACCATGCGATACAGCCAGCCCGTGCCTTCACGGCACGGTGTGCATTGACCACAGGATTCTTCGTAATAAAAGTACGAGAGCCGCAGCAGTGACTTCACCATGCAACGCTCTTCGTTCATGACGATCACTGCACCCGAGCCCAGCATGGAACCCGCTTTCGCGATCGAGTCGTAGTCCATATCGGTCTGCATCATCAGATCACCGCGAATCACCGGCATCGATGAACCGCCCGGGATCACGCCCTTGATCTTCTTACCATCGCGCATGCCACCTGCCAGCTCAAGTAACTTTGCGAACGGTGTGCCAAGCGGCACTTCGTAGTTACCCGGGCGCGCGACATCGCCGGAAACAGAAAAAATCTTGGTACCGCCGTTGTTTGGCTTGCCCAACGCGAGATACGCCTCGGGGCCAACATTCATAATGAACGGCACAGAGGCGAAGGTCTCAGTGTTATTGATGGTGGTAGGCTTGCCGTACAAACCAAAGCTGGCAGGGAACGGTGGCTTAAATCGCGGCTGACCCTTCTTGCCCTCGATTGATTCGAGCAACGCAGTTTCTTCACCACAGATGTAGGCGCCGTAGCCGTGGAAAGCATGTAATTGGAATGAAAAATCCGTACCGAGGATTTTTTCGCCGAGGAAACCGGCGGCGCGCGCCTCTTCTAAAGCTTCTTCAAAGCGATCGTACACATCCCACACTTCACCGTGGATATAGTTGTAACCCACTGAGATACCCATGGCATATGCACCGATGGCCATACCTTCAATCACACTGTGCGGGTTGTAACGCAGAATATCGCGATCTTTGAAAGTACCTGGCTCACCCTCGTCGGAATTACAGACCAGGTATTTTTGCCCAGGGAACGCACGCGGCATGAAGCTCCACTTCAGGCCCGTTGGGAACCCCGCACCACCACGACCACGCAAGGCAGACGCTTTCAAATCGGCGATCACTTGCTCGGGCGTGATGCCCTCGGTCAGAATGCGGCGCAGCGCCGAGTAACCACCGCGCTTCACATAATCAGCAAGCCGCCAGTTGTTACCGTCAATACCTGCCAAGATCAGCGGCTGAATGTGACGATCGTGCAAGCAAGTCATTTCTTCAGCTCCTCGATCAGCGCATCGATTTTTTCATTCGACATAAAGCTGCACATACGCTTGTTATTGACCAGTATCACCGGTGAATCGCCGCATGCACCCATGCACTCGCCCTCTTTTAACGTGAACAAGCCGTCGGCCGTGGTCTCGTTGAAGTCAACACCGAGCTTTTGCTTCAGGTACGCCGCGGCACGGTCGCCATTACTCAGCTGGCACGGCAGATTCGTGCAAATTGTCAGCTTGTACTTACCGACGGGTTTCAGGTTGTACATGGTGTAGAAGGTCGCAACCTCCTGCACCGCAATCGCCGGCATGTCCAGATACGACGCAACGTCCTGTATTACTTCCGGCGACAACCAGCCCTTTTCATCCTGCGCGATGGCGAGCGCCGACATCACCGCCGACTGCTTCTGATCCGACGGGAACTTGGCCAGTTCGCGATCGATCTTCTTGTAGGCGTCCTGTGATAACAACATGCGCTGTTTTGCCTCGATCATTGATTTACTCATCTCAGCGATCAATCTCGCCAAACACGATATCCTGCGTACCGATGATGGTGACCGCATCAGCAATCATGTGGCCGGTCGCCATCTCGTTTAGACCCTGCAAATGCGCAAAGCCCGGCGCGCGAATCTTCAACCGATAGGGCTTATTGGCGCCATCTGAAACCAGATAAATACCAAATTCACCCTTAGGATGCTCAACCGCGGCGTAGGTCTCGCCTAGCGGCACATGAAAACCCTCAGTGAAGAGCTTGAAGTGGTGGATGAGCTCTTCCATGTTGGACTTCATGTCCACACGCGACGGCGGCGCAACTTTGTGGTTATCGGTCATCACCGGGCCGGGGTGGTTACGCAACCACTCGACACATTGCCGGATGATGCGATTGGATTGCCGCATCTCTTCGATACGAACAAGGTAACGGTCGTAGCAATCGCCGTTAACACCCACCGGAATATCGAAGTCGACTAAATCGTAGACCTCGTAGGGTTGCTTCTTGCGCAAATCCCATTCAATCCCTGAGCCACGCAGCATAGGACCGGTGAAGCCCATCGCCAGCGCCTGCTCTGGCGATACCACGCCGATACCCACCAAGCGCTGCTTCCAGATGCGGTTATCCGTCAGCAGGGTCTCGTACTCATCGACGTAGGTCGGGAAGCGGTTGGTAAAGTCTTCGATGAAATCCAGCAGCGAGCCATGGCGATTCTCGTTCAGCTTGGCGATCGCTTTATCGTTACGCACCATCGAGGCTTTGTACTGCGGCATGGTGTCCGGCAAATCTCGGTAAACACCGCCCGGCCGATAGTAGGCTGCGTGCAGACGCGCCCCCGATACCGCCTCGTAGCAATCCATCAAATCTTCACGCTCACGGAATGCGTACAAGAACACACCCATTGCGCCAACATCCAGCGCATGCGCACCCAACCACAGCAGGTGATTCAAGATGCGCGTGATCTCGTCAAACATCACGCGTATGTATTGTGCACGCAGCGGCACTTCGACACCAAGCAGCCGCTCGATCGCCATGACATAAGCGTGTTCATTACACATCATCGACACATAGTCGAGACGATCCATGTAGGGTACGGATTGCAGGAAGGTACGCGTCTCGGCCAGCTTCTCGGTCGCACGATGCAACAAGCCAATATGCGGATCAGCACGTTGAATCACCTCACCGTCCAACTCCAATACCAAACGCAACACACCATGCGCCGCAGGATGCTGGGGGCCAAAGTTGAGGGTGTAGTTCTTAATCTCAGCCACGATCAACCCCCTCAACCGAAACCACTTTACGGAGGTAAACGCATCGCTCAACTTCGATGAAAAAGTTTTTAATCTCAGCCATCTCAGCGCACCCCGTAATTCTCTTCGCGGATAATCCGCGGTACGTTCTCGCGTGGCTCGATCGTCACCGGTTGGTAGACAACGCGCTTCTGCTCTGGGTCGTAGCGCATCTCGACGTAACCACTGGTGGGGAAATCTTTGCGGAAGGGGTGACCAATGAAACCGTAGTCGGTCAGGATGCGGCGCAGGTCGTCATGACCCTCAAACAGAATGCCGAATAAATCGAAAGCTTCGCGCTCATACCAATTGGCAGCGGGCCAAACACTCGTGAGCGAAGCGACCAGCGGCATGTCATCGTCTTTGGCAAATACTCGCACACGTAACCGCCAGTTGTGAGCAACCGACATCAGATGCACCACCACACCGAAGCGCGCACCTTCCCAGCGACCATCACCATACGACTGATAATCAACACCGCACAGATCAATCAGCTGCTCGAAACGCGTCGACGTATGATCTCGCAGCATTTGCATCGCCTGCAAATAATCCGCCTCGTCCAGCACGATCGTGATCTCACCGAGAGCAGTGCTGAGGCTTTTGATTTGATCGCCCAGCACATCTTGCACAGCGCTAGTGAGGGTATCGAGTTTGGTTGTCATGACAGCGTTAGTCTCAGCGCGCGATCGTATTGGTGCGCTTGATCTTGTTTTGCAGCTGGATCACGCCGTACAGCAGCGCCTCTGCCGTTGGCGGGCAGCCGGGCACGTAAATGTCGACCGGCACAATGCGGTCACAACCACGCACGACCGAGTACGAATAGTGATAGTAGCCACCACCGTTGGCGCAAGACCCCATCGAGATCACCCAGCGTGGCTCGGCCATCTGATCGTAAACCTTGCGCAGTGCCGGCGCCATTTTGTTGCACAGCGTACCTGCAACAATCATCACATCGGATTGCCGAGGCGACGGCCGGAACACCACACCGAATCGGTCAAGGTCGTAACGTGAAGCACCCGCGTGCATCATCTCGACTGCACAGCAGGCAAGACCAAACGTCATGGGCCACATCGAGCCCGTACGGGTCCAATTGATCAGCTTGTCAGCCGTAGTGGTGACGAAACCTTCATTCAGAATGCCATCGATCGCCATCGCTTACTCCCAGTCCAAGGCGCCTTTTTTCCATTCAAAGATCAAGCCGACAATCAGGATGCCGAGAAAGATCATCATGGCCCAGAAGCCGACCAGTCCCACCTCATTCATTGCCACTGCCCACGGCACCAGAAAAGCAACTTCCAGATCGAACAGGATGAAGAGAATAGCGACGAGGTAATAACGCACATCGAATTTCATGCGAGCGTCTTCAAAAGCTTCGAAGCCGCACTCATAGGCAGAATTTTTTTCTGCATCGGGACGATGCGGAGCGAGTAGCCGGCCAAGCACCTGAGGCGCAACACCGACACCGATACCCACTGCTATGAACAGGAGGATCGGAAGGTAATTTTGCAGGTCCACGATTTTCCCAGTAAAAAACGCCTGGTTAGCCACTCCCGAGGCTTTTAAATCAATTTTTATTTACTTTTTGCTAATTGGTGCCGACGGCGAGACTCGAACTCGCACAGCTTTCGCCACTACCCCCTCAAGATAGCGTGTCTACCAATTTCACCACGTCGGCAAAGCGCATCATTTTAACCGGCTTTGGCAAGGCCATTCAATGCAAGTTTGATAGCAGCCGGTTGCAGTGTAGGGCTTATTTCGGGATCTCGTTCGCCTGAGCTGGCGCCTTGGCAGGCGCCGGTACAGGAGCATCACTCGCAGCGGGGTTGAGGGTCTTGGCTGGCGCCGGGACTTGATCCATGATTCCGCTACCACCACCCTGCGGACGGCTACCCAAGAAGGTCAGCAGCAAGGTAGCGGCGAAGAACACAGCGGCAGCAATCCCCGTCGAGCGCGAAAGAAAGTTAGCCGAGCCAGTGGCACCAAACAAACTGCCGGAAGCACCGGAGCCGAAGGCAGCCCCCATATCCGCACCCTTGCCTTGCTGAAGCAGCACGAGGCCAATAATAATCAGCGCACTGATCAACTGGATCACGATAACGATGGCGAGTAATGAGTTCATTGAATTAATTCCTGTCGATCCATATTAGGTTGCAGCTCAAGCTGCCTGTGCGATCGCTAAAAAATCCGACGCATTTAATGATGCGCCGCCGATTAATCCGCCATCGATATCCGGCATCGCTAACAAGTCTTTTGCGTTGTCCGGTTTCATACTGCCGCCATAAAGCACTCGAACCTGCTGAGCGCTTTCTGCGTCGCGCTCAGCGAGCATTGCCCGTATCCGAGCATGCACCTGCTGCGCCATCTCTGGCGTAGCGGTCTTACCAGTACCAATTGCCCACACCGGCTCATAGGCAATCACCATGCTGGCCAGTTGCGTACCCATCGTATCCAGCACCGGCGCCAACTGTCGCGAGACCACTGCATCAGTCGCACCCTGCTCACGCTGTTCAAGCGTCTCGCCGACACAAACAATCGGGGTTAGCCCGTTCGCCAATACCCGTTGCGCTTTTTGCGCAACCAACTCGTCGCTTTCGCCGTGGTAGCTGCGGCGCTCTGAATGCCCGACGATCACGTAGCTACAACCAAAATCAAGCAGCATCTGCGCCGAAATTTCACCGGTGAAGGCACCCCGCTCATGCGCAGACACGTCTTGTGCACCCCATCGCACCGGCGAGCCACCCAGCACTGACTGCACCTGCCCCAGATAAGGTGCCGGTACACAGACCGCCAGCTCCGCGCTCACCGCTGCTGCATCGCCCAGAATACTAGCCAACAGCGTCGCGTTGGCCGCGAGGCTGCCGTTCATCTTCCAGTTTCCGGCGATCAGGGGGGTACGCATCAGGTGATCGAACCACAAAACCTGCGATTGTAGCGTGCGGCAAGAAACAGGGTCAAACTCGACAAATCCTTTGCAAGGCGTTTCGCGAGAACCATGCCATCCCGCAAACCTGCCGTGCCGCCAAACAGCTGACTTTCCCGCCGAAGAGCAGGTTTCCAGCTCACTGCGCCACCTGCAGCATGATCTTGCCAATATGGGTACTTGTCTCCATCAGGGCATGCGCATCCGCCGCCTGCTCTAATGAAAAGGTCTGGTAAATCACTGGCTTGATTTTGCCCGACTCAAGCAAGGGCCACACTTGGGTGCGGAGTTGTTGCGCAATATGGCGCTTGAACGTGACAGGACGTGGGCGCAAGGTCGAGCCGGTAATCACCAGACGGCGTCGCAACACCTCACCGAAATTAATCTCGCCACTGGCACCGCCTAGCAGCGCAATGATCACCAGACGTCCGTCATCGGCCAGGCATTGCAGCTCACGGTTAACGTAAGGACCTGCCACCATATCGAGAATGACGTTAGCGCCCTTGCCACCGGTGAGCGACTTCACAACCTCAACAAAATCTTCACTGCGGTAGTTGATACCACGTTCTGCGCCCAGACTTTCACAGGCACGGCATTTGTCATCGGTACCCGCGGTGGCGAATACGCGATGCCCAAGGGCAGTCGCCATTTGTATTGCAGTCACGCCGATCCCGGAGCTGCCTCCTTGCACCAGCAGGCTCTCACCTGCAGCGAGTTTTGCGCGGTCGAATACATTGCCGAACACCGTAAAAAAAGTCTCGGGTAGCGATGCCGCCTCTAGCAGGCTCCAGCCTTTAGGTATCGGCAGACACTGCCCGATTGGTACCACGCAATACTCGGCGTAGCCGCCACCATGGGCCAAGGCACACACTAAGTCGCCCTTTTTGAAATCGCTACCATCAAGATCACCGCTGACGATCTCGCCTGCCACCTCCAAACCGGGCAAATCAGAGGCATCGGGTGGTGGCGGATAGGCACCGGCGCGCTGCAGAACGTCGGGGCGGTTCACTCCTGCCGCATGCACGCGAATCAGCACTTCGCCAGCGCCGGCCACGGGCATCGGTCGCTCACAGGGTCTTAGTACTTCGGGACCACCCGGCTGCGTAATCTCAATCGCCTTCATCGCTGTCATCCTCCAAAGCCATCAAACACGAAAGGCTGCCCGCGATTGCAGACAGCCTTTCTGGGCAAAGCATTAGTAGGCCCTGTCAGGGCCACCGGTGTTACTGCGTTATTGCTGTACACCCTCGCCGGATTCTTCGGCTGCCACCGCTTTCATCGACAGCTTGAGGCGGCCACGATCATCGGTCTCGAGTACCTTGACACGCACTTGCTGACCTTCGGTCAGATAGTCTGCAACCGCGTTAACGCGCTCGTTAGCAATCTGGCTGATATGCAGCAAGCCATCTTTGCCAGGCAGGACCTGAACGATCGCACCAAAATCCAGCAACTTGAGCACCGTACCTTCATAGATCTTGCCCACTTCGACCGAAGCGGTGAGTTCTTCGATGCGACGTTTTGCTTCTTGACCCGCAGCTGCATCAACCGAAGCAATCGTGACCAAACCTTCATCGGTGATATCGATCTGGGTGCCGGTTTCTTCGGTGAGTGCACGAATCACTGCGCCGCCTTTACCGATCACATCGCGAATCTTTTCAGGATTGATCTTGATGGTGATCAGGCGAGGCGCGAAGTTGGACAACTCTGTGCGTCCGGTAGGCATCGCTTCTTGCATCTTGCCGAGAATATGATGGCGACCTTCTTTGGCTTGCGCCAGCGCGACCTGCATGATCTCTTTGGTGATGCCCTGAATCTTGATGTCCATCTGCAATGCCGTCAGACCATTCGAGGTACCCGCCACTTTGAAGTCCATGTCACCCAAGTGATCTTCGTCACCCAAGATGTCGGACAGCACCGCGAACTTGTTACCCTCTTTGATTAGACCCATCGCGATACCAGCGACGTGCGCTTTCATCGGTACGCCAGCATCCATCAGTGCGAGACTGCCGCCGCACACCGACGCCATGGAAGACGAACCATTCGATTCAGTGATCTCGGACACCAAACGCACGGAGTAGCTGAACTCTTCCGGGCTTGGCAGCGCCGCGATCAGTGCACGCTTCGCGAGACGACCATGGCCGATTTCACGGCGCTTGGGCGACCCGACACGACCGGTCTCACCTGTCGCAAACGGTGGCATGTTGTAGTGAAGCATGAAGCGATCGCTGTACTCACCCGTGAGTGCATCAATCTTTTGTTCATCGCGCGCAGTGCCCAACGTAGCGACTACGAGTGCCTGCGTCTCGCCGCGCGTGAACAAGGCTGAACCGTGGGTACGTGGCAGTACGCTGCTGCGAATCGAAATCGGACGTACAGTGCGCGTATCGCGACCATCGATACGTGGCTCACCATCGAGAATCTGCGAGCGAACAATCTTCGACTCCAGGCCGAACATGATGTCGCCGACTTCAGAAGAATCTGGCGCCGATGTACCCGCCGCAGCGGCTTCCTCGGCCAGCTTGGCAGAAACTTCCGAATGAATCGTGCGCAGTTTATCGGTACGCGCTTGCTTTTCTTTGGTACGGAACGCATCACGCAGCTTTTCTTCCGCCAGCGCGGTGACGCGCGCAATCAGCGCCTCGTTCTGCGCAGGTGCCGACCATGGCACCTCTGGCTTGCCACCGTCGCGTACGAGATCGTGGATCGCATCGATCACTGCCTTCATCTGCTCATGGCCGTAAACAACAGCACCGAGCATGATCTCTTCGGACAGTTCTTGTGCTTCGGATTCCACCATCAGCACCGCAGCCTCAGTACCGGCAACCACCAAATCCATTTTCGACTGATGCAGCTGCGAGACGGTAGGGTTGAGTACGTACTGACCATCAATGTAAGCAACACGTGCGGCGCCGATCGGGCCATTGAACGGAATGCCTGCCACGCACAGCGCAGCCGAAGCACCGATCATCGAAGGAATGTCAGGGTCGATCTCTGGATTCACCGACAGCACATGGATGATGACTTGAACTTCGTTCAAGTAGCCCTCTGGGAACAGTGGGCGAATCGGGCGATCGATCAGTCGTGATGTCAGCGTCTCTTTCTCGGACGGACGACCTTCGCGTTTGAAGAAACCACCAGGAATACGACCGGCGGCATAGGTTTTTTCGACATAGTCGACGGTCAACGGGAAAAAATCTTGCCCCGGCTTGGCTTCTTTGCGTGCGACCACGGTAGCGAGAATAACGGTATCGTCGACCGTCACCATCACAGCACCGGATGCTTGGCGAGCGATCTCGCCGGTTTCCAGCGTTACCGTATGCTGGCCATATTGGAAGCTCTTTGTGACTTTGTTAAACATTGGGTCCATCCTTTCATTTTTACCGACAGAGTTTCAGGCGCTGTCGTTCACCTCACCACCGGCAGGCATTGCCAGCCCACCGCACAACTTTCAGGTTACCGCTACCTGCAAAATAAGCAGGCGTTAAAAACACGAAATGCCCGCATCAGTTGGCTGATACAGGCATTTGCGGATAAATCGCTGGTGCAATGGCTTACTTGCGCAGACCCAGTTTTTCGATCAGGGCACGGTAACGATCCGTATCCTTGCGCTTCAGATAAGCGAGCAGGCTCTTACGACGATTGACCATCATGATCAGACCACGACGTGAGTGATGATCTTTGCCGTGGGCCTTGAAGTGGCCATTCAGCTCATTGATGCGTGCAGTCAGTAACGCAACCTGCACCTCGGGAGACCCGGTGTCGTTCTGACCCCGAGCATTCGCAGCGATAACCGCTGCTTTGCCTTCTTTAGTAACTGCCATGATAAATACCTTTCACATGCGGTTTTCGGAGTCGCAACCCCTGAAACCGTGACAACATTGATAACATGGCCGGTTTTGGCCAAGCCGGGATTATAGCCGAAATCGCCTCCGAATCCGACATCCCGGCAGACCCCACAAAAATCACCTTCTGGCTTATAGCTGCGGATTGAGCTTCTCGTTCTTGGATTGCAATTTATTTAATGCCGACAGGTAGGCCTTGGCCGAGGCCACGACGATATCCAGATCAGCGCCGACGCCGTTCACGATCCGCCCACTCTTCGATAGCCGCATGGTCACCTCACCCTGCGACTGCGTGCCGGTAGTAATCGCATTGACGGAGAACAGCAGCAGTTCCGCACCACTGGCGGTGTGGGACTCAATCGCATTAACAATGGCGTCGACCGGGCCATTGCCCTGCCCCTCGCACTTCACCTCTTTGCCATCGGCGGCGAACACTACCTTGGCGCTAGGCTTCTCGCCGGTCTCTGAATGCTGCGACAAAGACACGAACTTGTAGAACTCATGCTCATGCGCGTTTTGCTCGTCGGATACCAGCGCCATGATGTCTTCATCAAAGATATCG
>JAJTGD010000072.1 GCA_021299035.1 Oxalobacteraceae bacterium | reverse complement strand
ACGGGTTCTGGCTACCTGAGCCCTGCTCAACTTGGTGCGCTATCGCAGATAGGCGCCATGCTATCCATCGCCAATCTCGCCAACCTCGGCAAAATGATCGAGGCGGGTCAGGTCGGCTCAGCGAGTGCAAGCGTGGTCTCTGCGATCAATGGCATCGGCTATCTTACCGGCACCGGCAGCTCGATGATGGGTGCAGGCGCGATCATTGCCATCAACCCTATCGTCATGGTAGTTGCAGCGTTTGCTTTGGATAGCTTGTTTGGTGAAGATCCGCCGCCACCGCCGCCCCAAGCCAGCGCCAGTTTCTATCGCGACCAAAGTGGCGCTCTGAGGTATCGCATCGGTAACGCTAATCCACTCGGTGAAAGTATCCTGCGGCGCGAACTCGATCAGTTGATCGTCAGACTCGATCAACAGATTAATCAGGCGAATTCATCGATTCAGATGCCGACACATCAGCTGCAGCTGGTCGCCTCGCGTATGCCCACCATAGAGATCTCCGCGTGGCCGAGCCGCGGGGGTAATGGTATCGACAACTATTTCTTTGTAGTGAGCTCGCAGGATCCGCTACGAGATGAATCCGCGATGCTAGGGATCGCACGGCAAGATTTGGTCAGTTTATATGCAGAGACCTTGCTACTTCCCGAGGCGATTGTGCAGCACTGGGAGCTCGATCATCTTCGTGCCAAATTTGGTAGTGATGAGTCGAATTGGCAAACCGAGGCTGAGTGGTTGCGCGAGCGCAGCCCAACCGAGCGCCAGCGCGCACAGCTGCAGGCTGACTATGAGCGCTCGACTGCGCAGTGGAAAGCTGCAGCAAAAGTGAATTTGATGCTGTCCGACGAGCTAACAGGCAGTGATCATCCCTTTAATGTTACCCAGCTAGGGCTAGCCTCCACTGCCGAGGATGTATCCCGCGCCGATATGACGAGAGCGCAAGAGAAACTCGAGCACTTCAATACGGATCATCCGATCGATCCACTTCAAGCGGCTCGTGCCACGCCCGACGACATAGAGGCATTCGTACGTCAGAGAAACCTACGCGATACGGTGTCGCTGCAATGGCTAAAAGTGATTGCCATCGATCTGGGCAACGATGGTGTTCAGGTGATTGATCTACCGGGTACCGTCGGTACTGATCTTGAAAGTCTACAAAAGCAACGCGTGCCACGATTTGATGTTGACGGTGATGGCTTCCGCGAGGCTACGCAGTGGATAGAGCCGGCAGACGCTATTCTTGGTATCGACCGCAGTGGTAACGGCTTGATTGATAACGGTAGCGAAATATTTAATGGTGCCGATACCCCATTCGATCAGCATGGTCTCGCCTCTTTGGCTTATCTCGATGCGAATAATGATGGCCTGATCACGCCACTCGACCCGGTATTCAAACAGCTAAGACTATGGATAGATATCGACGGTGACGGCAGCGCCGGCCAACTTGAGGTGTTTGATCTATGGATGCATTCGATGGCTGCTCAAGCTAGTTCAGACACCGAAACAAAATTAGCTTCGATGGCGGTGACTGCAATCGACTTAGCCAACGCAAGCTTGGAATTTGCTGATGGTGGTAGCGCCAAGCTTACAGAGCTGGAGCTGCTCGCCCACACACAAGGCGTGCAGGTCAGCGTTGACCCTCGTACTGCCAATCTGAATGTCTTGCATGAAGGCGGTTTGCGTGAAAACTTCATCACGCTAGTCGACGACATGAGCGCATTACAAGAGCTGCTACTACCTTCACTCTCAGCAGCTCGCCGCAACGAGTTACACGCCTTGGCGACACGCTATGGGCTAAACCCATCGTCATTGGATTTTGCAGCGATCGTGCAGAGCCTACGTGCCACCGGACAGGCCATGGGCGCACAAGATACCGTGATTTATTTTGGGAATGACGATGTCTGGGTGGACAGTACTGTTCGGGAGCGCCTGGAACAGATGCGCATCAGCTTCCGCAAGCTTGGGGATCCGTCCGGCAGTATCGGGGCAGACCCGCAGCTGGTACGCATCGGTGACTCGCTGAAAGCGCAGTCGCTGGGCGGCAATGGGGTTTTCGATGACCTCTGGGTGCAGGGCCGTAAGCTGGGTGCGAATGAGATCAGCAGCGATGCACCGCCTGCCCTGCCATCGCCTGAAATTTCTGGCGAACAGAAGGCTTTGCCGTCGGACGTGTACAGCCTGCTGGCAGTTACCAAGGGCGCGCAGCTTGGCGGGCTGGTCACGCAGACAGCGGTAGTCTCCAGCAACGCGGTACAAAACGCCTCGACCATTGCTCAAGCAACGGTATTCAGCACCGCTCAGCCAGTGGCCAGACTCGCATCATTCAGTATCGTCAGCGATGAGGACCATAGCATTACGCTCGGTTACCAGCAGCTGGCCCAGGAGGCGCGGCTGGCGCTGGCATCTGAAGATCCGACGATCAGGCTACAGTTGATTGGCATACGCAGCGCCAGCCATGGCGTAGTCCGCATGGACGACGATGGCAGCCGGCTCAGCTTTACGCCGCAGAAGGATTTCGTCGGTCAGGTTGGCTTTACCTATGTACTGGCCGACCAGTACGCACGAATCTATGAACGTGAAGTGTCGGTCAGGCTGCAGGAGGTTAATAATGCACCGCTGACAGCCGGCGAATCGATTGCTTCCTCGGAAGACGTGCCGCTGCTGATTGATTCGAGGGCCCGGCTCGCTAATGACCATGACATCGAGGGCGACAGCCTCAGCGTCACCGGTATCGCGCGGGTGGCGCTCGGGCGGGCGGAGCTGCTGGCCAATGGCATGATCCATTACACGCCATCATCAGATCAGTACGGCGTGACCGATACGCTAGAATACATTGTGCGCGACAGCCGCGGTGCGAGCTCGATCGGCAGGATACGGATCTCACTGGCGGCGGTCGATGACGCGCCATCGGTGGTAGCCGAGCGCATCATCAATGCGCGTGAAGATCAGGTGCTGAGGATCGCGCCGCGCCTGCTGCTGCGCAATGACTTTGACGTTGATACCGACGCGCGGCTTGGCTCGATGCCACTAAAGATCACTGCCGTGGGCTCGGCCGAACACGGCAGCGTGCACATGGAATCGGATGGCGAGGTCGTGTTCACGCCGAAGGCGAATTTCAATGGTGACGCCAGCTTCAGCTACACGGTGATGGATGAAACCGGGCTGGCAACGACAGGCCGCGCGCTGGTGAGGATCGATCCTTTGAATGACGCACCGCTGGCAGCGGGCGAGCAGATAGACAGTCGTGAAGACGAGCGCCTGCTGATTGATCCGGCGCTGCTGCTGAAGAACGACATAGATACTGATATCGAGTGCGGCGAAAAACAGAAGATGTCGGTTATCTCGGTGGATCAGGCGGTAGGCGGGAGTGTGCAGCTAAAGGACCAGATGATCAGCTTCACCCCGTTGGCCAACCGCTCGGGCAGCGCGAGCTTCCGCTACACACTGAGCGACGGCGCCGGCGGCTTTGCGCAGGCGACTGTCGATATTGCGCTGGCCGAAGTAAACGACGCACCGCAATTGTCGCCATTACGCTTTAATACGATCGAGGAAACAGAACTGGTATTACCGGCTTCGCGGCTCTTGGAAGGCGCGACAGACGTTGACGGCGATCCGAAATTATTGAAGCTGACCGGTGTTGCTAATCGGATGGGTGGCACGGTGGTGTGGAGCGACGATCAGCTGAAGTTCAAGCCTTCGGCAGATTTTTCGGGAACGGCGAGTTTCGAGTATACGATCACCGAAGGGCTAGGCGCAAAGACGACAGGCATCGCTACTATTGATATCAATGGCGTCAATGATGCGCCGGTACTGATTGCCGGTAGCCGCTTCGAACCGATCGGGAATGAGGATCAAGAGATCCGAGTCGCCGAGTCAGCACTAACGAAGATATTCTGGGATGCCGATAGTGATGCACTGAAGATCGATACGAAGTCGCTAAAGGCAATCAACGCTGGTGATGCTGTACGCTTTGATGAGGTCCGCCGCGAGATGGTATTCCGAGCGGCGCCGAACGTGAATGCCCTGCGCCAATTCAGCTTTTCGGTCACCGATGATCAGGTGAGCAGCGAGCCGATGGCGATCAACGTGAACCTGCGGCCGGTTAATGACGCACCGGTGGTCAACGCCGTAGGGTTCCAGATGCTGGAAGATGGCGGTGCGACCGACCCCACAAAATCTGAC
>JAJTGD010000013.1 GCA_021299035.1 Oxalobacteraceae bacterium | reverse complement strand
ACCGACGGCACGCTTCCCGAAAGCGGGTGGGGTAAGTCGATGCGCATTTGTCGGTGCATGACCTGCGGATTCGCGAAAGTCTGCGCGATCGAGTTAACCGGGCCGCAGGGAATACCCCCCGGTTGCAGCTGCCCAACCCAATCTTCAACACGACGCGTTATCAGCCGCGCTTGTAGCAGAGGCAATAGAGTATCCCGATGTCGAACGCGATTGGCATTTTTTGCATAGCGCTCGTCGCTCGCAATTTCCGGGCAGCCAAGCACACTACACAGACGAGCGAATTGTGTGTCATTGCCGACCGCAATAATGATCTCACCATCTGCTGCGTTGAACACTTGGTACGGGACGATGTTGGCGTGCGCATTACCCTGCCGACCCGGTACTTTGCCTGAGCATAAGTAATTCATGTTCATATTGGCCATGGCGGCTACCTGAACATCCAGCAGCGCCATATCAATGTACTGACCCTCGCCATTGATACGACGGTGCTCAATCGCAGCGAGAATAGCAATCGTGGCGTACAGACCGGTCATGATGTCTGCCATCGCTATACCAACCTTTTGTGGTCCGCCGCCCGGCAAGTCATCGCGCTCGCCGGTGATGCTCATCAGACCACCCAAGCCTTGCACGATGAAGTCGTAGCCCGCCACATCTGCCATCGGGCCTGTTTGTCCAAAACCCGTAATCGAGCAATACACCAGACGTGGGTTAATTGCTTTGAGCGTTTCATAGCTCAAGCCATAGCGCGCCATGTCGCCGACTTTATAGTTTTCGATGAAGATGTCGGATTCTTTGGCCAGCTGCCGGATAATCGCTTGTGCTTCGGGGGTCGCGATATTGAGTGTGAGCGACTTTTTGCCGCGGTTGGCAGCGAGATAATAAGCAGCCTCGGCAGTATCATTACCCGCGTCATCTTTCAGAAACGGCGGGCCCCATCCGCGGGTGTCGTCGCCGGTACCGGGGCGCTCAATCTTGATAACGTCAGCACCCATATCCGCCAGTAGCTGACTGGCCCAAGGACCGGCAAGTACGCGCGAGAGATCCAATACCCGGAGATGCGAAAGAGCGCCTGTCATACCAGCCTCATGTTCAGATGTCATGTCAGTTGATTACCCACATGGAGTTTCGGTTGGTATATCCCAGCGGGCGGAGTGGCATAATCAACCAAGAATAAAAAACCGAGCATACCGCATGATACGAGACCCTCAGACCCTGAATTTGCTGATCGAATCGGTTGCCCGATTTGTGCGCGATAAACTCGTTCCGGCAGAGGGTATCGTCGCAGAGACAGACGAAATCCCCGCACAACTGATTCACGATATGCGTGAGCTTGGGCTTTTTGGTTTGGCGATACCCGAGGAGTTTGGCGGACTCGGATTGACGATGGAGGAAGAGGTACGTGTCGCTTTTGAGCTAGCGTGGACCTCGCCCGCATTCCGTTCACTCATTGGAACCAATAATGGTATCGGGTCGCAAGGTCTGATCATCGATGGTACCTACGAACAAAAAGAAAAATATTTGCCCAGACTAGCCTCGGGCGAATTGATTGCTTCATTCGCGCTAACAGAGCCGGATTCGGGTTCCGATGCAGCGTCGCTACGTACCAGTGCAGTGCGCGATGGTGATGACTATATTTTGAATGGCACCAAGCGCTACATCACCAATGCCCCAGAGGCAGGGATTTTTACGGTGATGGCGCGCACTGATCCCACTATCAAAGGTGCGGCGGGCATCTCTGCATTTTTGGTTGAAGCCGGCACGCCCGGTCTGTCGCTAGGCAAGCGTGATATCAAAATGGGGCAGAAGGGTGCGCACACCTGTGATGTCATTCTCGAAAACTGCCGTGTGCCGGTTGAGAATCTGATCGGCGGTAAAGAGGGTGTCGGCTTCAAGACGGCCATGAAGGTACTGGATAAGGGGCGACTGCATATCGCTGCTATCTGCGTAGGTGCTGCCGAACGCATGCTGGCTGATTCACTGGCGTATGCCATGCAGCGCCAGCAGTTTGGTAAACCAATCGCGGATTTTCAGTTGGTTCAAGCCATGCTGGCCGACAGCAAGGCTGAAATCTATGCAGCACGTTCTATGGTGATTGATGCCGCACGCCGACGTGATGAGGGTGACGATATTTCGACCGAGGCCTCGTGCTGCAAGTTATTTGCGTCAGAGATGTGCGGCAGAGTGGCGGATCGCGCGGTGCAAATTCATGGCGGCGCTGGCTATATTGCTGATTATGCTGTCGAGCGCTTTTATCGCGATGTGCGCCTGTTCCGAATTTATGAAGGAACCACGCAAATTCAACAATTACTGATCGCCAGAAACATGATCCGGGCAGCAGCGTCGTAAAAATGAAATTTTGTCCTCAATCGTAATGAGTGAAATCGAGTAGAGGATATTCCCTCAGGATTGTCAGAAAAAGCTTGTTAGCAACGCAGCCAACAATAGGCCATAACTTTTTAAGTTGACTTACTCTGACCACCAATTCGGGTAGAAGTCACAGACATTCTGTAAAACGGCTTCATTGATCTTGCCCGGCTCAACCGGCACCCAGGGGCCAAGGCTTTTGTACTCGCGGATCACGCGACCCTTGCCACCGCGCTCAGCGTAGCTTGCAATCGATTTGCTACGCATCAGATCACGCACGCAGTCATACTCGTCGATAGCAATGACTGAGGCAACGCCTTCCTCTGTTTTTTCTCGCATGTTGAGAAGGACACGAACAGTCACTTGTTCCCCTCGGCGCACAATTGAGTTAGGGTCAACAAACAAGGAAAACCGTCGTGATGCGACATCGCTGTCGCGGATGATGGGCGCCCACTCGGCCCGCGCCAAGCCAGGGAAAACAAACACGATTAGAGAGAACGCATAGCAAAATGCTCTCGCCCGAATAAATCGACTCGTATAGGCGCACGGCATTGTCAGATCCCCAAAAAGCGCCTTACAGTTTGATCAGTACCTTCGCGTTCGCTCCACGTTCGACTTGCTGATGCGCGGCTGCGATTTCATTGAGCGGGTAAATGGCGGTGGGCGGGTGCTTTAGCGTCGGATGCATGAGCATTGACTGCACAGCGTCGATGACCTGCTGTAGCTCCTGTGAAGGCAACTTGTAAACGATAAAGCAGTAGATGTTCACAAACCCAAGAATCATCGGGCCGAAGGGCATGCTGAACTGCGGCTGGTTGGAACCATAAACGACGGCCTTGCCTTGAAAGCGAAGTAACTGGCCGTAGAGCGGTGCATGGGTGGCTGCATCGAGATCAATGATGGCATCTGCACCTTGGCCATCGGTGAGCGCCAGAACCCGTTCGACGAGTTGCTCGGTCTTGTAATTGATGGTTTCTGCTGCGCCGATTTGGCGTGCCTGTGCTGCTTTCTCTTCGCTGCTGACGATGGCAATCACGCGCGCACCGGCCATGCAGGCGAGTTGAGTCGCGTAATAACCGACGCTACCGACGGCACCGGGCACCAGCACAGTCTTGCCCAATAGCGAACCGCAAGCCTGTACTGCATGCAGGGCGGTCATGAGGGGTATGCCGATTGATGCGCCAACTTCAAACGATACGGAGTTGGGTAACGGAACGGCCTGCCTTGCAGGAAGGGTAATGAATTCAGCCGCAGTGCCATAGGGTCGCTCCCACTGGCCGTTAAAGAGCCAGACACGCTCACCGATGCGCGCGCTATCGACACCATCGCCCACAGCATCAATGACACCCGCACCGTCACTATGCGGAGTGACCTCTGGAAACCCACCGGCCCGTGCGGCAACGCCTGCGCGGGATTTTACGTCCGAGGGATTAACACCACTGAATACGAGCTTGACGCGAACCTCACCCGGGTTGGGTTGGGGCTGCTGCTTGTCGATGATCTGAAGAACCTCTGCCGCGGGACCACGGCGTGTGTAGACGGCTGCTCGCATGGATAAACTCTCTGGATAAAGCTGGAATCAAACCATCAGCGCTCGCCAGCGAATAGACTGATATCAAATCGGCAAAAAATCCCGCTGGGGTAGCTCTGCGCAGCCAAGGTGTCTTGGCTGCCGAGCGTATCGCATTGAACTACTAGGCGTTTTTTCTGGCTGGAGTGGAGTTGATTTCGCCGGCGATGTTGCCGCCTTTGCGAATTTCCAGGTCACCGTAGGTGATCTTGCCGGATACATCGCCGGTGGACTCAACCAGCAATGATTGATGCGCGGTACTGGTGTTCATGAGCTTGCCAGCGACCCGGATATGGTCTGCGGTGCTGTTACCAGTGACCACGCCATTCGAGGTGACATTGATAGATCGGGCATTAACAACGCCATCAACCGAGCCATCTACCTCAATTAAGCCTGGCGCATTGAGAGTGCCAACGGCGACCACGCCCGCACCAATAAAAAGATCGCCTTTGATGTTTTCACTCATGAAATACCTCAGAAAGTTGATTTCGCGCCAATAGTATAGCTTTAGTACGGTATCGAGTCAGCAGTAAAGCGGGGCGAAGTTAAAGCTTTCAGGCATGTAGTCTTTAGCACTGAAGCGATTTTGACCGAGCAATATTCCGATTAACTGACAGATAATCAAATAACCCCAAAAACCACCCAACAGACCGCCAAGATGCAACTGACTGACGCCATCGGCAGGGACCACGAGCGAATAGGGGCAGGCGAGCCTTGTCGCATCGTTTCATTGGTGCCTTCCATTACCGAATTACTGTGTGACCTTGGTCTGTCATCGCATATCGTGGGCCGTACCGGCTTTTGCATTCATCCGCAGCAGGCGGTGGCCGCTATTCCCAAGATCGGTGGTACCAAGGACGTCAATGTAGAAAAAATCCGTCGTCTCGCGCCAACGCATCTGGTGGTCAATATTGATGAGAACGAAAAGCCAACGGTCGATACGCTGTCTTCTTTTATTCCGAATGTGATTGTCACGCACCCCGTATCACCGCTCGATAATCTGCCGCTGTTCAGACTGATGGGTGGTGTATTCGGATGTGAACATGCAGCTGAAATACTTTGTGCGCAATTCGATACGGCGCTGCAACGATTGCAGCAGCAACTACAGCGGAATCAACGATCGCAGCAGCGAGGATCACTGCAGCCACAGCGTGTGCTGTATTGCATCTGGCAGGACCCTTGGATGACGGTGTCACTCGACACTTACATCGCCCGCATGCTGGAACTCATTGGTTGGCAGCACTGGATTGCCGATTCACCTGCAAGGTATCCGGTATTCCAATGGAATGAAGCGTTACTTGAGCATATCGATGAAGTCATTCTGTCGAGCGAGCCGTACCGATTTACCGATCAACACGTCGATGCACTCGAGCGCCAAATCGGTAAACCAGTGCGATTGGTCGATGGCGAGATGCTGTCATGGTATGGCAGTCGTGCGATTAAGGGGCTGGCGTATCTGGGTCAGCTGGCAGAGGGCAAAGACTGATTTGTTACGTCTTAATTACTTTACGAATTAGCCGCGCAATGATGCGAAAGCTAAGGTTAATTGCCCACTGAAGCTGATATAGTTACGAGCTTCCGCAAGGTCATTTTCTGCCTTGTTCAATTAGCAAAACCATTATCAGGAGCAGTAAATGGGATTATTCGATATGTTCAAAGGCGCACCACCCGAACTGACGCCAAAGCTATCGCTGGCGGTGGGGCTGCTGCACATGATTAACGCTGACGGGCAAGTCGAAGCAGAAGAAATCGGTAATGTTTTACAGGCACTCGGGAATGACAAGGCGCTGATGGATGCCGCTGGTCGCTACGCGCGAGCGAAAGATATTGATAGCTACCTCGCCGAGTCTGCCAAGCTGCTCAATACAGACCAAAAAATGTGCATCTTGCTGAATCTGTACGATTCATTGCTGGCTGATGGCATCGCTGCGCCTGAAGAGCAGGCCTTGTTTAGCCGTTTCCTGTCGGCCTATGGTGTGAGCGAGCAGACGATTGAGCCGTACACCTTGGGTATTGCACTGAAAAACAAGCGCGAAGTACTCGAGTAAATTTAGTAATCAACCACCTTCCAAAGAAACGGTAGATTTCAGGGAGTAATAGCGATGTCGAAACTTCAGTTGTTTGGTCAGGGTCTGGTTGTCGGCTTGATTGTGATTTTGGTGATCGAGCATTTTGCCGGCTTTTTGCATGTGAATAAGCAAGAAGCCAAGGTATACCGGCAAACGCCCGAAGGCAGGCTATTGAATGTGATTCAGGGCTGCTTGATCAGCATCACGCTGATCTTGTGCGGCCTGACAGCGGTGCTGATCTTCGGTTGAGAAACCGATGGCTGGCAGGCTTGAGTTCAAGTCTGCCAAAACCGCTGCTTGCCTCAGATTTCAATTTTGGTGCCTAACTCGACCACGCGGTTCGGTGGAATCTTGAAGAAGTCTGAGGGCGTGGCTGCGTTTTGCATCATCCAAGCGAACAATCGCTCGCGCCACAAAGCCATACCTGGCAAGTCGCTCGGGATGATGGTGTCTCGCGCCAGGAAGAAGGTTGTATCTGCCAGCTCAAGCGTACCGCCGACCAGCGGTTCAAGCTGCTCCATGACTTGCCGTACGTCGGGCGTCTCTTTAAATCCGTACACCGCGCGCGCCAGGAAGATATTGTCGCCGAGGTGAGTCACCGACATCCGCTCATCTTCGTCGACATAGGGTACATCCCAGATCGAAAGTTTCAGGAAGATTACCCGCTCGTGCAAGATGCGGTTGTGTTTCAGGTTGTGCAGCAGTGCAATCGGCACAAAATCGATATGCGGCGTGAGGAACACGGCAGTACCACCGACACGATGTGGTGGGTGCGCGAGTAGCGACTCGACAAAATCTTTGATGTGAATTGCGCCATCAGCGAGTCGTTCGCGCAGCAGTCGACGGCCGGTGTACCAAGTGGTTAGCATCACGAAACAAATTGCGCCCAATACCATCGGATACCAGCCGCCATCTTTCACCTTGATCAGGTTCGCTGTCCAGAAAGAAAAATCGACGATAAAGAACATGCTGATTAATACAGCAACGATCAGTTTCGGCATTTTCCATTCATTTAGCATGACCACTGCCAGCAATGAGGTCGTGATCAGCATGGTGGTGGTGACGGAGATGCCATAGGCGGCTGCCAGGTTGCCGGACTCACGGAATTGAAACACGGTGAACAGAACAAGCACCAGCAGGGTCCAGTTAATCGTCGGCATGTAGATTTGCCCGCGCTCGGTGTCAGAGGTATGCAGAATCACCATGCGCGGCAGGAAGCCTAGCAAAATACCTTGGCTAGCCAGCGAAAACGCCCCCGAGATCACAGCCTGCGAAGCGATCACAGTCGCTGCAGTCGCCAAGCCAATCATTGGCAACACTGCCCAATCGGGCAGCATCATGAAGAAGGGATTAGCAGCACCTTCGGGATGCGCGATCAAGAAGGCGGCTTGCCCGAAATAGTTGAGTAGCAGGCTGGGTAGCGTGACGATCAGCCAAGCCAAGCGCACAGGCTTACGACCAAAGTGTCCCATGTCGAGATACAGTGCCTCAACACCGGTGACCACCAACACCACTGAGCCCATCACGATATAAGCCAGAAATGCATTCGCCTGAATAAAATCGTAGGCGTACATGGGCGAGACGGCGAGTAGCACCGATGGGTTTTGCAGAATGTTGTATAGACCTGAAACAGCGAGCGTTGAAAACCAGACCAGCATCACCGGCCCGAATAAACGACCCACCGCCGCTGTGCCGTAGCGTTGAACGCCAAACAAAATAATGATGATGACGACCGTGAGCGGAATCACGAAGCGCTTGAAATCTGGATTCACCACCTCCAGTCCTTCTACTGCCGACAGCACGGAAATCGCCGGGGTAATCACTGATTCGCCCAGCAACATACAGGCACCCAGTGCACCCAGCATCAACATCATGCTGAATCGTCTTGGTTTACCGCGTGCCGAGCGCAGTGCAAGTGCCATCAGCGATAGCACGCCGCCTTCGCCATGATTATCGGCGCGCAGCACGAAGGCCACATATTTCAGCGTCACTACCAAGGTCAGTGACCAGAAGATGAGCGACACAATGCCGTACACCGCCGCTGTCGAGAATGGAATGCCGTGCTCAGGCGCAAAGCATTCTTTCAGTGAGTAGAGTGGGCTAGTGCCGATATCACCGAATACAACGCCGATGGCGGCGAGGGTGAGCACTGCGGTGGAGCTGTGGTGGTGAAGTGCATCCGGATTGACCTTGACCGATTGCATCAAGGGTGTTTCGGAAAACTCGGGATTACTAATCGTCATTGGGGCTTTCGCGAAGCAGCGATCACGCGTTTGGCGTGATGCACTGCGCAATTCGGGTGACAAGAAATTGCGCAGCCCTGATCAGAGTTTGATTAATCGGAGGGGATTATTTAAATGACAATGATCAAAGCCGCGCGGCCGAGATTAAAAAAGAAGGCATTAGGAAAGCATAAGGATTGGTCTTAATGACTGAGCTTCCCGAATAGCAGTAGGGTTAATCAGAGATTATTCAGTCGGTGAGCTCAGTTCGCAGAATCGATAGCCCACCCCGGTTTCTGTTAATAGCAGCTCGGGGGCGGCGGGGTCGACTTCAAGCTTGGCGCGGAGTTGTGTCATATACAGCCGCAAGTAATGCACATGCTCGACATATTCTGCGCCCCACACATCATTAAGCAGCTGCCGGTGGGTGACGACTTGTCCTGCTTGCGATAACAGGCGTGCGAGCAGATTGAATTCTGTCGGTGTCAGGTGAACACGTTCGCCCAGTCGTTTTACCTGCCGCTTTGGAAGATTGATCTCGAGCGCACCGATATATATCTCGTTGGTCGATGCATGGTGGTCAGGTGATTGCCGACGTAGCGCAACCCGAATACGGGCTTTCAGTTCCCCAATACTGAATGGCTTGACCAGATAATCATCGGCGCCGGCGTCGAGTAAATTAATTTTATTGACATCATCTTCGCGTGCAGAGATCACCAGCACCGGGAGTTTTGATTGTGATCGAACTAAACGTATAAGCGTGCTGCCATCACCATCCGGTAGACCTAAATCCACAATAACGATTGATAGATTACTGGGACTGCGTGGCGTATTCAGGTGATACGCCCACGCCGCTCTAGCCCCAGCGAGTGTGCTGTGGCTGTCAACCGAAAAGCCCTCAAGTTCTAACGACTGCTTGAGTACCTCGCGCAGGGTGAGGTCATCTTCGACCAGCAAGATACGGATCTTCATTCGGTCAACTCGCGCGGTTGCTCAGGTTGCTCTGACAGTGGCAGCGTCAGACTCACGGTGGTACCGCCGCCCGGTGTGTCGGTAATCTGCAGATGGCCGCCATGTACCTCCGCGATGGCGCGGCAGACCGCAAGCCCGATACCTATGCCGCGTCGCATCTGGCCGTCGGCGGGTGCATCACTCGCCTCGACCCGTTGGAAGATATCGAATACCCGTTCTTTCCAGGCGTCGCTAATGCCGCAGCCTTGGTCCTGAACACTCAGATGGAGTACGGAGCCATCGTGATGTGCCTGAATGATGAGGGGCTTATCTTCATCGCTATGTCGGAGTGAGTTTTCAATCAGATTATCAAGCAGCTGATTCATTAGCACTGCATCGCATTTCAGCAGCGGCAAACCGTCAGCCAAGCGAATTTCGATACGACGCTGGGGATGATTGCGACGCGCGCGTACACCGACAGTACCGACGATTTCCTCGACGGATTCCCAGTTCATGGGGATATCAACTTTATTGCTATCCAACCGTGCCAACTGTAGCGTGTTGTTGGTCATGCGATGCAACTGCTGTACTTCGTCGAGAATCACTGCGGCTAGCTGTCCGATGCGTTCGGTAGGCATGCGTCCGACCTGATCCGCGATCGCCGAAGCCGAGCTCATGACTGTGGTCAGCGGCGTACGGTAGTCGTGTGATATTGAAGTGAGCAGGGTATTGCGCAGCTGCTGGCTTTGGACATGCTCTTCAGCGATGCGCGCCTGAATCTGATGCGTCGAGACACGGTCAGCCGCTTGACGCTTCAACTCCATCAGGTAGCTGATCACAGTACTCACCGCGAGCGTTGTGACCAGCAGCAAGGCGTCTTCAGATAAATCAACGGTGAGGGTAAAGCGCGGTGGCACAAACGTCCAATTAAACAGCCCAACTGCGATTGAGCTGATCAGAATCGACGCTAGCGGGCGCAGCCAGAGCGACGCCACGGCATTTGCCAGTACCAATATCAAAGCAAGATTGCCAAGGCTGATGTTGTTCTGTGCAATCAGCATTCCGTGTCATTATTTCGTTACAACTACAAGTGTAACCAGAAGCTTACGTAACTGGGTATGCAATCAGGCTTTCCAAAGTTTGAGGAGCGGCTTCCGCGTGCGAGTTCAGCACGTTTTGTTAGTTAACTGGGAGGTGCTTACATGTCTGATCGAGACAAAGTATGGCCGACGGGGTTGACCGAGGCAGAGTCCGAGGAGATCCACCGTCATTTAATTCAGGGTACGCAGATTTTCGGGATGATTGCAGCATTCGCCCATCTTCTCGCGTACATCTATTCACCCTGGCTGCATTAATCGAGGGGGAATGACAATATGATTTACGGAAAAATTTGGTGTGTGGTGAAACCCTCCGTGGGCGTACCCATCATTATCGGCGCAGTTGCCGTGGCCTCGTTCTCGGTGCACCTTGCGCTGACCTTGAACACGACCTGGGTGAAGCGTTTCTTGAATGGTAGTGCAGCACAGGTATCGGTGGCACCATCGGAGGCTATACAGCCGGTGGCAGCTTTAACCATACCCAACACGCTGCAGAAGTAGTTCATGTCCGGGTGTCATGGTTCGGGACCTGCAGGCCCCGAACCATGGCGAACCACCCGACTTGCTAAACCGTAGCCTCGGCGCACACTCATCCAACTAATATGAGCTCCGTTCGCGCCATGCGTCAGGAGATGCTACGGTCCTGGTCCCGTTTCGGGACAAAATTCCTTCCCTTTGCCGATGCTGCGTCAGAGTCGCTGCCCTTGTCGCGGCTGCTACGTCTTTCGCTGTTTCAGATATCAGTTGGCATGGCTTTAGTGCTGATGATCGGCACGCTGACTCGCGTGATGATTGTCGAGTTGCACGTATCTGCAACGCTAGTGGGATTGATGATTTCATTGCCATTGGTGTTCGCACCATTGCGCGCACTGATCGGCTTTCGCTCTGATCATCATCGCTCGGCGTTGGGCTGGCGACGTGTGCCGTATATCTGGATGGGCACGATGGTGCAGTTCGGTGGACTGTCGATTATGCCGTTTGCATTGCTGGTGCTATCCGGTATGGGGCATGCGTCACACGCGCCAGGCTGGGTCGGGCAGGTGGCTGCTGCGGTGGCATTTTTATTGGTTGGTGCCGGTCTTCACACCACGCAAACTGTAGGTCTCGCGCTGGCGACAGATCTTGCGCCACCCGAGTCACGACCGAAAGTGGTTGGCCTGATGTATGTGATGCTGCTACTGGGCATGATGGGTAGCGCAGTCTTGTTTGGTTTGGCATTAGCCGAGTTCAGCCCGGGGCAATTGATTCGCGTGATTCAAGCAGCGGCAGTGTTGACGCTGGTGTTGAACACCATCGCACTTTGGAAACAGGAATCACGCAGTAGATTAAATCGGCCCACAGAGCAGAGCGCACCTGATTTCCGTGCCACATGGCAGCTGTATTTATCGGGCGAGCAGGCGACACGCCGCTTGCTGGCAATTGGCTTGGGCACCATGGCCTTCACTATGGAAGATGTTTTACTCGAGCCCTATGGCGGCGAGATATTGCGACTCACCGTAGGCGAGACCACGCTACTCACGGCAGCACTTGCGATCGGCGGCTTATTGGGATTTGCGCTGGCCTCGCGTGTCTTGAGCCGCGGCATGGACCCTTTGCGTTTGGCAGGGCTTGGCGCACTGGCGGGTTTGCCGGCGTTTGCGATGGTGATTCTGGCAGCGCCGACCGGTATGCCGATGTTGTTTGGTCTTGGCACCCTATTGATCGGCTTTGGTGCCGGATTATTTGGTCACGGCACGCTGACCGCCACCATGAACCTCGCCCCGAAAACCCATAGTGGCTTGGCGCTAGGCGCATGGGGTGCGGTGCAAGCCACCGGTGCCGGGGTGGCAATTGCCTTGGGCGGTATCCTGCGCGACCTCGCCGCGCTGTATGGCGGCGCGACATTTGGGTACACCTTTGTGTATGCGCTGGAGATGGTTTTGCTGGTGTTAACGATCATTGCGATTCGGCCGCTTGTCGGGCCGAACTCGCCTGATGCTGAATTGAGTAATAATAAGCGGGTGTGAAAACTGTCCGTCTGGAAATCTCAGACGATCAAGCGCCAACCGCATAGCGGCGTGGGATGTCACTGAAGATTTTGTTGTAACCATCGAATCGGGAGAAACTTATGAAGACTTGGCAAATTTTGTTGGTAATCTGGATGACCGGCGTCGGCTTCTGGATCGCAAATCAGTTCCACCGTCAGAATATCGAGCGCCTGAAAAAGCGTTCCTCGGGCGCCTAAAGTACTGATAGATGCCTTATTTGCAAAGCGGGCTGCCCTCATCGGCAGCCCGTTTGTTTTGGTGGTCGGGAATCAGGCAGCTTTCCCAAGTGGCTGCCGCCGATGCCTAAGCTTTGCGCCCTCGTAGTGAGAATTATTCTCATTTGAGGTAAACTCAGCAGTTCCTGATCGACTCTATCGAGGACTGCTTCATCATGCCGCAACTCAAGTCTTTGCTATCGGCCGCTGTCATCGCGCTGGCTTCGCTGCCTACCATCGCGAGTGCCGACACCGTCACTGTTTACTCTGCCCGCAACGAGCAACTGCTCAAGCCGCTGCTTGATCGTTACAGCAAAGAGACGGGTACCGAAATTCGTCTGATGACGGCAAACGAGGGCGCATTGCTCGCGCGCTTAAATGCCGAGGGCGCGAGCACACCGGCGGATGTGCTGATCACGGTGGATGCGGGCAATTTATGGCTCGCTGCACAGCAAGGCCAACTCCGCGCCCTGAATTCGCCAATTTTGCAAAAAAATATTCCGGCACATCTGCGTGATCCGGACAACCAATGGTTCGGTTTATCGGTGCGCGCGCGCACGATGGTTTATAGCAAGTCGGCAGTGCGTCCAGCTGAGCTTTCCAGTTATGAAGATCTGGCGCAACCAAAATGGAAAGGCAAGCTTTGCCTACGCACCAGTAAGAAGGTCTACAACCAGTCACTGATCGCGATGATGATTACCGAAATCGGTGAGGCAAAAACCGAAGAGATCGTACGCGGCTGGGTTGCGAACCTCGCCACTACACCGTTCCCCGATGACACCTCGCTGCTGAAAGCCATCGCTGCGGGTCAGTGCCAGGTTGGTATCGTGAATACCTATTACCTCGGTCGTTTGCTCGTCAAAGAGCCTGACTTCCCGGTCGGTTTATTCTGGGCTAACCAGAGCGGTAGCGGCACGCATGTCAATGTCTCTGGTGCAGGCATTACCAAGCACGCAAAAAATCCGGCGGGTGCGCAAAAGCTGATCGAGTACTTGTCGATGGAAGCGGCGCAAGCATTTTACGTCGATGAAGATCTTGAGTTCGCGGCTAACCCAAAGGTGAAGCCGAACTCAATCATCAAGGAGTGGGGCAGCTTCAAGCCAAACTTGCTGAATGTGGCAAAAGCCGGTGAGTTGCAGGCGGCTGCGACCAAGCTGATGGATAGAGCAGGCTACAAGTAAAAACTTATTTCGTCAGGGCGCTAGGAGCGTTGGCATCATCTTGCGGTACGTCGTTTACTGTCTGCGCTGCTGCCGTCTTGCTATCGACCTTACGAAACAGATGTTTGCCGCGCACTACAAAACCGCATCAAGACCGCCGTATGGGAATTACCGCATAAACGTACCGAATGAATTCACTCGCTGACAAACCTGCGTGGTCGGTACTTTGGCTGTCACTGCCGACGGTGGTGCCATTGGTGGTGGTGTTGGGTAGCTGGCTACATCCGCAGCCTGAGGTGTGGTCGCACCTGAATGAGTACGTACTACCTGCGGTGCTGAAGAACACGGTGCTGATGGCACTCGGTGTAGCGCTGATGGTGAGTGTGTTAGGTGTAGGGCTCGCATGGTTGACGGCAGTGTGCGAGTTTCCAGGGCGGCGTTGGTTTGCATGGGCGCTAGTGCTGCCTTTGGCATTGCCGGGTTATGTGCTGGCATCGGTCATGGTCGGTTTGTTTGACTACAGCGGCCCTTTGCAAACCGCTTTGCGTTCGACACTTGGCCCAGTGAGCCTGCCACCGATACGATCGATGGGTGGTGCGATCGTGGTGTTCGGCTTGGTGCTGTACCCCTATGTGTATCTATTGGCGCGGCAAGCGTTTCTGACGCAAGGTAAGCGTAGCCTGGAAGCGGCGCAAACCCTCGGTATGCCGCGGTGGTTGGCATTTTTTCGTGTGGCGCTGCCAATGTCGCGGCCTTGGTGGGTAGCGGGTCTGACACTGGCGCTGATGGAAATGCTGGCAGATTTTGGTACGGTCGCAATTTTCAATGTCGATACTTTTACCACCGCCATCTACAAAGCCTGGCTTGCTTTATTCAATTTGCCGGTGGCTTCACAGTTAGCTTCGCTGCTCGCATTAGCTGTCTTGTTGCTAGTGTGGTTTGAGCAGCGTGCGATTGCGCAACGTCGTTATGCGGCAAATGCAGTCGAGGCGCGTCTCGAGCGTTTGCAGTTGACGGGGCTATCGCGTTGGGCGGCATTCGCTGCATGTACGCTGGTCCTGCTGATGGCGTTTGTGATCCCTGTGCTGCAACTCTCTGTGTGGTCGTTTGCAGTGGTACGCAATGATTGGGATGTGCGTTATTGGGGTTTCATCGGGCACTCGTTATTGCTGTCGACACTATCAGCGCTGATTGTGGTTGCTGTCGGGCTATGGCTGGCGTATGCACAGCGCCAGCATCCGGGTCGACTCACACGCTTGTGGGTGCGTGCTTCAACCTTGGGCTATGCATTGCCCGGCATGCTGCTGTCGGTCGGTTTGTTTGTTCCGATTGCATGGTTGGACAATCAGCTCTATCCGATGTGGCAGTCGTGGGGTATGGATCCCGCGCCTGTACTGAAAGGTACCTTATTGGTGATGTTGTTGGCGCTGGCGGCGCGTTTCATGGCAGTAGGCTTTGAACCGATGCAGGCCGCTATGCAGCGCATCACACTCAGTCAGCAACAGGCGGCGCATAGTTTGGGTTTAGACCGTTGGCAAGTGTTGCGCCAACTTTTCTTACCGCTACTGCGTAGTGGTTGGTTGGGTGCCAGCTTGCTGGTATTCGTCGAGGTCATGAAAGAAATGCCGATCACATTAATGACACGTCCGTTTGGCTGGGACACGCTGGCAGTGCGTGTGTTCGAAATGAGCGCTGAAGGTATGTGGGATCGCGCTGCGTTGCCGAGCTTATGTATTGTGGCTGCTGGCTTACTACCGGTTTTGTTATTAATTCGTCAGTCGGAGCGCTAGGCTATGAAGCGCGATATGAATCATCATCCGCAAGTACAGGCACTTGAATTAACGGCGCTGACACTTGGCTATCCCACCGCAAGTGGGCTGCAGGTCGTGCTATCGGATTTTTCACTTAGCTTGGCGCAAGGCGAAATCTCTTGTTTGCTCGGGCCATCCGGCTGCGGCAAGACCACGGCCTTGCGTGCGATTGCGGGTTTTCATCCGCTGCAGTCTGGCCGTATTTGCTTGATGCAGGACGAAGTTGGTCGTACAGGTTATCAACTCGCGCCCGAGCATCGTAACATCGGTATGGTGTTTCAAGACTATGCACTGTTTCCCCATCTGTCTGTAGCCGACAATATTGGCTTCGGTTTATATCGTCGCAGCCAACGCGAGCGTGAGCAGCGTGTAGCGCAAATGCTTGAACTGGTTGGCATGAAAGAGTTGGCGCATAGCGCACCGCATCAACTCTCGGGTGGTCAACAGCAGCGCGTTGCATTGGCGCGTGCATTGGCACCGCAGCCGTCGCTATTGCTGATGGATGAGCCTTTCTCGAATCTGGATGTCACCTTGCGTGAGCGCTTAGCGATCGAGGTGCGTGATTTGTTGAAGCAGACCGGTACCACTGCCGTGATCGTCACCCATGATCAGCAGGAAGCGTTTGCGGTTGCAGATCATATCGCTGTGTTGGCAGAGGGACGCTTACAGCAGTGGGGTACGCCGATGCAGTTATATCACCGCCCACAGAATCGATTTGTTGCGCGCTTCATTGGTGAGGGCATGATGCTACGCGGACAAGTGCGCGACGACGGTCAGGTACAGACCGAGTTGGGCATGTTCAAGCCGGAAGCCTTGCCCGACGGAGTCAAGAAGGGCAGCGAGGTGGATTTGTTGGTACGGCCCGATGATATTCAGCACGATGACGCCAGCTCGCTGCAGGCACGCGTACTGGCCAAGGCATTTCGTGGGGCGGCTTTCTTGTACACGCTGGCCTTGCCCTCAGGACAGCAGCTACTGTCGTTGGTGCCCAGCCATCATGACCATGCGATCGGTGAGGCGATCGGTATTCGCCTTGAACTGGACCACCAGATTTGCTTTGCTGCTGCCTAGGCTTCAACAACATGCCGCTGGTGATGTGGCTGGCGTTGTCGGCAGGGGTGGATGGTAGCGACGGGACAATCAAGGTACAGGGTCGCAAAGTCGGCGGCTTGGCTTTATAGTGGCGACTTTCGCGCATGCAGCCGTATGGTGCAGTGCGACGAAACACATAACGACAATAATCTTTGGCTGGAGACATCCTTATGAACATCCATGCATTCGTGCAAGGGGTGGCCGGATTGGCCCTCGCGGGCTTCGTCGCGGCGGCTGGCGCGCAAACAAAACCCTCTGAGCTAAAAGTCGGTATCAGCACGTTTATGTCGGGACCGGCCTCGGTATTTGGCGTGCCGGCAAAGGCGGCGGCTGAGCTCTATATCGAGCAGCTCAACGCCGCCGGTGGCATAGGCGGCGTCAAGATCGTGCCCACGTATATTGATGAAGGGGTTGGCTCGGACAAGTTCTTATCCGAGTATCGCCGCGTGGTTCAGGAGAGCGACACCAAAGTGATGATCGCTGCGATCTCCAGCGGCAACTGCAATATCGTCGCGCCGGTGGCTGAGGATCTGAAGGTACTCAACATCATGTGGGATTGCGGTACCGAGAAAGTCCTGGAAGATAAGCGTTATCGCTATGTCGTACGCACGCAAGCCAATGCAACCACCGAGATGGTCGCTAGCGTGTTGTACCTGCTGCGCACCAAGCCCGACTTGAAATCCATTGCTGTAATCAATCAAGATTACGCATGGGGCCGCGATTCGTGGGAATTGTTCCGCAATACCTTGCTGGCCATGAAGCCCGATGTAAAAATCGTTGCGGAGTTGTTTCCGAAATTCGGCGCCACGGATTACTCCACCGAGATTAGTCGTTTGCAAGCACTACGTCCCGAGGTTATCTTGTCCACCGCGTGGGGCGGTGACCTGGATACCTTTGTGCGTCAGGCTTCTCAGCGCGGGCTGATGAAAAACTCGCTGTTCGTACTGCCATTAGCCGAGAGCTCGCTTGAGCGTTTGGGTAGCGCGCTACCGGAGGGCGTGATTGTCGGTGCGCGTGGTGACCATTATTTTTTGCATCCTCAGTACAAAGATGAGCCTCGCCTGAAAAACTTTGTCAAAAAGTTTCGCGACAAGACTGGTAGTTATCCGATTTATTCGGTGTATCACATGGTTCAGGCGCTCGATGGTCTGAAGGCTGGCTACGAAAAAGCAATTAAAGCGAACAAGGGCCAGTGGCCCAGTATTGAGCAAGTCTCTGATGCGATGCGCACCATGGAGTTTCGCGGTATCACCGGTACTGTAAAAATGCGCGAAGACGGTCAGGGTCTTGAAGAGCAGCTGCTCGGTATTACCAAGAAGAGTCCAGACTATGCATTCCCGATCTTGGAGAAGATCGTCATTTATCCGGCTGATCTAATTACGACACCCGTCGGTCAAAAATCACCAGAGTGGGTCAAGACCCTAAAACCTGAATTAGTGAATCATCCAAGGCTAAGGCAGTATTGACGACCACGTACACCGACAGCGGAGAAGCGTGCGGTGTACGTAGCCAACGCCTGAGGTAAATCCCTAACGCAAACCCCATAATCGCCAGCCCTCGCCATGCCTAAAGAGATGATCATTCTCGCGCTGATGGATGGACTATCGCAGGCCGCCGTATTGTTTCTGGTGGCGCTCGGTATGACCTTGGTCTTTGGTGTGATGAACATCGTGAACATGGCCCATGGCAGCTTCTATGCCCTCGGTGGTTATATGGCGGCGAGTTTGGGTCTGTGGGCTAGCGCGCACGGCGCGTCGCCGGCGTGGTCGCTGCTGATTTTGCCACTGGCTGCAATCATTATCGGCTGTATCTTCGGTGGGCTCATGGAGACCACGCTCATGCAGCGGATCTATCAAAAAGATCCGATCCTACAGCTGCTCATCACCTTCTCTGCATTCATGATTTTCGAAGACCTGCAGCGCTTGGTGTGGGGTACGCAACCGTATTTCGTTTCCGAGATTGTGAATTACCTCGGTACCGTCGATGTGCTTGGGATTACCTACACCCGCTACCAGTTACTGCTGCTGCCGGGGATCGCACTCACGGTGTTTATTGCCTTGCGCAGTTTTCTAAAGTATTCGAGTATGGGGCGTCAGATCGTAGCGGTGTCGCATCACCGCGAAATGTCGACCGCGCTCGGCATTAATGTGAGGCGTATCTCTTTACTGACGTTTGTTGTCAGCGCAGTACTGGGTGCGCTCGCGGGTGCGCTGGCCTCACCGACGGTATCTTGGGTACCGGGCATCGGTGGCGAGATGATCGTACTGTCGTTTGCGGTGGTAGCGACTGCCGGTTTAGGACAGATTGAAGGTGCCTTGGTTGCCGCGTTATTGATCGGGTTGGCACGATCGTTCACGGTGTATCTGCTGCCTGAGATCGAGGTACTGGTGCCTTTCCTGATCATGGTACTCGTGCTGCTGTTTCGCCCACAGGGCCTGTTCTCGGTGGCACAGGCGAGGCGGGTCTGATGTCGCGCACCAAGTTATTGGCCATCGTGCTTGCTGTCATGGCGCTGGCTTTGCCGGCGGCTTTGCCTTGGCTGAAAACACCACTTATTCTCGCGACCGCTTTCGGTATTGCTGCGCTTGGTATCTCGATTTTGATTGTGTCCGGCCAGATTTCTTTTGGCCATGCCATGTTCATGTGCGCCGGTGGTTACGCAGTCGCCTTTGCCGCACGGCAGTGGCCACAACTCGATAGCGCTTTGTTGCTGTTGATCGGTGCTGGTACCGGCTTATTGCTTGGCGTGGTGGTGGGTTCGTTTGTGGTGCGCTATCGCGCGATTTTTTTTGGCATGCTCAATCTCGCGCTATCGATGGTGCTGTATGCCGTGCTGGGCAAGTTCTTCCATCTTACGGGTGGGACGGATGGCCTGCGGCTTGAGCGTGCGCCATTCTTCGGCATGGCACTCGATCGTGACAACTTCGAAAGCCTGCTGTTGCTGTGTAGCGTAGTGCTTGCGCTCATCACTGGCTGGCTGGTCAGTCGCTACCAGCGCTCGGTGGCGGGGCAGGCACTGTCGGCAATCAAGACGAATGAAACACGACTGGAGTACGTCGGTATCTCGGCCTACAAAGCGCTATGGATTGGCTATATTTTTTCTGCAAGCTTGTGTGGTCTGTCTGGCGCGATTTTCGCAATCGCGCAAGGCTTGGTAACGCCGGAGATGGGGTATTGGGTGCGCTCTGGTGAGATTATTTTTGTCGCTATTCTCGGCGGCATCGGACACCCGGTCGGCGCATTTATTGGTGCAGGTATTTTTGAATTCGTGAAGCTATTTGCAGCAGCCTATCTGACCGGCGCCTGGCAGTTGGTGCTCGGTTGTGTATTGATTGCGATTGTGTTTTTTGCGCCGCGTGGTGTATCGGCATTACTCGATGCTTCGTCCTCCAAGCAGCGGGGGAGGCCATGAACGCGCCACTAAACGCGCCGCTCTTGCAGACCAAAGACTTGCAACTCGCTTTTGGTGCAGTGGTCGTGGCCGACCATATCGATTTTTCTTTGCACGCAGGTGAGCGACTCGCGGTCATTGGTCAAAACGGCGCTGGCAAGACCACCTTTATCAATATCTGCACCGGTCTGATACGGCCGCAAGCAGGTCAGGTATTTTTCGAAGGGCATGAGGTGACTGGTTTGGCACCGCGGGAGATTGCGCGACGAGGCATGGTCCGGTCGTTTCAGCTGCCTCAGCTATTCAATGAGCACACAGTGCGTGATTGTGTACGTATTGCAGCGGCGGGTAAGCGCAATCGTTTGAGTGTCTGGACGGCGCTATCCAATGCCGTAGATGAGGGTGCGATTGATCATGTGCTGTCGATGGTGGGGCTAATTGATCGTGCTGATGAAATCTCGAGCGCGTTGCCGGAAGGTCAGCGCAAGCTACTGGATATTGCAATGGCCTTGGTGATGCAACCTCGACTGCTCATTCTCGATGAGCCGACCTCGGGTGTCTCCAGCGAAGAAAAGCATGGCCTGATGACGACCATCATGCGTGCACTCGACGAGCAACAGGTGAGTGCGATTTTTGTCGAGCATGATGTTGATATCGTTTCACAGTACGCCACTCGCGTCGCTGCCTGGATCGCTGGGCGTATTGCCGCCGATGGTCCACCGGCAGAGGTGCTGGCGGATCCCGAGATTCGCGCTAACGTGATCGGGGAATGAGATGCTGAAGCTGCAGCGGGTGAGCGCGAGTATTGCCGGCATCACGGTGCTACGCGATATCGACGTATCGCTGCCGCCGGGTCAGTTGTTAGCAGTGGTTGGACGCAATGGTGCGGGCAAGACCACGCTGCTGCGGGCAATCATGGGCTTGCTGCCAATTTCGTCCGGGCGGATTACCTTGGACGGTATTGATCTGGGTGGTGCGCCCGGGCATCGTCGAACGGCGTTGGGTATTGGCTATGCGCCGGAAGATCGCGTGATTTACCCGACCTTTACCGTGGAAGAAAACCTGCGATTGCCGTGCGAGGTCCTCGGCCTACCTTCGCAAGAGATCTCGCAACGGCTCGATCGCGTTCTCGATGTAGTACCGCAATTGGCGCCGATGTTGGCGCGCTCCGGTGCAGCGTTATCCGGCGGGCAGGGCAAGATGGCAGCCCTCGGACGAGCACTGATGGTCGGAACCCGCTTTGTATTGCTGGACGAGCCGTTTCAAGGATTGGCACCGGTATTGGCGAATCAATACGCTGAGTCTTTACGTCGCTTGCACCAGAGTGACCCGGCGTTGTGCATCATGGTGACCGAATCAAACCGTAGTCTGATGCGTGATCTGCCCGATGCAACGCTGACGCTCGAGCGCGGCGAGTTGCAAAGTGAGGCCCATGAAACGCCTTGAGCTTGTGTCACATGACGATCAGCACAAATAAAAACAATAAGTAATTGCCAAACATTTTTTGAATCATCTTTTAATAGAAAATCTTGGAGAGCGTTATGCCGAGTTTGCTGATTAACGGCGAATGGGGATCTGCCAGCGGCGGACAAACCATTGAAGTGATTAACCCTTGTGATGCCAAACCGTACGCCAGTATTGATCGCGGTACTCCTGAGGATATTGATCGCGCAGTGAAAGCAGCGCGCGCTGCGATGGACGGTGCCTGGGGCCATCTGACTGCCACCGAGCGTGGACGCATTCTCAGCAAAGCAGCAACGCTAATCCTGCAACATGCCGAGGAAATCGCGCAGATTGAATTACGCGATACGGGCAAGCCTTTGTCAGTCGCGCGCGCAGATGTGGTCGCTGTCGCGCGTTATTTCGAGTATTACGGCGGTGCTGCCGACAAGCTGCACGGTAAGCAGATTCCTTATCTCAATGGTTATAACGTGCAGTTGGTGTACGAACCGCATGGCGTCGTTGCGATCATCATTCCCTGGAATTATCCGGCGCAGATGTTCGGCCGCACCGTGGCACCCGCATTGGCCGCGGGTAATGCGGTTGTGCTGAAACCGTCTGAAGATGCCTGCATGTCGGGCCTGAAACTCGCGGCACTATTAGTCGAAGCTGGCTTGCCGCCGGGGGCTTTAAATCTGGTCACAGGGTATGGGCATGAAGCGGGCTCTGCGCTGACGGCACACCCTGACATTAATTACGCCAGTTTCACCGGCTCACCGGAAGTTGGTGCGCTGGTGCAGCAATCCACCGCGCGCAATGCAGTGCCATGTACGTTGGAGCTCGGCGGTAAATCGCCGCAGATCGTGTTTGAAGACGCCGATCTTAATAAAGCGCTGCCGATCATCATCAAAGCCATTACGCAGAATGCAGGTCAGACCTGCTCGGCGGGTAGTCGTTTGCTGATTCAGCAAAGTATCTACGATCAATTTATCAAGCGCGTGGCCGAGGCTTTCAGCAAAGTGAGGGTTGGAACGCCCGAGATGGATTTTGACTGCGGCCCCATCGTCAACCGCAAACAATACGAGCGTGTGCGTGGCTTTATTGATGACGCTGTGAAAACCGGCGTGCCGCTGCTGGCTGAAGGTGCGGTTGCCGATGGCTGCTCTAAAGAGGGCTATTTCGTAGCGCCAGCACTGTTCGGTGCAGTGCCACGAGATCACCGGCTAGCGTGCCAGGAAGTATTCGGCCCGGTGCTGTCCGCGATGTCATTCAAAGACGAAGACGATGCGATACAACTCGCCAATGCCACCGAATATGGTTTGGTATCTGGCATCTGGACTGAAAACGGCGCAAGGCAGGCGAGGGTAGCGAAGCGCATGCAAAGCGGTCAGGTTTTTATTAATTGCTACGGGGCTGGCGGTGGTGTGGAGTTACCGTTTGGTGGCATGAAGAAAAGCGGGCATGGGCGGGAGAAAGGTTTCATCGCACTGGAAGAATTCAGCACTACAAAAACGGTGGTTCTGCATCACGGTTGATTGCGCGTCGCATTGAGAGGGTGGCGTCGGTGCGCCTTCTCATCCGATGTCATGCAAGGTATTAAATAGTAGTTTTGGGTAGCAAAAATAAAAAATCATTTTGAGCTTGTGGAGACAGCATGGGACAGCTAGCAGGCAAAGTTGCCATCATCACCGGCGCCGGTAGCGGCTTTGGTACCGGCATGGCAGAGGCATATGTGCGTGAGGGTGCGAAGGTGATTGTTGCCGACATCAATGCCGAAGCCGGTGAGCGCGTAGCAAAGTCGCTCGGCGCCAACGCCAAGGCCATTGCTACTGATGTCGCTAATGGCGTTTCTGTGCGAGCGATGGTGCAAGCCTGCGTCGATAGCTTTGGTGTACCCGATATTGTGATCAACAATGCTGGCACCACCCATCGCAACCAGCCGATGCTGCAGGTGGATGAGCAAACCTTCGACCGGGTTTTTAATGTTAATGTGAAATCGATTTATCACATGGCGCATGCGGTTGTGCCGGTGATGCGCGCGCGCGGCAAGGGTGGCCTGATTATTAACGTCGGCTCCACCGCTGGCATCCGCCCGCGTCCTGGCTTATGCTGGTATAACAGTTCGAAAGGCGCGGTGAATCTGCTCTCGAAGGCGATGGCGGTTGAATTGGCACCGGACAAAATACGTGTCAATGCCTTATGTCCGGTGATGGGTGCGACGGCCTTGCTGGAAGATTTTATGGGCATGCCAGATACACCGGAGAATCGCGCCCGCTTTTTATCGACCATTCCGCTCGGTCGCTTATGTGAGCCGAAAGATATGGCAGCAGCAGCAGTGTTTCTCGCGACTGACGCGGCCGAGTTTCTAACGGGTCTGGAAATGCCGATTGATGGTGGTCGTACGGTTTAACGGAATCCTTACATTTCATTGAAGCTGATGATGCGATCTCTCATTGCCGCGCTGTTGATGTTTTGCTGTCTCTCGTCGGCGCGCGCAGAGTGGAAGCTAATTGATGTCAAGGATGGTCAGGCGTTCTACATCAATGATTTTTTTCGTCCCGGTGGCGATACAACCCGCATGTGGATGCTGATTGAATATCGCGAGCCGACGCAGCAGGGCAGCCTGTCGGTGAAGTTATTGTGGGAAGTGGATTGTGCGGCGCGTGCGATGCGTACCCTGCGTTATTCATCGTATCCCTACCGTATGGGTATTGGCGATGCAATTAAAGTCGATGAGACACCGGGCGAGTGGATCAAACCAGCTGAGGATTCGCCGCAAGAGACTATGTTCGTGCTGATTTGTCGCTTCGACCCCAATGCAGGCCCAAAAACCTGAGTCATCGCGCTGGACGTTAAAATAGCGCTATAAAAACAAATATGCCATGCGCGCTATAGCCGTGGCGACGAGGAGAGACAGTGAATATCCGGTTCTTGCGGCTGCCATGGTCAAACCCGCGCAGCAAGATTGAACCCATTCTGTTCGAATGGTTCACGCTGATTGGGATGTTCCTGTTCGCAGCCTGGCTGCTGGGCATGAAAGGTGTCTGGCAACTGCTCCTGCAGTCTGATCCCACCGGCATCACCTTCATCATCATCATCATCTTTTGCATCGCAACGCTGTGGTGTGGTACCCGCAGCCGCGAACTTGATCGTCAGCGCCAAAGCCTCGAGCAGCAAATTGCCAACCCCGGTACTGCGCCGATGGAAGGCTGCTGGGCCTCAGCGTACTGGAATGCGCTGCGGGCTAAGCCGATAGATTCTGGTGCGCCGATGGATTTATTGTCCGAGCAGACCCATGGCAGCCATTCGACTGCGTGGTGGGTGAATGGCTTGCAGCTCAAGCTAGGCTTGCTCGGCAAGGTGATTGGTTTTTCCATGCTGGCGATGCAGATCGGGCATATGCAAAGCTTCGATCAATCGCAAGCACAAGATATGCTGCGCGAGCTGACAACGGGTTTGGGTGTTGCGCTGCTAACCACCATGGTGGGCTTGGTGGCAAATATCCTGCTCGGTATGCAGCTTACGCGACTCGATCGTTTTGCCGATGAGCTGGTGACCCGCACACAAATGTACGGTTTGAAAATCAAGGCCTAGGACAATAAGCCATGGCCAACCGTAAGCGATCGCGCGAGCAAGAAGTCGACCCGATGTATGACATGTTGTTCAACATGCTGATCGCGTTTGTGTTCTGCTTCATTATAGCGTTTCTGTCGATTAATCCAAAAGCGCAGAAGAGTGGCGATATTCCGGCGAAAGCCGAGTTCATTATCACGCTGTCCTGGCCTGATAACGATCCCAACGATCTCGACCTCTGGACGCAGGGTCCGTCCGGTGAAGTCGTCTGGTTTCGTAATCGTGAGGCAGGGCTGATGCATCTGGATCGGGATGATCGCGGCAGTTCGAATAACACCATCGTCGTGAACGGCAAGAAGGTGGTGAATCCGCTACGGCAGGAGGTCACGACGATTCGTAGCATTATCCCGGGTGAATATGTCGCGAATGTTCACTACTACGAGACCAGAGAGCTTGATCCAAATGATCCCAAAGCTGGAAAGCCAGTTGAGGCTACGCTCACGGTGATCAAAGTGAATCCGAAAGCCGAGGTTGTGTTCTATGGACAAGCCACGCTGGATACGCGCGGTAAGGAAGCGACCTTGGTGCGCTTTACCATCGACCCGAGCGGTGCTGTCACCAATATCAATACCATCCCGAAATCTTTAGCGAAGTCGCTGACATGACCCTGACCTTGATTATTGCCTTTTCGCTGTTTGTCTTTTTATTCGCGCTTGCGCTGGTCTACTCTAGTTGGCCGCGCTGGTTAAAAGGGGTGCTGACACTAGCCGTCTGTGCATTTTACTTTTATGGTCATAACGCCGTGATGAGTGTGATTGGTTACCCGACTAATGACCCCTTGCCAGCGCGCTTTTTACTGATTGCAGCAGTAATCGAAGAACCAACGCCAAAGTATCCGGGTGCTTTATATCTGTGGGTGACGCCGATCGAAGAAGGCCGGCGTCATCTTGAGCCGCGGGGCTACAAGCTGCCCTACATGCGTGCGCTGCATGAGCGAATTACCGAAGGCATGAAAAAAGGTCAGCGCGGTATTAGTCAGATGGGCACTGCCGAGGCGAAGTCGGGGCAGGGGACGGGACCGAGCTGGCTGAATCCAGGTAAGGATGAACAAGAGATCAAGATCATGGATCTGCCTGCTCCTCAGGTACCGGAAAAATAAAATGCGATTGCTTAACAATTTTTCCAGCGCGATTGCAACGATGAGTGTTGCGGCAGTACTGATTCTGCTCGCTGGCTGCCAAAAACCTGCCAACGATAATCCCTTGTTCCCGCTCGGCGAAGGAAGAAGTTGGACCTACCGTATTGAGATCAGCTACGACGCACCAGAGCCTTATGTCGATCGATCGACGATCACCATGACGAATCTTGGCAAGGTGGATTTGAATGGGGTTGAGACTTGGCGCCGGCGCAGTGACTACGGTAACGATTACTGGCTGAAGATTGATGACAAAGGGGTGCATCGAATTGCCAGCCGTACCCCGAATGACAAAGTGGCCGTACTCGATCGTGCGCCACGCACCGTGTTGCCTGCCAAGCTGACTAAGGAAGAAAAGTGGACGACCACCACGGTGCCTTACTTCCTGAAGCGTCGTAACGAGTGGCCACAAGAGTTCAAATATGTCGATCGCTTCCGTGATCTGACCATGACCTATGCGGTAGAGGCGACTGACCAGAAGGTCAGTACGCCTTCCGGTGATTACGCCGGCTGTGTGCTGATCAAAGGCGTAACGCCTTTGCACATCTGGCACGAGCAAGAAATGACCTACAAAGTAGCGCCGATGGTGAACCTCGAGTGGTACTGCCCCAACGTCGGACTAGTACAGTTGGAGCGTCATGAGCCGACCACGGCACGATTTTTTCAAGGGGGCGTCATGCGCATGACGCTGCTGCGCACCAAAAGCTTATAGCGATCTTTGAGCGTTGTACCCAACGCTTAGTTATTCGTATTTTTTCGAATAGCGAGATTGCGTTTAACAGCATTTTTCGGGGTGGTTCGCTGCCTTTGTATTCGTGCTTTTGTAAGGCTACGTAAGCTTGCAAATCCTTACGTAAGGCACTGTAAGAATCGTGCTAATAAAAGTATTGAACACGCATCTGCGACCCGCCAGGGTCGTTTTTTTTTGCTGTCAGCTTTTGTAAGGGAGTACTGATTTTTGCGCTGCTGAATCATCGAATTTGCTGCGCTGCAAATTCAATTTTTCCCTCTGTACGGCGCCTTAAAGCGGGTGTTGCATCTAGTCCGAAAAGGGGGAAAAAACAACCCAAAAACTGCCTCCAAAACCATGAGTAAGGTAGTGGGATATTCGTTGATTTTTTTTTTAGACCTTGTAACATCAACATGCTTCGACATGCATTTTAAGTTTTACAAGAAGCGTCTGTAGTTGGGCGATTGTTAAATTAATAACACCGGGGTCTATGCAACCCCAGCACTCGATGAACGGAGACACAATGAAGCTATCCATGAAAACGATGGCCACTGCAGCGATGCTGGTAGCAGCACCAGTCGCAATGGCCAAAGACTGGGGTGTGTACGGTGGCGACACCGGTAACACCCGCTACAGCGTTGCTAATCAAGTTAACGCTGGCAACGTCAAAAGCCTGCAGGTCAAGTGGGCACTGCAACTCGGTACCAACCGTTCACAAGAATCGACACCGATTCTAGTTGGCGACACCATGTTCGTGACCTCGTCTTTCGGTCCGAAACACGTTTATGCGGTTAACGCAAAAACGGGTGATGTCAAATGGCGTCATTCGCCAGAGCTGCCAAAGAACGTTGATCAGTTCGCTTGCTGCGACGTCAACAGCCGTGGTGTTGCACACGCTAATGGCAAGATTTTCTTTGGTCGTCTTGACTCGAAGCTGACTGCGCTTGACGCGAAGACCGGCAAAGAGCTCTGGACCTCGACCGTGGTTGACTACACTCAGGGTTCGGTCATCACTTCGCCACCCACTATCGCTGGCAACCTCGTCATCACCGGTTTCGGTGGCGGTGAGTACGGTGTACGTGGCGCGATCATCGCTTACGATCAGAACACTGGTAAGGAAGTCTGGCGTACCCACACCGTGCCTGAGCCAAATGAAAAAGGCGGCGATACCTGGAAGGGTGACTCCGGCAAGCATGGCGGTGGTGCTGCATGGTTCATCGGTTCGTATGATCCGAAGCTGAACCTGGTCTACTACGGCACCTCCAACCCAGCACCTTGGGCGGCTGCAGTGCGTGGCAACGACAGCTCCGACGTGGGCAAGTACAGCAACCTGTACACCGCCTCGGTTGTGGCGTTGAATGCCAACACTGGTCAGATCCAGTGGCACTATCAGTACACACCACATGACGCATGGGACTACGACGGCGTTAACGAACTGGTGTTTGCTGACCTGCCATTCGACGGCCAAACAGTTCCAGTCATCATGACTGCGAACCGTAACGGCTTCTTCTACGTGATCAACCGCGCAAACGGCAAGCTGCTGTCTGCCAAGCAGTTCGTTGATGGCGTGAACTGGGCTACTGGCGTTGATCTGAAGACTGGCGCACCGATCGAAGCTCCGGACAACAAGTTCCGTCCTGGCTTCAAGCGTAAAGCTGTGAACGTTTGCCCGAACCTCCTCGGCGGCAAGAACTGGATGCCGATGAGCTACAACAAGCAGACTGGTCTGGTCTACATCCCAACCATGAACCTGTGTATGGACATGGAAGGTGTGCAGGAAGACTACAAGCGCGGTCAGTTCTACCTGTCGGTCAACTTTGACCTCGGCAAGCTGGGCCCTGGTGGTCACGGTGGTGGTCTGAAGGCGTTTGATCCGCTGACAGGTAAGACTGTCTGGATGAACAAGCAGCCGTTGCCGTTCAACGGTGGCACCATGACCACAGCATCCGGTCTGGTGTTTGCTGGTGACATCCAAGGTATCTTCCGCGCATATGACGGCAAGACTGGTAAAGAACTCTGGAAGTTCAACACTGGCTCAGGTATCACTGCTGCGCCGATGACCTATGTAATCGATGGCAAGCAGTATGTTGCTGTTGTTTCGGGTCGTACGCAGTCGATCCCAGCGTTCCTGGGTGACCTCGGTCAGAAGATGGTAGATGCCAGCCCTGAAGGCGGCACTCTGTTCGTCTTTGCGTTGAACTAATTCGGAGAGTGGAAATGCCCAAGTCGCTTTACAACCGTGCTCGCTTTTGGTCTGCCGTCGCTTTGGTGACGGGTGTGTGTGCTGCGCCGCTGGCGTCTGCAGACACTATCAAGATCTGTACTGATCCCGACAACCTGCCTTTCAGTAAGTCGGAAGGTGCGGAAAAGGGTCTGTATGTCGAGCTGGCAGATATGGTTGTGCAGCGCTTGGGTGCTTCCGCCGAATATGTTTGGTGGTTGACGTATAACCAGCGTCGCGCTGTCCGCAACACCATGGACATGTGCGACGCCTATTTTGCTTTGCCCGCAAATGCGGATTACAAGATGCGTGGTTTGGAAAAAACCCGCGCCTTTCTCGATGTCGGCTATGCCGTTGTGGCACCTTCATCGTTCAAATTCAGCGGTTTGGAAGATCTGAAGGGCAAGCGCATTGGCGTGTTGCACGGATCTACCCCGCATATCGTCCTCTCGAATGAGACGGGTTATGACTGCCACAATTATCGCGAACAAGACGCGGTGTTGGCAGCACTCGATAAAGGTGAGATTGATGTCGCCGTGCTTTGGGGTCCGAGCGCGGGATACGCTAACCTCAAGCAGTATGCTGAACGTTGGAAGGTCACGCCGGTTGCAGGCCAGGGTTTAAATGGGCAGGTGGCTGTTGCAGTTTCAAAGAAAAATCCTGAGCTGAAAGCCAAGATTGATCAGGCACTGACCGAGTTGCAACCCGAGATCAAAAAGCTCCAGGAAAAATACGCCTTCCCGCAAACCGCGCCTGTGATGCTGGATGCGAAAGGTTCATGGAACGCAATTACTGATCAAGTCGCTGGTGGCAGCACACTGGCACGTGCCACGCAAGCGGCTCACAAAGATGCAGCGGGCATGATGGCCGCAGGTGGTGCCAAGGCTGACTGGCGCGCGAACATGATCAAGGTAAACGACATCAACCTTGAAGACGTGAAGGCGATGTTCAACAGCCGCTGTTACCACGATCACCAACGGCCGCCCTGATCTTGGCATGCCGACTTGGGGTGGCACGCTATCCGATGGCGATATTCAAAACATCGTGAAGTTTCTCGAGACGATACAGCGCAAATAAACAGAATACGTAATTCGCAGGGCCGAGCGCCCTGAACGACAAAAATCCCAACCAGTCGGTTGGGATTTTTTTTGCCTACTTTTTGCTGTAAACCTTCTGTTGCCTGATTGTCGCGGTCCGCTATTTTGCACCAATAATATGATAAATTGCTGTACAACGATCACTTCAGAGGAAGCCCAGCCATGGGAACCGTTCGAAAGACTATTACCCTGACAGAGCAACAAGATCACTGGGTCAAAGCCCAGATTGACGCGGGCCACTACACCAATGACAGCGAGTACATTCGAGACCTGATCCGGCGGGAACAGGAGCGCAGTTTCGAGATTGAAGGCATCCGCGCCGCACTGATCGAGGGCGAGGCTAGTGGCGAGCCCAAGCCTTTTGATGCCGCCGCTTTCAAGCAAAGAATGCGCTCGGCCAATGGCTGAGTACCGCCTGACACCAGCCGCCGAGCGCGACCTCGAATTAATCTGGACATATACCCTTGAGCGCTGGGGTGCGCAGCAGGCAGATCGCTATATCGATACCCTGGCGGCGGCATTTGAAGCCCTGTCTCAGTCACCTAAAACTGCACCGGCCTGCGATCACATTCGACAAGGTTATCGGCGGCGCAGTGTTGAGCGGCACATGATCTACTTTCAAACGACCCAGGATGGCATTCTCGTGGTTCGCGTCCTGCATCATCGAATGGATGTGGCGCGTCAGTTGTAGCTCACCCTGTCACCTTTTTCTTGGTGTTGTCGGTTACGGTATGCCTAATCCTATTTGAGTAGAGAGCAATCTAAGGTCCAAGCGCTATCAGGATCCCAAAAAATCCCAACCAGTCGGTTGGGATTTTTTTTGTCTGGTCGCTTTGTGAGGTTCTGCGATGAGCGCAATTGCTAACTTTTTGGGAAAAATTGCCCGAAACGCCGCATCGAAAAACTTTAGCGACTTCAACCGTAACATGCGTAAATCGATGTAATCGCCGTAAAAAGCGCTAAAGTTTTCCGAATTGCTGTTTTTTCTTGCTACCCTCGACCGCGTTGAGATGGCCCGGTGGAGATTGCAATGATCGTGATGAACGATGTAGCCCGCAGTTCTGCCGTCGCATTGAGTAATGCGACGCGCGATGCAGCGCAGGCTACCGAGCGGATTAGTACGACGTTACGGATTAATAACGCGAAAGATGATCCGGCTGGCTTGATGCTGGCGAATCGCCTGAAGGCGCAGGTTTCCTCGCACGTCAAAGCGATCGACAACATCAACTCGGCCATTTCGATGGTTCAGTCTGCCGACAAGGGACTGACCAGCATTGCTTCCACGCTGACCAAAATGCGCGATCTGGCGCTATCCTCATCAACTGGTACGACTAGCGCCGCGACCCGAACCAGCAACCAGACCTTGCTGCAGTCCTATCTGACAGATATCAACTCGGTAGTCAGTGCGTCTACCTACAACGGCATTTCGCTACTTGATGGTTCCACGCCATCGCTCAAAATTCAGACCGGTGTGGATAGCACCGACACATCCGTGGTGAAACTCTTTTCTGCGGGTACCAGCGCGTTGGGTAAAGGCGATACGATTACGCTCTCATCGCAAGGTGCTAGCTCGCCATCCGCGCTCAGCTCAGGTGATGTCTTGATCAATGGCGTCACAGTCGGCGCCACCCTGACCACCGACGATAACTACTCATTTGCATCTAAATCCACTAGCGCGATTGCCAAGGCGGCAGCAATCAACAGAGTTAGTGCTACTTCCAATGTCGAGGCAAAGGTTGGCACCACGCAGGTTGCTGGCGCAAGCATGTCAACGGTCGGCGCAGCTGCCGGTACTGTCACGATTAACGGCGTGGATATTGCGCTCACCTTGAACGCTGGCGACACCCTAGACACAAATCGTGCGGCAGTGATCACTGCCATCAATCTGAATGCAGGTCAGACCGGCGTCACGGCCAGCGACGGAGGGGATTCATCGCGCGGCGTCACACTGACTGCAGCTGACGGAAGGAACATCACGATCGCCAGCACCTTGGCTTCATCGGTCACAGGGTTAGCAGCCAACGCTACCTACTCCGGTAGCTACACTCTGCGGAGTTTAGCTAGCAGCAGCATCACGCTTGCCAGCCAGATTGGAAAAACCATGAGCAATGCTGGACTGGTTGCTGGAACCTACTCGGCGAATACTGCGCAAGTGACATCGACAGCACGCTCGGGCTCAACTACAGCACCCACCACGTTGTCATCCGGCGATCTGACAATCAACGGCTATACGATCGGTGCTGCATTCAACTCGGACGATACTAGTACTGTCGCAACGACAACATCATCAACCAAAGCTTCGAGTGCCATTTCGATTGCGGCCGCAATCAACCGTCAGTCGGCCAGTACTGGTGTCACAGCAACGGCAAACAACAATACCTTGATAGGCTCGAGCTTTAGTGCGGGTGCCGTCGACTCGATTTATCTGAATGGCACGACGATTGGCGTCAGTTTCACCGCCAGTACTAGTCTCGATGAAATTGTCACCGCGCTTCAGCCGTATGCGGGTCAGACCGGTGTTGTCGTAGCCAATAACGGTTCGGGACTGACAATGACTGCTGCCGATGGACGCAATATATCGATCGGCGTTAGCAGCGGTGGCGCGGCAGTTTCCGGCGAGAGTATAGGGCTCGGAGGCGTTGGGCTGACCGGGGCTGCAGCAACGACCGCAGGAGCGATGGCTTTCATTTCTACCGTCAAGCTCAGCTCAAGTGCAACATTCACATTGGCTGCTGGCACCAACGGTGCCACGAACATGCAAACCCTGGGTTTTCGTGCGGGTACCTATGGCGGTTCTGCGGATGACACGAAAATCGCTGCGTTGAATATATCCACGCAAACCGGCGGTAGTAATGCGTTGACGGTGATTGATAAAGCGATTGATATGGTATCGTCTTACCAAGCTTTGGTCGGTGCGCAGAATAATGTGCTCGATTACCGGAAAACGCTCAATACCAATCAGTCGACAATTCGCTCGACCGCATACGGCAATGTCATGAATGCCGATCTTGCTGCTGAAGCGGCGAATCTAGCATCAGCGGAGATTCGTAAGAACGCTTCGGCGGCGATGGTGGCGCAAGCCAATTTGATGTCTAAACAGGTAGTGTCTTATCTTCTCAAGCCCTATACCGGCTAGAGCGCCTACTTTTTCGGCTGGCTGATCCCTAGCAACTCGAAAAACCGATCGATCGATCCCGCACTTGTGTTGATGGCGACGATCATTTCGGGAAATGGCATTGCGCCCAGCGCCAGCGCGCGCTCGATCATGTAAGGCGTTGGGCTAGTCGGCTCGATCTTTTTGAGTAAAGCCGCAATGTCGGTAAGCGCGGCATAGGCTTGTGCGCGTTGCGTGCTAGGGTCCAGCAATGCCAAATGCTCAGTGGTTGGCAAGCTTGCGGTTGGGTTTGCTGTGCCGCTAGTAAAGCCAGCCAGGCCAGCGGCATCCGTGGGGCTTGGCGTAGGTAAGCTGAAGGCTTCACTCGGTGGCAGCAGCGCTTGTGCTGCCTGACGGGCATTGTCGATCGCCGTGGCGAGCTTCGACAGCGAAGGTGATTCATCACGTAGCTGCGCATCCAAAAAATGCGTCAATCGCTTCAGCTCTGCGCTGGCCTCATCTGCCTGACGGACGATCGATTGCAGAAATGTGCTATCACTCGCGCGTACCTGTTCGCGCAGCGCACGGCGGCTAGTCCGTGGAGGCGATGAATTCTTGGACTCAGCTTTGGCGTCATCGATCAGCGGCGCGCTGTCCCAATCGACTAGCCTCAGCGCTTGCTCTCGCTGCAGCGATACTGGGAGCAGCAAGGTACTGAGGCTAATGGTGCGCGGCAGGTTATTGTTCATCCAGATGAAGGGCGCTAACCGACGGTCAGCGTCATCATCATCCAGCGCGGGCCAGGCGGCACGCCAGAATCGCTCGGCAATGCCATTCAGTAGTTGTAGGCCAGCACACAGACCTTGCCAGGAATGCGTGCGTATCCAGGCATCAGTCAGCCATGCGGCCACCTGAAAATCCTTACTGTCTTTTTCCAGCAATCGAATACTTACTTCAGCAACCTCAGCCCAGTTAGCTTTTTGTAGCGGCCTTTCCCAATCTCCCATGGGCAGGTTTGGGTCGTCTTCTTCACGTAAGCGGCTCAACTCGCTGAAGGACGGCTCGTAGCGCATCCATCGCCCTGCCGGTTCAGCAGCGGAGACCGGTAGGAGCAATTGCTGAAGTAAGCCGTCGAAGTCGATTTCGCGCATCATCGTTCCAGTATTGGTGCACGCTCGGGGAAGTACGAAGGCCAGGTCAGGGCAGTGGTCTTGCCGGGCTCTGATAGCGTGATACCGACGAATACACGCACCGGTCTTGCACGCGAGGTCGGATCTCGCTCGTCTGCCTGTACTGGCACCTCAAGTTTTAACAGCGAGTTACGTGCGTCGGAAAGCTCGTTAGCGCGCATCAGCTGTAGCATATCGAGCAAGGCCCAAGGTCCTTCAAAGCGGAACACCGCAGTTTTACGACTGACTTCCAGATACGGATTATCCGGGTCAGCGCGCGGCATGATCGGTGCATCGTTAGCGAAACGCAACGCGATTCGTACTGGTTCACCGACTCGCCAACGAAGCGCACGTGGTGCATCGCGCAAGCTAAGGGTTTGATCGCCGATCGTGATCGACCAGTCAATGATCTTGTTACCGTCTTGTTCCCCGGTGGTACTGGCACGGAATTTAATCATCACGTCCAAGCCTGCTGGGGCAGCAGGATCATTCGGGAACAGTGATCCCATGGTCTGCCTGATTTTTGCAGCCTGCGCCGCGAAGTCTCGAATAGGTATTGCAGCACCTTCGGGAATGTTATTGCGTGCGAATACTTCAGGCGATACATTCGGTAGTCGTTGCATTAATGCACTTACATCCGCTTGATCCGCCGGGGGTATCGTATGGAACTCGGAAGGTCGTAGCGTGGCTCGATTACCGATAAAGGGACGGTGACCCTTTAGCAGTTTATTGAAGTCGGATGCGAAAGTGCGCCATTGCTCAGCGAAGGAGCGACGATCGAGTGCAAGACAGCGCCGACTCACTGTGCGGTGCAACTCGGCATGACGCTCTGCAAAATAGTTGTTGGTGCGCTTGGTCGGTTCATGCGCCCGCAGCACTGCAAGGCAGGTTGGTGCATCAAGCTCACGTGCCAATTCATTGATGAAACGTTCCAGTTTCAGTAAGCTACCTTTCGGATCCTTGGCAGTATGTAGCTCTATTTCGCGCGCGATACTTTGCCAGCGTGTCAGATCGCCGTTAGTCCGTGAATCTGCGGGTAAGGCACTACGTAGTAGTTGTACTTGTGCAGACAGCGTCTGCACCAAAGATAACTGATTGCTTAGGTAGTCGACAGCGTCATCACTCTGTGCAAATAGTTGTAGGCGATCGCGCGACTCACTACGCCCATCATCGCTGTCGTCCAGAATCTGATAGGGATGCGCGCTTTGCAACGCATCATTAAGTAGCTTTAGACGACCTGAAGCATCATTGACAAGAACCGATTGTAGGGCGTTGGCTTCGCCATCCTGACCCAATCCTTTCAGGAGAAGCACCAGCTTCCTGACTTGCTGGCTGGCCATTTCATAGGATGTCGATGAAGCCTGTGTGTGATCGGACGCGGCAGATCCGCGATCAAGTCGGGTATAGGCATGACCAATTAAATCTACCAGCCTTAGCGCATATTGGTAGTCGATCAGATCGTGCACAGCTTCTTGCATGCCAGTCGGGAATTTCGGCAGGTCTTCGGTGAGATACTTGCGATGTCCCTCGCCTAGTTTGACAGCACGTGCGAGTTGATCGGTATCCCACTGAACCAACGTGTTACGCGGTGTTACTTCCAAGGCGTCACCGACCGCCGGTTGCATGAAAGGTTGCGCTAACAAATGATCGAGTGCAGCCAGCAAGGTCAAGCGTTCGGCTGACATCTGCAAGCTTCCTTGCTTGCCTTCAGCGCTGATACCCATTTCCGTACCGGAACCGAATAGCGCCACAAAACGCTGGCGAGCACGGGAAAAATCTTCTTTCGAGCGGCGTTCTATATCGGCGATTGCAGGATTGCTAATCAAATCGTTATCAGCAAATTGCTTCATCAGCTTGTCATAGGACGGACCAAGCTTCAGTTCGTCATGCAGTAACCAAGCGCCGTAGCCGGTGGCAAGTAAAGAACGTTGTTCATTGAGTGAATCACGCAAGCGGCGGTAGCTCTGAATGACTTCGCTGCTGCTAGGCGCGTCTTTGCCCCCGAATAGGTTCATGACGGCGTTGCGGGCGTTGACAACACGCTCTTCATTACGCAGCAGCGCGTTGTCGGCAAATAGCTGTTGGTTCAGCGTCAGCGCCGCACGCGTAAAGCCACAACTGACGGCGCGCGAGACCGCAGCGTGATCGACTAGGGTAATTTCTTTCGCGGCTGCATTACGAAATAGTACGACGCTTGCCTCGAGATCGCCGGGTAACTCGGCACCTAGCATATCGAGTACCAGCATACGCAGCGATGATTGGCTATTCTTGTGCGGTGTACCGAGATGTAGCAAGCTGCTGACATTCGTCTCCAAACGTGTCACATCACTGGCATAGCGCTGTAGTGTGACGAACTCGTTCATGCGTTCAAGCGCAACCGTTGCGACGGCACCAGTCATGGGCGAAGTGCTCAATAACTGAGGACCATCGCAATCGGTGCTGCCACCAGTGAGGTGGTAAGTAATCGGATTCAGTGGTGCATTGGTCAGCTCAGCAGTACGTCGGTATACCGCCTGTTGTAGTGTGCGGACACCTAGATCAGAAAATTCATTAGCGATGCGTTGCTTAGCACGCTCGCGCACATCGTCGAACATCGGCCACGATCCCGGCATGAATGGGTTGATGAAGCCGGGGTCATACAGCGCAGTAGTACGGCTGATCCGACGTGACTGTAATTCTTCCAAGCCAATCATTAGCTGCAGGGCAGTTTTACGGTACCACTCGAACTCGATGCGCTCGCCAGTGTTACTCGCTTGCGCACGGTACTCGATATCTCGTTTCAAGCCCTCCAAGCCCTCTGCCAGTACTGGTAGCACGCGTTGTAGCTGTATCGTGGTGAGGATGATGCCGAAGGCATACACCATGGGTATGCCGACCGCTAGCCAGCGACCGATCTGGCTCATCAGTGGCCGCGCTAGTTTTTGCGAGTGTGCAGCGCGCGACAAGCCAAATTCTGCGAATACCTTGGACTCCATTAACCCACGCAGGAACATCGGTCGCTCGGTGTTTCCACTCAGGTAAATACCGCGCAAGAAAAACGGCTCGTGGAAAGCATTCGGGCGCATCAAGGCGTCGAGATAATCCCGCGCACCTGTGCGTAGTGCAGCGATTTGCGAAGGCAGCAAGAACACATCCGTCGCTGAGCGCAGCATTGCCTGTGAGGCGAATAACTCGGCGCTACTCTCGATTAAATTTTGTTCTACTTGATCAAATGCCTCGTCGATCCATCCTGCCTGGAATAACGTGGATGGCTGATGGGGTGATGACCAGCCCAGCATACCGTCTTGCATGGAAGTCGGTAGCGCTTGTGCAAAGTCGCTGAATCCCGGTAGTTGCTCGCATCCGGTAACCACCACATACACTGCGAAGCGCATGGCATAGCGATTTTGTGCGATCCAAATACGGCGACTGGCCGCATCTGCGCGAGCACGCAGATGTTCGCGTCCTTGTGGGCTTCGATCGGCCAGCATGGCGGCCGGAACTGCGATCACGACGGAATCCAGCGGACGCTGCGGACGGTACTTTCCGCACAAGGCGATAAAGGCTTCCCAGCGTTTTTCCTGGGTATCGCTGGCGATGGCATCGTCGAGTTGCTCGGCATTCAGCTCGATCACTACACCGCGATCGAATAGATGCCAATGCAGCCCGGTTTGAGACGGTATGAGTGATTCATCCGCCAGAACATTCGATAGTCCGCAGCGCTCAATTGCTGGACGCACTGCCTCATCGCCATCATGCAGCAGCACCACCCAGGGAATGTCATAGCGTTTGCTTCGATCAGCGATATTGCGCTCGATGGTACTGATTGCTTGGTCGAATGAAGCACGTAGGCGACCGATATCGAGCAGGGCGCGGCGGGTACCCGCTTTGTCAGCCTCACGATCAACGCCGGCGCGCAGCGCGATCATAAGCACGCCGATCGCTACCGTCAGCAGACCCACAATTATCGTGATGGTCATGCTGTTATCCACGACCGGCCTCCGTGGGTATGCGCTGCTTGAGTTGAGTGGGAGGCGAGGGTTCAAGCGCCTTGCGCACGGGTGCTGTCGTCACGCGCCAGGCCACCTGTGACAGCACAATCAATAGCAGCATGGTGCCGATAAAACTCAGGGTACCGCGGCTAAAGCGGAAAAAGCGTACCGGCACAATATTCGACAGCGGGTAGCGGTAGGCTTGTGGTGACAGCACACGTTCGCTTAGGTCTGGCTGTCCCGCCAAGATCGGTCCAAGTTGTGCATCGCGCCGATAGATCAGACGAAACAGCGCATCGCGCAGTGGCTGCAGAGCCTCATCCACTCTCAGGCCACGGTGACGACCCTCAAAACCGGTAGAAATCGCAAACAAGTACAGCGATGCCATCGGTGGCGCTATATCGCTCGTACCGCTCAATAGCACATCGATCCGTTGGAAGATCTGATCACCTGCCACGCTGCTGCCGAACAATCGGGTTTCGATCAGGGTTTCGGTGAACCGAGCGCGTCCGGGCCAATCACGCGACAGCAAGAGTTCATCGGCCATAGCGGCCATCAAGTAGCGTAGCTCATCGCTTGCTGCGCGTGCGGCTATGCTTTCACTATGCGACAGATCAAGCGTCTTGGCGCTGATAATACGTGCAATACGTTCAGACGCTTCTTGCGCCAATTGACGTGAATGCTCGGCAGGTTCCTCGTCGGCGGTAGTGGCGGGTACCGACAAGGTAGCGATCACTTGCAGAACTTCGGCGACAAAATCACGTAACTGCTTGAGTAGTACGGTGCTATGGCGCTCGCCATATTCTGCCGCTGATACGGTCACCGGGGCGAGTGCATCCACCGTCGCCGGCATGGCTGACGTTTGGCTGATTGGCACAGGAAGATAGAGTTTGCCCATGACGGTATGTAGCGCGAAGCGCCTTATCGACCCTGTGTCCGTATAAACAGCTGCATACTGCCGGGACGCATCTTGCTACCAGCACGGCCGGAGCCACCCACCAGCAGGCGGCTATCTGCATGCATCAGTTCAGGTCCGGGGACGATTTCATAAAGAACCACGCCGGGTAAACCGTGCAACTGCATCTCGGGCGCCGCTGCGATACGTGCGCGTCGATAACCCAGCACCCGTTTTTCGCGCAGCTCATTGAATACATGTGAGGGCCCGATCAACGCACTATCCATCCAATCTTCAATCTCACTGGATAGGCCGCCTTTCAGACCAACTACCAAACGCTTGCCCACCCACTCGGGCCGCAGCGTCAGCTCGAACGTACCACTCGCCCAGTCGAAAGCCACTTCGCGATAGTCTTGGCTGATCTCTGCGAGGTTGTCTTGTATTTCTTTGAGCAAGGGCAGCAAACTGAGATGCGGCTGTGCATGCACGTAGGGCGGTGGTGTGATGGGTAATGCACCCGGGCGCAGCAGTGACATCGGGCCGAGTAAATTGCATAGCGCGAGATAGAGCGGATAGGGCGGTATCACCGGACTTTGCAGCTGCGCTTCAAGTACGGGCATGACGGGCACTAAACAGGCAAGGCGCTGCGTCAGCGTGACGCGCTCACCACGTTGCTCGGTGGCGGGTAGTCCAGCAAGCTGTCGCGCGATGAAAGCCGCCTTGCTGCGTAGCGTACGGCTGAAATCTCGCAGTGCATCCAGCAAGTCAGGCGTAGCCTGCAGATCTAGCAGCGCAGGCAGGGCCGGGCCGAGCTTAATCATGCCATCGTCTTCCATCACATTCGCGATCGCCATACCGATAGCGAGTGGTGGTGGTGCATCGCCGATCGAGAGTGATAGGTTGGGAATCAGACGTGGGATATCTGCCGGTGCAGCATCCGAGACTTCATCTTCCAACAGTTCGCTCTTCACTGACAAAAAGCGCGCACTGATCTCTGGGGTTTTCATGTTGCGTGATACCGGCAGTGATAGCCATACGGTTTGCGCATGCAAAGCGAGCTGATCGCGAGCCGGGTCGAGCTTGAGTGACAGTTCGGGTGCTCGTGCGTCTTGTGGATCGAGCATGATCGCGGTGCCATCAGGCAGGATGGCTTCCAACTCAAGTACACGCAAAACACCCGCGGGTAGCAGCGATAAATCGAACTTCAGTCGCTTCACACCCCAGCCGTAGGGGCTGCTATTCAAGGTGTGCCATGCAATCAAGGCATCGACACGTGCCGACTCCAGCTGAAAATGCTGCGGCGATAGCAGCATGCCCTCGTGCCACTGTATGCGATCTGGGTACTTCATCGCCGACCTCCGTACCGATGTGATTGTGGGCACATTTATTTCTCCAAACGGTAAGCAGTGAATTCATTCGCGCCGAATGTCAGCTGTACCCGACCGCGTAATGAGTCGATACGCGCAAGATGCGGGCCGGCGACCAAGTAATCTGCAAATACCAAGGCAGCTGTAACACGCCGCCCTGACCAGCGCTTTCCAGGTAAGGTGAGCGATTCACCCGGTGCTAACTCGAGGCTGTCGACACCGAGGACATCAGGGTAGGTTTTACGCAAGCCATTACGTGCACTGAACCAGTCGCGTGCACTCATAGCGAGCAGTCGTTTTTCTAAGACCTCATCATTGACCAGCACTACGTCAATCGCTAACGGGTAGTCGCGATTGGCACCAGCGGCAACACTCAACGTGACTGACTCCCAGTCCAGCTTGACACCCGAAGGCATCACATAGTCCTTGACGGTGCTGCATCCCGTTAGCATGAGCATCACGAACATCAGGAGCAACAACTGAAAATTCAAATACAAAGGCTGCTTGAAGCGCAGATTCCTATACAGGCTGATACTTACTGCGTGTGCTTGTGCTGCTACTTGTATTTGGGCGAGACGCGTGGTGTTCCTCATGGCGCACCCCTCGAAGCGGCCGGTGCTGTAGCGTCGGTACGGTTATGGACTGCAGTATTTGCTGCGTTGCCTGAAACTGGCGATGCGGCGCCATAGACATTCTCGCCACGGGCCTTTGCATATGCCGCTTGGTCTTCATGTGCCTGCCGTAGCCCTAACTCGAAGCCGAGCATTAATAGCAGCAACACGGCGGCGCTAGCGCAGGCGCTGATGATGACCACCAGTCGTGGCGTGAGCAGGAGCGAGATCTTCATGCCACTGTCACCGTGAATTGTCCTGCCATCGACACCTGAATCACACCGCCCCAATTGCACGCGAGTGTTGAGCTATCGTTCAGTGCCGGCATGTTGGCGATTTGCACTGTGGGCGAGCCCGGCGCCCACGGCGCGCTGGTGGCCGGTATGCAGGGCATGGGGGTCAGTGCACCCAGTGCCGCCGCAGTCGCCGCAGCGACCATCGGGTTGGCTAAGGAGTTACACATACCGAACGGCGGTATGTTCAACATAGGCACGTGGTCCATGATGTTGGCCGAGGGCGCACCCGACAGCACACGGTTCGCGGGCAGCACGTTGAGCGTAGACGGCGCTGCGCCGAATGGACACTTCAGCATCGCACCTGAGCACACAAGATTACTCATGGCGCACCCCGCAATAATTGCTCGACCCGTTTGACCAAGGTTGGGCCAGGTGAACCGAGTGCTTTGCCGGCTTGATCAAATTGACGTGCCGCGCCTTGCATTAGTCCGCGCTCGAAATCGATGCGTTCCATCACTTGCCCATTCGGCCAGTAGCGTAGCGACGGTCCGTGCAGGGCGTTGGCTTGATAGCTAGTCCGCTGCAGTAGCGCGCCATCCATGCCGAAGTCGTCGACTGTGCCGTCGAGTTTGCCGGCTCGATAATTCGCCCGGCGTACCAGACGACCCTGTGCGTAGTAGCGTGCCTCACCCTGCAGCTGACCCGCGACATAAGTCAGCTCAGCGGCGAGATTACCCGCTGCGTCGAATAATTTTGTCGGGCCATGAGCAATGCCATTCGCAAAGTGCTGCTGCATTTGCGGCAAGGGACCGTTGTAATACTCGCTCAAGCCGTGCCGAGCACCGTTTTGATAGGCCGCTCGTTGTAGTGTCTGTCCAGCACTATCGAAGCTTTGCAGCGCGCCGTGTAGTGCACCTTGCTGTGTGCTGATGCTGTGCTGTAGCAGGCCGCTGGCATCTCGCAGCTCGAGCAGCGCACTATTGATTGTCGGTGAGGATTGGTTATTCATCATCATGCTCAATTGATTTTCACCATGCCGCCTTTGATGGTCAGCATGCCGCCACCATCAATCTGGCCTGAGGCCGATGCCTTGGCGGCCAGCGTCAGTGCATCCATCTTCAGTTCGGTGCCCGCCTTGATCGCATAGCTGGTACCGGCCTTACTACTCAACTCAGTACCCGCTTTCATATTGATCGCAGTGCCGGCAGTGACATCGGTATTTTTCCCCGACTTGAAGGTAATGCTGCCGCCGACATCAATCACCAAATTGCCAGTGATTTTCAAGGTGGTATTGCCTTTGATGGTCTCGGAAAGATCGCCATCTACCTCCAGCGTGTAGTTCTTCTTGACGGTGTGCTTGAAGTTCGCGCTGTCGCTATGGGTTTCGTCACCATGGACTGTTAGGTCGCGCTTGCCACCGACGGTATGGGTTTCGTTACCGATCGTGACATCGATGCTGCGATTGCCTTTCTTGATCAGGTGTTGTTCCGATCCTTTGTATAGCGTGGTATCGAGGTCGTGTTCAATATCGACCTTCATGTCATGCTCTGCGTGGAGATAGAGTTCTTCATCGCCCATCTTGTCGTCGAAGCGCAGCTCATTACCATGGATACGACCATCAGCAATTTCAGCCGATTTAGAGCGACCATTGCCGCTCTTGGTCGGACGTGAACGAAATCCCGACTGCATTTGCTTGCTCGGCAGGTTGACGGGCGTTGCTTGCTCACCGTTGTAGACGCTACCGGTGATCAACGGCCGATCAGGATTGCCATCGAGGTAGCTGATGATCACTTCCTGCCCGATCCGCGGGATAAACAGCGCGCCCCAGCCATTACCAGCCCAGGCCTGGGACACACGTACCCAGCACGAGGCTTTATCGTCATGCGCAGCGCTCTGATCCCAGTGAAATTTCACTTTCACGCGCCCGTGCACATCGGTCCAGATCTCTTCACCATCCGGGCCCACCACGAAGGCCGAGTGGCTACCCGCGACCACAGGCTGCGGCACGCTACGAGTTGGCCGAAACGCGAGTGTCGAAGGGAAAGACTCAAAGTGATTGGTATAGCCAGTGATATCCGCACGGTGGGTCACGCTGCGCAGGACATAACGCGTATTGAGTCGTGCGTTAGGGTGCTTATCGAGTTTGAAGACACCACCGGCATACAGGCTATTACATAAGCTTTCACCGGCAGCACTCGACGCCTCTGCCTGGCTACCTTGTACATGGACAGTTTGCTGCTGCTTACCCGCGCTCACCGTATTGTGCAGATGGGGGTATTCGTAGAACTTGCCGCGACCGGCTTTGCCGGCGGCTTCTGCAGCCAGCGAGGTACTGGGCTTCAAGTAGTCATAATCGCGTCCGTTATAGTCGCGCGTGACTAAGCGACCACCCGCCTCGAAGCGCAAGACAGTGTCGGGCCAACCACGGGTATCAGCACGCCCACGGTAGATTAATTGGCTGTTGGCGCAATCACTGTGCGCAGATGGGTCATCGCCCAGCACCATGGTGTGGCTACCGTCTGCGAACTGGAAGAAGTAAAAAATACCTTCTTGCGCCATCAGCCGCATGATGAAATCCAGCGGTGTCTCGTCATACTGTACGCAGTATTCACGCGGCGCATAGCTGGATTTCAAGCGATTATTAAACTTAATGCCGAACGACTGCAGCACCGATTCAACAATCTGCACCGTACTTTGGTTCTGGTAGATGCGACGATCACGCGAAAGCGAAAGTAGCCACAGCGAGGGCACCATATCGGCGCTGTACCAGGCAAATTCCGCATCGATACCCGCTTGCGTAAAGCCGCTGATCAAGCCATGGAAGTAGCGAGTCATACCGTCGCCGTGAATCACCTTCACTGTGGCCAGCGTGCCGATGAGGGCATCAGGGTCGAGCGCAACTTCCGATGATCTCATCGTCAACGCAAATGCAAAGGGTCGCGACAAGGCCTCGGTGCCAGCAAAACTCTCCAGTAGTAGCTTGTCTTTGCCTAACACGGTCGTGATGGCGATGCGTACGTGCTGTTGGGTAAAGTCCTGTCTCATGCGGGCTCCCCAACTTGATTCAGACTGACACGAAATCCAGTGTGCTGATCGACGCCGAGTGTGACCTGATTGAAATGCTCAGAGGCTGCAATCTTCGCTAGTACTTCGGCGGCGAGTTCAGGTAGCAAGGACTGCGTAATGATGTGGTCGATATTTCGCGCGCCACTCTCGACTTCATGGCAACGTGCAACGATCGCATCGGCAACGGTAGCGTCCCACTGCAAGTGCGCAGCGTGATTACGCTGTATGCGCTCTGCCAATTGATCCAGCTTCAGCCCGGTGATACGCAGTAGCTCGGTATCCGCGATAGGGCGGTAGGGGACGATGATCAGACGACCTAAAAACGCCGCCGGGAACTGGCGCAGTAGTGCAGGGCGCAGCGCAGCGTTGATTTGCTCCAGGCTGGCATGGACTTGCTGCTGGCAGACGTCAACCACCACTTCTTGTGCTGCATTTGAGGTCAACAGGATCAAGGTGTTACGGAAGTCGATAGAGGTGCCTTCGGCATCTTCCATCGTGCCCTTGTCGAACACTTGATAAAACAGTTCGAGCACATCCGGATGCGCTTTTTCCATCTCATCGAGTAGCAACAGGCTGTAGGGCTGACGCCGGATCGCTTCGGTTAGCACACCGCCGCGACCATAGCCCACATAGCCCGGTGGCGCGCCCTTCAAGCCAGCCACCGAATGTGGCTCCTGATACTCAGACAGATTAATGGTGACCATGTGCTCGCGGCTGCCATACAGCAGCTCGGCAAGCTGATTCGCAGTCTCGGTCTTGCCGACACCGCTCGGGCCCACCAGTAGAAAAACACCGACCGGTTTTGCTTCATCATCCAGTCCGGCGCGATGGCTACGGATGCGACGTGCGATCACCTCTAGCGCTTCATCCTGCCCGATGATTCTTTCCTGCAGACGCTTGTGCAGCTCCAGCACCATACGCTGCTCATCGGCCAGCATACGACCGAGCGGTATACCGGTCCAGCTCGACAGCACGTTGGCTACCGCTTCAGTGTCGACGCAGGCTTGAGTTTTATCGGTGTTCTGTTGGTGAGTGCTGCTCGCCTTATTCGCTGCGCCGTCGGAAACGCTGTGCGCGACACGCGCACAGGCTGTATCCAACAGGCTGATCGCTTTGTCCGGCAGCTGCCGTGCACGTAGATAGCGGTGGGATAAATTCACTGCATCCTTTACCGCACCCTCGGTGATAGTGACACCGTGATGCGTTTCTAACCGCGACACAATTGATGCCAGCATCGCGATAGCGGTATCTGTGCTGGGCTCGACAACTTTCACCACTTGAAAGCGGCGCGTTAATGCTGGGTCACGCTCGATATACTGTTTGTACTCAGACCAAGTCGTCGCTGCGATGGTACGCAATTCACCTCTTGCCAGCGCAGGCTTGAGCAGGTTGGCAGCATCACCCACGCCTTCGCTACCGCCGGCACCAATCAGCTGATGGGCTTCATCAATGAACAATACAACGGGCGGTAATGCAGCTTTCACCTCGAGGATGACGTCTTTGAGACGGCGCTCGAACTCGCCGCGCATGCCGGCACCGGCTTGGAGCAAGCCAAGATCAAGTGCTCGCACTGAAATATCTTTTAACGGCGCTGGTACCGTGTCATTCACTACCCGTTGCGCAAAACCTTCCACAACGGCGGTTTTACCGACACCGGCTTCACCGGTCAGGATGGGGTTGTTCTGGCGGCGACGTAGCAGGGTCTCGATCAGCTGATTGATTTCCTGGTCACGTCCGATCACAGGGTCGAGCTGGCCTTGTTTTGCTTGTTCAGTCAGATCCAGCGTGTACTGATCGAGTGCCGGTGTCTTTTGACGTTCGCCCTGTGCGGACGAAGTGAGCGTCTTCGATGCCGTCGCGCCCACGGTAGATCCTAAGCCCGACAGACTACGTAACTGCTGGCGCAGGCTCTCGCGCGGTAGGTCTAGCAGGCTGGGTGCAGATTCCAGCAGCATGCCACGCAGGGTGTCGGATTCCAACGCTGCGAGCAGTAAACAAGCAGCATCGATATGACTCTCGCCCAGTTGTACCGAAGCGATCACCCAAGCATTTTCAAGTAAACGCGGCAGATGCTCGGACAGTATGGGGGTACGTCCGTTGCCACGTTTAAGTTGATCGAGGGTATCTTGTAGCTGCGACTGCGCGCGTGCGCCAGACACTTGAAAATGGCTGAGTAGCCGCTGCAGCGAGCTATCTTTATCGTGCAGTAGCTCTATGAATAGATGCTCGGGGTCGACACTGAAATGCGTCTGCTGCGCGCATAACTCAGCTGCGCGTTCCATAGCGGCGCGGCTTTCATCATCCAGCCGCTGTATCAGGGTGCGCAGTTCAGTGCTCATGATGCGCACAGTCAAATGAGAAACGCGCCGGCGGCGGTGTTTCAGTAGAAGCTGCTGTATCGCGCGCACTGCGCTCTGCTACCCAGGCATTCCAACCTAGACGTGGGCGGCCCGTTGTGCTGAAGGATGCTGCGGTGACGGTCTCCGCAGCCGGTGTCAGCCAGACCTCAACGCTGAGTGCCGATGGCATGAAGTCGCGCACCGTGGCTTTGAATACTTCATGCTGCTCACCACCCGGTAGCAGCTGCATCACACGTGGCAGCGGTAGATCATGGGCGTACAGCCGAATCGCTGCCGACTGATCCCAGGCTTGTCGGCCCAGCAGCGCGTTTTGACCCAGTGCAGGCGCACAGTTTTTATCGCCTAGCAGGGTGAGATCATCCGACTCGAGCGGCAACCAGCGGCCGACAAATTGCTCACTTCGAAAACTAATCTGGAAACGATCGGCCAGCAAGGTACACAGCGAAGCAATTGAGCGCGGCGCACCCGCAAGTAAACCAGCGTGACGTAGCCATCGACCTGCATCACGCGGTACTTGTTCAGTGCTTCCGCATAAGCGTCGCGTCGCGCTACCGATGCTGGCTGTATTGGCATCGCCACCGACCGAAGGGCGGTGACGTTTACGACCAAGGTAGAACAAGGACAGCAAACGGTGATGGAAAATATCCAAAAACTCGGCTGTTGCAAAATCCCTGACCGCATTACGCGCGATCACCATCTCGGTAAACGCTGAGGGCATCGGCCCTGCTTGACCTAACAAGGAAAGTACCGGTGTGCTTAGCGTATATGGCTCGCCAGTGACAGCACCGCGGCGTGCATCGCGGACATCACTGGCGTCAAAGTCGAGCGAGATATGACTAGATAGCCGAACTGCTTCGGTACCGTGGTCGGTGCCGAGTGCCGCGTGGCCATCGGCCATACCGGCGCGCTCAAGCAGGCTGATGGCTTGGAATAGATCAAAGCCCTGCGGCTGCTCGAGCAGGGCAGGGATCAACTGCATGTCAGCGTCACGCGCGCTCATTTAGAGCAACTCCTGTGAGCCACTCATTGGCGGCCATTGCACCAGACATTCATCACCGCGCCAAATACCCAGTTCGACGAAGGAATTCACGGTGGTGTACAGCGCAAAGAAATGCGCTAACACGGCAGAGAACAACACCGACGAGCTACCGACAAATGCATCCGGATCAATCTCAAGCCGCACGCCTGTGCCACGGCAGACACCACGCCAAGCCTCGTGACCGATCTGCCGCGTTACTGCACGTGCGCTGAGGCGTTGAATGCCGCGAATCTGCTCCAGGTCGCGCTGCTGCTCTGAGCTAAACAGAGAGAGCAATTCACGCAGGTGATCACGACCTTGATCAGCGTTAATCAAGGACTGATGCTGCAGATTGAGCAGCGATATCAGCCGCCACAAGGTATCGCTACCGATCGGCGGCATCCGCTGGCGCGAGGGTTCGCTCACACAGCAGATCTGCAATCCATTCGAGACACCTTCGCCGATTAGCAGAGTTTGCGGTGTGATCTGCTCCGCCAAGCCGCGGTTGGTGCATAAGGTGTTAGCGTACACAACGGCAGAGGGCGCACGCCGCTCTTGCCGTCGATCGACAAACGACAGGTATAAATCGGTACCGGTAATGTCATCGCGCAGACTACGCTCGCGTCGTGCGACCCAGAACACATCATCAATGGCTTCGCCACTTTGCATGGCAGCGATATGGCGTAGCTGCATGGGTTGATCCGAGCCAGGCTCAGAAGCGGTGACCTGCTGGATCGAATGAATCTCGGTCGAGGCTTCACGCGCGCGGTCACCTACCAGCATTACCTCATGCTGGGTGTGATCGATCTGAATAGGCTCCGAGGTGCGCGGGAATAGATTGACTGCTACCGTGCAGCCAAGACGGAAGTTATCCGCATTCAGCGCGCGCAGCTTTCGGGATGCGGCACCGACATCTAGTTTTAAGCTGAATTGCTGACCGCTGAGCTTGAGGGCACGAAAGCCGTGAATATCGAAGAAATGGAACTTCGCTGGAAATGCAAAATACTCTTGCAGCAAGCCATACGCCGGATGAGCACCCGGCGCTTGCGGTAGCACCGCATGTTCAGTATCAAAACCAATGCGCTGACACTGCTTGGGGGCCAAGCGTGCGATCGTCGTTCCAGATGCGTTCGCGACATACATACCCTTCAAGCGCACCGCCATACATTCATATAGCGTCGCTACGGTAGCCGCATCACCGGCGAGATGAATGCGCAGGGTATCGAGTTCTAACTCATCGAGTGAGGTGCCGTCGTCCGCCTTGATCACCAGAGCGATATAGCCCTCATCATCGACTTTTACGTCAGCGATATGCAGCGGCCATAGTGTGCTATCCCATGCGGTACGAAAGCGCACTTCTTCGCCGCTATCAGCGTAAGTGACTAAGGCTGTGTGACGCGGCACACCTAGCCCGGCAGTAACCTTGCCTTGCGCTGCGCCGAGCGACATCTGCACCACCGTCATGGATGGCAGTGGTGCTAATAGCGAAGGGTAGAGGTTTTCCAGTAGTGCGCTGGCGACTTGCGGAAAATCTGAGTCGATATCGCGTCGTACCCGCGCCGCCAGAAATGCAACGGATTCAATCAGTCGTTCGGTATGGGGATCATGTGACTCGCCACCGTGCAGATCTAGACGTGCGCCGATTTTGGGGTAACGCCGCGCGAAGTCGCGCCCTTGCGTACGCAACCAATCCAGCTCGCGCAGGTAGTAGTCCAGCAGTTCGTTATCACCCGCGCGTGAATTCATGCGAGAACCTCCGCTGTGTTCGAAGCGGTGTGGGCAATGGGTGGCGTTTCGCCAGCCAGCGTGAAACGCACGCGACGTACGGTATTCGCAATCGGTAGATCGGCATCAATTTGAAATAGTGCGATCGTTATACCGTTGGCAGCACCGAGCGGTGTCACTGTGGCGTTGACAAGTCGCGGCTCAAAATGCTGAATCGCATAGGCGATTGCAGTGGCGATCTGAACTCGATCGGTATCGCTGCGAACTGACAGGGTGGTGTAGTCCGGAATGCCGTAATCGCAGACGGTGAGATTTGCTTCAGTGAACTCGGACAGATTGATTCGAGAGCGCGAGTTCAGTAAGCGATGCAGCTCGCGCTCAACTGAGGCCTCGACGCCATCGGCAGAAAGCCCCTGACCAGCTTCAAGCCCGGTCGGCGCAGCGCGCTGGTCGAGCTTGTCGAACAGCGGGATGGGCCCACCCGGGAACAGGAATGACATCGAGCTTCACCTCTATCGTGGCGGATCGCCGGTAACAAGGGATCAAGCTTTTTTGTTGATCGCCAGGTCGTAGCCGAAATCGGTCTTGCCTGCGATGCTGCCGTCGTTAGCCTGATGGTTGTACTCCATCTTGATTTTCACGAAGTTCAGCGAAATGGTTTCTAGCGGGCGGCGCGCGCCATCAACACCGGTTTCAAGTGGATGTGGCTCATGCGCGCTGGCGATAGTGTAGTGACTAATGATCACCTTCTCTAACTCAACCTTTAGCAGTGGCGCGTTTTCTTCATTCGCCTTGCGCAGCATTGTCAGGGTGACCTTATCGACTTCTTTCGCAGTCGCACATAGACGAAGTAAGTCGGTCGAAGAAACATCAGTCTCCTTGGTGAGCGTAATGTCGGAGAACATCGGGTTCGCCGCTGTACGCTCGGTACCTGACTTGGTATTACTGCTGGGCTGCACGACGTTGAATGTCCAGGAGTAGCACTCGATTTGGTCGGCATAGTCGGCCAAGGTGCTGCTGCCTTTGACACCGTCGATCTGGAGCAGAATATTGCAGTTATCCATGGTGTTTTATCCTAAGAATAGTTCGCGATCATGGTGGGTCGGCGTGGGTAGTGCGCTGACGATCAGGCTGCTGGCGCGGGCAATTCCGCCACCATGCGGATCGAGGCAGTCAACTCTTCCATCTGGAAATGCGGCCGTACAAACACTACCGCCGAGTAAGCACCAGGACGCCCCGGAATCTCGCTCACGTCAACGCGGGCGCTGGCCAATGGTAGGCGCGCCTTGGTCTCTTGTGGTGCGGACTCGCTCAGGCAAACATAGTCCGCGATCCAGGTGTTCAAATAACTTTGCAAGGTGTCGCGGGTCTGGAAGCTACCGACTTTGTCACGTGCGATGACCTTTACGTAGTGCGCAAAGCGCGAGGCTGCCAACATGTAAGGTAGGCGTGCCGAAAGGTTGGCATTCGCATTTGCCAAATCTTTGTTATAGACCTTGGGTTTGTTGACCGTTTGCCCGCCGAAGAAAGCAGCGTAAGTCGCTCCTTTAGCGTTAACGACGCCAATGAAACCGAGGTCATTAAGTTCTTTTTCACGACGGTCAGTGATCAGCACCTCGGTTGGGCATTTCAGTGCGATATCACCTTCGTCAGTTTGGTAAGTGTGCGCGGTCATGCCTTCAACTTTACCGCCGCCCTCAACACCACGAATCGCAGTGGTCCAGCCGAACTTGGCAAACGCATCGGTAATCCGCAAACCTAACTGATAGGCGCTGTTCGACCACAGATACTTGTCGTGGTCTTTACCGTCTACGTCTTCTTCAAACCCGAACTGCTCGACAGGTTTCGTCTTGTTGCCGTAGGGCAGTCGTGCCAGATAGCGTGGCAAGGTCAGCGCGACATAGCGCGAATCTTCACCTTCGCGGAAGGCTTTCCAAGTCGCTAGCTCTGCGCTCTCAAAAATCTTTGACAGATCACGCGGGCCACCGAGTTCGGTGAAGCGCTTCATGTCGAACAAGGCAGGTGAAGCCGCCGAGATGAAAGGCGCATGAGCCGCCGCTGCTACTTTAGAAACACGCTCCAGCAGCGCCATATCTTGCGGATGGCGACCAAAGTAGTAGTCGCCGATCAGTACCGAATAGGGATAGCCACCAAAGGTGCCGTACTCTTCTTCGTACACTTTCTTGAACAGTGCGCTGGTGTCATAGTCGACCGCGGTTTCGAGATCATTCAGCAGTTCTTGCTTGCTGACGCTCATCAGGCGAATTTTCAGACGGGTACTGGTCTCGCTACCGAACACAAAATCGTGCAGACCGTGCCACGCGCCTTCCAGCGCCTGAAACTCCGGGTGATGCATGATGGCATTCAGCTGCTTGGTCAGCAGATCATCGATCTCTGCGATACGCTCGTTGATCATCGTGACCACGCCCTTGTCAGGGCTGAACTTCATGTCTTCGTCGAGAATCTGCGAGGCGAACTGGCTCAGCATTCGCTTCGCGTACGGCTCTTGCGAAGGCTCGTTGGCCATTTTGCCGTTCAGGACGATCTGGTCCAGGAGGCTGCCGGTGCCAGAAGCGCCAGCGCCAGAGGAGGAGGATTTAGTATCTGCCATGTCGGTCACTCGTCTCGGTCAGGATGCGGAGGATTACCTGCGATCGTTATTGGTTATTCAGCGCTTGGTGCGTCGTCAGACTTCGCCTCAGGCTTGTCGTCTTCTTTCTTCGCAGCGGGCTTGTCGTTTGCGCTGCTCGCGCCGCCACCAGCAGCGCTACGAATTTGTTTCAGGCCTTCGGTGTTCTTTACGATTCCTGCTAGCAGACCGTCGAGATCATCATTGCCGTCCAGTTTGGCCAGCAGATCGCGCAGCTCAAGTCGTGCTTCCAGTAATTTCTTCAGGCGCGGTACCTGATCAACAATCGCCTCAGGATGGAAGTCGGCAAACTTCTTCGGCGTGAGCTCGATCTTCAGGTTGCCGCTACCTTTCATCATGTCCGGTACGCTCATATCGAGTCGCGGACCGATCTTGGCCATGATCTCGTCGAAGTTATCGCGATCGATTTCGACGAAGCGCCGGTCTTTCATTTTGGGTGGCGCGCTCGCAGGCTTGCCCGCCAGATCGGCAAGGACGCCTACCACCAGCGGCAACTCACGCTTTTCGATGGCATCACCGATCTCGACGTCGTAGGTGATCTGTACGCGGGGCGGGCGGTTGCGCCCAACCCATTTTTGCAGACTCTCAGCCATAGCTTGATACCTCCATTGGTGCGGGCACTACCGGCCACGCAATATTAGTTCTCCGCGGCAATACTAACCATACTTTAGTATTGGTGCAAGTAGAAAAGAAAGATTTTATCCACCCCGACTTAGCGCAATTTATTGAGCAGCTTGTCAGCCATGACGGACGCCAGTTGGCTGCGCAAACGGGTCACCGACAGCCGCTCCTGCTCGATGCGGGCGGCGTCCTGAATCTGGTCGATCACGCGCGCCTTGGCCTTATCAATCGCATGCTGGGTCAGCTGCAGCTCGGCGCGTAGCTGCTCGCGCCGCTCAATTCTTTCGGCCAGATCGCGCAGCGCTTCGGTGATGCCTTGCCAGGGGCCGTCTCCATCGCCGACCCCTTGATCCAGCTGCGTGAATAACTGACTGAGGCTATCGCCTAGCTCTGCCAATGTCTCTGCCGGGCTGCTCTGGCCGGGCTCTGCGCTAATCGATGAGATGGCCCGATCGACCAATAAATTGGTCTCGCTGAGTTGGCGCGCCAGATCGCCAAAGCCGGGCGGTAGGCGACCCAAGCCGAGGTCTTCGCCCATGCTAGCGCCGGCGTCCAGTCGCGAACTGCTCGGCGTGCCTGTACGCGGTGGTGGTGAAGCTGGCCCATGGAATGCGCGCCCAAACGGGTTGCCGCTGCTGCGGCCGCGCGCATCCTCTGGCGCAGTACTTCCCCACGCATCGCTGGGCTCGCCAAAGGGCGGCTGCGGTGGCTTTTGCATCGGCTTGATTGCTCCTTTGGCTACGACTAGCACTCACACTAAAGTATAATACAGCCCATATCTTGCGGGAAACATGCTGATGCGAAATTTTATTCAGCCGCAGCAGTGGATGGGTGCGCAGGAGGTCTCGCGTGGCTGATCTGGCGGCGCTACTTCCCACGATGACGCTCGCACTGGCCGTACTGCTGATCGGCTTGCTCCTGATCGCGCTCGCGGTTTGGTTGCTGATTCGGCAGGTACGTGAGCAGCGCCGTCGACGCCGTATCGACGACATGCTGCAAGAGCTGGCTGAGCGTCGGCTGGCGCTGCGCGATACCGAGGTCGATCGGTCTCGCTTTCTGGCCGCCTTCAGTCATGACCTGAAGCAGCCGATGCAGGCCATTAATCTCTACTTGGGTAGCGTCGAGCGCAGTCTTGCGCATGCCTCACTTGATACTGCCGAGCGATCACGCGCCACCGAAAGCCTACTGCGTCTCAGGCAAAGCATGGGCTATATGAATGATGTGTTCGACAGCATGCTCGATGTCAGCCGGCTTGATAGTGGTGCGTTAGAAGTATCCATTGAACGAATCGATGGCCGCGAATTCTGCGAACGTATAGTGGCGCAGCATCGTCGTATGGCAGAGGATTTGGGTCTTACGTTGACTCTGCGCGCTCCCGATCATGAAGTGCTTTTCTTGCAAACTGATCCTCGACTGCTCGAGCGCATTCTGCGTAACTTCATCAGCAACTCGATGCGGTATACCCAGCGGGGTGGGGTTCGCATACGGATCTCACGACGGGGAGAGCGCTGTCGTATCGCAGTGATTGATACGGGCGCTGGTATTGCTGCTGGGCTACGTAAAAAAATCTTCGACGAATTCACGCGTGGCGATCATGCTGCGATGACGACACAGGGTGTGGGGCTGGGTCTGGCGATTGCACGTCGACTTGCCGCCCGTATTGGTGCCCGTATCTCACTCAGTAGTCATGTGGGTATCGGCTCGGTATTTGCGATTGATCTGCCATTGGTAACCGAAGCGATTACCGGCAGCGAACAGGTGGCGCTCGCTGAGACTTACTTGATTGAGCGCTTGTTGCCGCAGGTGTTACTCGAACCACCCGAGAATACCTTGATGGTGTGCATCGATGCGGACCCGGATGTGGGTAATGCACTTCGCCTGCTAGCCCCGGGTATTGGCATCTCAGTCGTCGTAGCGGGCAGTAGCGATGACGCCATACGACAACTGGCCATACAGGGCGGCATACCTAGTTTGCTGATGGTGGATGCGCAAATGCAGTCCGAGCCAGTCGCTCAAGTCATTACGCGTATGAATGATGAATTCAACAGCAACCTACCGGTGCTGTTGTGTAGCGATGAATCACCGTTTAGCGACCTGCAGAGACAAGTAGGTTCGCGAGTGACTTTGCTGCAGCGTCCGTTTAGTACTGAAAAGCTACGCGCAGCGATTAATGCCACTCTCTTTACTGAGCCAGAATAAAACCGGTCTGGCTGGCGATATAGGTTAAAAAACATCCCAGCAATGTTGTCGGTGGTAGTAATCATTTAATGGTTGTTCACGAACAGGCCGAGCTTTTGGGCCACCAGGACGGCTTGGGTACGACTGGCCACATGCAGTTCGCGGAAGATACCGCCGACATGCGATTTTGCGGTGATCTCGGTGATACCGAGTTGATCGGCAATCTCGCGATTGCTCATGCCTTGGCAGATCATCGACAGTACCTGCACCTGTCGCTCGGTGAGTGCGATTCGGGTGAGTGCCGAGCTATCTGCCAAGCCACGCGCTGACAACCAGGTGCCTTTGAGCAGCGTGCCTTCCACCGCCTGCGCAACGATGGTGATGGCATCATCCGTAGGCGCTGCTTTACTGATAAAGGCAGCGGCGCCAGCGCCCAGGCATGCGCCGACTTGCAGCGCATCATCATTGCCCGAGATCGCGATCACTTGTGCCGATTCACTCAGCGCGAGTAGCTGCGTGATCGCGGCGAGTCCGCTAATGCCGGGAAGGCCGAGATCAATCAGCACCAACCAAGGCTGCGCTTTGCGTTTCTTGACTTCTTGCTTGAGTAAGGCGATGCCGGATTCTGCATCGCCGACGGTCTCTAGCCGCAGGCGCGGAAAACGTTTGCGCAATGCATCGGCTAGCGCAACCCGAATGATGGGGTGATCATCAATAATCAGCAGGGAGGGGGAAGCATGCATGGACGCGATTGTAAATGACAATCTAGCGCAGTAAGCTCAATCCCAGAATCAATCCTGCCAGCAGCAGCGCAAGGATCAATGCAATCAGCATGGGCGACCCGCTACGACGTTGCTGTAGCTCAGGTAGCGCCTCCGTGGTGCGCACCGATGCCAGTACTTTGAGTTCGGCAACTGGTAAATGGCCCCACATAGCCCGACTAATCCCGTCCACTGGCGCTGCCTCGATCGGGGTCACGCGCTGCTCGGCAGGTGCGTTATCTGTTTGCAAAAAATAGGTCTCGGGTAGACCCATTGCAATCGCGATTCGACGCGCGCAATCAACACGATGCGATTCATCGACGAAGGTATGCGAGGCGCCTTCTTCAATCGCACGAATTTGTGCATCACTCAAGCCGGACAGCATGGCGAGCGTTACGGTACTTAGGTGATGCTCGCGTCGTACCCGCTCGATCATTTTGCCGAGTACGGTAGTTTGCAACTGTGGCTCGTGCCGGAAACGATTCATAGCCTCGCCTCACGGCTAGCCGCGTAGGGCGCATCCACATTAGCGCGCGATAAATCGTCTACCAGCGTCATCTGCACGCGGTAGAACAGTTTGTAATCAGGCGTTTTCATTTTTCTGAGTGACACCGATAGCCCGCCACCACGCCGCAATAACAACCAGCCATGCGCTTCGTTAGCAGTCGCGATACCGTTTTCCAGATGCGAAATTTCGCTGTCGTTGTCCGACAGCAGTCGTAGCTTGTCCCAGAACATGCCAGCGCCAGCATAGCGGTCGATCGGGTCGAGCAGGCGGAACCAACCATCGGCCATCGCCGCAATCGCAAAATGATGATCCAGCAGACCGCTAGCTTCGTGGGGCGCATCATTGTGGGTATCCACTAGCAGGCTGCGCAGAATGTCATAGTCGAAGGGCAGCTTATCCAATTGCATCAGATGGTAAGACTGTCCGCCGCATTCGACGCTGGTCATGCGGATTTGTACGAGTTCGGCTTGACGATCAGGCCGTTCAAACAGAGCGCGCACTTGTTGTTGGCCGATCGGCTGTGCTGCGAGGAATAGGTCTTCCAGCAAACGATCTGTAGTGTCGGGGTAAGACAGCTGACGCCTTGCTTGAGCGCTGGCGAACAGGATGCGACCGTCATCCGCCGTGACCAGCATTGCGGCGGGCAACTGATAAAAAGCCTGTGACACCACCAGCAGATCATTGGTGCTGACATTGGCTTTATCGACCAGTTGGCGCGCAACCCGATCAAGCCATGCGCTGTGCTTGGCGCTGCGCAGAGCGAGTACAGAGCTGATAATCAGCAGCTTCAGTAAAAGCCACAGACTGGCAGCCGTTGTCGTGAGTGTGCGCGCATCTGCCACCTCCGGCGTGTTGGGCGGTAGACCGACAGCGACCAGTACCATCATCAATTGCAGCAGCGCGCCGACGCCACACAGCAGCGCAAGCATGATCACGACGCGTTGCGACATCATATGCAAGCGCGCGTGTCGGCTGCACTCAGCGGCGGCCCCCGCAAATGCTGCACACAGGAGCAGGGCGGCCATCAGTGGCCCGGTAACACCCAAGCCGCGTGTGGGAAGTTGCTGTACACCGATGCCCAGTGTCAGCGCAACCAGGAAAACCAATGGAAAAAATATCTTGCCATTAGGTACGCGCCCGGCTGCTGCTACAGCGATTGCCGCCGCAGCGATCAAGTCGAACGCCAAAAATGGGGTCAAATCACCTGTCAATACAAAACGTTCGGCGACCACTATCGCCACCGGATGTGCCAGCGCACTAAATACTGCCACCCATACTGCGTAATCCTGCGGCCTCGGTGCGATCGGGTAACGTGTTACATCCAAGGCAATCAGCGCCAAGCTTGCGAGCAGGAAGAACAGCAGCAGATCGCTCGACAGGTTCATCAGTTGGATGCTCCGCTGTCGGTAACAGGTGCTTCGGCTTTGTTGAGCGTGTCGGTGGCTGTCTCGGCTTTGTCGAGGATGTCGGCTGCACCGGTAGTTTCAATGCGCTCGACGTCTAACGCTTTCTTTTCTGGTGCCAGGAATACCGGCACACCAGCCAGCGTACTTGTGGCTGAAGTTGGGCTTGTATTCGCGGGTGATAACGAAAGTGTTTGCGTGAATAGACGTGCGACCTCATCGTTGCCGGGCCAAAGTGTAGGTCCGAACAAAAGCGCCAGCATGAGGCTTGCAGCAAGCGTAAAGCCGGCCCGTACGGGTTTCTGCTGACGAGAGCGCGGCGATCTCTGCCGCAGAGAACGTTCTGCCTGATGAGGCATGGTGCTCTGCATGGCGTGATCAGGTAGATGGCTAGGCGCTTCATCCAGATACCAGCGTGCTACTCGTTTACCCAGTTCGGCTACTTGCGCTTCGCAAGCGAGGGCACTGCCACTAAACAACGCGACGATACGCAGACGACGATGACCGGTGCCATGCAGCAGGCGCAATAGCTGACGCAGCTGTGTCGGCGGGAGGTTTTGCGCATCGGGGATAAACAGCACACAGTTGTGCAGTGGCCGGCCGCGCTGGTCGGATGCTTGCTCAGATAGCCTATGCAGTGCACTGTCGAAGCGCGCCAGCGTCAAATCGGCGAGTAGGGTCTCAAGTTGCGTCGGGTCATACTTTTGGACCTGCCAATCGCCTTGATCTGCCAGCCCGGTGGCGATGGCGGCGGCGTAGGCCAGCAGTTGCAGACGGTCGTGACCGATCATGGCCAAGTCAAGGCCATCCTGCGTCAATGACGCCCGGACCCGAGAGAGTTGCTCCCTGTCCGCTGCAGGTACCAGGGGGGACATGCGGCGGATTATACTAAAGTATCAATAGGAAAAACCGCCCGCGGGCTAATCTCTATTGGTCAGCGGGAGAAGGTCGGCTGGTTGCCGCCCGAGGGAACAGCCGAAGATCAGTGCTCGCCGCCAGAGCGCCAGTTGTCGAGATGGCTAAAGGTCTGCCGCATGACCAGCAGCAGAGCGACAAAAATCAGAGCAAAGAATGCGTAGACCATGGTGGTCCTCCATCAGTAAGGGCTTGGAATTCCGATCAGGTCGGTTCAGGCCAAGCTCATCATGAACCAGATCGCCAAACTGAGCACCACGATCGCGGCGCCACTCAGCATGTAAATCGCACGAATAAACTCTTTCGGCGTTATCAGGGGGCGGTCGACGCTATGCGGCGCAGTATTGTCAGTGTTAATGGTTTGCGGCTCGTTGGATTGAGCCGATGTTGCTGCGTTAGCTTGGTGTTCCATGGGGTGGGTCCTCCAAAGAAGCCTGCATCATGTCCAAGTATTGCTAATGAGCCGAGGCGATGGGGATCGCGCTACGGCGCTTGAGTCCTCTGCTACTGGATTGAAGTCTAACCTTGAGCGGGGTGGGGTGAAAACAAAAAATGATTTTCTATTTTATTAATAATTATCAGAGATTCACTCGGCGGCATTCGGAGTGCGGAAATTAAAAATTCGATAATTATCGGCTAATAATCAAATTGCTGCTGCCGATTAAGCTTTGGATTGTAATCAAAGTCTGTGGTAGTTTCCGCTTGTCACAGGATATCCACCCAAGCCGCGATGTCGGCCTACGCGACGCCCAATGAGCCCGGGGAAGCATGAGTACACCCTCCGAATTTTTTATTGACCTAGAGCGCGGCGAGATATGTGCCCTCGAGCGCTTCCTCGAACGCTCGGGTTCGGTGCTGACGTCCCAGTCGCTCGAGGCCTCCTCGGCAGTGCTTTCCAGTGCGCTGCAGGCGATGCACAAACCAGTGCGGAGTGCGGTTCAACATCTCGATCAAGACGCGCAGGTCAATGAGCTTAGCGTCGCCATGCAACTACGTGAAGAGCAAGCCGACGCCGCCGCACATGCGTTCAAGCGACTGACAGTTTCCGAGCTGGATACGATGTTAGAAGATGAAGAAGCGTCGAACGATGTGTCGATTGCGCTTTGGAAGATTCTGGATGTAATCGGACCCGTCGAAGTCCGACTCTAAAACTCACCACCAAAAAGCCGCTAGCGTTGTTGGTGGCAACTTGCCGTACTACTAGTACTGTCTGCGTTGCCCCCGCCTAGCCATCGGCTTTTTGGTGGCGAGTTTGTCACTCCACATTGGGCTCTCGTTGTTGGTGGCAACTTGCCGTACTGCCAGTACTGTCTGCGTTGCCCCCGCCTAGCCATCGGCTTTTTGGTGGCGAGTTTGTCACTCCACATTGAGCTATCGTTGTTGGCGGCAACTTGCCGTACTACTCGTACTGTCTGCGTTGCCCCCAGCTAGCCATCAGCTTTCTTACTTCAGCCTACTGCCCGGCTCTTGATTTTCGCGCTGGCAGGTTTACGTGCTGCTACCGTATCTGTTCCCAGATGCTGAATCACGAAAGCAGGTCTATTTGGAAATTGAGCCACGATCTCTAGCCTGCCGCCCATGCTTTCAACGTAATGTCTTAGTGTGGAGAGCAACATGTCGCTGCGCTTTTCCAAACGAGAGATGGTGTCCTGACGCACCCCCAATGTGGCGGCTAATTGCTCTTGGGTCTGTTGGGCTGCCTGTCGCAAGTCTTTCAGGGTCGCTAATTCCATGGCGCGTGCTTCGATCCGCTTTTGGCGCGCTTTGGGCAACGTGGCAATTAGTTCATCGAGTTTTCTTGGCATGGCGTCTCTCCTTGCTCGCCTCGGTGAGGCTTTTTATATAGTCTTGATATCGCTGATCCGCTACCTGAATCAGTCGTTTATAAAACCGGCGCTGATCGGCACCTCCCTTATCGCCACCGACAAGCAAGATAGCTTGGCGCATTGGGTCAAAGGCAAACGCCACTCGCCAGACTTGGCCGCTGAATGAAAAACGTAACTCTTTCATGTTTGGGCATCGGGATCCCTTGAGGGTATCAACCGTGGGTCGTCCCAGATTCGGGCCAAACTCAGCGAGTAGTCGGGCGTGTGCTAGCAGTTCGTCTTGCAAATCATGGCTCAGCCCGGAAAACTCCTGATCAAAAGCATTATGAAAAAGTACCGTCCAAGGCATGAGAGAAATTATGTACTTAATGACATATGTCGTCAAGTCCATAATTTGACAGTAGACAGTAATCTACCCCCACCGTTCAGAAACGGAAGGCAAGTCAACGGATTGGTTTGGGTACCCTAGTTACGCTAGGGTATTACTACTAACCCTAAGTCTGTACGTTGGCGGTACTGCGCTTATTTCTCGACGATATCCGCGCGCAGTGAGGCCACTTTTTTCATGATTGCGTCGATATCGTCTTGCTCGACTTCGGCTGCGACCAGGGTGTCGGATAGCAGCTGGGCGGCCAGTTCAAATGACGCAGAGGTGATGCCGATGCCGCGGTGAGCTTCTTTCATGCTGCGCCCCGAGTAATCATGTGGGGTCTTGCCCATCACCATCGATACAAATGCGATCTGGTGGTGAATCACGTTTTCGAGCGGCACATTCACAAAGTAGCGTCGCAGGTTAGGGCGCCGCATGACCCGCTTGTAGAAATCGCGGACGATGTCGGTCACGACTGGGACACCACCGTACTTATCGAAGAGAGTTTGCGCCACGTTTTGCAGTCAGAAATTACACGTTGGGAGAGCCAATAATCCGACTCAAGCTGCTTTGATTCTACGCCAAAATCTCCCAGTGTATTGCCCGCACTGCCATAGCGTTCGACGGGGCGATGGGCCCGCAGATCGACGCGAAGATAGAAGTTCAAAGTATGGTGCAAAAAGCACAACGCTTGGGCGGGATTTAACCCTCGGATTCACTTGGGCATCAGGGGTAATTGCTCAAGCCTGCGCTTACCATGGCGTTCATAAACAGTCCGCTTATCTAGGACGCTGCCGCAGCTGCAAAAGGTTTTTGTGGTGATTTTCAGTTGCGGTCCGAAAACCAAGAACGATAGAGACAGATGGGACATTGGGGGCTCCGGTTAGTCCGGTGGTGTTTGGTCGCACTTCTGCTGCCGACAGCGGCGATGGCGGTCACGCTAAAAAAAACTGATGTCGACACCTATCTGTCGAACCAGTACCAGATCGGTGAAATCAACCCCAGTGTGCCGGTCTGGCCTTTGTTCTCGCGGGATCCAGTTGCTGAAGACGAAAAGCCGAAACTAGTTGGTTACGCATTCGAGTCGATCGACTTCGAACCGGTACGCGGCTACGGCGGTAAGCCCATCAATATCTTGGTGGCGATCGATACCGAAGGAAAATTTTTACTCTCCCGGTTGATTGATCATCGTGAGCCCTTGTTTCGCTCGGAAGCGGGCATTGCGAAACTCACAGACTTCGCGAATCAATACGTGGGTATCACGGTTCGACACGAGACTCATATTCTGGATTTTCGCGCACGTACGTCATTTGATGAAAAGCGCGCCACGTTCCATGGTGTGCAAGCTGGCACGGTGACGGTAAAGGCGATGGACCGAACCATCATGCAATCCGCTGCCTCGGTAGCACGTGCCCATCTCGATGCCGCTAGTAAAGGGAGCATTCTTGGTCAGGGCAATGCAGTCTCGCTGACACGCGGCGATTTGCTGAAGCAAGACATCCGACCACTCAGTTGGGATCAACTCCTGGCGCGCCGTATGGTCGAGCCAATGACACTCACGCGCGGACAAATCGAAAAAGCCTTTGCAGGTACGCGTGCCGCGGGTGCTGATAAAGCAGCCGCTTCCAAGCCGGATGAAGTCGCGCTGCAGTTTCATATAGCACTGGCGAGCCTGCCATCCATCGGCCGTAATTTGATGGGTGAAGATGGATGGCGTTTGCTGGTGGCGAATATGCGCGACAGTCAGGCCATCGTCGTCATTGAGAGTGGGCCGCTGTATAACATGATGTACGAGAGCCAGCGCATCGACGATAGCTTGCCATTCATACTGAAACAGGATGGCAAAGAGATTAACCTGCGCTCAATCGCCTATGACAAATCGATGGCGAAGCCGGGTTATCCAACCGGAGCCCGCGCGCATGTACTGATTGTGGATAGCGCAACGCCGCTAAAACCCGATCAGTCTTTCGAGCTGCGTTTTCGGTTGGGTCGGCGCTTCGGTACGTTTCCGAATCAAGTGGCGTATACCGAGTTTGAGCTGCCGTATGTCTTTCATGGTTGGCGCGCCACATTATCACGTGGGCTGGAGGCGCCATGGGTTGAGGCTTGGGATCGTCGTGCAGTCGATATTGCCGTCTTACTGAGTGGGTTGGTGGTCTTGAGTATTGCACTGATCCGGCAACGCACCACTGCAGCGAGCAATCGCCGACTGCGGGGATTCCGCGTTGGCTATCTGCTGTTCACACTGGGCTTTATCGGTTGGTATGCGCAAGGCCAGCTCAGTATCGTCAACATTACCGCCTCGCTCGATGCGCTTACAACGGGCAATGACCTGAGCTTCTTGCTGGTGGATCCGATGACCGTGATTCTCTGGATCTTCGTGGGTTTCACTTTGCTTGTTTGGGGTCGCGGCACGTTTTGCGGATGGTTGTGCCCCTTCGGTGCACTGCAAGAATTGATTAGTCTCGTCACGCGGCGGATTGGTATCAAACCGCGGCGTTTGCGAGCTAGCGTTGATCGTCGGCTGAAATGGATCAAGTACGTCGTACTGGCGGCTGTGATCGGATCGATTTGGGCGGCACCAAATTCAACCGAGCTCGCCGTTGAGGTTGAACCGTTCAAAACGGCCATTAGCTTGTATTTCGTGCGCGACTGGCCGTATCTGGTGTGGGCGATTGCTTTGCTGTCGCTTAGCGTACTGGTATACCGCGGCTACTGCCGCTACATCTGTCCTTTGGGTGCCGCGCTGGCGGTACTCAATCCCCTGCGTCGCTGGGGCTGGATCGCACGTCGCGAGGCCTGTGGTACGCCGTGTCAAACTTGTCGTCACCGTTGCGACTATCAGTCGATCTCACCCGCTGGTCAGATCAGCTACAGCGAATGCTTCCAATGTCTGGACTGCGTCGCTATCTATCAGGATGACAAACGTTGCTTACCACTCATTCAAGAGAAGCGGCGACCTGTGATCCCGATTCTTGCGAGCTAGGCTATTAATCCGGCAGCCGCCGGAACTTCTGTACGCGTTTACCGCTATCGACTTCGCCGGTGTAAATATTGCCTTTCGAGTCTGCGGCGATGCCATGCACCCAGTGGAACTGGCCTGCCTGACGGCCACTACGGCCGAAAGCACCAATGGGTTCGCCGGTTGCCCGCAAGAGAATATGCACTTCATTGTTCGAGCCATCCGCCACATACATGTAGCGCTGCTTGGCATCTTCTGAGAAAGCGATATCCCACACTGAACCTACATGCAGCGTTGTGGGTTCGAGAAAATATTCCTTCACAAAGCTACCGTCACGCTGAAATACTTGAACGCGATTATTCAGCCGATCGCACACGTATACCAAACCCTCATGCGAGATTCGTACACAATGCACCGAGCCACGAAATTGTTTCGCGGGAGGTGCAGCAGGATCATATTTGCCGAGGTCGGTGTCGTCGGGTCGGTTGCCGTACGCACCCCAATGGCGTTTATAGGCACCTGTAGCAGCGTCTAATACCAACACCCGTCGATTGGCGTAACCATCGGCGATATACAACTCGCCAGTGGGTGTGTCGACGATCGCCACCGCGGGTCTGCCTAGATCAGTCGGAGAATTGCTGCCGGAGATTTGACCAGCGCGTCCAATCTGCTGCACAAAGCGACCTTCACGCGTGAACTGCAGTACGTGTGCATCCGTGTTGCCATTGCCTGCGATCCAAACATGATCCTGCGCATCGACAAAAATGCCGTGCTCGCGCTCTGGCCATTCATAGCCGGGACCTGGCCCACCCCAGGCAGAGATCAGATTGCCGTCGGTATCGAACTGCAACACGGGTGGCGCAGGGCGGCAGCATTTCGCGCTGGGTGGCTCGTGTGTTGCGGCGCGCTCATCTTCGGTTAGCGAACGGGGGCGCTGATACACCCAGACATGGTCGCGTGAATCGACCGCGATACCACCAATGTCACCCAGTAGCCATTGATTTGGTAGCGGCTTGGGCCAGCTGCTGTCGACGCTGAACCGTGGCACATCGGCCGCCTGGACGCTACCAAGTAAAAGCCACAGGCTGAGCCAATGAGTCGCCAACCGGCGGCAAGTATTCATTCTGATAATCATCGATATTCCCCCGAGGCGAGTCGCGCGTCCGTTGCGGCTGCATGCTACATTGAGTTGGCTAGGTCGATGCAGCAAAACCCTGTCACCAGATCTTGCGGGTGTCTTGGGTAATGCCGTTGACGATGTCCAATCCACCGGTGCCATTGATGGCCCTGGTATCGATCAATGAAGGATGCTGAATAATGCGCTGTACCCATCTCTCTGCGGGTAGGCGAGTGCGATGAAAATCGGCGCAGTACTCCTGGCGGCGGGCGCTGCTTCGCGTATGGGTAGCCGACCGAAGTGCCTGCTCGAGCTGGCTGGTGTGCCCTTGGTGAGGCGCCAATTGATCGCACTCGCAGGTGCTGACGTCGATGAGGTGGTGGTGGTGCTAGGCCATTATGCCGAGCAGGTAGAAGCCGCTGTGGTGTCGTCGCCGGTCACTCTGGTGCGCAATCCCTCGCCGGACGACGGGCAGGCCTCTTCGGTCCGTCTGGGCTTGCGAGCCCTCTCATCGCGATTGGATGCAGTGATCGTTGCATTGGCGGATCAGCCCATGATCGAGGCGTCGGATATCACGGCACTGATCAGTGCCTACCGTCATCGGGGTGACAAGTCGATGGTCGTGCCGCGGGTGAGTTCGCCCGATGGCAACTGGGTGCCCGGCAACCCAGTGATTTTGAGTGCCGATTTACGCCAGCAGTGGCTGGCCGCAGCAGATGACGGGATGTGCCGTCGTTGGCGTCAGCAGCATCCTGAGCAGATCGCATGGCTGGAGACCGACAACCGCCATTACGCGATGGACCTGGACACGCCAGAGGATCTGAAACGGTTCGAGACCGATACCGGGCGGGCTTTGGTGTGGCCGTCAGCGAGCCTTGCCTCACCCGATGGCCCGATAGGTGCCAAGTAATTGCCTGTTTACAACTTTTCCAAAAGTTGCCAGAATGCTCGTCCGAGATGTGACGGTGTATTTCGTCTAATGCGATTCCTTACCGCTCGTCGTGCCACAGCCTTTTTGCTCATTGCGGGCATGTCTGGTTGTGCGAGCCATTCTGAGCAGACTGCGATCTGGCTCGACCGCAGCAATCCCAAGTTCAAGACACAGGGCTGCCAAGATAGTCTGGCAGCTGCGGAACTACACCGAGATATCAAGACCACCCGCATGGTCGCCTCACCGGTACTTCTGTTTTTATCGGGCGGCTTGCTGCTTCCGGTGGTGGCCGCGAATGCCGGGCTTGATACGGTGGATCATGTTGATGCCGCCAAGATGGCTGAAAACTGCGGCGGTGAGAGCAAAAGCAATGCTGAGATAGCCGGCGAAGTCGCTGCGGGCGCGGCGGTTGGCTTCGCTACCAGCGGTTTGACAGGAACCGGCCTCACATCAAAGTAAACGCCGTCACGGCCACTGCGCCCTAAGCTAAGGCCTTGCTTGCGTGTCTGCCGCTGAATCCACCGGATCGACCCGTACAGCGCGGCTAGCAACATGGCCGATCGTGAGCCCCTGCATCAAGATTGAGAACACTACGATGCCATAGGTCAGGGTCAAGACCACATCACGTTCCGGCCCTTGCGGCAAGGACAGTGCAAGGGCGACCGAGATGCCACCACGTAGTCCGCCCCAAGTCAGTACCACGCCAGCGCCTTTCGGTAGTTTGAAATAGCCGGGTGCCACGGTGACGGGTACCCACACCGTGAGGGCGCGTGCAACCAGCGTCATGAACACCATGATGAGCGCTGCCACCATCAGATTGAACGAAAACGCAATCAGCAGTACTTCCATACCGATCAGCACGAACAGTACGGCGTTCAGAATATCGTCGATCATTTCCCAGAACATATCGACATACTGACGCGTGGTGTGCGACATGGCGAACTCGCGACCATGGTTACCCACCACTAGCCCTGCGACCACCATCGCTAATGGGCCGGAGACATGCAACTTGTTCGCTAGCATGTAGCCACCCATCACCGCGGCGAGTGTGATCATGACCTCGACTTGATAGTTGTCGATACTGGCCAGCAGACGAAACGTGATGTAGCCGAGTATCAGCCCGTATAGCAGCCCGCCACCCGCTTCACGGGTCAGCAACCCGAGACCCTCGTCAAAGCTCGGGACTTTACCCATCATCAGCATGCCCATCAGGATGGAAAAAATCACGACACCCACACCGTCGTTGAACAAAGACTCGCCGGCAATCACCAGTTCGAGATTTTTGGGAATACCTGCCGACTTCAAGATACCCATCACGGCAATCGGATCAGTGGGCGAAATCAATGCACCAAACAGTAGGCAGTAGAGCAGGGGAAGTTGTATGCCAATCAGTGGCAGCACTAGCCAGGCAGCGATCCCCACAATAAAGGTGGACAGCAGTGTCGAGAAAAATGCCAGACCAAGCACTTGCCAGCGGTAGGCTTTGAGCTCAGATAGATCAATATGTAGCGCACCGGCAAACAGTAGCAGCGAGAGCATGCCCTGCATCAGCACATTCGAGAAGTCGATCGCTTGCAGCATCGCTTCCATTTTTAGATGCAGACCGAAATCAACACCGATAAGATCCAGTCCGACCAGTAGCAGAGAGAGCCCGAGTGATGTCGCCATCACGCCAATAGTGATGGGAAGACCGATGTATCGGAAATTCAGGTAAGCGAGTAATGCAGTGATGACCAGGCAGGTCGCAGTGATTTCCAGCATGGGGATGAGGTCGAAGAAAAAGTATTTATTATTCTTGTTGAAGGGCGAACCAGTGCAACTACACCGGGTATAGCGGCTCGATTATCTCGTCGCCCCTATTTGTTTTTTATTTTGCACTATTTATTCAATCGCGCGGGTATTGAATGTCTAAGGTGGAATACTGCCTTGGGAAATCATTTGTGTAAATGCCTCAACTGGCTGGAGTACCTAATTACTTGGCTACTCGTTGCCGAGGAATCGCTTTAGCGGCTTGGGGCTATCGGAATCAGAATTTCATTCCGTCTTCGCCAAGGAAGAGTGAACGGATCGTTGTAGCGTGCGACTTGCGGCGGCCCACTAGCGTCGAGTTGTTTGCTCGTCATCCAGTTACGTAGCTTGGTGGTTTGCTCCTGGACCGCTGCTTGCGTTGTAAAACCACTGAAGCGCACTACTGCTACCGCATGCTCCGGGATTTGCCTTAGCTTGATATCGGGATTATTCGGCTTGGGTAGACTGGAGAGTGATTCTGCACTGGGCATCACAAAATGCAGCCGCCACCCTTGCTCTTTGGGTTCGACTGTGACGGGTGCCGTCATCTCGATTTTGCGGTTACCGCCGGTTTGCGCTTGGTTATCGCCAAAAATATAACCCGCAACCCGTCGAAAGCCACTACGACTGGCAGCGTCGAAGTCGCCGACCACTTCAGTCTCGGCAACCACGAAACCCGCATACAGCCGATGCTCGAAAGGCGGATCGGATTGAAGTACGCGAAACGGAGGCTCTTCAATCGCCATGGCAGGACCTGTCCAAAAAAGAGAAGCACAGCAAAAGCTGAGCAAAGCAGTGATCAATCGCATGAGAGTCTTAATAGTAAACGAGCGCGATTCTATAAATCGTAGAGGGTACAGTACTTGCAACACGGTAGTACTAACCACACCCCTCAGATTCTGATGAAAAAAATCAAAAAACAGCATGGTCACCAAGGTCGACCGTCGTACCCTCTGCAATAAGGCGGTCGTAGTGATCGAACAGCGTTTGGTGACCGAATGAGGGCGTAGCATCTGCATCATACCGTTGGCGAGATGCGTCCCATACCAGCATGGATTCAGTGGCATAGTAGCGGCCGATTTTTGCAAGCGCTGCTTTGTCTGCCAATGAGGGCAACAACATCTTGAACGCATCTACACCGACAATGATGGTACTGAGTAAAGCGACGGGTACGTGCATGAAGCGCGGTCGCATACCAAGCTGGTTAAAAAGATAATGACCCTGCTCAAGCGGTGTGATCGCTTCACCTGGGCCACCAATCGGCAATATTTGGTTGAATTTATTGCGATCCGTAAGACAAAGCGCGATGAATTCCGCAAGATCATCATCGCTGATCGGTTTGCAAGCAGTCAACCGGCCATCACCGAATAGCATGAATGGCTTGCCATCACGCACACGCTGTATTTGACCAGACAGCGATTTAAAAAAAGCAGTTGGTCTGACGATGCTGTACTGAAGACCGGAGTTGATCAGCTCTTGCTCAAAAGCGAGCTTGGCCTGTTGGAAGGCGAGCAGGGGCTTTTGTACACAAATGGCAGACAGCAAAACGAAGTGATTGATACCCGCTTGCTGCGCCAACTTGAGCAAGCCGGAATTCATCCCGTAATCAACCGCCCAGGCATCTTTGGGTGCGCCGGTACGCGAGGCGAGGCATGACACGATGGCGTCGAAGCGTTCGTGTTGTAGGGCTTCCAATTGCGTCAGTAGTGCTGTACCCGCACTACCGGTACGCACATCGGCACGCACATCGGTACCCACCAGGCCTGCTTCTCTATCGGCCACACTCCCGCCGCGTTTGTGGTCAGCATGCTGCCGCAGCGGACACACAACCTGATAGCCACGGTCAAGTAGAGCGCTTGCAACGGCTTGTCCGATGGTGCCAGAAGCACCGAGCAGGAGGAGTCGCACGGATTATCTGGCGAGTGGCATTAGCCGCTGTTTGCAATCAACCCTACGGCGTACGAAAGCGATGGTTCTCACGCGTCGGCGCTATACAGCACGCCTTTCAAGTTCTCGATGGAATGCGCTACGCGGATGACCGACTCGGGCGGAATTTGGCGTACCACTTCGCCGCTCAGTTTGTCTGTGACGGTGATGACAAAGGTATTGATTTTGCGGTCTACCCCAAACCGTAGGTTGCGGTCATCCGCCTGCATCTGACGGTTGAGTTGGTCAACCACCTGCTGGTACTCCTGCACCATTTTTTGCGCATCGGTGGGCAGTGTCGGTCGGGGTGACGGAACCTCGACCGGTGTTCTGGGCGGCGTTAGCATCCCCTGAGCACTAGCTGCTTTACGTGCCTGCGTTGTCATGGCACTCGCAGGCGCGGGCATCGCAGGCGCTTTGGCCAGAGAGGCTGCTGCTGGATTGACTGAGGGCTTGTCGACGACGATATTCATCTTTGGGATCTGGCGGAACGTTGGCGCAATCGATGACGTAAGTTTATGCCCGATATGCACGCCGAGTTCAAGATTTTCCGGGATTCGTGCACTAACTTTTCCATAATGATAATAAAACAGACGGCTACAGCATATGGTTAGGTCTCGGCTGCTCTCGAGGATTGATTCTGCGCCAAGGTGGCGAGCGGCGCTGGTCTAATCTGAACTTCAGTTTAATCGTGTGTACCGGCGAATAAACTGGACCGGCATGCCGCAATCGCTGCGCACGCTGACTCGCGACACCGGGAACACCCGCTCTGGATTCATCGGCTTAACAGAGAACCGACGCAATACTTCACACAAGATCAGCGTTGCCTCAAGCTGCGCAATCATCGCACCGGTGCAGGCCCGCGGCCCCAGGCCGAACGGCATATAGCTACCGGCCAATGGAGCGTTATCTTGGTCGATAAATCGTGACGGGTCGAAGCGATCAGCTTGCGACCAAAACCTATGGTGCCGATGCACCAGCCAAGGTGAGGCGACGATGAAGCTATCTTTAGGAATGCGCAGCCTGCCAAAATTATCTTCACGCAGGGCGCGTCGAGTAAGGAACGCCACCGGTGGATACAGCCGCATGCTTTCCCGGAAAATCGCCCGTGTTAGTGGCATTTGCTTGAAATCTGAGTAGGTAAATGGTTTGTCAGCGAGCTGCTGATCGATCTCAGACTGCAATTGCGATAACCAATAGGGCTGCTGCGACAAAATAAAAAAGCACCAGGCGAGCGCACTCGCTGTTGTCTCATGACCCGCCAGAAAAAACACAGCGAGCTGATCGATTAGCTCGCTACGCGTGAACGCGTTTCCTGCAGCATCTCGCGCATCAATCAGTGCCTGCGTGAAGTCGAAAAAAACCTTGCCTTCGCCAAGCTGCGTCTCACGCTGTATCAACAACTGTTCGATGGTGCCGCGAATCTTGCTTGCTTCTTCTTGCAATACGGGCGATAGCGGTTCAGGCCGTGCCGGATCACTGGCGAGTACGACCCTCAGATTGAATTGCGGGCTATGTTGCTGGAAACGTGTGAATGCATGGTAAATCGTTGTCGCAGCTTCACCTTCAATCGCTTGTGAAAACAAGATTCTGAACATCACGTCAGCAGTCACACGGCTGAGTTCGGACTCCAAGCTCACTATGTGATCGCCTGCCAGCGAATCCAAGCGTTCAATCCAGTCGTGTATGGCGCTCAGCATTTTCGGGAATAGGGCTTCAAGCCGCATTTGCATGAAGGCGGGTTCCAGCATCTTGCGGTCGTGTTCCCAGCGCCTACCTGCTGACAGCAACACGCCGTCACCGAGCAGCGGTGCTAGCGTTGAGATCATCAGGTCGCTCTTTGGGTAAGACTCCCGATCTTCGCTGAACAAGCGTCGGAGTGTCTCTGGATGATTAACGATGAACACCGGACGTTTCCCAACGGGCACGCTGACGACGTCTTTGGTGTAGCAGTCCTTGGGCAGGGTGAACAATAAATCTGGCGGGCGGCCAAGCAGCAACTGCAAACCAATGCGCAGGTTCGATCGCAGCGGTGGCGCAGGTGGCCGCCACAGTGCGGTATCAGCAGGTGCCGGTGATGTCATCTGAATTGTCTGGCTAGTCGTCGTGATGGAGCGCGATGATCGATACCGATGATAGAGACCGGTAGCCAGTTGCCACCAACACAGTCAGCGCTATGTTATACGTGCGACTACTACGATTGCGCTGCATTCAGAATCAGGTGCAGCAAATCGTCAAAGTCATCCACCGCTTGAAATTGCGGAAATTGTGCAATCACATTCTGCGGCGCATGGAACAGGAAGCCGGCATCGGCTTCTGCCAGCATAGTGGTGTCATTAAATGAGTCACCGGCGGCAATCACCCGGTAATTCAAACCCTTGAATGCAGCAACTGCTTTGCGTTTTTGATCGGGTATACGTAATTGGTAGTCGGTGATTCGATCATTTTCGATAATCAGCGTATGGCATAGCAGGGCCGGCATACCCAACTGACGCATGAAGTGTGACGCGAATTGCTCGAAGGTGTCGGACAGGATCACGACCTGAAACTCGGCCCGCAGCTTGTCCATGAATGACTTTGCGCCATCGAGCAGTGGCAGGGTCGCAATCACCGACTGAATATCCGACAGCTTAAGGCCGTGCTGATCGAGCAGCGCGAGACGGCCTTTCATCAGCTTGTCATAGTCAGGCTCATCGCGCGTCGTACGGCGCAGCTCGGCAATCCCTGTTTTTTCGGCGACGGCAATCCAGACCTCCGGCGTCAGTACGCCTTCCATATCCAGGGTAATAATGGTTTGCTTCATCATGAGTATTAGTTACTTCAGTAGGCGCTAGCTACGCTGTCAGAGTCCTAGCGATTAACTGCTCGCTACTTCCCTGGCGAGTCATTAATTGGGGATGATACGCCAACGTAATTAGTCAACATAAAATCTCGGTCGGGGACCTGTTGATTGTTTGACGCCAGTTTCGATCTTCGCCACGATCTCTATTACAAGCTCTGCGAGTCTCGTTCACCACCGAGAGCCACGATCAAAACCGCTCTACGCGATAAGGCTTCGGGTCGATGTAGGTGTCTTTGCCGCTAATCATTTCTGCCAGTAGTCGGCCACTTGACGCTGCTTGCGTCAGACCATGATGTGCGTGACCAAAGCAGAACCATAAGCCCCGATGCGCCGGCGCAGCGCCGATCACGGGCAGCATGTCTGCGGTGCAAGGGCGCGCCCCTAGCCAAGGCGAGGCCTCCATGCGGGCGCCAATAGGCAGAAGGCGACGTGCGATGGGCTCGAGTGTTTCGAGCTGGACCGGGGTGGATGGGGCGTCGCGTCGGGCAAACTCGGCACCCGTGGTTAGGCGTATCCCTTTTTTCATCGGTGCCAGCGCGTAGCCATTGTCCACATCGACCACCACATGCGAGAGCGATGCAGTGCTGCTATCGAAATGCATATGGTAGCCACGCTTGACACCCATGTTCAAACGGTAGCCCAGGCGACGTGCTAGCGATTCGCCCCATGGGCCCAATGCAATCGCAGCCTGCGCTGTGTGAACCTTGCCAATGCTGGTATTGATCTGCCAGCCGTCACCATCGGCGATCAGTGTTTCAGCATCACCCCGCAGAAAGCGGCCACCACGTTGCTCGAACAACTTCAAGTAGGCCAGCGTGAGGTCATACGGGTCTTGAATTTGTCGCGAATCCGGATAATGCACACCGCCTTGAGCGACCGCACTCAGGTTAGGTTCTGCCGTTCGTAGCTCTGCACTCGACAACACTCGCACGCTTAATCCGTAGTCGCGGCTTTGTTCTGCTTGCCGCAAAGCGATACGCTCAGCGCGCGCGCTGCGCCAAACCTTGATCCATCCATGTTGATTCACTAATGCACTTGCGCCAGCCGCTTCTATCAGCGGTACGTGTTCTGACCAACTATGCTCGATCAAGGGCAGCGCGCCCATAATCGCGGCCGGATAATTGCGCGCAGATGAGTACTGCCAATAAGCACCGAGATAAGGGAGTAGGGAAGGTAGAGCCTGCCAGTGATAATGCGCGGCGGGGGACCGCTGCAATGCATAGGCCAGCAAGGTGCGAAGGTCGCGCGGAAATGCATACGGAAAAACGGCCGAACGTTCGATCAGCCCGGCGTTACCGAAACTGGTCGCTGCACCCGGGTGATCGCGATCGATTAAGGTGACAGCATGGCCGTGCTCTTGCAGCTTGAGCGCGAGCGTAGTGCCAACAATGCCGGCGCCAATCACAACCACATCGCTATGCTGCGTTGCTTGCACTGAGTTCAGGCGGTTAGGTTAGATCGAATTGGACTGACTGAGTCAGGTTTTATTGGGCATCGCGTCGGGCGCCTCGAGATCGCCGTGAATCCAGTTGCCTTCCAACACTTGGCCATCCGGCGTTCGCATTTTGCCGACGCCATGCGGTACGCCTTCGGCCCATTCTCCCTGGTACCAACTGCCGTCTTCATCCTCGTAGCGGCCGCGGCCGTGTTGCATGCTGCGTTTCCACTCGCCGACATAGGCGCCGCCCCGTCGCCAGAGTTTTCCCTGACCCTCGGCATAGCCATCGACCATACTCCCTTGGTAAATTTCGGTCACGACACCAGACATCGACCAGGTCAGCGTACCATCGCCGTTTGCAAGACCCTGGCGGCAAGGGCCGGTCCAATCCGCGCTCTCGCCATCTTGTGGCGCAAGATTCGCTATCCTGCAACCTTTTTTATCGGTGATCCAGCTACTTTCCTGCGCGAGTAGAAGATTGGGCAGCGCCACACACACCAACAATAACCATAGTCTTAGCAGTTTGTTCATAGTGATGTCTCGTTAAAGGAAAATGCGTCATGGCCATCAATGTACTCGGTACGCCGCTGCAAGTGTGTTCCACAGAGCCGATGACGGGCTACTACCGTGACGGCTGCTGTAATACCGATGCCACTGACAGAGGTTCGCATGTTATCTGCGCAGAGGTGACGGATGAGTTTCTGACATTCTCGCGCCAACGCGGTAATGATTTGTCGACGCCACGCCCGGAATATCGGTTTCCAGGGCTGGTTGCAGGAGACCGCTGGTGTCTGTGTGCACTGCGATGGAAAGAGGCATTTGATGCGGGCGTCGCACCCAACGTGGTCTTGGAAAGCACGCATATTAATGCGCTTCAATATGTTGACCTGGCACACCTGCTGGAGTACCAGCATCAGCAATAAGTGTGCAGAAAACTGGTCGAGCAGAAAATTAGTCGGACAGCGTTTTGCTTACGCGTAGCAAAACGTACACCCCAAAAACAAAAACGCCGCCAATAAATCAGGCGGCGTTTTGCATGGAGGTCTTAGTTGACCGAAGAGGCTTTACCCATCGCCAATTTGCCACCGCAGACATTATCAACGATGTTGATGTCGTGCTGGATCACCGGCTGATAAAAGCTTAAATCAGCAACTTCACGCTCAGAATCTTTCGCATTTTGTGTCGCCATGCCCTTCAGGACCCTGAAGTCGGCCATCGACAGTTTGCGGTTGCTGCAATTGACGACGTAATCAATTTGCTGAACGCCAGCATCGCCCATGTCATGAAACTCGCGCAGTTTGGTCAGGCCCTTGTTGCTATTGGTTGCAACGACTGCCCAGGTGTTCTCGGCCACTACGACAGTGATGATTTCTTCTTTGTCGGAGATGATGGCGGCGTTTTGCGAGTTGCCCGCAAATGCAGTTGAAGCCGAGGCGAGTGCTGCGACAATTACGAGGTTCTTGAACATGGGGTACTCCATCAAATTAGGGGGAAAGTAAGTGCGAAGTAAAACAACTGAGTGAACTTTATCACCTGAACAGCTTATGTCAATATCTAATTTAAACAAAAACTAAAACAATCCGGACAAAAGGCTAAAAAGTTTCAATTAAGACCACAATAATAGGGTCAATTTAGAGATTAAAGTTATTTAAAATAAAATATTTCACCGGAGGTGTCGAGAATTTATTGAGAAATTCCCGCGCGGAGTGCTAATATCAGGTCAGTTGCCCCATAAATATAAACAGAACCTTTGCAAACCGACTGGCCGGTTTCCTCGCAAAGGCAATATCCCGAGACCGAGGTCAAGATGGACGCAGACAGTAAGCATCAGTACAGCATCGGCGTCGTCGCACGCCGCACCCACATGCATCCGGAAACCTTGCGGGTTTGGGAGCGGCGTTATGAGCTGATCGTGCCGGGGCGCACAGAGACGGGCCGACGCTTGTACTCAGAGGTCGACATCTTGAAGGTCTCTTTGGTGAAGCAATTGACTGAGCGCGGCCATGCGGTGAGCAGCGTTGCAAAGCTATCGATAGATCGCCTCAAAGAATTGTTAAGCGCCTCTGGTAGTGCGGTGGTCGAGCAGAAGGCGCCGCCGCGCTTCAGGCGCCGCGTGATGTTTCTAGACGACGCGCTTCGAGTGAGACTCGGTCGCGACTTGCTGCGTTTCGAGGATATCGAGATCGTTGATCGTAATGATGCGCATCGCTCAGCGACCGGCGAGAAGCAGGCGGATGTCGTGGTGTTCGATATTGTGACGATCAATGAAAAATCGCTCGATCAGGTCAGACGTGCGCTACTCGACACCGGTGGCATCAACGCCTTGGTGCTCTATAAATTCTCGACCCGTGCCTCAATAGAGCAGTTGGAGCGCGCCGGCATTATTTGCCTCAAAGGGCTGGTCACTGCTTCAGAGGTGCATCGTGCATGTCGCGCCCTACCGAGCGGAACCCTGGGCACAACGCAAACAACACCGATCCCCGCAGCCGTCACGAGTAGGCCGCGTCGCTTCGATAATGCCCAGCTGGCTCGCGTGGCGACTTTATCGGGAACCATTGCCTGTGAATGCCCGAACCACTTGGCAGAGCTGATTATTAATCTGGCGGCTTTCGAGCAGTACAGTAGTGAATGTGCCAGCCGCAACGTCGAAGATGCGCAGCTGCATGCGCAGCTGAATCAATCGGCGGGTATGGCGCGAGGGATTTTGGAAGACAGCTTGGCGCGCTTGATCGAGATCGAGGGCATCCGAATCTAATGCGCCTCGGCAGCGCACTAAAGCCTCGGTGCTTGGCGCGCTGCTGAGACGAGCGACGGCTCGATTTAAGCAAGTGATATAAAGGTAGTATCCTTTCACGCTTCCATCACCGACATTCAAGCCTTATGCCAATTGATAAACAACTCGATAGCGTCGAATTATGCCAATTGATAAACAACTCGATAGCGTCGAACACGGACTAAAGCGCTTTGAAAGCCCGCTCGAGCGCATTATTTTCGGTGCGCGCTGGTTAATGGCGCCGTTTTATCTGGGCTTGATCGGCAGCCTAGCCGTCCTGATGTTTAAATTCATTCAGGAGTTGATTCACTTCTTTCCGCTGGTCGCCAGTGCAGATGAGTCGCAAGTCATTCTGTGGGTGTTGACCCTGATCGACTTGTCGTTGGCGGGTAATCTGGTGCTGATGGTGATTTTCTCGGGCTACGAAAACTTCGTCTCCAAGATCGACGTTGCCTCACATAAGGATCGGCCGGATTGGATGGGCACAGTGGACTTTAGTGGCCTGAAACTGAAACTGATTGCGTCGATCGTCGCGATTTCTGGCATCCATCTGCTGAAATCATTTATGTCGATCGATGAGATGGATAAAGGCAACTTGAACCGAAAAGAGCCACCACTAGCTTCCCATTAAAAATGCCGCTGGCGTTGTTGGTGCCGCCTTGCCGTACGTCCAGTACTGTCTTCGGCACCACCGCCTAGCCAGCGGTCGCGTCGCATAAGCGACGCTTATTTTTAATGAGAGGCTCGGTGTTTATAAAAATGCCGCTGGCGTTGTTGGTGTCGCCTTGCCGTACGTCCAGTACTGTCTTCGGCACCAACGCCTAGCCAGCGGCGGTCACTCTCAGGCGCTTTCGCTGCTTTGCTCCACCGGACATGAGCGCAGGCCAAGTACGGTGTACGCTGGACAGAATCTAAGCAGGCCGGTGGCGATGGGCAATAAGCCGATCCATCCCCATGGGCCGATCACGTTCAGCAACGAGAGCAAGATCAGCAGGGCGCCAATGAACACGCGGATGGCGCGGTCTGTGTGTCCGACATTCTTCATCATGACAGGCTCCTTTTTCGACAGTCAGAGATCCCATGTTACCGCGATCATTCGCTCACCCGCCAGTCTTGCGCCTGGGTTCGGATCCTTCCTCTCGTCACGGTCATTGAACGGGAGATTCTGGTATCGTGCGCACGGTTTTCAGATTTGAAAAAAATGCGTTTAATCCACACCCATAGCCGCGCTCGGTGCGCGCTCTGTTTACCCCTACTGCTGTGCCTGCAACTGAGTGGCTGCGGTAGCGTCAGCGCGCTGCTGCCAACGGCTAAGCCTGATCCTGTCCCTCCCGCTCAGTGGATCGCCCCTATGCCCGGTGAGGGCGCCTTGGCACACGACGGCCAAGTGGCGGCCCTGGCTGAGTGGTGGCGACAGCAACAAGACCCGCTGCTAATTGATCTGATCGATGCTGCCCAGAACGTGAGCAGTAGCGTGAGTGCCGCGCGCTCGAGGATCGAGCAAGCCAATGCGGAACGACTGGCGGCAGGTGGCGCATTGCAGCCAACGCTGGATGCTGGCGTTAGCGCGCAGCGCCGCAGCGCGTTTCCGCCTTTCCCGGGTGGTAATGTGTACCAGGGCTCGTTGCAAGCCAGTTGGGAGATTGACCTGTTTGGTGCAAACCGCTTGGCGCGCGATGCAGCACAACGCCGCACACAAGGTGCTGAGGCCAATTGGCATGAAGCGCGTGTCTCGGTGGCAGCAGAGACGGCCAATCAATATTACGCCTTGCGAGGCTGCAGGCGCTTGCAGATGGTCGCAGAGGCTGATGCTGCCTCACGTACAGAAATTACGCGCCTGACCGAGCTGGCAGTAAAAGCGGGCTTTCAGCCGCCGGCAAATTCAGCGCTGGCGCGGGCCAGTGCAGCAGAGGGCCGCAGCCGTGTGACTGCACTGCGTGCACAGTGTGATGTGGATATCAAAGCGCTGGTCATGCTGACCGGTCTGGATGAACGAGACCTGCGAGCCAAACTCGACGGCGTACCCCCTACGCTGCCACTACCGACCCCGGTACCCTTGGCAGCGCTTCCGGCAGCGACGCTGGCGCAACGTCCCGATGTTTACGCAGCCGCGCAGCAGGTTGCTGCCGCGAGTAGCGATGTCGGCAGCGCAGAAGCGCGACGCTACCCGCGGCTATCGCTATCCGGAAACATTGGTCGCAATCGATTTGAGACCGGCGATGGCACATTCAACCTGAACAGTTGGAGCGTAGGTCCTGTTGCGCTGAGCTTGCCTATTTTTGACGGTGATCGGCGACGCGCGAATATCGCTGCAGCTGCAGCCCGGTATGAGGAAGCTGCCACCGAGTACCGCGCCACGGTGCGACGTGCAGTACGCGAGGTCGAAGAAAGCCTGGTCAACCTCGATAGCATCGCGGCGCGCAGCGATGATGCTCAGATCGCTATCGATGGTTTCATGACCTCGCTCGATGCTGCCCAGCTACGCTATGAAAAAGGCTTGGGCAGCCTGATCGATTTGGAGGAGGCGCGTCGCAGCAAACTCGGCGCAGAGACCGCGCTCATCAGCCTGCAGCGTGAACGTATCTCGGCATGGATCGCGTTGTACCGTGCCGCTGGTGGCGGCTGGCAATCACCCACACCATCCCTATCATCCGATAAAGCCCTCTCGGAGCCGAAACCATGAATCCCTTGCACTTGATCCGACAGATCCCGCGTCATGTTCCGCGACCGGCAGTCGCAAGTCTGGCCATGATGTTGCTACTGGTGCTAGCCGTCTGGCTGTTGCCCACCCCGAGCAGCAAGGCGACTGACAAAGCGACTAGTGACAAAGTAGCAGCCAACAAGCCCGCATCCACAGCGAAGGCGGCATTGACCGTCAGCACAGCCCGCCCACAGCTAGCCCGCCTCTCGCAAACACTGGCGGCTAATGGTGATATCGCCGCTTGGCAGGAGGCGAGTATCGGTAGCGAGGCCAATGGGCTGCGCTTGATCGAGGTGCTGGTGAATGTCGGTGATGTTGTGCGTGTCGGTCAAACCCTGGCGCGTTTTTCTGATGAGACCGTGCAAGCCGATCTTGCCCAGACCAATGCCGCTTTGCTGGAAGCCCAAGCGACACTCGCCGAAGCAAGTTCGAATGCTGAGCGCGCACGATCTTTAGTCAATACGGGTGCCATCAGTACCCAGCAGATCAATCAATTTCTCACCGCTGAGCAAACTGCGCGCGCTCGCGTTGCAGCGGCTGAGGCGAACGTCAGCGCACAAAAGTTGCGCCTCAAGTTCACCCAACTCCTCGCGCCGGATAGTGGTGTTATTTCTTCACGTAGCGCGACAGTAGGTGCAGTCGTTGCAAATGGTACCGAGCTATTTCGAATGATTCGCAAGGGCAGGCTGGAGTGGCGCGCCGAGGTGATGGCGAGCGAGCTGTCACGCATACGAGTTGGCTCGAGCGTGACATTAGTGGCCGCGAACGGCACGCGCTTGAACGGCAAGGTGCGCATGATCGGGCCCACCGTCAATCCGCAAAACCGATCAGCACTGGTGTATGTCGATCTGCTTTCCAGTGTCTCCGGTGGAGCTGCCGCTAAACCCGGTATGTTTGCGCGCGGCGAATTTACGCTCGGCAGCGGCAATGGTGTCACGCTGCCGCAGCAGGCTGTGGTTGTACGCGATGGATTTAGCTATGTGTTTCAGATCAAGCCCGATGGGCGCGTGGCGCAGCTGAAGGTGAAGACCGGGCGTTATCTGCAGGACCAGGTCGAGATTACCGAAGGCATTTCGCTGCAAGATGAGATTGTGGTGGCCGGTGCCGGTTTCTTAAACGATGGTGATCTGGTACGCGTGACGCGTAGCAATACGGTAGCGCGTGACAACAAGCGCGAGACGAAGGACGCCCAGTGAATTTTTCTGCGCTCTCGATTCGCAGCCCGATACCCGCAATTTTGTTATTCGCGCTGTTGACGCTGGCAGGCTTGCTCGCGTTTCGCTCGAATGCGATTCAGGATTTTCCGGACATCGAGCTGCCCATCGTAAACGTGGTGGCCTCGCTGCCGGGCGCAGCGCCAGCACAGCTCGAGACCGAGGTGGCGCGCAAGATTGAAGGCTCGGTCGCCAGCCTCCAGGGCGTCAAAAACATTTTCACCAAGGTGCTCGACGGGCAGGTGACTGTCACGGTTGAGTTTGTCCTGGAAAAAAATCTCTCGGATGCGGTTAATGATGTACGCGATGCGGTAGCGCGCGTACGCGCCGACCTACCGGCCGACATGCGCGATCCCTCGGTGACCAAAGTCTCAACTGCCGGTCGACCGATTCTCACCTTTAGCGTAGCCGCCGCACCGAATGCTCCCGGTAGCGCCCCTGACTTACAGGAAATCTCCTGGTTCATCGACAATACGGTCACCAAGCGTTTGCTCACCGTCAAAGGGGTGGGTGCCATCAAGCGGATTGGTGGTGTCACACGTGAGGTTCGTATCGAGTTGGATACGGCGCGTATGAACGCGCTGCGCGTCACTGCGATTGATGTCTCTCGCAGGCTGCGTCAGGTGCAGCAAGAGGCGCCGGGCGGACGCGGTGATGTATCCGGTGCAGAGCAGTCGGTTCGTACGATTGCTACCGTCAAGACCGCCGCTGAATTAGCGCTGATTGAAATTTCGCTCGACGATGGCAGGCGGGTAAGGCTCGATCAAATCGCGAGTGTTAAAGACACCGTCGCCGAGCCACGCGCCATTGCCACTCAAGATGGCAAATTAGTGGTTGGCTTCGAGATATCGCGCACCAAGGGCTATGGCGAATTGATGGTGGCGAAAGGCGTTCGCGAGGTTGTGAGTGCGCTTGAGTCAGATAATCCACATCTGCGTTTTGCGGAGGTGATCGATAACGCGCAACCGGTAGAAGAGAACTACGAAGGTTCAATGATTCTGCTGTACGAAGGTGCTCTGTTGGCGGTGCTCGTGGTGCTCTGGTTTTTACGTGATTGGCGTGCGACCTTGGTGGCGGCATCTGCTTTGCCACTGTCGGTAATCCCGACCTTTCTCGCGATGTCATGGTTCGGCTATACCATCAATACCGTCACATTGCTTTCGTTAGCGCTGGTAGTAGGTGTTCTGGTAGATGACGCGATTGTCGAGATCGAAAATATCGCGCGACATCTGCAAATGGGTAAAACACCCATGCAAGCCGCCCTTGAAGCCGCAGATGAGATCGGCATGGCAGTGATTGCCACTACGTTCACCTTGGTCGCAGTGTTTTTGCCAACCGCATTCATGGGTGGTGTGCCGGGCTTGTTCTTCAAACAGTTTGGATGGACTGCTGCCGTGGCTGTGTTGTCATCACTGGTGGTGGCAAGGTTACTGACACCCATGATGTCAGCCTACTTGCTTAAACCAGCGAAGCATGTGCAGATAGAAGACGGTTGGCTGATGCGCAACTACTTGCGCATCATGCGCTGGTGCCTGCGTTATCGGTGGGTGACAGCGATCGCATCGGCGCTTTTCTTTATGGCTTCATTGTCGCTAGTACCTTTGCTGCCAACGGGCTTCATACCGCCGGCTGATCGCGGGCAGACGCAGATCACGGTCGAGCTGCCGCCAGGTAGTACCTTGGCTGAGACGACCGCAGCAGCCGAACAGGCAAGGCTCGCTGCGATGAAGGTAAAAGGTGTCGAGAGTATCTTTAGCTCGATCGGTGGCGGTTCCAGTGGCGATGCATTCGCCCCCGGTGCTGCTGCCGAGGCACGGCGTGCTGTGCTGACGCTGAACGTGATTCATCGTGATAAGCGTACTGAGTCATTGCAAGATCTGGAGAATCAAATACGTGCCAAGCTAGATGAAATCCCCGGTGCGCGCTTCACCGTCGGCCCGCCGGATACTGGCGTCAAGATGCAGCTGGTCTTAAAGAGTGATGACCCGGTCGCGCTGACGACCGCAGCGCGCATGGTCGAGCGTGAATTGCGAACGCTGAATGGCATTGGCAATGTCAACTCAAGCGCATCATTGGTCAGGCCAGAGATCATCGTTCGTCCCGACGCCGCGCGCGCTGCTGACCTTGGTGTAACCACCGCGAGCATTGCAGAGACGGTACGTGTTGCTACTGCGGGTGACTATGACGTCAACCTGCCGAAGTTGAATTTATCGGAACGTCAGGTACCGATTCGCGTGCAGTTGCCGACTGATGTGCGCGCTGATCTCGCAGCGATTGAGCGTCTGTCAGTACCCGGGCGGCAGGGTCCGGTGATGCTCGGTACGGTGGCCAGCGTGAGCATGGACAGCGGCCCAGCCCAAATCGACAGACTAAACCGCAGCCGAAATGTCACCTTGGAAGTGGAGTTGGGTGGTCGCTCGCTGGGCGAGTTGAATGAAGAAGCGCGCGCGCTGCCCAGCATGAAAAACCTGCCGCCTTCAGTTACGATCGCCGAGCTGGGTGATGCACAAGAAATGCAGGCACTGTTCGAGAGCTTCGGGATCGCCATGCTGATCGGCGTGCTTTGCATCTATGGCGTGCTGGTGCTGTTATTCCACGACTTCATGCAGCCGATGACGATTCTCGCAGCGTTGCCGCTGTCGATCGGTGGTGCGTTTGTGGGTCTCCTCGTCACCCACAAGGCGCTGTCAATGCCGTCTATGATCGGCTTGATCATGCTGATGGGTATCGTCACCAAGAACTCGATTCTGCTGGTGGATTATGCGATTCTCGCGCGCCGCGCGGGCATGCCCCGGTTTGAGGCGCTGGTCGATGCTTGTCACAAGCGTAGCCGCCCGATTTTGATGACGACCATCGCGATGGGGGCGGGCATGCTGCCATTGGCACTTGGTTTCGGTGCTGACCCGAGTTTTCGTTCGCCGATGGCGGTGACTGTGATTGGAGGCTTGATCACCTCAACCTTGTTGTCACTGCTGGTGGTACCCGCCGTTTATACCTTCGTGGATGATGCACAAGGCCTGTTGCGGAGATTCAGCCAAACCATTTTGCGTAAAGCGGATTAAGCGAGAGCAAATCCAGGATGTTCTCGCGCAGCGATGCGTCGCGGACAATCAGCATCCTTGGCCAATCCGAGGTTGCCTCCATCCAGTACACCTCCTGTGTACCCAGAATATAAACAACCCCTTCGCGTCGAATAGTGCCATCGTAAAACGCATAGGTACGTGCGATTTCAAACTCGGTATCGATCAGCGATTTCACCAAATCGATGTAAGGGTCACGGACCTTTTGTCCGTCGTACAGCATGGCAAGTAGTGCTGATCGCAATACGGACATGGGGTGGGCATTGATTTGCTAGCTCTTCCTTATACACGTTTCCCATAATCTCGGCAGATGGTGTCAGCTTGCTATCGTTTCAAGCAGGTCGAAGTGTTCAGGCCGGTCGAAGAATATTCTCCTTGTCCAATGAATGGACGTTGTTGAAGTCCATGCTGAATCGGTTTAGGTAGCGAACGAATAGGCGCATGGGAACGCCATATGAGTAGGGGAGCGCGTGCCGGGCCAGTAAACGCCTGCGTCCGGAATCGTCGGTCTCCCGCTGCAGGTTGATGACACTGTCTCGATCAGCTTGTCGCTCGAGAATCTCGTCGATTTGATCATCGAAGGCGGCATCTAATATGACAATCCTGCCCTCGATATGGATCTCTTGCTGGTCAGCTTCGATACGTAACCACAATTTGTGGGATAGACCACGCTCAGCCATGAGCGCTTTTGAGGGCATTACTTCAGAAATGATTTTGTAGCGTTTTAGAAAATACTGAATTTTATCGACGCTAACTTCTTTCGCCTCCAGCTTTGACGAAACGGTGTCGTTGGTCTGGGAGCGGGACTCCTCCATCAGCTCAAGAATTTCATGCGTCAGTTGCGGTACATGCTCGGGGGTTATCTTGTAGTCACGAAATACACGCGACATGATCAGGATAATTTCCGAGAACTGAGAATCGGGTAGCTGAATATCAGATGATGCGGATGGCGTGGCAGGTCGACGATAATCTAGCGCAGACTTTGGTGCGAGATAGTTTCGATAGCGCTTTATATCCTGAATAATTGCGCTCTTCTTCGCGAGCACGAAATAATGCTTAACAAAATCATTGTTACAGACCGCATCATGGATCTGGTGAATAATGCTTTCGAACGTTGGATCTTGAAGATATGTATTCAGTAATATGGTTGTCATCTGGCGTCGGATTTCCCGATGAAGTGGATCATTGAATAATCGCGTGGTCGCTGAAGCCACAAGTTGAACGTAAGTTTCCAAAGCTGTCATTCCCTTTTGACTTGGATTACGGCTTTGTAATTTGCAGTGGCTTCGATGCCAATGTGAAAAATTAAGAGTTATTGTGAGCAGCTGCCACTAGCTATGTGTTTTTATGATTCGGTTGATTGCAGTGACGCAACCGTTACTAAATTCACTTGAGCGGATTCCGAGAATTACGGAACCTGGCATCGCACAAACTCTGGCATGAAAACCGCATGGAAATCCGACAACTCGCACGTCTGCTAGGGGCGCTTTGCTTTGAAGAGCGATTGGAGATCATCGGCGCGCTCATCACGCCCGGCCATGATGGCTTGAGTACACAGCAGATGGCAGAAATGACTGGGCTGCCACATTCCTCGATACCCATTCATGTCGATTACATGGAAAGTACCGGCATGGTCTCGCTCCGCTACACCAGCACGGGTAAGGTTTACAGTGCCGATCTGGAGTTGCTCGAGAAACTGTTCAATTTCATGAACCAGAACTACGGTGCGGGCATGCGTCTGATGCACCGCACCCAAGCAGAGCGGATTGACGCGACGGAGGCTTTGCCTGACTGACCCGACCCAAAACCATGAAGATTCTTTTGATTGAAGACGAGGCAAAGATTGCCGAATTGATTGTCGCCGGTTTCCGCAGTGCAGGTATGCAATACGAATGCTGCAGCGACGGCAACATCGCTTTAAGCAAAGCTTTATCGGATGGCTTTGATGCGATCGTTCTTGACCTGATGCTACCAGGGGTCAATGGGATTGATATCTTGCGAGCCGTGCGTGAGCGGGGAAAGCTTACCCCGGTGATCGTCTTGACTGCGAGAGCCGAGCTGCCGGATCGTTTGGCCGGTTTCAATGCTGGTGCCGACGACTACCTGCCTAAGCCTTTTTTTGTGGAAGAGTTGGTAGTGCGCGTTCGCGCGTTGGTCGCTCGCCAGCGCGGCCAGAACGATACGGTGATGCTACAGAGCGGACTGCAACTGAACCGAATAAGCCGTGAGGCAAATTGGGCCGGATGTGGTGTCGTACTGAGTCAGCGCGAATTCACGCTAATTGAATATCTGATGCGAAGCCCAGGTCATATCTTTTCCCGCACGCAGATTCTTAAGCATGTATGGGGATTAGATTTTGACCCGAAGACGAATGTGGTCGATGTCTGCATACAGCGGGTCCGAAAAAAGCTTATCCCGACCCATGGCCCTGATCCGAAGGATTTTCCGATTGAGGCGATTCGCGGCATCGGCTACCGCTTCAGGGAGATATAAATTAGTACGCTCACTCGCTCGTTTTATGCCAAGGTTTTTCTGATGTTCGTCGGCAGTATGTTGGTACTGTATACGTTCAATCAGAGCATGATTTTTCTGCTGGGTAACCCGGAAGTCAGGAAGATATTTCATGAGCGCCATCTTGAGCAGAACCTGCGATGGAATTCGCGCGAATCACTCTCCACCGATGCCGGCGAACTAAAGCGAGAGTTATTAGGCACTATGCGCGGTACCCATCCGGATGAGGTGATGGTGTTTACCCAGCCGCTCGGTACGCTACCTCCGGGCCAGTCAAATCAATTTCCGCTTCCCGCTGCTATTGGTGGGAGCCATGTCACCTTAACTCCGGCAGACAAGTATTTCCCGTTAATTTCATATGCGGTAGTCGATATCGACGATACGCATTGGGATGCGACGCGCCTGATCTCATCCGATCAAATCGTCTTAAGCCTTGTGAATCAGGCCGCGAATGAGCGTGGCATCGAAGAGTTTCTGAACTTTCGCTCGCGCATGGTGCGCCAGATTGCGCCACTGAGTTTGCTGCTTGCAATCATTTGCGCAATCTTGCTGACCCGCCGCGTGCTGGCGCCGATCAGGCGTGTACAGAATTCGTTGCATAGCTTAGACAATCGGGATCTGAGCGTACGTATACCGGTGCGTGGCGAAGATAACGAGTTTCGTGATTTCATCGTCAACTTGAACGGCATGCTCGAGCGATTAGAAAAGGGCTTTCAGCAGGCGTCTCGATTTTCTAGCGATGCGGCGCACGAGTTACGAACGCCACTCACCATCATGCAGGGGTATACCGAGCGTGCGATCAATGAGGCAGTGCCTGGATCGCGTTCGCAGATACAACTGCGAATGATTTCCGATGAAATCGAGCGACTCACTTCCATCACCCATAAATTGTTATTGCTGGCACAGGCTGATGCCGGTCGATTGCGCATGGACTTTGAAGTCGTTAATGTCAGCGATTTGCTGGATGAAATGCGATCCGATCTCGCTCTGCTTGATCCGCCATTAGACTTGCGCGGGAGGGTCGAGAAAGAGCTCATTGTGTTGACCGACCGCGCGCTGCTCCAACAATTGCTGAATAATCTATTCAGTAATGCGGTTAAATACAATGAGGCGGACGGGTGGATTGACATTTCTGCCTGGAGCGAAGCTGGCCACCTGCATGTTCTATTCTCGAACCCAAGTCAGCCTATCGATCCGGCATTCGTGTCGAAGGTTTTTGATAGATTTTCCCGTGCCGACCTATCGCACAGCAGACAAGTCGATGGTACAGGCCTTGGCCTTAGTCTTTGTAGGGAAATTGCCTTGGCTAATGGCGGATCGCTAGAGTTTCGCGTGCTGGGGCAAACCCAAGTCGTTGTTGAACTTTGCATGCCCCTTCACCGCTAGGCATCTACGCTTATCGTGTTCATCCCCGTTGGATCCCTCAATCCGCACAAGGCCGAGGTAGACCAGCGCGCGCATATGAACCCTTCGCGTCAGCGGATGATCGTGCAGGCGGCGGAAGACCTTATCTCGAAGATCGCATCAACTTGCCCTAGCTGCGATACCCCGGGATTTTGGTTGAAGGATCGTGTATCGGGCTTGCCGTGCGGACTGTGTCATCAGCCAACGCGCTTGCCCTTCGCATTTATCTGGCGCTGTGATGTCTGTGCCCATGCGGACGAAAGGCGCGAACCACCGGACAAGACGGCAGACCCTTCACGCTGCGACTACTGTAATCCGTGAATTTAAAGGTGATATCGATGCCTCGTGAATCATATTCCATGGTCAACTAATACATCACCGCTTCACCAGCGGCGAGCGATCTTGACCGCTGTTGCTGAGCCAGAGCCAACGAGCCCGCACCAGCCGCGCAATATCCAGGAGGCGGGCGCTCCAGCTAATTCAGCCGCCTCATCGCGGTGGTGACATTCATCTGCCTGGCATCGAATTAGCAGCTCAAGCAGCCCCTCAGGTCCGCCATGCTGATTCAAGTAGTCGATTTGTTGTTGATAGTGGTGATCCACAAAGGTTTCAACGGCGGCAATCGTGGCGTATACGGCGCGCGGGCCAAATAGCGCAGGCAATGCACCCGTCAGCCAGCCAGCGATACGCCAAGGGCCGAGCAGGCGGCTCTGAAGCGGCGGCGGCAACCAAGCCTCAATCAGACGTAAATGTTCTGACTCCGTCTCGCCATGACGCTGCGCGAATGAGATCAGCTCGGGATAGCCGCGTCGTCTGGCGACGGCCACAATGCCGCGATAGATGTAGACAGCGCCGGTTTCTCCTGCGTGATCCGAGCGCAACTCTCGCAAGAGATGTAGCGGTAAGGTGGTTGCGACATTCGCCGTACCATCGATTGTGCTTTGAAGCGTATTCTTTGCCGGTTCGTTCGTAGGAATATTCGCTGTGACAGGCACTGGACGTGATGTCTTCTCCAGATGGACGGCAATACGCTGCATAGTAGGGCGAACGCGCAAAAATCCCCGGTAGGCCACCTCGAACAGGAAGGGCATGCCCGGTAGCTGTGCGATTCTTGCCAGCCACCGCCAGCCGGGCAGGCGTCGCCACATGGCGATAAAGGCTGCCGCGCCATCCAAGCGAGAGCCATCGGCGCGTTCAACATGAAAGCGCGCGAGCAGTTGGGCGCGATCATGGGCATAGGTGGGGTCAGCTGAGGTAGCGTCGCTAACGTCAACAAAACATAAGGCACTTTCCTGATGCTTTTCAGCGAGGCCTTTTACATGGGCGATCTCTCGGCGGCACAGAGGGCAGCCGCCATCAAATAGCACTTTTAGGATTTCTGGGGATTCAGCAGATTTCAAGGAGGAGGATGTCGGTAAAAAAACGACCTATTTCAAGTTGAACCAGCGATTGGTAAGCACATCGATCTTTGACCACCAGTTCTTCTCATTTTGGATATTGAGCAAAATTTCATTCCGTATCTGGTAGTCGTAGTGGGATAGTGTACGTTTTCTTTCTGCCTGCGAGCTGTTGATGTTCTGGAGGTTTTGAAAATTGGCATCTTTCAAGTGAATATTGGCTTCCATTTCGAGAATGGCGTGCAAAAAGCCGATCTCGAGCCCAATTGCAGCCCAGTCGCGTTCGGCAACGGCACTCTGCTGCTGTAGAACCGATCGCTGAGTGGTGTTTCCATTTTTTTGATTATCGATCAGCACAACAACTACACCCAATACCACCATGGATCCGAGCCAGAGCAGACGGCCATCGGTATTGGCTGCGATCACAAAGATCGAGCAAAAAAGAGAGAAAAATATGGTTCGAGCGGTTGTAGAGAATAGCCTCAGCTGAGAGATCAGGCGGTCAAGTGTTTTTATGTCCTGAGAAAGTCTTGAGGCAAGTTCCTTGGTTGCCTTTGCCAGTTGCAGGCGACGGTTGTACTCGACCCGCTCAGCCTCATTGAGCATCGCAACTTTGTCTTCTAGGTCATCGAGCGAGCTCATAGGATTAAATGACGTCTACTGGTGGCAAGTATTTTGGCGTGTCTCAGAAGGTAGTTCACCGAAGAGTTTGCGATACTCCGCCGAAAAGCGTGGTAAATGACAGAATCCCCAACGACCTGCAATCTCTTGTACAGACATAGTGCGGCCTTGGTTTCTCAAATCCCGTCTCGCACCATTGAGCCGCATTGAGCGCAAATAGGTCAATGGGCTGCTACCGATCACCTCGGTGAAGGCGTAGTTCAAGACTCGACGCCCAATATTAAACTTCAAACATATTTCTGAAATACTCGGAGGATCATCTTGTCGTGACATTGCCCAGTCAATTATTGCACGTACGAGATAGCTACGTGACCGGAAGCAGCGGCTTGGCTCATTCACCGGTGTGGATGATCTGATTGCAGACACCGTGGTGCTCAAAATTGCCGACTTGAAGATGCGCTGTACTTGGAGATGACCCAGCTGCGCTGATTTGAGCATCTCAGGACTCACGATGGATAATAGACAACTTTTCAGCGCATCCATCGTGACTGCGGATGGCTTCATCAAAACAGAATTCGACATGCCAGTAGTGTCTACACCCTCAAGCGCAAGGAGTTGTAGCAATTCCAGCCTCGGAATAGTGACTGCCAGTACATCAAAGTGCTTAGGGGTGATCAGGTTGAAGCCTTGAGAGCCATTGAAAGCAATTAAATCTTGCGTTCTGACTTGCTTCCCACAAAAAAGTCCCGATCCGTCCATGTTGATGGGCATACCGATCACGAAGCAATCGTCTACCGGACTACCTTGCTGGAAAACCGAGCGATTAGTGGATTCCCGAAAAACTTGAATATCCGAGAAGCCAACATCAATCAGCTCTCCGCTAAATGCCCCGGCCTCGAGTTGGCTATAGGTTTGGTCCCAGTCTGAGAGACAAGCGGCATGATGCTCCGAGTCCCACGTGGAAACTTGATGGTGTCGATAGCTCGATTTAACGGGAGACATTTGATCGTCAACCGAGCGATTTTCAGACACGGAGGAAATAAAAGGGGCCGACATGTTTTTTTGTTATTTTCTGGCTGACGCTTTTTTTCGGACATTACCAGTGAATCCCTGGGGCGGTAAGCCCCCCTGAAAAAAAATATCGAATATTTAACTTTCGGGCTTGATCATCATAGATCCCGGCAGTTTTTTGGTGCGCCCGGGCCTATTTGCTTCCGATTTCGGATAACACCCGGGCGGCCCATTCTGCAAGACTGTGCAAAAAAGAAACTTGGCAACCATAACGGTGGCGAAGAGTTTTCATCAAGAGGAGGCGAAAGGTCGTGAAGCGAACAACTTGGCTTTTTCAATTTCTGATGATGCTGGGCAGTGTATCGATACCCGCCCATGCCGAACTTGGCATAGAGACGGTGACGACGGTGGAGCGCTTGCCCACAGCTCACCCTTACCGCTTGTATTACACAGACGTTGCGCTACCGCATCTTTCTGATGGCAAGCTGGTCATCATTGATGGCCGAAGCATGAAGGTGGAGGGCATGGTATCCACCGGGTCCTTTGCACAAACTACCGTGTCGCCTGATCGCAGCGAGATCTATGTCGCCACGACTTACTACACCAAGCTGAACCGCGGCGAGCGCTTTGAAGAAATCCTGGTGTATGACGCCAGCACACTGGCACTCAAGGCGGAGATTCCCTACCCGGCGCGTCACTCGCAGTCGTTACCGTATCTGGCGACTTTGCGAACCTCGGCAGATGGCCGTTTCATCTATGTACAGAATGCGAGCCCGGCAACATCGATAGGCATCGTTGACCGCCAACTCGGAAAAATGGTCACTGAAATCCAAACGCCGGGCTGCTTTGGCTTGTACCCCGCTCAAAACGCGCTCCGGGTTGCCACGTTGTGCGGTGACGGCACGATGCTGACAATCTCTCTCAGCGATGACGGCATGCCAACTGACAAGCAGAAAAGCCCTGAGTTTTTCGATCCTACGGATGACGCATTATTCGTCGCACCGGCCCAGGACGGCGATGTCTATTATTTCCCGTCATTCAAGGGCGATATCGTCACGGTGAACGTCGGTGGTGAGGTCGCCAAGCCGACCGACCGCTGGTCGATGGCATCGGCGAGCGAGAAACGACGGGGTTGGCGTCCATCGGGATTCCAGCCGATTGCGCTACACGTAGACAGCGGGACTTTGTATGCGGGTGTTCACAGCAAAGGCTACGAGGGAAGTCACAAAGACCCGATGCAGGAAATTTGGGTGTTTGACGTCAAGACGAAAAAACGCGTTGCACGCAGCAAGACGCCCGCGGCCTTTGGTCTAGCAGTAAGCAAAGGTGCAGCGCCAAGGCTATTCGCATACAACACCGAGCATTCATCGATCATCGCGTTTGATGGCTTGCGCAAGCTGAAGAAGGTGGCTGAAAAAGCGGGCTTCGGCGATACACCATCGCAGTTGGAAACACAGTAGCCATTATGCTGACCGACTTTATCCTTGATCCAGTCATCACGCGAGCCTTCGCGTCGATGCTCGCGGTGATCTTGCTGGTCGGTGGCTGGCAAAAGCTCCGCGATATTGACATCTTTGCTGCTGCGATCGAAAACTATCGTTTGCTGCCATTTGGTTTGGTTCGGCCAGTTTCTTGGTTGGTACCAACGGTCGAGATCGTGGCGGGCATTGCGCTGCTATTCCCAGACAGCTGCGCGGTGGGTGCCTCACTCGCTGCGGCGATTTTGCTGGTGGTGACGGCGGCAGTAGCCATCAATCTGGCGCGCGGTATTCGTGATATTGATTGTGGCTGCGGCGGGTCGTCGAATCAGACGATCTCTTGGGCGCTGGTAGCAAGGAATCTCGTATTAGTCCTGCTAACCATACCAGCCGCTCAGCAAGGCGCGAGCCGGTTATTGTATTGGGGTGATTACTTCACTTTAGCAGCTGGGGTAGTTGCACTAGTGGGTTTGTATTTATGTACGAATCAGTTACTCAATAACTCAACGAGTCCGTTGATCAACCGACACTGAGGGAAAGCGATGAACGACGCTTTGCTAATTTCAAATGTTTTTCTTTGGCTGGTTGTGCTTGCGCTGCTGCTTGTTGTTTGGGCGTTGGCCAGGCAGATTGGTGTTTTGTATGAACGTGTAGCCCCGATGGGTGCGCTGATGATCGATCAGGGTCCCAAAGTCGGTGACGCTGCACCCTCATTCTCCTTAACATCTATTGGTGGCGGGGCCGTGTCGATTGGTGGACAACTAGGTCGTGGCCAGTTGCTGTTTTTCTTGTCACCTACCTGCCCAGTGTGTAAAAAGCTTTTGCCTGTTATCCGTTCAATCGCCACTAGCGAAAAAGCTTGGCTCGATATTGTGCTGGCCAGTGACGGCGAATTGCCGCAGCATAAAGCGTTCTACGAGAAAGCGGATCTGGGTGCATTCCCCTATGTGTTATCGACCGAGTTGGGGATGACCTATCAAATTTCCAAATTGCCTTATGCAGTGCTAATTGACGAGCATGGGGCGATACGGGGTAAAGGCCTGGTGAACTCGAGGGAGCAACTTGAGAGTTTGTTCGTGGCGAAGGAAACGGGTGTCGCCTCCATTCAAGAATTTATTAATCAGCGCGCCTGACTAACTCAGCTCATTCAATAGGAGTGTGCCCGTGAAATGGTTTGATGATTTTTTCGAAACAAAAACCCGCCAAGTTGCCCAATCCATGTCGCGCCGTAGTGCGCTGACGCGTCTGGGTAATCTGCTGGTAGGTACGGCTTTAGTCCTGCCCGTGTTGCCATTTGATCGTGTTGGCTCACACGCACACGCTGCGCCTAAGAAGGGCGAAGACGATACAGCGTGTGATTACTGGCGCTATTGTGCGTTAGATGGATTTGTTTGCACCTGCTGTGGTGGCACCGTGTCATCGTGTCCGCCGGGTACCGAGGTTTCCAAGGTCACTTGGGTGGGTACGTGCCGGAATCCTGCTAACGGTCGTGATTATTTGATCAGCTATAACGACTGTTGCGGCGCCACCATGTGTGGTCAATGCTTCTGCAACCGAAACGAGCGTGAACGTCCTGCGTATCGAATGGGCGTCCATAACGATATCAACTGGTGCATGTCGAATACCAGCAATACCTATCATTGCACCGTTGCAGCGATCGTCGGCGTTGGCGACCCGAAAGGCTAGCCTGGCCAGGCTGTGTTCTAGATGTTAGCCATGATGTCGATGGTTTAGTGGTAGAACTATTTTGGCTTAGCGACGTAGTTCAGGGCACGAGATGAGATCGATCTTGCTGTGGCTCTTCATGATGCTGAGTTGCTCGGTCGCACATGCTGCTCAGAGCGTGGGCTCACCACGCTTGAACTACGTGTTGCATTGCGCAGGCTGTCATGCGATGGATGGCAGTGGCAATAGCGCACCCGGTATCCCGAATTTGCGCGGGTCGATCGGCCATTTTCTTAAGGTGGAAGGTGGTCGAGAGTATCTGGCGCAAGTTCCGGGCGCTTCACAGTCACCACTTTCCGACCAAGAAACTGCCGATCTGCTGAACTGGATGCTGAAAGAGTTCAGTGGAAAGGAGTTGCCCGAGTATCCAAAAGCTTACTCGGCAGATGAGGTCAAACAGCTGAGACGTCGCCCACCGTCTGACGTACCAAAGCGCCGCACTGAAGTTACTGATAGACTGCTTCGTGAATTTGGGCTTGACCTGCGCTCATACCCTTGAAGCAAACTCCCTCTTGGTTTTCTGTCAGCTAATATTCCAGCTGATGCGTTGCCTCATGGTGGCCAATTTTTCAGCTCGGTGAATCTATTCTCTCGTCGCTTCTGCCAGTTCATCCTTGCGGCCATGCTAGCTTTGCTTGGCGGCTGCAGCATGGTGAAGCTTGGCTACGATCAAGCTGATCTGGTCGCCCGCTGGTGGCTTGACCGCCAACTGGATCTTGATAGCAGCCAAACTCGCTGGCTGAAGCAGGAACTTCAAGGATTGCATGCCTGGCACCGGCAGACCCAGCTGGCTGCTTATGCTGACCTCATCGAGGTGGTGGCGCGCCAGAGCCTCGGTGATGTCACGCCCGACCAAACTTGCGAGAACATCGATGTGGCGGCCGAGCATCTCGATACGGTGCTGAAGCAGGCCGTTCCGCTATTCGCAGGTTTGGCAAGACAGCTCCAACCCGCTCAGCTACAGCACTTAAAGCGTCGCTTTGCAGAAGAAGACCGCGAATGGCACGAGAAATGGCTTGAGGGTTCCGATGAAAAACGGATCCGGCGCCGCGTCGATGATTGGGAAGAGCGTGCCGAGACTTACTATGGGCGGCTAAATCGCGGGCAGCGTGACTACATTTTGCATGCGGTCCAAAACTCGTCCTGGCAGCCAACGCTCAGTTGGGAACGTCGCCTGACTCGGCAACAACAAATCCTTCTGACGCTGGAAAAAATCCCGTCGCAAAAATTGTCGCAATCCGCAGCGGAGGCGGAAATCCTGAATCTTATTGAGCGCACTATGCGCCCGAGTGACACACGATTCTCGTCTATGCAGCAGCGCCTGCAAACGGAAGCCTGCGCGAATCTGGCTGGGCTACATCAACTGACCAGTGCCGAGCAGCGCGCCAAAGCCCATAAAAAGCTGATGAGCTATGAGCGTGACTTCAGACAGCTGCTAACGAAGCGATAGATAGTCTTCGCTTAGTGGGATGGACCAAAAAACCTCGAATCAAATGCAACCCATGCCTCACACCTTTTCAAACAATGATGTTGTGCGACTCGGGAATGCGCATGTCAACTGAATCGCTTGATGCTGACAAATTGGCTACGTGGATCGGCCGCTCTGAGACGTCGACCGATCAGATCGATATGGGCAGAGCTATTGCCATGGCAGCCACCTTGGATCGAACGTGGACGCCAACGCTTGGCGATGACTTGCCGCCGTTATGGCACTGGATCTATTTCTGGTCAGCGAGCCCGACCTCTATGTTGGGTGCGGATGGTCATGCGCAGCGTGGGGGCTTCTTGCCGCCGGTGACGTTGCCGCGTCGGCTCTGGGCCGGCAGCCGTTTGCAGTTTTTGGCACCATTGCCGGTGGGCGTTCAGGCTGTGCGAATTTCGCGAATTAAGGCAGTGGAGGTGAAACAGGGTAAATCGGGCGCACTCGTATTTGTCACCGTTGCGCATGAGATTTCTGTGCAAGGTGCCGTGGCGATTCAGGAAGAGCACGATATTGTGTATCGTGAAGCCTTGCAGCCAGGCGCCTCAGCGCTTGCCGCAAAATTAGCACCGACTGATGCACACTGGTCAAGGCAGATTATCCCGGATCCAGTACAGTTGTTTCGCTATTCAGCACTGACCTTCAACGGCTATCGTGTTCACTATGATCGTCGCTATGCAACCGAAGATGAGGCCTATCCAGGCTTGATCGTACATGCCCCACTGATTGCAAGCTTACTCACCGATTTGATTCATCGCGAATTACCCGATCGAACGATTGCTGAATTTTCATTCAGGGCTATTTCACCCTTATTCGATACGGAGCCTTTTTCAGTCCATGGTCGTCTGGCGCAAGAGCATCATCGCGTAGTGCTATGGGCTTCAAATAAGCATGGCGAATTAGCTATGCAGGCAGAGGCGAGGCTGCGTTGACGATCTCAATCCGATGGCAGAAAAGGTCGTCAAAGCTGGCCCTGTTGAACACGGGTGGCCAATAGGTCATGAGATTCCTTACGCTCGCTGTAGCGATCCACCAGGTAGGGTGAAATATCCCGGGTAAGTAATGTGAATTTCGTGAGTTCTTCCATGACATCGACCACGCGGTCGTAGTAGGGTGATGGTTTCATTCGGCCTGCCTCATCGAATTGTTCGTAGGCCTTTGCAACCGATGATTGATTAGGGATGGTGATCATTCGCATCCAACGACCCAGTACCCTCATCTGGTTGACCGCATTGAATGACTGAGAGCCACCGCAGACTTGCATGACCGCCAGTGTTTTACCTTGTGTTGGCCGAATGGCGCCGAGCGCTAAGGGTACCCAGTCAATCTGTGCCTTCATGATTCCAGTCATTGCACCATGTCGTTCAGGGGATGACCACACCATGCCCTCGGCCCACGCACACAGCGCGCGTAGCTCGGCCACTTTTTCATGCGTTTCTGGCGCATCGTCGGGCAGAGGTAAGCCGCTAGGGTTGAAAAATTTCGTTTCTGCGCCCATTTGTTGCAGAATTCTTGCGGCTTCCTCAGCCAATAATCGGCTGAATGAGCGCTGCCGTAATGAGCCGTACAGCAGAAGAATTTTCGGTGGATGTGTCGATCGCGTTGTCGGAAACAACGCCTGCTCATTCACCCTGTCAAAACAAGCGGCTTCAATATTAGGTAAATCATTCATCCGAATGCCTGGGTAACGATTCTGGGGGACTAAAGGTTTTTAATATGATAATTTCGACACATCGCGCCGTCGTGACCTACAAGGTCTTTGCCGACCACCGAGTTTTTCGGTCACCATCGGCGCTGCTCGTATCATAGTCGAGTCAAATACCGCACACTAATTACCATGAACCTACGTCAGCCACTGTCGAATGAAGAGGTAGAAGAACTGGATCGCATATTGATGGATCAACCTGGCGATTTGGATGCTATGAACGTGAGCATGCTAGACGGCTTTTTGACCGCCGTGGTTTCTGGTCCTAACGCGATCATGCCGAGCATCTGGATGCCTTGGGTCTGGGATGTTGAAAAAGGTGTTTCCCGGCCGGCATTCCACTCCGACCATGCCGCGCAGCGATTCTACGAGCTGGTGTTTCGGCACATGAATAGTATCTCCGCAGAACTACTAGAGTCCCCCGAGGATTTTGAGCCACTGCTGCTGGAAAATCCCAATGACGGCGATCCGATTCCCTTGTTAGATGACTGGTGCATGGGATTCATGAAAGGCCTCATCCTCGATATCGAGGGTTGGACACCCCTTACATCACTTCATACCGACTGGTTTACCGTGCTCAGGTTGTATGGCACCGAGGATGGCTGGGAAATCCTGACGGAAGTTTCACACGATCTTGATCAGCATCTGGAATATGCGGATCAGCTGCCGCACGATATTCGCAAGATTCATCGATACTGGCTGGAGCGCCGTGGAAAGGACGTCACGCCAGACAAGCGTGCTAGCACTATGGGGTCAAGCCCTTGGGTGCTGGATGACGTACCGGGAGAGAATGATGCGTGTCCCTGCGGCTCTGGGGAAAAGTTCAGGCAATGCCATGGCTCGCCGGGGCGGTTACACTAGTGGCACACACGGAGTGCAAGATTGCCGATTTAAAGATAACTCATGGCTAAGCATCCTAAGTCGATATTCGTTCTGCTGTTGGCGATGTGCGTCTTGTTCACCGCAACGGTGGGTGCTGTCACGCCCCTATGCTCGGCGGTAGGGCAGTCACAGCCTGTGGATGACTGTCATGCCGTAATGGCAGAGGAGTGTCATGGTACGGAGTGCGCTGCCCATTCGCTCCCGAGCACAATCGCGCATGCTTGCTGCCTGAATTTGGCGGCGGTGTTGCCATCGTTGGGCTCATTGACTGTGCCTGATCAGCGCACACAAGCTATCCCATTCTTCACATCATTTAATTCTCAATCTCACGCAGAGCGTCTGTTCCGGCCGCCACGCACACTCTCCTGATCAGGTTTATCTTTTTGCGCTTATGCCATTGGCATAAGTGACAGTACCTTTTCGGAGATTCGTGATGAATATGACGCACTACATGGAGCTACTAGCTTCTAACCAGCCTTGGAACCTCTTGATATTTATGGCGCTGCCAGTCGTACTTGCAGAGACGGTCGCCATTACGGAGCTGTACATCCTCTACACCCGAAAATTCGATACCTGGGTTCGTCAGGTAAACCGAATCGCAGGTATTCTGGTGGGGCTTACCTTCGTTGGAATCATTGTGTATTTGATGTTCAACGCGGTCATCCCGATTACCAAGGCGGGTGAATGGCGGACGATCATTGACGTGGTTGCAGTAGCGACCTACCTGATCGGTGGTATTCCCATGATACTAATTGCGTTACAAGATCTGGGCTTGATTCATAAAGCCGAGAGTGAAGAGCGGCGCCTTGCTCGACACGCCACCTACGTCGCGATTTTTCTGGTGTTTGCTCACATCGCTATGGTGGTGGGGATGATGGACCCGGGCTTGTTAGGCTATGTCAATCCAGCGGCTGCTGAGGACATCCATATGCATCATCAGCCACCTGCTGTCGATCACAGCCAGTAATACGCCAGATCGATCTCAAGGCGCGCCTGTCATGCAAATCCAATTCCCGCAACATTTCAAGGCTTTGGTCATTGGGACTGGCGGCGCCTTAGGTCATGCATTTGCACGTTATCTGGAGAATGAAACTACCTGTGCCAGTGTAGTCAGTATCTCGCGTTCTCAGGGTCACGATTTTGATCTTGAGGACGCGAGCTCGATTGAGCGCGTCGCAACCGATTTACGCGCACAGGGTCCATTTCATTTTGTGATTGATGCCACAGGTGCATTAACCATCGATGGTGTAGGCCCTGAAAAATCCCTCAGCCGAATGGATGCAGCTAGTTTGCATCGCTCTTTCGCGATCAACGCTATTGGTCCTGCCTTGTTATTGCGACACCTGGCGCCCTCAATTGCTAGTGGTGATGCGATCTATGCAAAACTCTCAGCCAGAGTAGGCAGTATCAGCGACAACCAAAAAGGTGGATGGTACGGCTACCGTGCCTCGAAGGCGGCGCTGAACATGTTGCTGCAAACGGCAGCGATCGAACTTCAACGTAAAAACCCCAACTTGCGTGTCGTGGCGCTGCAGCCGGGAACGGTGCGGTCGCGCCTTTCCGAACCGTTTCAATCGGGCGTGCCGACGTTGCTGGAGCCATCAGAGTCGGTGGCCGGCATGATGCACGCGATGATGGCGCTTAACCCAAAATCAGGTGCGCATTTCATCGATTACCAGGGGCGGGAGATACCGTGGTGAGCTTCAATATGGCGAGAAGTTTTCGAAACGAAGAATCTTTGGCTAGGGCGATTTTAGGGTTGCTACCGAGCATGTCGCTACACCATTTTCGATCATGCCGTCTTACGCTCAAGTCGGTCCCAAGTGATAAAAAACAAGCGATATAAACCGACACTGACCACCATACCCCAGACCATACCGGTAAACATCCCGCCAAGCATTTTGTCGACAGACATGCCATTCATCGAGCGAATTGATTGTACAAATAGTGTCGAGCCCAGAGTCATCCCCACCAACATCCAGCTTGAGCAGAGGATATTCTGGGTCAACATCGAACAAAGTCGCCGGCACTCCGGACGCAGTAGTCGTAAGGTCGGTATCGCACTGATACCACCTAACACCATAAGTGCATGCATACCAGGGAACAGGCTGGCATGAAACATCATTGATTCAATCATTCCCTGGGGCGCACTGGAAAAGCACAGGCTCTCAAGCGTTGTAATCGGTGTTCGCGTGGTATCCCAATACAAGCCAGCTAACATACCGCCGATTCCAAGCGACAGCATCACATTGGGTGGTGACAATCCGACTCTTTGGGGTCTTAACCAAGTTAAGGCTAGGCAGCCAGATACGACACCTGCCAGCGTTAGGGGTAGCAAACTGGCACTTCCGCTGCCACTGCCGGCGCCACGCACTTGCACTAATGACAAAGCGACGCAAACCAGTAAGGCCAATGTGGCTAGATTATTAGCAGTATTTTTAATAGCGCTCATATGCTTGACAGGTATACCACTAATCGTTCAATTTAGTGCTAGCATCAGTTGAATGTTTGAATTTCGTATGACGTTGTAGTAAAAACAATTGTCACTAGTGTATTCATTCGCATCTGTATTCGACGTCCTTCCGGTGATGTGTTTGTCCCGGAACACTGCACCAATGAAGCGTGACGGCGCCATGTCACAGCGAAAATAAAACAAGGAGACGAAGATGATTCCACCATCATTTGATTACCATTGCCCTACCTCGGTATCTGAAGCGGTTGCACTACTGTCTAAATTCGGTGGAGAGGCAAAAATTCTTGCAGGTGGTCACAGCTTGCTTCCAATGATGAAATTGCGCTTCGCTGAACCTGCGAACCTGATTGACATTAACAAAATTCCTGAGCTCAGAGGTATCAAGGAGGAAGGCGGTCTGATTAAGATCGGCGCGATGACCACCGAAAACCAAATTTTGTTTTCGGACTTGCTCCAGAAAAAAATACCCTTGTTACCAGAAGCTGCGAAGTTAATCGCCGATCCACAGGTACGTAACCGGGGCACGATCGGCGGGGATATCGCGCATGGCGATCCCGCTAACGACCATCCCGCTATCGCTATGGCGCTTGATGCGACTTTTGTTTTGCAGGGGCCGAATGGCCAGCGCAAAGTGAAGGCAACCGATTTCTTCCATGGTACCTACATGACGGACATGGCCGAGGATGAAATTATGGTCTCGATCGAGGTTGCTCCCTTTGCACCGAAAACTGGCTATGCCTACCACAAGCTAAAGCGCAAGACGGGCGATTGGGCCACTGCCGCTGCAGCGATTGTTCTGCAATTGTCGGGGAACAAGGTGGCCCACATTGCCATCGGCCTCACGAATGTCGCACCAACCGCCTTGCGTGCGACTGAAGCCGAGCAGCTCATGATGGGGAACGAGATAACCCCCACATTAATCGACAAAGTGGCTGAGAGCGTTCGTTCCATTTGCGATCCTGCCGAAGATTTGCGCGGCGACGCCGAATATAAGACAGCAATGGCTGGTGAAATGACGCGTCGAGCGATCGCTGCTGCAGTCGCTCACTGCCAATAATAAGAACCGGAGGAAAATATCATGAGCAAGAAAATCGTTTCCATGAACATCAACGGCAAAAAAGTAGAAGAGGTCGTCGAGTCGCGCACGTTGCTCGTGCACTTCCTGCGCGAAAAAATGAATTTGACCGGCGCGCACATTGGCTGCGAGACCAGTCACTGCGGCGCATGTACCGTTGATATCGATGGCGAGTCCGTCAAATCCTGCACCTGCTTTGCGGTTCAGTGCGAGGGCAGCGATATTGTCACTGTGGAGGGACTAGCGCAGGGCGGCGTTCTTCACGCTGTCCAAGAGGGATTCTACAAAGAGCATGGGCTTCAGTGTGGTTTCTGTACACCTGGCATGCTGACACGCGCTTATCGGTTCTTGCAAGACAACCCCAATCCGACCGAGGAGGAGATTCGGGTAGGGATGTCAGGCAACCTATGCCGTTGTACTGGCTACCAGAACATTATCAAAGCCGTTCAGTACGCAGCGAAAAAGCTGCGTGAAGACGCCCAGAAGCCCGTGACTGCCTAAGCGCATCAAACTCGACTGGAGATTACTATGAATGCACCTGACCGCAAGGCTGCCCTGCAGGGCATGGGCGATTCCCGGCTTCGTAAAGAAGATGCCCGCTTCATACAAGGCAAAGGGAATTATGTCGACGATATCAAGTTGCCCGGCATGGTTCATATGGATATTGTGCGCTCTCCGTTGGCGCATGCACGCATCAAAAAAATCAACAAAGAAAAAGCGCTCGCCATCCCTGGTGTGATTGCAGTTCTCACCGCAGACGATCTGAAGCCGCTCAAATTGCATTGGATGCCGACGTTGGCCGGTGACGTGGCGGCGGTGCTGGCCGATGAAAAAGTTCATTTCCAGATGCAGGAAGTTGCCGTTGTTCTTGCAGACGATCGTTACATTGCTGCAGATGGTGTCGAGGCCGTCGAGGTAGAGTACGAAGAGTTACCGGTTGTGATCGACCCCTTCAAAGCGCTCGAAAAAGATGCGCCGGTATTACGTGAAGATCTGGCAGGCAAGACCGAGGGCGCTCATGGACAGCGCTATCACCATAATCACATTTTCACTTGGGATGCAGGCGACAAGGAAGCGACTGACGCGGCGTTCAAGAGTGCCCCGGTGACTGTCTCGGAGAAACTGCTGTATCCGCGTGTTCATCCTTGCCCGTTGGAGACCTGCGGTGCAGTTGCATCGTTTGATCCGGTTCGCGGCGAACTGACAACTTACATGACGAGTCAGGCGCCTCACGTGGTTCGTACGGTGGTCTCGATGTTGTCAGGCATTCCAGAATCCAAGGTGCGTATTGTGTCGCCGGACATCGGCGGTGGCTTTGGCAACAAGGTTGGTGTTTATCCTGGGTACGTCTGCGCCATCGTGTCGTCTATCGTGCTAGGTCGTCCGGTGAAATGGATTGAGGATCGGATAGAGAATCTCTCCTCCACCGCCTTTGCGCGCGACTATCACATGACGGGTGAATTGGCAGCGACCGCAGATGGCAAGATACTTGGCTTGCGAGCGCATGTGATCGCAGATCACGGCGCGTTCGACGCCTGTGCCGATCCCACCAAGTTCCCCGCAGGACTGTTCCATATCTGCTCTGGCTCCTATGACATACCGGCAGCACATTGCACCGTGGAGGGCGTGTACACGAATAAGGCCCCCGGTGGTGTGGCGTATCGTTGTTCATTCCGTGTCACCGAGGCTGTTTACCTGATCGAGCGTATGGTTGATGTGCTGGCACAGAAGCTAAACATGGACAAGGCCGAGATTCGGCAGAAGAATTTCATTCGTAAAGAACAGTTCCCATATACGTCGGCATTTGGTTTCGAATACGACTCAGGCGACTACCACACGGCGCTCGACAAAGTACTACAGGCTGTCGATTACAAGTCGCTTCGGGCTGAGCAAGCCGCCAAGCGAGCCGATCCGAATAGCTCAACACTAATGGGTATCGGGCTAGTGACTTTCACCGAGGTTGTTGGCGCCGGGCCCACTAAGATGTGCGACATCTTGGGTGTGGGTATGTTCGATTCCTGTGAAATCCGGGTTCATCCGACGGGTAGCGCGATCGCTCGCATGGGTACAATCACCCAAGGTCAGGGACACCAGACAACCTATGCGCAGATTATTGCGACCGAGTTGGGCATCCCGTCAGAAGTGATTCAGGTTGAAGAAGGTGATACCAGCACTGCGCCATATGGTTTGGGCACCTACGGTTCGAGATCGACACCGGTCGCTGGAGCAGCTATTGCGATGGCTGCTCGCAAGATTCATGCAAAGGCAAAGAAACTGGCTGCGCATCTCTTAGAAGTCGGTGAAAACGATCTTGAGTGGGAAATTGATCGTTTCAAGGTCAAGGGCAACGCTGAAAAATTCAAGACCATGTCGGAGATTGCTTGGGCGGCGTATAACAAGCCACCGGCGGGCATGGAGCCTGGGCTTGAAGCGGTTCACTACTACGATCCGCCTAACTTTACCTACCCGTTTGGTATTTACCTCTGCGTTGTTGATATTGATAAGGGCACCGGAGAAACAAAAATCCGGCGTTTCTATGCGCTTGATGACTGTGGTACCCGGATCAATCCGATGATCATCGAGGGTCAAATTCACGGCGGACTGACCGAAGGTTTTGCGGTGGCGATGGGCCAGCTATTGTCCTTCGATGCGCAGGGGAACATTCAAGGCAATACCTTGATGGATTACTTCCTGCCAACCGCTGTCGAGACGCCACATTGGGAGACTGATTTCACCGTGACGCCATCACCACATCATCCAATCGGCGCAAAGGGAGTTGCTGAATCTCCGCACGTGGGCAGTATTCCAACGTTCACAGCGGCGATGGTTGATGCTTTCGCGCACTTGGGCGTGACGCATTTGGAAATGCCGCATACGGCCTACCGTATCTGGAAAGAGCTTAAGGCTCATGGTTTGACCCACTGACGGAACTTATTAATGCAAGTCACCCTTGATAAAACCTATCCGATCAAAGCGCCCCTCGACGCATGCTGGGGGGTGCTGTCGGATGTGGCCGAACTGGCTACCTGTATGCCGGGCGCTGCGATCACGGAGAAGTTGGACGAAAAAAACTACAAAGGCAGCGTAAAAGTTAAAGTCGGACCGGCGACAGCTGCCTTTGCCGGTGACATTGAGGTCATTTCGATCGACCAGGCCACTCGCACGCTAGTGATGATGGGTAAAGGGGCAGATAAAGGCGGATCCTCCGCTTCGATGCATCTGACCGCAACGCTGGTGGCCGGCCCTGATGGTTCGACTGAATTACTGGGTAAGGCCGACGTTATTGTTAACGGCAAATTCGCACAGTTTGGTGGTCGGATGATGACTTCAGTATCGGACATGATTCTCGCTCAGTTCGCCGGCAACTTCGAGATCAAGGCGATCGCGGCAACTTCTGCGGATGCTGCGCCGATCGCATCGGATTCCGGCACGAAAAATGCCGAGGGGGCAGCAGAGGCACAAGCGGTCACCGAGCTCAACGGATTGGCCATTGCGTGGATGCTGATCAAAGACTTTTTCGGTCGATTATTTGGCGGAAAGTCCTAAGCCATCATGACACCGAAGGATGTGTCGGGTCTGCTAGCAGCATCCGGCTATATGTCGGACGACGGTCTGGCCACATTGGTCTGGATGGCTATCTCACTGGAGCGGCCTATGCTGCTCGAAGGCGAGGCGGGTGTTGGTAAAACTGCGGTAGCGCGCGCGCTGTCGGTAGCACTCGAGCGCCCCTTGTATCGCCTTCAGTGTCATGAGAGCCTGGATTTGAATCAGGCTGTCTATGAGTGGAATTACAGCAAACAGCTGCTGGAAATTCGTCTGCGCGAAGCCGAGAAGGGTGTTGGCAGCAATTTGCGAGAAGATCTTTTCTCGGAAGCTTTTCTGCTCAAGCGGCCGCTGATGCAGGCGATCACCTCGGACCGTCCGGCAGTGTTGCTGATTGATGAGATTGATCGTGCCGATGAATCCTTCGAAGCCTACTTGCTCGAAGTATTAGGCGAGTTTCAGATCTCGGTTCCTGAGTTGGGTACGGTCAAGGCAACGACCCAACCGATCGTTGTACTCACTAGCAATGGGACGCGAGATTTGTCGGATGCGTTGCGCCGTCGCTGCCTGTACCACTATGTTGATTACCCGAGCTTGCCGCGCGAGATCGAGATCGTCAAGACAATGGTCCCGGAAGCCAACCATGTGCTCGTGCAACAGGCGGTAAGCTTTGTGCAGAAACTGCGCAAGCAAGATTTGGAGAAGGTGCCCGGTGTAGCCGAGACACTTGATTGGGTACGTGTGCTCTGCGCAATGGGCCTGGACGTGGTGCCCGATGACCCCGAAATGATCCGTGCCTGTCTAGCTTCGCTTTTGAAAACACGCGCTGATCAGTGGCAGATGGGTAGCGAGATCATCACGAAACTGCAGTCTGAAAGCAGGGTCGGCGTTGATGTAGGTGTTGCTGGGGACTTGCGCTAGAGGGTGTTATGTCCATGACGTCTATGCCAACCGCCAACGGGAATGCTGCTCGCTTGGTTCATGCGACTGTGGCAGCAGTACTGCCAAGTCAGCAGATTCGCAGCTTCGCGGACTACCTGCGCGAGCACGGGTTCCTGATAGGCTTGGCCGAACTGGAAGCTATGCTGCGCGTGACGATGCGGCTAGATCCGACATCCTATCCCAGTCTCAAATCCTGCTGGCGCGGCATTGCCTGCACCAATGCAGATCAATGGCGACGATATCCTGATTTATTCGATGCTTTCTGGTTCCCACACAAGGTACGTGGAAGCACCCGGAGTCGCGGTAGCCAAAAAAAATCCAAATCGCTAAGGCAGCTTGTCGAGCAGATGCATGCCGACATGGAGGGGCCTCCCGGAGGCGGTCATGCATCCCTGGGTTTGGATTTTCAGGGCGGGCAGGGCGACGGTGATGAAAATCCGCAGGCCATGGGTGGCGCTAGTCAGGTCGACCCATTACACAAGGATTTCAGACAATGGCTACCCGAGGACATGGATAAGTTGGAATCTTTTATCCGACCGCTGGAACAGCGTCTACGAAAAAAATTGATACGCAAGTGGTGTCGTACCCATCAAACGCAGCAGATTGATATCCCTTCCACGATACGGCAAGGATTGTCGACGGGTGGCGAGCTACTCAAGCTCAAGCGAAAGAAGCGTGATCAAATCATGCCCCGAATCTACGTGCTGATTGATGTCAGCAAGTCGATGGAATCACACGCACCATTCTTCCTGCGAATTGGTCGTGCATTCGGTGAAGTGCTTGACGCTCGTGTCCTCGTCTTTCATACCCGTATCAGCGAGATTACTCAGTTATTGAGGCGAAATAGCGGTCGTGTCCAGGAAAAAATCAATGCAGTGACGTTTGGATTTGGTGGTGGCACCAAAATCGCCAGTAACTTGTCCGTCTTTTTGAAGATGTACGCTGGTCGTGCCTTGGGAAGCCGGGATTTGGTGTATGTTCTTTCCGATGGCTATGACACTGATGCGCCGGAAGACACCGAGAGAGCGATAAAGTCCATCAGACAGCGCGGCGCGAAAATCATCTGGCTGCATCCGACGCTCGAGCTTCCCGGTTCAGAGGCTATGCTCAGGAGCCGTCATCTGATCAATGGCTTCTTGGCTGTCAACACCTTGCAGAGTCTGGAAAAGCTGATCAATCTACATTGACTTCATGCGTATTAACATCAAGGAGCAAACACATGGGTTGCCTACTGAAGCAGGGCGGTGGACTTTATGAGCGACTTAGGGTCGGTGCTGTGCTGCTAGCGGCAGGTGAAGGGTCGCGTCTGGGTAGCGTGCCGAAATGCCTACTACGTCTTCAGGGGGTACCCTTGATCAACCGCCATCTGATTGCACTCAGTGGCGGCGGCATTGATGAAGTTGTCGTAGTCACCGGCCACCACCATGCAGATATTGAACCGGCCGTTGAAACGTTCCCAGTGACGGTGGTTCGTAATCCGCATCCGGAAGCGGGTCAGCAGTCTTCGGTTCATTTGGGACTTGAAGCGCTTGGCGCCAAATTCGATGTGATTCTGATTGTGCTGGCTGATCAGCCACTGTTGAGCAGTTCGGAGTTTACAGAGCTGATTTCTGCCTTCAAGAAGCGCCCGCCTGGTGCTTCAATACTGTACCCTGAGGTCAAAGGTCAAAGAGGCAACCCCGTCGTATTCTCTGGCGAAGTCGTCGCTGATCTTCTGCTGACGCACCAGAAAATCGGTTGTCGCAAGTTCATGGATGATCATCCGGAATTGGTTCACACGTACGTAACCGATAACGATCGTTTTATTCTGGATGTGGATACACCCGAAGATCTGGTGGCATTCGAAAAAAGAACCGGCTGGACATTGACCATGCCGCAATTGGCGGCGCACTGATGCAGTCGCTATGGCCCGTGCCTTTCGCTGTGCAGCGTTGTCCCGAGGCCGCTGAGATAAATCCTGTTCTGGTTCGTGCTTTAAAGGCAATGCGATTAATGGATACCGTCGCTACATCGGCGAATTTCTATGCTAGTTCCGATGACCTGATTAGTCGAATTCATCTGCCTGAATTTCAGGTACTGCTCAAGTTCATTGCAAGCGCGGTTCAGCATCTTGCCAAGCAATCAAATGCGCAGGCTTGGCCCCCAGGGAAGTTGTCGATGGATTTGCAGTTTGTCGGATGCTGGTTTCAAATCCAAAATGGTCAAGCATTTCATGACGTTCACACGCACGGTAATTGCTCATGGTCGGGGGTATATTATTTGCAGATTGACTCGGCCGAACAGCGCTGTCGGCACGCCACGCTAGGCGATATGAATGGTGTTACACGCTTTTACGGGCCATACACCCAATTCCAAGCAGGGGCATACATGGACATGGGAAACGCTTACCTGCAAAAAAACAGTATGGATATCCAGCCAGAAGAAGGTATGTTAGTGATATTTCCGTCTTATTTACCGCATAAAGCCATGGCGTACGAAGGCAACAAGGATCGCATCATTATTTCATTCAACGTGCAAATCAACGCGCGCTCGGGGAATCAGATTCATGCGTATTCGGGAACATAGCCAGATACGCGCTAAGCCGATGGATAGCTGATCTCCAACAACTTGGTCAGTCGGTCAGGTTGCTTTATTCCTAGGCCTGCAGTTGAAGCTGGGCGATTAGTTTAGCGTTTTGCTGACGACGACCGCGCCCCGCAGTTTGCCGACGCTATACCCCGTTGCCTGATCTTGCGGGTATTCGAGACGAATCTTTTCAGACAAGGACGCCGGTATTTCCGAGGCAGCACCATGGCAGCTTAAGCAGATCGGTTGCACCATAATCGCCTTCGCATAGTGCAGCTCGCGCTTGCCATCGTCGATATTCACAACTTTCCAATACTCCATTGTCGCGGGTGCCTCGCCTTGAGCAAGACGGCCCTCGAACTGCATCAGCGCATCTTTCTGCCACGCGTTGGGGGTACCCATGGCAGGATTCCTGACGCGCGTACCCACCCGCGTCATTTGTGCGCCATGTTTTGCCGAGAGCGTTTTTGCAATCGAGGGTGATGCCTCCTTGCAGACGCTGACCGCAGCTTCGGGTCCCTCTGCGGACATGGTTGATTTGAGTTTTTGGCCCAGTTGACCCAACAGTTCATTGGCTATCGTGCGAGTTTGTTCAATCGTCACCGTGTCCAAGCCTGAGGGTGGGGAGATATTTTGCGCACTGGTGGTGCCAGCTAAAGTGATGGATGCGGCCGTCAGAAGAAAAGCGAAAGACGGATAGCGTGTCTTGATCATTGACTTGAGCGATAACGTTGAATATTTCATGATCTCAGCCTGTTCGTAGGGATTTATCCCATTTTATAGAAACGAATCGCGACGCAGCTCTGATGAACTTGTTCGCGCCATATTGAATCAATCGTTAATTTTCTTCCGTAAACCCACTGCCGTGATTGTCTCAGAAAGCACGTACTCAGCGAATAATCTCTGGCGTAAGCGCTTGGATGGCTTGGTAGTTGGTCAAGAATACACGCCCGTGCAGATGTTCGAGCAGATGGCTGCTCTTGAGTTTATCCATTACCGGCCCCTTGATTTCTGAAAAATGCAATCTAATCCCAGCGTCTTTCAGGCGCGCGGCAATGGTTTCCAAACTCTCTAAAGCGCTGGCATCAATGTCGTTGACTGCAGAGCATTGAAGCAATACGTGCTGCAGATCTGGGCGGGTTGCTACCTCAGCATTAATGCGGTCTTCAATTGCCCGGGCGTTCGCAAAAAACATACTGGCGTCTACGCGCAGGCACAGTAATTTTGGGCTGATCAGGACATCATGTCGCTGTACATTCCGAAAATGCTCGGTACCGGGTACGAGACCAACGGTCGCGATATGCGGACGACTTGCACGAAACAAAAAAAGCGCAAGCGATGCTACTACGCCCATCACCAAGCCCGTTTCAACCCCGATAAACAGAGTGCCCATTAATGTTGTGGCCACTGCGATGAAGTCGAGTTTCGAGAAGCGCCAGGTCGATTTCAATATCTTGAAATCTACCAAGGAAAGGACGGCCACAATGATGGTGGCAGCCAAGGTGGCTTGCGGTAAAAAAAACAGTGCCGGTGTCAAAAACAGCGAGGCGAGGGTGATACCGACCGCGGTATAGATACCTGCTGCAGGCGTAACAGCGCCCGCCTCAAAGTTAACGACAGATCGTGCAAACCCACCTGTGACAGGGAATCCGCCGGTGAATGCCGCGGATAAATTACTGCCGCCCAAAGCAACCAGCTCCTGATCGGGTTCGATACGTTGACGACGCTTTGCCGCCAAGGTTTGGCCGACCGACACCGACTCTACAAAGCCAATCACGCTAATCAGCAGGGCAGGGACCAGCAGTTCTTGCCAGAGGTTCAAGTCCCACAAGGGTAGTGTGATCGGCGGTAGTCCTTGCGGCACGGTACCGACTAATTTCATGCCTTGTGCTTGCCAATCCAGCTGCCACGCCAGAAACGTCGTGAGCGCGATTGCTGCTACAGGCCCCAGTTTGGCTAGCATTTCGGCATGTTTGAGACTCAAACCGGTCTGCACCAGTAAAGGCTGTAAACCTTTGCGTACCCAAAACAAAAATGTGATAACGCCGGTGCCGACCAGTAGCGTGAGCAGATGCACGCTAGACACTTGATGAATGAGCGAGTTCAGTAGTTCTAAAAAGTTATGACCGTCCGCCTTTACACCCATGATGGTTTTCATCTGGCTGAGTGCAATCAGCAAACCAGAAGCAGAAATAAAACCAGAGATGACGGGGTGGCTCAAAAAATTTGCCAAGAAACCCAGACGAAGTAAACCCATCAGTAGCAACAAGCCACCCGATAAGAACGCCAAGGTGATGGCGACTTGCCAATACGCATGCGTACCTGCAGCAGCGTGTTCGGCGACTGTCGCAGCCGTCATGAGCGAGACAACAGCGACAGGGCCGACCGCTAATACACGACTACTACCCAATACCGCATACAGAAATAGCGGCGCTACGCTGGCATACAGGCCCACCTCGGGCGGGAGTCCTGCAAGTAAGGCATAGGCCAAACTCTGCGGGATCAACATGATGGTGACGATTAGCGCCGCCACCAAGTCGTTGGTGAAGATTTCTCGATTGTATTGACGACCCCAAGCCAGAATCGGCAATGCCGGCAGCCAGCGTGTGGCGGTGCTCATTAGATCACCATCTCAGGTTGTGCCATCCGCTTGCAATCTTCCAACATAGCCGCCCAATCAATGGAAGGTAACAAGCGTGCGTGATGGCGCCCTGGTTTTACCGCAGTCACTGCCTTCATATTCATGTCGTCTCGTAGCGGTGAGATCAGACGGCGTCGAGTTTGGCTTTGCGCGGGGCGTGGACAAATCGATCCATCAACTCGAAGCCCATCATACCGACCAGCATGGCCGCGACGAATAAGGTCGCCTTGGACTGGCCATCCGCCATGGACACCAATGCCGGGCCCGGACAAAATCCTCCCAACCCCCAACCAGCGCCAAACAACAGGCTACCAATTACCAAGGGCTTATCCATTTGGGATGTCGTCGGAAAACGCAGCGCACCACCCAAGAAAGTCGTAGTGCGTTTCTTGGCGAGCGCGAAAGCAAAAAAGCCGACGGCGATAGCGCCGCCCATCACCAATGCCAAGGAAGGGTCCCAAGTGCCGAACAAATCCAGAAAGCCAATGACTTTACCCGGGTCAGTCATGCCAGACGCCATCAGGCCGACGCCGAACAGCAGGCCCACAACGAATTCGCTGACGCGGGAAACATGGTTGTTATTCATCATGATATTTCCTTAGAAGAGGTGGCGTACGACGTAAACGGTAGCAAAGCCTGCGCTCATGAAGGAAGCGGTAGCGACCAAAGAGCGGGGGGAAAGGCGAGATAAACCGCACACACCATGGCCGCTCGTGCAACCCGAGGCATAGCGAGTACCGATACCCACCAGCAGACCGGCAGCAACGATCATCCATTCGGTTGCCTCGATTCGCGGTGCGGTGATGTACCCGGCTGGTACCACCGCATGAAACACGGTGGGTGCAGCAAACATGCCCAACAAAAAGGCCACGCGCCAACTGGCGTCTCCTAGCTTAGGCGGTAACAAGCCGCCCAGTATTCCGCTGATGCCGAGGATACGGCCATTAATTAAGATGAAAAGTGCCGAAGCTATGCCCAAGACGATGCCCCCCGTCAGAGCTGACCACGGCGTGAAATGTGCCCAATCTAAGTTCATGCTGATACTCCTGCTGGTGGTCCACAAAATTGATCAAATAAAACGTTCATGATCGCCAGCGCTTGCGGACTAGCGATTTGGTAATAAATATTTTTACCGTCGCGGCGGGTCGTGACCAAGGCCTCATCACGCAGGACGGTAAGCTGCTGCGACAGGGTGGGCTGAACAATGCCCAAGGTTTCTTGTAACTCACCCACGCGCTTTTCTTCTTGAGCCAGTTGGCACAACAGGAGTAGGCGATCAGGGTTGGAGAGCACTTTCATCAATCGGCATGCTTGTCCGGCAGACGATCTCATTTTCTCCAAGTCCAAGCTGGTTTGGTCCATGGGAAGAATGTCCTTTTCAAAAACTGATGCAAGATTATATTGACAGATAAATTATCTGTCAATATAATATTCATAAATTAATTCAAACGGAGCCCAACATGACCGCAAGCTCGAGCAACCCGCAGGTTCATGGCATTTTTGACCCCGCCACATGGACGGTGACGTACGTGGTCTACGAGAAGCCGGGCTCGGCCTGCGCCATCATTGATTCGGTTTTGGACTACGACCCTAAGTCTGGCCGCACAAGTCACACCTCGGCCGACAAGGTGATTGAATTTGTAAAGGCCAACAAGCTCCAGGTCGAATGGATTTTGGAAACCCACGCGCACGCTGACCACCTGAGCGCAGCACCTTACTTGAAGGCCAATCTGGGTGGCAAGACCGCGATTGGCGACCACATCACCGCAGTGCAGGGCGTGTTCAAGGACATCTTCAACCTGGAGCCGGGCTTCAAGCAAGATGGCTCGCAATTCGACCATTTGTTCAAAGACGGCGAAACCATTCAAGTGGGAGCCCTCAGTGGCCACACGATATACGTACCCGGCCACACGCCAGCGTGCGTGGCCTACCAGTTCGGAGATGCCGTATTCGTCGGCGACACGCTGTTTATGCCGGACGTTGGTACTGCGCGATGTGATTTTCCCGGCGGCGATGCAAAAACCTTGTATGCCTCAACAAGAAAGATTTTGAGTTTGCCACCCACGACCCGCTTGTTCATGTGCCATGACTACCCACCGAATGATCGTCCTGTGAAATTTGAGACGACCGTGGCAGATCAGCGCGCGAACAATATTCATGTCAAAGACAGTATTTCCGAAGCAGAGTTTGTGGAAATGCGTACCAAGCGCGACGCCACCTTGGAAATGCCGGTGCTGATCTTGCCTGCGGTTCAAATTAATATTCGCGCGGGGGACTTACCACCCAAAGAAGATAACGGTGTTGCGTATGTGAAGATTCCCTTGAACGCCTTATAAAACCTGAATTACCCACCGCTATTAAACATGATTGGCCATCATGTAAGTAGCCGACCTTCCAGATTGAAAGAAGAAATGGGAGGCTGTCTCAGTCCGCAAGTAGGTTGCCACGACTAATCGAGCCGATTTGAGTCTTCACCATGGGTACCTCACTCGGAGTGCAGGAAAGCCCGGTGGCATCAAATGCCCGACGAAATTCCCTGCGCCTCGCTTCAGACCAGCCCCATGCGCCATAAAACCGAATGGGTTGCTGCTGAATGTGGCGATGGTAGTAGTGCAAGTACCGACGACAACAGGATTCGAGCGCCGTCATCGGAACGCCATTTGGGTACTGGCTACGGATTTCACGCATGAGGCTGGGTAAATCATCCATGCCTATCTCCCAATTTAAAAACAGTACGTCTGTGGCCCGGCGACAGTCAGCTTTCTGCAAAAACTATAGGCTTACCTTAAAATTTCAGGTTGATCATTAAACAGCATACAACAATGAAATTATCCCTTCTTATTCCAGCTATCCTTGTTACAAGCAATGCCTTCGCAGCCTTACCTGCGCCTGCTGAAATTCCAAAGAATGGTGGGTGTCCGGCGGGATATTCGGAGAAAGGCGCTCAATGTATTCCAAGTGCCTCGGCTAATTTCGCTATTGTAAAGAGTGAAATTTGCCCGGAGGCCTACATCGATGATGGTAATTATTGTGTCGCTACTGCAGCAGCAAGGCTAGCTATCAAGCGTGGCGCAATGAGTTGTCCTGCTGGCTTTGAGCCGATCGGCAATTACTGCGTCGCGACCAACTAATCCGATCCTTAGCCAATGGATCTGCTCGGCAATCGCCATGAGAGGCTGAGGGGTTGCTAGTCCGGTCAGAGCTTGCCGGTGTGTTATCGAATAGGGTGAGCATTGAAAAAGCCCGCAAACATTCGTTTGCGGGCTTTTGTATTTTGGCTTACCTGCAATGAAATCTGTTTTCAATTTTCAGGGCGGTGAGCTGAGATTTTTGGCACCCGGTTCAAGAGGCGGCTGGCTTCGACTGTGTTGACAGCTATGTGTATGGTGTGTATTGTGCGGTGATGACCAGTAAGGAACTGATCGCGCTGTTGAAACGTGAGGGGTGGATACTTCGCGGTTCAAGAGGATCGCATCATGTTTTTGTTCATCCGTCTAAGTCGGGTCATCTGACGGTTCCGCATCCTAAAAAAGAGCTTGGCACAGGACTGGTTCAAAAGATCCTGAAGCAGGCTGGATTGAAATGAGGCAAACGCTATGAAATACCCAATCGCAATCGAACTTGGCGATGAGAGTCATGCATGGAGTGTGGTTGTACCTGACCTCCCGGGCTGCTTCTCGGCAGCAGACTCTGGTATCGACGAGGCGATTGAGAACGCCAAAGAAGCGATTGAGCTATGGATTGAGACTGCGCTGGATGCTGGTGACGACGTGCCTAAACCAAGCAGCATCGCTACTTTTCAGAAAAAACGCGAATTCAAGGGTTGGGTCTGGGCGATAGCGGAGATCGATCCTGCGCTGCTATCTGATGAAATAGAGCGAGTAAATATCACGCTGCCAAAGCGAGTTTTGGCACGGCTGGACGCAAAGGCAAAGCAGCACGGAGAGACACGGTCGGGTTTCATTGCCCACCTCGCTATTCAGGCCTGACCTCTGCGCAAGCGCGATGTCCCAACTCGTCTGTAGATTGCCCAGCCCCGCTCAATGACCTGACGGTCTTCCCCCTGATCGACCCCCAAGGTTCGCTTACCGGCCAAATAGAAACCATATTTGCTTTTAGTTATCAATTTCCGTTGACACAAAGTTTACTGTTTGATAACTTTCCCGGGCGGTTCCGTCCTTTGCTACCCGGATTCGCCGGTTGTATTCGGGAATGTCCACTGTCGCGTTTCACATCGGGTCTCACTATGCGAACTAAAGACTTTCATTCAGAAAAAGATGCCTTGCGGATCTCAAGAGCTGCTTGGGCATTTGCCACCCGCAGAGTTCCAGTCAACGCTGCAGCCGTGCTGCTGCCACCGGTCGGCAAGCCTGAAACTGGCGACCTGATTTTGGCTGCAGTGGACTCCCTCGGACAGCATCCCTGTCTGCAATTACCGAGCGGAAGACGGATGCAGATGTTCCCGGGCGATGAGATCGTGGTGGCCTACGGCAACCGCTATGCCTCGAATCAATTCGAATCCGAGGTACCCAACACCCTCGGACCATGCCACCTTTCTGCAGGTGGTGGCATCGCCTCTCGCGTCACGTCTTGGCACGTGAGGATGAAGAGTCCCACGCAGATTACGCCGATCGGCCTGCTGGCAAACAACCAGGGGCGGCGCATTAACCTGCGCGACTACGCACTTCCAACGCTAATGCGTTTTCCATCCAACCATCTGACGACGATTGCCGTGGTCGGTACCGGTATGGATTCGGGCAAGACGCAAAGCTGCGCTTACTTGGTCAGAGGTCTGATCGCTGCCGGGCTACGGGTGGCTTACATCAAGATCACCGGTACCGGCGCGGGTGCGGATACCTGGTTGCTCAAAGATGCCGGGGCTTCGCCGGTGCTGGATTTCACCGACGCCGGAATGTCCACAACCTATCTTGCACCCCTGTCGCAGATCGAATCCGCTCTGGTGTCTTTGTTGGTGCATGCAGCGAACGAGAGCGTCGATGCAGCCGTAGTAGAAATCGCTGATGGTGTTTTGCAGATTGAAACCTCAGCGCTGCTGAAGTCTGAGGTATTCGCGTCTCTCGTGGGTGGGTTGATGATGGCATCGCAAGATTCGATGGGTGCCAGCGCCGGCGTGCACTGGCTCAAGCAAAACGCGCGTCCGCCGGTACTGGGCCTGTGCGGCATCCTTTCTGCCGCACCTTTGCAAGCACGTGAAGCAACGCAAGCACTTGACCTGACGGTCTACGATCGCCCGGCCCTCGCCAATGCGAGGAATGCAATGACGATTCTTGCGGGGGCCCAACAACACATGGAGGTACTGCACGGAACAGAACCCACCTTGGCAAGCCGCATCGTAGACATCAACGGAGAAGCCTATGGAAAGAAACACGATGATGCCAGTTCGCTCGGCCGCCCTTGGGTGGCACCTGCCGCACGGAATGCTAGTTCGGCGGGTACTACGCAGTGATCCCACCAACGAATACTTACTGTATCGCCCGACGGGCGCCTCAATCGATAGCCCGCTACTCGTCGTGGTATTGGGCGTTAGCCGTCATTGGCAGCAACAAGTTGCTGCATTCATCCCAGCGTGCGAGCGACTGGGCGTCACGCTACTATCACCGAGCATGGGCGGTGCTGTACGCGCTAGCTACCGCAGCATCGGTCGGCCGGAACACCGTGCTGATGAATTACTTCATGACTGTCTGCGTGAGGTGAGTCTGCATACCGGCATTGATGCCACACGCTTTCGGCTGTTCGGCCACTCATCCGGGGCTCAGTTTGCCCACCGCTACCTGATGGCGCATCCCCATCGTGTGGAGTCCGCCGTGATTGCATGCGCGCGCTGGTACACCTTTCCCGATACCGCACGCAAATTTCCCTTTGGTATTCGTCCAACAAAGCGCTTGCCGGACCTCGCGTTCAACCCGGAGCAATACCTGCGCGTAAGAATCACCCTTCTGGACGGCACTTTGGATACCGAAGAAGAAGTGTTTCGTCACAGTGATCAGATCAGCGCCCAACAAGGAAAAAATCGTTTGGAACGCGCTCGGCGCTGGGTGGCGGCGATGCGCGCCCAAGCGAAGGCGCATGCCATGCCGTCCGTGGTCGAGCTGATCGAAATCGAAGGGGTTGGTCACCATTTCGGTCCCCTGTGTCGTGAGGGCCGCCTCGTTCAACGAGTGTTCTGGTCCTTGTTTGGTGCGACCGTTGATGAGGAAAGCGTCAGCACCCAGCCCCAATAGCGACCGCGAGTCGCTATCCCCACTAATGCGATCAGTCTGTACAGACAATCGCCAAGGATAAAAATATGAAGACAAGCTCAGAGCATATCGATTGGGGATTTCCAGATGATGCGGCAGAGACCGTATCCACTCCACCATCAGGTATTGGGGCGAGTGCACGTCCTGCTGGCGTGAGTAGACGATTAGTTCGGTGGCTCGTTATCTCGCTCACGCTCGCGATGCTCATCATTGCGCTTTGGGTTTTCAGTACACACCGCGTGCAGAACGTTATCTCTCGAAACGCGTTTGTGAAGACGGAGTTGACCAACATAGGTGCTCGTTTTGATGGTCGTATCGCATCGGTGGAGGCAACACCAGGTACGCGCGTCAATGCCGGGCAAATCATTGCCCGCCTGGACGATAGCTATCTACGCGCCCAAGAAGTAGAAGCTAAAGCGAATATCGCATCACTGGAACGTACGCTTGTGCAAGAGACTGCTGCCATCGAACAGGAACGAAAAACGCTAGCGGTGACCTACCAGGAGACCAAGGCACGTGCGGAGGCGACTCGATCAGAGGTACAGGCAGCAAAAATCCGCGTCTCCGAAACACAGGAGTATTTACGCATCCGCCAAGAGCTTGCCAAGAGCGGCATGATCTCGACCGAGGCATTACGCGAAGCCAATTTAAAGCGACAGCTCGCACAAGAACAACTGGCCGCTGCACAAAACAACGCAACAGCTGCTGAAGCCGCCGTACGAAATGCGGAACTCAATATCTCTGGCATCACCATCCGCCAGCAGAAGCTCGGCATACTGTCCTCGGAAATCAATGCAGCAAAAGGCAAGTTGTCACGCGTACAGGCAGATCTGGAATCAACCATCATCAAAGCGCCCACCGACGGCACCATCGTTCGATGGTTGATCAACACGGGCGGATCGGTCAGGGTCGGCTTTCCGATGGTGAATATGGTGGTCGGCAGCGATCGATGGGTCGAAGCGTGGATTGATGAAGATGAACTTGAATATGTTCATATCGGAAGCCCCGCCATGGTGTCGTTTCCCTCGCTACCAGGAAAGCAATTCGAGGGCGTGATTGAAAGAGTCGGCGTTACCACCGACATTGAAGAGCCCGTCGTTGCCGTGCCCGAGCCACGCATCACCCGGATTCGCAGCGCACCCATTATTGCGGTCATCGTCAGATTGTCGAATCCGCCAAGCACATTGCTACCGGGGCTTTCGGCGATCGTCGACATCAATCGCAATGGGTTGTAATTCCGTGCCGCAATCAGCGTCGAAAGACTTATCTGCACCCATCGTTCAGGTAACAGCCATGGCTGAGACGAAGGGCATCACCAACCGGTCCGGCTACGCTTGGATCCTGCGCGGCAAAGGGTACCTGTCCACCACAGACCTCGTAGTCTTGACACTAGTGGCGACGTTGTCGCTGATGGCTTTCACTGCTCGCATCTTATCGACACCGGGACTGAACCTATGGGCAGGATCTTTCCTAAGTCCGCTCATGAGCCTGGGACATTTTCTGAACGCTGTCGTCACGCTCGAATGGGTGCCTCTGCTAGATCGGCACGCAGTGATCTACGTCATGCTGCTGCCGACGGCAGCGCTGTTAATCACGCTGGCGCGCCTGACGTTCGGCTTGCGGGTGCTGGGCTTTCGATCGGTGCTGATTGCCGTCGGATTTCAAGAGGTTGGGTTGGGTCCCAGTTTGCTGCTTATCGCCGTCGTGGTAAGTGTCATCGCCATACTGCGACCATGGATGCGGCGTGTACGTCTGCCGCTTTATGCGCGTATCTCGCTGATCCTTGCGATTACGGCGGGCATTCAGATTTTTTTCCTGATGGTCGGTTCCTGGCAGCGATCACACACGATCTTCAACTTGGCCTTCTTCCCTGTGATTATTCTGGCCATGATGGCCGAGGGTATTGCCGGAACGCTGGATCAGAACCGCCCCGCGACAGCAGCCTGGCGTTTGGGCTGGACACTTGCCCTCGCACTCCTGCTGTACGGGATCATGAATTTTGGTCCTTTTCTGAAGCTGCTACTACGAGCCCCGGAATTGATGATCTTGCAGATCCTCGCGATTGTGTTTATCGCCGAGTTTCTGGATTTTCGTCTACTGCAGGATTGGCAAAACCACGCGACCACATTGCTATCCCGCTTTGCATCCGACTCGGTGCAGCCCCTCATCCAACATCGTAAAAAGCGTGTAGCAGTGGTTCGCAACAAAACCGCACATGGCACGATAGGGCGGCTGGGGCCGCAAGCGAACGAGGCTGAGCGGAACGCCTCACTTCAGCACCTGATCGATGCACTTCGTGAGCAAGGTTACTCGGTCAAGCTATTCGAGGGAGATATGACGCTACTGCGGGAGCTGCGCAAGTTCCTGCCGCCGCATCCGCGCACCGGTGCGCCGGGGGGTGTCGTGCTTAACATGAGCAACGGTATCCAGGGCATAGGCCGTCAGGTACATGTGCCTTCACTGCTTGAGATGGCTGGCATCGCATACACCGGTGCCGACCCCCTGACGCAGTCTTGCCTGTGCGATCGTATTGCCTTGCTCTCACGCCTGAAAGCACTTGGACTACCTGTACCGGACTTCAGAATCATCACGCATTGGCGTCACGAGCCACCGGATCTGCCGTTTCCTATGGTGCTACGCACACGCGACGACGCGGATGACACACGATTGATCGTGCGAACACCCGATGAGTATTCTGGTGCGCTATCCCATTTGAGTTCAGTGCAATCACGCGACATCCTGTGCGAAGCATGGCTTGAGGGTACCTTGATCAGCATTGGCGTACTGGGCAATGATCGCCTCAGGTGTCTACCCATTGGATACTTCAATCCGAACGGTCGATATTTCGAATCTCCAGCCCTTATTGATGAGCCACAGGCACAGCACTATCGATCGCTTGCGCTGCGCGCATTCAGATCAACCGGCTGTCGAGACTTTGCGCGCGTGGATATAGTGGTTGATCGCCAAGGTCAAGCGCATGTGGTTGGTGTCTACACCAACACGATTTTAGAAAAGCGCGGCGCTGTTGCCGTCATGGCTCAAGCAGCAGGATTCAGTTGGCCACAGCTGATGGGTACCATTGTCGAGCTCGCCGGTGCACGCTGCGGGGTAGATTGGGGCTCCTCCGCACAAGCGATGGTTTCCGCCGAATCGACAGCGAAGCCGCGCATGATGGGCGCATGACGCCAACACTCCAAAACTTTCGCCAACGGGCTCGACTAGTTCACTGCTCGTCGCTGCACCTGCTGGTTAGCATCCTAATTCTTGTATTAGGGGTACTAGGGGTACCACAGCTGGCAGAGGCTACTGAAGTAGCTGAGGCAACCGATCTGGCATGGCAACCTGCAAAATGCAGAGCCGATGTTGCCGTCGCAGATTCAAATACGACGATATCGAATGCACCAGTCTTCGTTAATGCCACTTTGGCGCGCGAAGTACTCCAGACACCAGGGACTGGTCGTCTACAAATCAACAGCCTGCAGCGCAAGCCTCTCACCGTTCATGTGTTTCGCCCTAGCCAGTTCGATTCTGCAGCGGGGCGCATTTGGTTCGTGATGCACGGCACCGGCCGCGACGCCGAGCGTTATCTGAAAACTGCTGCGCCAGTGGCGGAGCGCCACCGAGTGCTTTTGATAGTTCTTGAGTTCTCGCGTAAAGACTATCCCACCGGTGACGCATATACCTTGGGCGTAGTCACTCGCGGTCCTGTGGCTGCGCATGCGGCAGAGGAGGGCCGCTGGCGCAATCCGCTGCAAACACCCTATATGGAGATTGAACGGACCTTCAGTGCGGTGAAAGAGGTATTGCAAAATAAGCAGTCGGGGTATTTCATCTTCGGGCATAGCGCGGGTGCCCAGTTCGTCCACCGGCTATTGAGCTTTGTTCGCTGCCCGAGAGTGCTGAAGGCGGTGGCAGCCAATGCGGGTGTGTACACCTTACCAACTGTCGATAAAAAGTGGCCGCCATTTCCCTACAGCTTGCGCGGAGCATCGCGTGAGTTTCAGGATCCTGGACAGGTACTTGCTGCACCGCTCACTGTCTTGTTAGGTACTAGAGATACACGAGGCAAAGAAGAAGACACCAATCTGCGTGGGACCAAAGGTGCGATAGTGCAGGGTGCTAATCGGCTTCAGCGAGGCATGACCTACTACAAGGTAGGACAGCAAGCTGCCCACAGTGCAAACAGGCCTTTCGCTTGGAAAGTTCAACTTGTGCCAGGTGCAGGACATGAGGTTGCCCAGGTCATCGCGCCGGCGGGGCAATTGCTATTTGTACCTTAGTTCGATGTGGCGCATGACGCGACACATTCCCCCGCTGTTTTGCCCAAAATGATTCGGAATGCGGCAATCGCTTCCCGTTTGGCTTTCACAGAAGCCAATGAGTTCGTCAAAAGACCGGAATCAAATAATACAAATTTATTAACTACCTTGCGGGTTCTGAGTACGGGTGTTTTTTTTGGTATGGTAACTATAAGGGAAAAACTAGCAACCAACTTTTAGTGTGAGTTTTTCACTACGAGTCCATCTGATCGGTTCGGCGATACGTACGCGGTGAAGGGATTCATGGGTTCAGTATTTCAGCCTGATGGCGACCCGCTACATGACAAGCGCTCGATTGTCTCAATCTGGCTTGGTGGTGCCCTACTAGTCATTCTAGTCACATGGCTAGTGGTACTGATTAAGATCTCGTATGACCTTCAAGAGTTACGGTCTCGGGGCGCCGAGCGTGCCACTGACTTAGTGCTTACCTACGCCGAGCAGGTTCAGCGAACTGTCAAAGAGATTGATCAAATCGCCCTGACGATCAAGTATCAGTGGCAAAACAGTCTCATGCCCTTGGATCTACGCGATCAGTACGAAAAAGCGATGCACCACACGCCGACCTATCCGGGCACCATTGGGATCGATGGCAAGGTAATCAGCTCGTGGTGGCACGCTGCGGTTGGGCTAGACTTTGGAGCGGTTGATTTTTTTTCTTATCACCGGACATCCAATGATCCGGAGCTTCGCATAAGCGAACCATCCGAGGGATTGGGTGGCCTTAAAGGTAAAGAAATCATACGATTCACACGCCGAGTTAACGATGCAAAAGGAAATTTTAGTGGCATTGTCCTGGTATCGACTGCGCCTAGCTATTTAGCAAGTATCAATTATCGCGACGAGCTGCATGAAGGCGACTTCGTTTCTCTACGGCTAGTGGATGGTCCGCCTCTAGTAACTACAACTGCCAACGGACCCGTAAATTCAGTTTCCTTTTTTTCCCGAACGCCACAATTTGAATCAAACGAGGGCGTTCGGTCAGACTCCGGTGAGCCCTTTAATGATCAGTTGGGACGCTACGTTGCGTGGAAAAAAATTAAAGGTTATCCGCTGGTAGTGGTTGCCGCTGTCACCGAAGCTAGTGCAGTCAAATCCTATGCAGGTACCAAGGCTGCTTACCTGTTATTTGCGACTATCAACACAGCGTTAGTCATTCTGGTGGCGGTATTTGGCGGCAGCACCCATATTAAAAATCGGGAACGCAGGCTTCGGGCTGAACGCGTACGGATGACATTCCGCTTGGCAGTCGAAGGCGCGCATGAGGCGTTTTATATGATCGATCTAATCCGCGCACCTGACGGAAGTATTCGTGATTGTTCGATCGAGGATTGCAACGAGCGGGCGGCAAAGATGAACGATATCCCGCAATCCCAGATGATTGGAAAGCGGTTTTCAGAACTGTATGATGAGTCTACGGTCGAAAAGCTTCTGAAACTATACGACCGTTGCTACAACCAGGGTTTTCTGGAACACGAATTTTATGTCAATGAAAATTCTCAGCATCAGGCAGGATGGTTTCTTAGACGCGCAGTGCGATCTGGCGAAGGTATTGCTGTGACGGTACGAGATATTACCGTCGCAAAATTACATGAAGAAAATCAGATCAAGCTAGGCTTTACCGATCCCCTGACTGGATTGCCCAATAGGCGTTGGCTCAATGATTTTTTGCCAGATGCCCTGTTGCGCGCACGTACAACCCACAAGCAACTTGCCTTGCTGTTTATCGACCTCGATAACTTCAAGAATATAAATGACACACTAGGACATGCCGCTGGCGATGAGCTACTGATTGCAGCGGCGACTTGTTTTAGAGCGGCGTTACGAAGCGTGGACCACGTAGCGCGGCTGGGCGGCGATGAGTTCACGGTTATCATAGAAAATCAGGAGAGCAGCGCAGGCGCTGAACTAATTGCGGAAGAATTAATCAGAATGTTCGCTGAGTCTGAAGTTTTTGAGCGCTGGAAAACTTTCAACGTAAGATGCTCAATTGGCGTTGCTTTGTTTCCTGCACATGCAGCGGATGCGAGCAGCTTGTTGCGTTGCGCGGATGAGGCTATGTACGAGGCCAAGGCGGCAGGAAAGGGTTGCTACCGCGTATTCAATCAGCTTACCGCGGATCATGGCCGCACTGGAGATCCGCGTTCAGTCGTATAGTCCTGGTTCTAGAGAATTTGCGGGTATTTCATAATCAAGGTGCCCAGTCTTCACATAGATGGTGGCACCTTCAGATTTGGTAAACGGCGCATGTTTGCTAAAGCGAGGACTTCGAATCCAAGTGCCTGCCGGATACGAACCATCTTCGTCGTGGAATACACCTTCCAACACGAAGATTTCTTCCCCGCCCGGGTGCACGTGCGGTCTAAATATTGTGTTTGGAGCCCAACGGACTAGCGCAGTGCCAACACCATCAAACTCGTGTAGCGGCATCACAGATAAGCCGGGTACCAAGCCCGGGTACCAGTTGGCAGTAGTCGTATCGATTCGAACGGTCAAATCGTCCTCGGGATGAAACTGTCTAAGCTTTACAAAGATGGTGCAGCCATCTTTCGAGTGAGGTGAATGAGCACTGTTGGGTGGATTACGAAGGTAGGTGCCAGCGGGATAGTCTCCGTTTTCATCGGAGAACGTTCCTTCGAGCACGAGTATTTCTTCCCCACCGTGATGCGTATGAGGTGCGAACGAAGAATTTCGACCGTATCTAACCAATGAGCTGGCTCTGGCGACTTCAGTGCCGATTCGATCAAGATATTTTCTTTCAACACCAGACGCTGGAGACTCGATCCAAAATAGCTTATTGGTATCGACCACCGCTTTGATTAAAAAATCATCATTGATGTTCATGGATTTATTGTACTACCGGCCTTAAGCTTGGAAGCTCTCAGGGTTCAGCAAGTTAGGCGGCCGCTTCCCTGTCATTGCGGCGATCAAATTGTCCGCTGCGCAATAGGCCATGGCAATTCGGGTCGATGTTGAAGCGCTGCCAATATGCGTTGTCAGCACAACATTCGTTAGCGACAGAAAATCCGGATTAAACGCCGGCTCGTTTTCGAATACGTCAATTCCTGCAGCCGCAATCACCCCGGCCTTCAGCGCAGTAATCAGTGCAGCATCATCGACAATGCCACCGCGCGCAATATTGACGAGGGTTGCTGTCGGTTTCATCATCGCCAGCTGCGCCGCGCTAATCAGATGATGGGACTGTGCAGAGTAGGGCAGTACCAGTATTACATGATCAGCTTCTTTCAGACATGCTTCAAGCGTCAGGTAGGTTGCGTTATTCGCTGCCTGCTCTAGCTCAGGCTCGAGTCGCGAACGGTTGTGGTACACCACCTTCATATTGAATCCGATCGAGCGACGGGCAATCGCTTGGCCGATACGGCCCATGCCGATAATGCCGAGCGTACTGCCGTGAACATCTACCCCGAGAAAGTCATTGAATCGCCAGCGTTTCCATCGACCACCGCGCAAAAAATGTTCCGATTCACTAACGCGCCGCGCCGCCGCCATCATCAGAGTCCAGCCAAAATCTGCGGTCGTTTCATTGAGTACGTCTGGCGTGTTTGTCACCATAACGCCGGCAGCAGTGGCTGCTGCTATTTCGATATTGTTATAGCCAACAGCCATATTGCACACGGCCTTGAGTTGAGGGCAAGCTGCAAACAGTGAGCCCGCAAAACGCCGCGTCGGGTACGCAAATACCCCAGCTTTATCTTGCAGCTTTTGAATAAGCGCTGGCTCGTCATAGTCCTGATCAGCTTGGTTATGCTCCACCTCAAATGAATGCGAGAGATAGTCAATGATCTCCGGGAAAGTGGCGTCGGTAACAAGAATTTTGGGTTTCATGTGGATACGTATTGAAAAGCAAAAAATCCCGCAAATCTCGGTCTGCTAGCGCTGAATGCTCTGCTGCTAGGAGAGCTTCGCCGAGAGATTCTGGATCTAGTCAAAGTTTGTCGCCTATCAATATCGGAATTCTCTCAACGCGCATTATCTGCTTGCGACATCCCTGACTTGATTGTTAGCCGATTATGGTAGGCAGCCTTCACCTCAGTGGCCAGTAGCTCCTTTCTGGACAATGTGATGTTGACCCATATCGGCGTCATTAACCAGATTGGTTCAGTCGTATAGCCCCGGTTCTAGCGAATTCGGGGCTATTTTTTTGCTGGTTGGTTCTGGGACGATTCAGTCCGAATTTACTAATCTGGCGTTTAAACAAGCTAGCTAGGTAAAAAGCTCGGGGCCGTCCTAATCAACTTGAAAGTATATTACGACCCTGATCTTTCTGGTTATTTCAAACAAATTTGAGTAGCTGAGGTCTGCTTAGCAAAGAGTATCTAAGGAGACGGCTTTCTTGCGGCGAAAGGTTCAGCAAAGGCGGGATTCGGGGTGAGTGGTTTAGGAAGAATCAGTGATTCACGGCAATTGTGATCTATATCAATAAGCGCCACAAAGGATTGGTAAGTTAAAAGTGTTGGAGCGGCTATTCTGACGCTATGGAAATCGAACTCAAATTTCAGTTGAACGAGCAAGCGCGTCATTCAATCGATGCGCAGCTGCGAGCAGAAGGTGGAAAATCAAAGCTGTTGGCGGCGTACTATTTCGATACGGTCGCGGGTACGTTAGCGCAGGCCGGTTTTTCTCTCCGGTTGCGGAAAGAGGGCAGAGTATGGTTTCAGACCCTGAAATCTGCCCGTAGTGCGGCGTCTGCTGTGCGCAGTGAGCATAACGTCAGGCTACGGGGGAAGGCACAGCCGCAGCTTGATCCGGTATTGCACGCCGAAACCGAGGATGGGATCCGCCTGCAGCGACTTCTTTCACATTCTGCCGACACCACATTGGCTTGCCGCTATGCGACGCATATTCGTCGCTTGTCCGTACAAATCGGTACTCGCAATCGTGTTGAGTATGCTCTTGACCATGGTGAGATCAGTGCTCAGCCTGATAGCAACACACCGCCGTTAGTTCTGCCGGTATGCGAGCTCGAGATTGAGCTGGTATCAGGTCCGGTTCGCGGTGTGCTGTCCGCAGCGCGCAAACTCCTAGCTCATTCTGGAGTTTATATTGATGCCCGTAGCAAAGCCCAGAGAGGCGATGCACTGGCTAATGGATCGCTGATCGTTTCTACTGCCAGAGCTACACCCCTGAATGCAAATGGTAGTTCTCTAAAGGCACTCGTCGAAGCAGTGCTGACTAATTGTGCGCACCAAATACTCGTGAATGCCTCCCAGATTGCGTCTGTCGAAGGCGGCGGGCCCGAGCATGTGCACCAATTGCGCGTTGGATTACGGCGCCTACGCAGTGCGATTGCACTATTTGGGAAATTCGTGGGTGCAGATATTGCTGCTTGGGACGCCAAGGCGAAGCAGTTTGCTGCTGGTCTTAGCGGTAACCGAGACATCGATGTAATGACCGAAGGGCTTTGGCCTCGCCTTAGAGCAGCCGGAGCTCCGCTAGTTGAACTTCCAGTACATAACAATGTAGTGCCACCTAGTGATCTTATCCGTGACGCCGCGATACAGCAGTGGATGCTCCAATTGCTTGCGGTCGAGTTACAGGGTCTTGGTGAGGTTACGGAAGGTGAGTGGAGCCTTGTCCTGCCGGTTATACGTGGTTGGAGTCGCCAATGTAAAAAAGATGCTCTTCGATTTGAAAGCTTCGACTTCGAACAGCGACACCGGCTTCGCAAGAGATTAAAGCGACTTAGGTATGCGCTGGAGTTTGTTGAGTCCGAATTGCCTTCGAAATATTACAAACGCTACTCGACAGCCCTCGCCAACGTAATCGATGATTTAGGCGAATATAACGATTTGCGGGTAGCCATCGAAGCGTATCAAGGCATCTCTGAAATAGATCCGCGAGCATGGTTTGCTATCGGTTGGTTGATGGCACAACTGCCAAAAGCTGAACGTCGATGCATAAAGGCGCTCGCGGCATTTCATGCCGCCAAGGATCCCTGTAAGCTAGACCGCTGAAAAATTTTAAAGATTAACAACGACTGCTCGGTCTTTGGAGAAGAACTCAAAAACGTGCGATGGGGTATTTAAATGAGGAGCCCATGGTGGACATCATGAGCCACTCGCCGATCAATATCAATAAGATGATTGCAGTAGCGGTCTCGCCGCTGCTGACATAACACTTACCGCCTCTTCGGACGATTGGTTCCGTTGCTTCGAGCCGTAATGATGCGCCTCGCAGGTATTTTGTTGAGTTGGAGTTGGGCCTCTTCAAAACGTCCGTAGTCTCGACGAGTTCCGATAGCACGCAGGTATCCAGAAGATATTTCACAGGTCTAAATCTCTAATGGGTTGCTTGGATCGGGTTATCGCGACTGCCTCGCCTCTTGGGGCGCTCAGAAGGTGGTCGATCAAGTTCGGCGCATCGCCAACCAGGCGACGATAATCCTCCACCGCTAGGATGACGACCGCGCCTGAACCGCGCTTTGTGACTAGCTGCGGACCTTCGGTGAGCGTGAGGTCGACGACCTCGCTAAAGCGGCTTTTAGCCTCTTGTAGTTTCCAAGTACGCATTTTTTTCTGCTCCAGACGAGTCAGACTAGTCTCCAGCATGCGCGGTCTATGCTCCACTGTTAAAGCCCTGCGTCGTCTCAAATAACATGGTGGCTTTCTGGCCCCAAATAGGCGGATCCACTATCTTCCAAGCTTATGTAGTGGACAAGTTGCGGCAGGAAAGTGAGTTCGTATTCAGTAACCCTGAAACAAGAAATCTAAAGCAGCGGTTATTTCTGGCTGCGACTCAGCTAAAGAGGCGATCGGCGACTTCAAAACACGCTGAGGCACTGCACCCATCTTTGGGGTTTCTAGTAGATAGTCCTTGCCACCAATCTTGAATATTGGGGTAAGTTGGGTCGCCACCTTCACCTTAGGGAAATGCTTCAGACTACGCAACGGAATCACCATGCGGCTGTCGAGGCCATCAAGCAAATTACTTTGCACATCCAGCAGATAGGGCGTGGTCTTGGCATGGTTACCTGGATTGGCATAAACATCAAAACGTGCCATCAGAAGCTCTTCCACTCATCTAAGGGCAGGCCTTCTGACTCGATCGTCGCGTTGTAGGCCGCGACAAAGTCCGCATGTTCTTCGCGCCACCTTCGCTCTTGCTCTAGCCTAACGATCTCGCGCAAGTGGCTATCGCACACTTGTGAAATATTGATGTCAAGCTGCCTTGCAGCGTCCAGCACGTCTGTACTAAGGCTGAGGTTGATGGCGCGTTTACCGGGCAGGCCGGTGCGGCTGCTTCGTGGGGTGTGTGAGGCTGCCATGGCGAACTCCAAGCGCATGAAAGTGTGCGCATAAATAAATGCGCATAAAGTTAGCCGCATTTTACACCCGCCTCCACCGTATGAGCAAACCCCTGTCCCTCTTTGGGTTGGCGAGAGCGGCAACTCACCTCGCCATATCCTTCCGAAACACCGCCATCGACTTCCGCAGTACCTCCCGATTTATTGATTGAACATCGCAGGCCCGCGTCCAATAACAGCAGAGCCAGGGTCATCGATGTGAGCCACTGAAGAAGGACCATTGGAAACAAGCCAGTCACAGGGCAGGGTGGTGCCGCCAAACATGCCCTCGTGCACACAAAAATCTACCCAGCATTCCTGGCCGTTGACTTGAGCGCGACCGATAAAGCCAAGATCCGTCCATTCGTTTACCAAGTGCCCAATGTCGTGTGGGTTCATGGCGCCATCCCGAAACAAGTAGTCGTCATACCAAACCCGACCACCGATCAAACGCGCATGGTCTTTAAGACACGCCTCTAACCCACCGGGGTACTTAGTGCGAATGGCATTAATGCTGACGATGAAATCAATGAACTCGGTCTGAATCGCCATGGCAGCCCCCAATGGTTATAGATTTGTAAATCAATGCCTGAATCCGACGGGCAGATCAGGACGTTGAAAAACGTTATACGGGGCTGCTGGCTCAAAGAGTGAGCCAGGCGATCTATAAACTTCAGGAAAGTGAGGCACCGTCTAGAACGTGCCTGTAAAGCGTTTGCGGGAGGAAGGGAAGGTTATCGCTGGTACTGGCAGAAAGCCGCCTCATGCTCTTTAGCGATTTTGTCTCGAAGCGATTTAGGGGAGAGCACTTCGACCGCTGCGCCATGTTTGGCAATATCGAGCAATAGTTCGCGGTCATCGGCGAAGGGAAATTCAAGGATATAAGATCCAGACTCATCAAATGAGCCCTTTTGATCGGGGTGCCAGAGCTCTGCAGCTACCCAACGCGCGCGCTCCGGGGTAAATTTGAGTCTGGTGATGTATTTAGCTTCACCAGCAAAAATGCCGTAGCTGGCAGCATGGAATTGGTCTAAAGATTTGAGCGGTACTCATATAGCTTTTTTATTAACGGAGGTAATTACCAGGATACCGTCAAGAGAAAAACCGCGTAAACCATCACGCATGTGGCACCAGGCATCCAGGTACCAGTTGTCGCGACTAACGACTTTGAGTTCTTGAAGAAGCTGATCGATTTTGTAGAAACGTTCGAGGCGGTTCATTTTGGCTTTATTCAATAGACTCAGGCTGAGAAGCCTAGCCCCTATATAAAGCTCGACGCAAATGTCACTATTCAATACACATTGGTATTTGAATAGACTTGACATGTAAAAAAAGGTAATTTTTTCTAATTAAGTACAAGCGGGCAACCAACTGAAAATCGAAGCATAGCCTAGTCAGATTAATGGATGGACGAAAATACCCACTACTATCGCGAATTCGCCTCAGAGTTTTTTGAGGACACAGTTGGAGTCGATATGTCGACACTCCAAGCGCGGTTCACCAGTTTACTCGCGGCGGGTGCGCGGGTGCTTGATGCAGGATGTGGATCAGGGCGAGATGCTAAAGCTTTTTCTTTACAAGGCTTTCGAGTTTCGGCGTTTGATGCGTCCCCCGAACTTGCCAAACTGGCGTCTTCTCATTGCGGATTCGAGGTAAGTGTTCGTACATTTCAGGAAATCGAAGAGGAGTCGGCCTATGATGGAATTTGGTGCTGCGCTAGTCTTCTCCATGTGGCACCAGCAGAGATGCCTTTGGTCTTGTCGCGATTGTGGAAGGCACTCGTGCCAGGCGGTGTACTTTACGCTAGCTTCAAAAGTGGAATCGGTACACGAATCCAAAATGGTCGGCGTTTTACGGATGCCGATGAGGCCAAGGTCACGGACTGGTTAGGAGCTCTACCTAATGTCGAACGCTCGGAATTTTGGTCAACCAACGATCAGCGCCATGATCGCGAAGATAAGTGGATTAATGTTCTTGTAAAAAAGGCTTCTAAGCCGCCACATTATCTGGTCACAGGGGACAGAGATCACTTCCTCCCGCACCTGTCAGAGGCAATATCTAATGCCACGCATATCGACCTTGCCGTCGCATTTATAAAAACTACGGGTCTTCGCTTACTGATGCCCGACCTACTAGCAACGCTAGCTTGCAGCAACGACCGAAGGGTACGAGTACTCACTAGTGACTATTTGGACGTCACCGATCCTGAGGCACTACGCCTTCTATTGTTGTTACAAGAGCGAGGTGCCGAGGTTCGAGTCTTTGTGACGGCTGGTAGTAGTTTCCATCTCAAAGCGTACATATTTTCCCGATTTCACCAAGACACTTTGGTCGAAGGCATCGCCTTTGTAGGTTCCAGTAATATCAGCCGTTTAGCACTTCAAGAGGGGCTGGAGTGGAACTACCGAGTCAACTATCCGGATGATCTCGGCTTTCTAGAATCAAGGTCCAGGTTTGAGGAAATTTTCGCTCACCCGAACACAGTGCCTTTGTCGGACAGCTGGATCGAGGACTATGAACGGCGGCGCATCCCACCGCCGAGATCAGTTGCGCCAGGCAGCCACGAATATGAAGTGCCCCCGGAGCCTACAGCCATTCAAAATGCTGCACTTGGCGCTCTGCAGGAGACTCGGCAGCAGGGTTTTCGGCGTGGAGTGATCGTACTCGCGACGGGTCTCGGGAAGACCTGGCTTGCTGCCTTCGATGTCGCTCAGACTGGCGCCCGTCGCGTGCTCTTCGTAGCGCACCGCGAAGAGATCCTCACGCAGGCGGCGGAGACCTTTATTCGTATCCGCCATGGTGCACGGGTCGGCTACTACAAGGGGCGTAGCCGAGATGCTGATGTAGATATCCTTTGCGCATCGATCCAGACACTCGCCCGGGCCGAACACCTCGAAAAGTTCTCGCCGCAGCACTTCGACTACATAGTGGTCGACGAATTTCACCATGCGTCGGCGACGACGTATAGAAGGCTGCTGGCCCACTTCGCGCCTTCCTTCCTGCTAGGTCTTACGGCCACACCCGACCGAACCGACCAGTCGGACATTCTTTCGTTATGCGACGATAACCTTGTCTATAGCTGTCATCTCTTTGACGGCATCACTGCAGGACTACTATCTCCATTTCACTACTACGGGATCCTGGACGAGTCAGTGGACTATCGGGAAGTGCCCTGGCGTAACGGGTGATTTGACCCAGAGATTCTATCGAACAAGCTAGCAACGGTCGGCCGCGCCCGACATGTGCTTAGGCAATGGCGTCAACGCTCCCAAAGACGTACCCTGGCCTTTTGTGCTTCCATCAAGCATGCCGAGTTTATGGTCGAACAGTTCGCGCGTGAAGGGATCGTATGCGCAGCAGTTTTCGCTGGATCATCTCTTGGCAGAGCACAAGCACTAGAGCAACTGAGTTCAGGTAAATTGATGGTCCTTTTCACCGTCGATTTGTTTAATGAAGGTGTCGATCTTCCAAGTATTGATACCGTGATGATGCTGCGTCCTACCGAGTCGAAGATACTGTTTCTACAGCAACTTGGTCGCGGCCTCAGGAAAAGCGAGGGTAAGTCACACCTCGTTGTACTTGACTTCATAGGGAACCACCGTAGCTTTTTACACAAGCCACAAGCTCTCTTCGGAGTTGGTTCCACCTACCGGGCATTGGCTTCGTTCGCCCGCCAAGTGGAGCAGAAGAGTTTAGAACTACCGGATGGCTGCTATGTAAACTATGACCTTGGGATCATTGACCTGCTGAAGTCGCTCGACAGTTCAGGACCACAGAAGGACTACGAGGCTTTACGCGACGTATTAGGACGACGTCCAACTCTTACCGAATTCTACCGATCTGGGGCGAGCATATCTTCGGTACGGCAGCAATGGGGTAGTTGGTTTCAGTTCGTCGGTCAAATGAATGACCTTAATACAGAAGAGCTCGACGCGGTAGAACAAGTGTCCACTCTACTTCGCACCATAGAAACAACTTCCATGACCAAAAGCTTCAAGATGGTCTTGCTAGAGGCTTTTCTTGAGCTCGACGGCCTTGTGGTGCCTTGCCCCACTGATAAGCTGATCCGATGCTCGAAGGAAGTACTGCACCGGCGGCGCCCTTTACTTGCAGATCTATCTGCGGAGATGATCTCTGCATCTGCCGCGTCTGACCTGTGGGCACGCTATTGGCGTGATAATCCAATTAAGGCGTGGACTGTTGCTCAGACTGCTAATGGGTCGGCCCCGTTTCGTACGACTGATCGGGGCGACTTCGTTCTTTCGAGCGAGTTCGCACCAGCGATCGTACCCATGCTTAGACAGTTCCTTCAGGAGCTTGTTGACTTTCGTCTCGCAAGCTACGAAAGCCGTGTCACGCTGAGGTCTGAAGAGGGCAAGGTAATATCCTTCCCGAGGACAAAGCGAGATTCTGTTGAGTTAGCTTACTTCCCGAACTTGAAGATTGCATGCGGACACTTTAAGGTCGGACGAGCCGACTCAGAAGAGCATAAAACCCTTCCATCTACTTACGGCAATCTTGATCCGAGCCGCCACTTCATCGCCCGGGCCTCCGGTAATTCGATGAATGGTGGCAGAAACCCTATTTGTGACGGCGACTATCTGCTGCTCGAAATCATTACTCCCAGCAAAGTCGACTCCATCACTGGATCCGTAATGACCATAGAGCGGCAAGATAAAGGGGGCAGAGATAATCAATACCTGCTTCGGGTTGCAGCGAAGACTCTCGATGGTCGCTACGTTCTTCGGGCCAATAACCCAGACTATGCAGATTTAGAAGTGACAGATGAAATGCGGATGCTAGCTCGGCTGGAGTCTATTATTGATCCGTTAGACCTCGTAATCGGTCAGACTTTTAGCCGCGAGGATATACCGGCACTTTTTGGTGAAACGTTTAACCCCGGAAGCTGGAACTCTGGGCATGTGACGCTTAATGATAAGAAGGTACATGTGCTATTGGTCACCCTCAGCAAGCGCGGCAAGGCTGATGAGCATCGTTACATCGACCACTGGATCGATGAGCACACATTTCATTGGCAAAGTCAGAACGCTACTACCCCTAACAGTAAGAGGGGGGCGGAAATCATCCACCACCGAGAGCAAGGTATCGAAATGCACCTATTCGTACGCGAAGAGAAGCTAGCTGGAGGTAAGGCAGCGCCTTTCGTCTACCAGGGAAAGATTCTCTACCGGTCACACCAAGGTTCTAGCCCGATGAGCGTGACCTTCGATGTTCCCGATTCCACGGTGGGTCTGCGTAAATGACCGTGTATCAACGATCAATTAGACCATTAATCAAGTGGTTAGCAACTATCTCAACACAAATTCTGGGCAATGTTTTCTCTCACTCTATCGTTTTGAGTAATCCCTGGTTTAAGCCCAATTTAGCCAAGTGGCCAAAGGGATCCGAGTATCAGAGATGATATGGATCCGTGCAAAAAACGCGCTTGGTAATGTTTAAATATTTGCAGCAGCATTACCTAGGCAGCTGGTGGTTAGGTGAGAGGAGTACGACGCGCTGGCGGCTAATAAGTTGGTGAGCCGTCGGTTCAATGAAATCGAAACTGCTGAGTTTTAGTCAGCAAAGGGAATCTGAAAAGGCAGCGTTCTTGCGCCGCAAGGTGCAGCAGGGGCGGGATTCAGGTGCGGGGCGGTAGTATTCCAACTGCGCACAATTTGAATACATGTGATGCTTGCTCACGCCGCCTCAAGTTCGAGTTTGCTAACTCGGGCCAGATCTACAATCTGGTGCGCTACCCAAAGATCATGCCCGTCCTGCATAGCTAGCCAACTCTCGGGAGTGCGGCCTAATGCTTTTGATAGTCGAAGTGCCATATCCGGTGTGACACGACTTTGGCCTTTGAGAATCCTGCTGAGCGTTGAGGGTGCTACACCAAGCCGATACGCGAGTTCCCGTCCGCTTACACCATAAGGTTCTAGATAGACTGCGGTGATGAACTCGCCAGGGTGGGGTGGGTTACGCATCGTCATTAGTGGTAATCCTCATAATCCAAAACATAAGCGTTCCCATCTTGGAACTTAAATGTCAATCTCCAGTTACCGCCATCGAGGAAGGTGAGTGTTTTGGCATGCTCATATTGGGCGTGATAATGCCTAAATTGGGCATGTCAGGCGCTGGTTAGATTATTCACATGGTGTCCGCATGCCTACACCGAGTAACGGCTCTATCACCAAGCGCTGTGCATGCACCGTAATCCGTACGCGACAGTGAGGCAAAAAACCTGCTTCGGTAAGCCAGTCGCCTCGCAGCAGCAAGCTCGGCGAAAACGGTGAACGTTTGCTCACAGCCAGAACGGTCGCGAAGCGAACATACGGAAAGTGATTGTGGTGAATTCGGCGCCGACGATGCGGCGAGTTGCGACGCGGTGGGTGTGTCATGACATCTCCCTGCATAAGTGGATGCGCCTTGAAATTCTTCCTCAAGGACGACTTTGCTTTTCCTCTTTGTGCTTACGAGCTGTCAACCTCGTTCGTCGCATGCGCGATGAAGCGCGCAATCTAGTACTGCCGCAGGGCGTGGTCAATTCACATTCAAAAATATGCGATGGATTATTCGCAAAGAGGATGGGATTGTAGGCCGGGCGAGGTGCGATGATCGTCCGCCGAATGTGTTTTAGCGATACTAGAGCGGGCGAGGGCACACACGGGTTTGCCGAGTAGTAGTGCCCTGGTGGTGTCGCTTCCCACAAAGTACGCGGTTACTGAGCCAAGCCCGCGTGTCGAAGACCCGCCTCCGCAATTTGCTCGTCCTGCTGTGAGGTTACCCCGCCAACGCCCACTGCACCAACGATCTGGCCATTCACAACGATTGGCAGGCCACCCTGAAGTTGAACACTATTGGGCAAGGTGACAATAGCCGGACGGGTCTTGGCCGCTTCTTCCAGTACCTTCGTCGGGCGTCTGTATATCGATGACGTGCGGGCTTTACCGATGGCTGCATCAATAGCGCCAATTGAGGCACCGTCCATGCGCTGGAAGCTCAGCAAATGGCCACCCTCATCAACGATCGCAATATCCACTGACCAATTGTTCGCTTTGGCTTCGATAATGGCGCCTGCAATTATTTTATTGGCGGCTTCCAGGCTGAGGGTCTTTTTATCCAATAGCTGAGCGTGCGTGCTGAGAGGCAGTAAAAAACTCGCAGCGAGCGCTAGCATGCGTAGGGTGGGTAATTTGACCATTATGTGTCTCCTTGGTTGTTTTCAACGGTAAGGCTAATGCTCTACTTGGATTACTTGCTTGACCTTATATAGAAGATAAAACGCTCGGGTCATGAAAGATTTGGAAATTAGCCCTGTCAACAGCCCGGCATTGGGATTATAGGGGCGTTGCCTTTCAATAAAACCCGATTATTGATTCACTGGTAATTCCTGAGCTGAAGGAACTGTCTGCTGAAATGATGTACGTCCCATCAGCCGGTCGAAAAGCTTCCGCAAACTTGGCGCATCATTACGCCAGTCGTAGCTTGGGTAGCGAAGATCGAGATAGCCAAGTGCGCTGCCGGTTGCGATCTCGCCGAGCCCAATATCCAGTGCTGTGAAACTTCCAGTGGGTAGCAGTTGTCTTTCCAGTTCCTGCACTCCCTCCCGAATTTTGTCTGCCTGCCGGCTCAGCCAGAATTGACTACGAGAGCCTTCGGGCCGCTGATTTTCTAGAAAGGTCATCACCACCGCATCAGATATGCCGTCAGCCACGACCTCGGCAAGCCGATGAATTATTTTTTCATGCTTTTCTTCGGGCAGATGCCCGGGTTTTTCCAGCTCGAGATACTCGAAGATCACTTTGGAATCATGAATGACACGACCATCGTCGAGCACGAGTGTCGGTATCTTTGCGAGCGGGTTGAGGTCTTTTACCTTACTTTCCGGCTGCCACGGATTATCAATAACAACTTCATGCGGAATTTGTTTTTCCAGCAGAGTGACACGGGCTTTTCTGGCGAATGGGCTTGGAGTTGCGATATAGAGTTTCATGAAGAATGGGTTCATGTCAGCTCGGTGAGTGCTTGTATCAAGCTTGACTGATTAAGTGAACAGCGCAAACGAAACTTGGATAACCTGATATTTCATGTGAGATCCGACTTTATCTCGATAACTGATATACAGGACAGGCAATATACGTTATCTATGTCATACAGTGGCATATGTTCTTTTTGTTTCAGTGAAGTATGGTAAATCCAGAACAGGCAAAGCAAGATGACAAAGGACTTCATACGAATAAGCAACGAGCATGAGGCTTCAGAATTTTTGCTTCAGCCACTCAATCAAAATTTTATTGACCTGATCAGATTGCTCTCTATGTAGAAAGTGACCGGCCTTGGGGACTTCAACATATTGATATTCACCGACAAAATAGTTTTCTTGTTCTCGCATTAACTCGGCTCTTAAATCATCCGCGCCGCACATCGCCAATGTTGGTACTCCGATGTGGTTCGAGAGAGTAGAGCGAAGCGTAGTTAACGCTGGATCCGCTAGGTCTAGATCGAACATGGCGCGATAGTAGGCAAGGGTAGTGCTCAGTACACCGGGCTGTTTTAGGTGTTGTTTGACTAGTCTAATATGCTCGTCATCCCTGTATCCCTCTGACGTCCAGTATGACCAAAGGTAATCAATAAATGCCATATCGTCAGCCAGCAAGGCCTCCTCGGGAAGGTCTCGTTTCTGAAAAAACCACCAGTGAAAAGATCGATGGATATGCCTGGGTGACAGTAAATACTTGTTTACTATGGCCGGATGAGGGACCGCCATCAGAACGGCGCTGGCTATTAATTCCGGTTGAGCGGCGCATAGACCATACCCGATTATCGCTCCCCAATCCTGCCCAATGTAGTGAAGCTTCTCTCCGGATGAGATTTGTTCGATCAAGCCAGCTAGGTAATGAACCAAGCTGGCTTTATCAAGGTGGGCGCCATGGTCAATACGGGAGGGGAGATACCCCGGCAAATAGGGCGCTACAACTCGGTAGCCGTGACGTGATAGCGCATCTATCTGCGCTGACCATGATTGCGGAATATCCGGGAAACCATGTACCAGCAAAACTAGCGGACCATTACCTTTTGCAAGGCAGACAAAATCGACACCGTTCGCGCTGATGCTGATTCGCTGGAATGATGTAGTCTGGCTATTCATGTGCAATCGGGTGTCTCATGAGCAGTTTCAAGAGATTGCTGCAGAAATTCAATGAAAACTCTGTTCCTGACGAGTTGCATACGCTCTGGCGGCACGAGCGCCGTTATTTGGTTTCCAAAACGAGTGTGCTGGGCCCACATGGGTAAGATGCGCACTATTTTTCCAGACTCCAGCGCGCCATCGCACAAGTAATCGGGGAGTTGTGCGATACCTAGTCCTTGTACACACGCTTCGTAGACTGCCTCAGGGTTGTCGACATGGTAGCGGCTTCGAACTCTTATCCGTTTTTGGATCCCCCCAGCAGACATACTCCACCACTCGTCTTGCGAGGACCCTCTGTAGAAAAGACAAGATCGATGAGCCAGTTCCTCAGGCTTATCCGGATTCCCAAATTGTGCCAAGTACTCTTGTGAAGCGGTCACCATCCAGTCAATTTTAGAAACTGGGTATGCCACTAAATCTCTTGCTGAAGAGGATGCGCTCCACCTCAAAGCTATATCAAAGCGTTCGTAGGCAATATCGACAAGACGATCTGCAAGTACAAGGTCAATTTCCAAGTCTGGGTGGCGCTTCAAGAACTCCGGTAACAAGCGGCAAAGCACACGCTGACCCCAAGAAACTGCAGCGGTCAGCCTGATACGACCTCTTAGTTCCGACCGCATCGAGAGCATCATTTCTCCGCCCGCGGCCAATTCGGCCAACGCATTCTTCGCGTGCTCCAGATAGGCCTCCCCAGCGGCTGTGAGCGCAATACGCCGAGTGCTGCGGCTGAATAGGGTCACGCCGAGATGTCTCTCAAGCTGCGCAATACGTTTGCTAATTACGCTTTTAACAACATTCAGCTCGATAGCGCTTCTCCCAACGCTGAGAGTCTGCGCAACGGAGACAAATGCCAAAAGCATGTCCGAGCTAATCACAATTGTTCCCCAATCACGAACAAAGCATTTGCATTTAAGCAGATTGATGATTGCTCGTAAACAGATTAGCTTCACTCGTGTAATACCTGATATTTAGTAAAAAAATAAGCTAATTTGGTTTCATGCCAACTACCTGAGGAGATGCAAATGAAAATTTATGCTGACCCGATTACCGTTAATTGCCGAAAAGTTCTCGCTGGCCTTCATCTGATCGGCGCTCCCTACGAGCTACATCATGTGGATTATTTCAAGGCCGAACAAAAGAGTCCCGAATATATGGCGCTCAACCCGAATGCCTCGGTGCCCGCCATGGTTGATGGGGATCTTGTCTTGTGGGAGTCCAATGCAATTCTTCAGTACGCCGCAGACAAGGTCGGAAACGCGGCCGTTTATTCGCCCGACCTGAAAGCTCGAGCGGATATCAATCGATGGTTATTGTGGGAATCCTCGAGTTGGTTCCCCAGTACCTATGTGTACCTGGTTGAGAACTGTGTCAAACCGTTGCTAGGTGGCGAGCCTGACCCGGCTATTCTGGAGGCACAAAATGCACAATTCCATAAACTGGCCGCCATCCTTGATGATCGATTGAAAAACTCGAAATGGGTTTGCGGTACGAACCCTACGATCGCCGACATTGCTTTGGCGGCACCGATACATTTGCATGGCTGGCAAAAGCTACCATTGAATGACCATCCGAATTTAGTACGCTGGATGACTAAAGATGTCGAGCATCTACCGTGCTGGAAGGACACGATGGTCTACGAAGGTTTCACGCTTAAACAATAACGTCTTACTTTACGGAGATTGGAACTATGACTCTGGCGAATTCAGTTCATGCCGTGATGAACTACACGGTGGATAACGGTAAGCCGGCGGAGTATTATTTTTATGAGCCGGATCCTGGAGTCGAATTGAATCCTGCTGGGACTGATCCGCATGAGGTCCGTATTTGGGATGCATGGCCGGAACGAGATCGCCTATCGCATGACCGTGAGGGGTTTGAACTCCATGAGTTCGACCCTTCATTTACAGCTTTTGATGACGACGAGAAAATCAAGAGCAGGTTCTATGAGCAGGTTACGGATTTCGTTAAGCTGCACACAGGTGCTCATAAAGTAGTTGTATTCGATCATACGATCCGCAGGAGACAACCACCTGAAGAAATGGTGTTCTCTCGCCCCTCAACAGAGTTCAAGCAGCAGACTGTAGTTCAACGACCTGCCGTGCTTCTGGTGCATAGTGATTACACAGTGTCGAGCGGCCCGCAACGTGTAAGAGATATCCTGCCAGACGAGAGTGAATCTTTGCTAAAGCGCCGAGTGGCCTTTTTTAATGTATGGAAGCCCTTGTACCGCAAGGTAGAAGAATTGCCGCTCGCAATGCTGGATGCCCAGACTCATATTGAAGAAGACTTGGTGCGTATGGAATTGAAATACCGTGAACGTACTGGCGAAATTTATGTCATGCGGTACTCCCCAAAGCATCGGTGGATGTATTTTCCGCATATGGATAACCATCACGCATTGCTACTGAAAACTTACGATTCCGAAACGGACGGTCGCTGTCGGTTCATGGGACATTCGGCCTTCGAAGATCCCACGTCCCCTGCGGATGCACTAAAGCGAGAGAGTATCGAAGTGAGGACAATGGCGTTTTTCTAATCGGTGCATGAGATGAGCGACTCTGTTATTGCGCCGCTTAATTATCTGGCCGAGCGTGTTGAGCAACTTGAAACGTGGTCCTACGATCCCCCGGATGGTCGTGCCAGATTTAATGGCCGATTACGCGCTTATCAGACTACGATTACTAATGCACGAGAGTGCCCAGAGAGGATTTCGCACGAACATCATGGCTTTTCTTGTCTTCGGCGTGCCAGCAGCGTCTCAGATTTTCTCGACGAAGAGTCTATTAGAAAGACCGGCTATGCGGAGGCGGTAGAGTGGGTAAAGGATACTCTTCAGACGTCTGCTGCTATCGTCTTCGATCACACTTACCGACGTCGCCTGCCGGATCGTCCACCCCTCGACGGAACGGGTGGGTCATTTAGCGCGGTTCGGACGCCGGTAGGCCGGGTTCATGCTGACTTTACCCCCAACTCTGCGCCGAATCGAGTTGCCGCTCTTATGGGGTACGGCACTAAAGATCCTTTACCGCCATATCGTATTTATGGTCTATGGCGTCCGCTGAATCGGCGTCCTTTACAAGACGCACCTCTGGCGTTAGCGAAAGCGTCAAGCGTGACCACTAGCGAACTTGTGCCGAATGCCATTATCTATCCGGACCGACGGGGAGAGACCTACGCAATCCTCCACAGTCATCGTCATCAATGGTTTTATTTCCCGGCCATGCAATGCGATGAGGTCCTGCTATTTCTTCATTATGATTCAAAGTCTTCACCCCATATTACGGTACCGCATACCGCTTTTGAGGATCCTACCTCACCACCCGACTGCGAGCCGCGAGAGAGTTTGGAGATGAGAATTCTAGTGTTTTAGGCGACAAGGCTGATAATGAAACAAGGTATCAAGGTGGTATCAAGGTGGTAGGGAGATATTCCGCATCTCTAGTCGGTAGAGGACTGTGTTCAAACAGATGACGTTGAACCATATCGGTGTGAGCAACTAGATTGATTCAGTTGTATAGCCCCAGTTCTCAACAATGCTAGGCTATTTTTCATAATCAAGATGCCCAGTCTTGACATAGATTGTGGCACCTTCTGATTTGGTAAACGGCGCATGTTTGCTAAAGCGAGGACTTCGAATCCAAGTACCTGCTGGATAGGAACCATCTTCGTCGTGGAATACGCCTTCGAGTACAAATATTTCCTCACCACCCGGATGTACGTGTGGTCTGAATATTGTATTTGGAGCCCAACGGACTAGCGCAGTGCCAACACCGTCAAACTCGTGCAATGGCATCACAGATAAGCCGGGTACTAATCCCGGATACCAGCTGGCAGTAGTCGTATCGACTCGAACGGTCGAATCGTCCTCTGGGTGAAATTGTCTAAGTTTTACAAAGATGATGCAGCCATCTTTCGAGTGAGGAGAATGAGCGCTGTTGGGTGGATTGCGAACGTATGTGCCGGCGGGATAGTCTCCGGTTTCGTCGGAGAACGTTCCTTCTAGTACGAGTATTTCTTCCCCACCGTGATGCGTATGAAGCGCGAACGATGAATTTTGATCGTATCTAACTAATGAGCTAGCTCTGGCAACTTCATTGCCTATTCGATCGAGATATTTTCTTTGAACACCAGACACTGGAGATTCGACCCAAGACAAGTTGTTGGTATCGACTACAGCTTTGATTGAAAAATCATCATTTATGTTCATGCTTGCATTGTATCAGCGCCATTATCCAAAATTGCTACAGCCGTGTAGACCCGGTTTGAAGTGGTCGTACTCATCAACAATCGCTAGGTACTCCAACCCGTTATTTACTTTAGCCTTGATAATAGCGTGCGCAATTGTTTTATTGGCAGTATCCAGACTGAGGGTTTTTACCCAGTAGCTGATCCGGTTCCATCTGCTGGGCGACCTTGAAAGGCGCAGTTTTGGGTGAAAATTATGCGCTTGCTCGATCATATACTGCGCCGTATTCTTCCCGCCGTTCGCTATTTTTGACTGCGTAGCTCCCCAACTTCATAGAAAGACAACAGTGCCTCTCGTTCGAATTAATCTCTCCAAGTCCGCCTCTGCTGAAACCGTTCGCACCGTGAGCGAAGTGGTTTACGACGCCATGATTAACGTCGCCAACGTCCCGGCGAACGACAAGTTTCAAATTATCAATCGTCACGCCGACGACGAGCTTGTGTACCCAGCGGAAGGCTACCTGGGGGTTACCTACACACCCGGCATTGTCTTTATTCAAGTCACTTGGAACGCTGGTCGTACGATTGAGGTGAAAAAGGCCTTCTACAAGGCCGTTGCCGAAGGTATCGCCACGAAGGCGGGTATTCGTATTCAGGACGTCTTTATCAGCCTCATTGACGTGGCCCGCGAGGACTGGTCTTTCGGCAATGGCGAGATGCAGTACGCCCCGAAAGACTAAGTCTCGGTGGAACCACATGGCGGGCGCTCCCGTCGCTACGGATAACAAGGAGAAAATACATGTCGACCACACTCGAAACGGCAATTTGCATTGATGACCTCAGGGATATGGCGAAAGCACGCGTTCCGAAAGCCTTCTTCGAATATGCCGACCATGGCTCGTATTCGCAGTCGACGATGCGCGCAAATCGGTCAGACCTCCAGGCCATCGGACTGCGTCAACGCGTTGCTATTGACGTCGACAAGCGGGACTTGAAAACTACGATCGCGGGTACTCCCGCCAATTTACCGCTCGCCCTCGCGCCGATCGGCCTGTGCGGTATGCAGCATGGCGACGGCGAGATACTGGCCGCCCGAGCCGCCGCCGCGGCAGGAATTCCGTTTTGCTTGAGCACGATGTCGATCTGCTCGATTGAAGACGTCGCTGCGGCGTCCCCTGTGCCGTTCTGGTTCCAGCTCTATGTCATGCGCGACAGAGGCTTCGTCAAGGCGCTCATCGAGCGGGCTATCGCCGCAAAGTGCAGCGTGCTTGTGCCGACGCTGGACCTTCAAATTCTCGGTAAACGCTACTGCGATGTGAAGAACGGCATGACGGTTCCGCCGAAGGTCACCGTAGCGAACGTCATCGATGTAGCAACGAAACCTCGATGGGCCTGGAGCATCTTGAACGGCAAGCGTAAAAACTTCGGGAACATCTCTGGTCATGTCTCGGGCATGGAGAGCGTAAGCACGCTTTCCCAGTGGATCGGCCAACAATTTGACCCTACGCTCAGCTGGAAAGATTTGGAATGGATTCGAAGCATTTGGCCGGGCAAGATTGTTCTGAAAGGCATCTTGGATGTCGAGGACGCGAAAATCGCTGCGAGCCTGGGCGTGACCGCTATCGTGGCCTCGAATCACGGTGGTCGGCAACTGGACGGGGCCCCGTCTTCCATTTCACAGCTGGGTCGCATCGTTGACGCCGTGCAGGGAAAGACGGAAGTCATTTTCGATGGTGGCGTTCGCTCTGGGCAGGATGTGCTGCGCGCACTTGCCTATGGCGCGAGCTCTTGCATGATCGGACGAGCCTACATCTATGGGCTGGGCGCTGGCGGGCAGGCCGGTGTGACCAAGGCGATTGAAATCATCCGCGATGAGCTAGACGTGTCGATGGCCTTGACCGGCACACGAAGCGTTCGCGAGATTGACCGGAGCGTTCTCAGCCAGTACTCAGGTTCGGGCCATTAATGACGCGTGGTGTCTACGGAATCCAATTGGGTCGTAGGTATTCAATAGTCTAGGTCGATGAAATGAATATACGCGGAGCGAATCGGCGACGTTGGTTGCAAATCTCAGGCGGGCTATTTTTGCAAGCAGGCCTGGTGGCGCCGATTATCTTCACCACCCAAAAATCATCTGCGCAACAGACCGCAACACCATCGTGTGGCCGGAGTACCCCGCCACAGATGGCTGGGCCATTTTTTACACCGCAATCGCCGGAGCGCAGCAGCCTGATCGAGCCGAGTCTGAAAGCCAAGCGAATGCGGCTGATGGGCCAGGTGGTTGATACCCGTTGCCAGCCTGTTCCCGGTGCACTGCTGGATTTTTGGCAGTGTGACGAGAAGGGTGAATACGATAATCAGGGATTCAGATTGCGCGGTCACCAGTTCGCTGACAGAAAAGGTCAGTTCGTACTTGATACAGTGGTCCCCGGTGCATATCCCGGCCGAACACCACATTTACACGTCAAGGTACAGCGCAAAGGCGGGCAGATCCTGACCACCCAACTGTATCTGCCTGGCCATCCCGGAAATGCCGGCGACCTTCTGTTTGATCCGCGCTTGTTGATGGTGGCGCGAGGGCCAGATTTCTTCTATCAATTCGTACTAGCGAGTTAAAGATACTCGTAGGCGTTTTTGCTGGCTGTCGGGTGGTTTACGACAGCGGTGTTCGAAAAACCACCACATGTTGCCAAGGCAAACTTGAGTCAGAGCGCTCGAATAACAAGCCAACGTCCTCTGCCTCTTTCCGGACTTGTTCGATGGTCATGGTGTGCAAGGCCTTTATGGGTACCGCTTTATCTTTTGCTCTGTACTCCACGAAGATGATCTGACCACCGGGTTTTACCGACTTCATCAAATTGTGTAAAAACTCGCGGGGGAATTCCAGCTCGTGATAGACATCAACCATAATCGCCACGTCAAGCGTTGCAGGCGGGATGTTTGGCTCGGTTGCAGATGACTGGCTAACCTGTAACTGGTTCTTGCCGAATTGTTTGGCTCTTGCATGTAGATGGCGCACCATCTCAGCTTGTATATCCACTGCCCACACTTGGCCATCGGGCCTAACTCTGTTTAACATCAGCTCACTCAAGCGGCCGGTACCTGCGCCGATGTCACCGATTTTCATGCCCGGTTTGAGTCGCAAAAGATCAATAAGCTTGTCTAGCCCTTCTTCGGTTTTACGTTCTGGCCGCTCCAGCCACTGTGCGCCTTCCCAGCCCATGATCTGGGCGATTTGACGGCCACAATAGCGTTTCAAAATGCCGTCGGGATGCCCGGATTTCAGCTGCTCGTATTGGCAGCGCGGGGCATTAGTCTCTACAGCCCCTGTTTCGCTCGCGAACAGGACAAGGTGTAGGCCGATTGCTGCCGCTATGACGAGGTAACTCGATGCTTTGCTAATCACGAAAGCTCCATAAAAGATTTGGGAATGTGCTTGATTCAAAGCCTGGTGTTGAAAGTGTAACCATTAAAGAGAAATTTCTTCCATTACCGGTAACGCAGCGTAAACTTAGGTCTATTCTTTCCGTCAAAATTTCTGGAGATACCATGTACACGTTTGAGACCCGCTTATCACTACCGGTCGAACAAGCCATAACCGAAGTCCTCGAGCAGCTCAAGCTTGAGGGTTTTGGCGTATTAATGGATCTGGACATACAGGCAACGATGAAGCAGAAAATTGGTGCCGACATCCCTTCGTATCATATATTGGGTGCCTGTAATCCGCAGCTCGCACACCAAGCCTTGCTAGCAGAGCCAGAGGTCGGTGCGCTACTGCCCTGTAACGTGGTCGTACGCGCTGATGGAGGCCAGACCGTCGTCAGCTTTATGGATCCACAAGCCATGACACAGTTGACCACCAATCCTCAGGTTCATGCCGTAGCAAATGAGGCGGAGGTACGTCTGCGACGAGTTTGTGCAGCACTTGAAAAGAGTGAGTCATCGAGATCATGATCAATCGAAAGCCTACAACATATCCTGCTTGCTGATGTCGCTTCGATACAGCTGTGTAAGCTATTTTAGGGTGTGTATCGAGATGGACTGACAGCCCAGTTATTAGATAATGTTTTTGAGATCGTATTAACGACTACCCAACTGCGATGTTCTTCCGAAAAAGTAGATTTAAGTCATTTGGTATTCGATTATGTTTGTCGCTATTAATCGCCGCTTCAGTACCGGTGTACGCACAGACGGCCACCGCCTCGATCTTCTGTGGGGCGGTACATAGCTATGTGTGCACTCCTGAGCAAGCGATTGCAGAGCAACGTCGACAAATGCAGCGACGTGAGCCATACGGTAGTTCAGAAGGCCAACAAGCCTATGCCCGGTGGTTTCATCTACAGCAAATACATCGCCAGAGGATGGAGCAGGAGGCCTTGGTTCCCAATACAAGGCCAAGGTGAGGCCACAGGATGGATTGCCGGGCTCATTGAATCGAGCTGCTCGGGGTTGCTGCCGCCAGGATGTGGGCTAAATGCTTGATGTGAATGTTTAAAAAAGCGCGCTTCTTTAGCTGATGCTAAGTTCTCACTAATTCGGGGCTATTTCATAATCAAGGTGCCCAGTCTTCACATAGATTGTGGCACCTTCTGATTTAGTAAACGGCGCATGTTTGCTAAAGCGAGGGCTTCGAATCCAAGTACCTGCAGGATACGAACCATATTCGTCGTGGAATACACCCTCTAAAACAAAGATTTCCTCTCCGCCCGGGTGCACGTGCGGACTGAAAATTGTGTTGGGGGCCCAACGGACTAGCGCAGTGCCAACACCGTCGAACTCGTGCAGCGGCATCACAGATAAGCCGGGTACCAAGCCCGGGTACCAGTTCGCAGCAGTGGTGTCGACTCGAACGGTCAAATCATCCTCTGGATGAAACTGTCTTAGCTTTACAAAGATAGTACAGCCATCTTTCGAGTGAGGTGAATGAGCACTGTTGGGTGGATTGCGAAGGTAGGTGCCAGCGGGATAGTCTCCGTTTTCATCGGAGAATGTTCCTTCAAGCACGAGTATTTCTTCCCCGCCGTGATGTGTATGAAGTGCGAACGATGAATTTTGACCGTATCTAACCAATGAGCTTGCTCTGGCGACTTCAATGCCAACTCGATCAAGGTATTTTCTTTGAACGCCGGACGCTGGAGATTCGACCCAAAATAAGCTATTGGTATCGACTACCGCTTTGACTGAAAAATCATCATTAATGTTCATGCTTTTATTGTACTACCGGCGATCTGGCTGCGAGATCGCGGTCAAGCTGCCAAGCCAGTAAGGAGAGATACGGGCGGGTTTCATTGCCCGCCTCGCCATTCAGGCCTGAGGGCAGAAGCTAAAAAGCTCGCGATCATTCGCAAGGTTCAGCAGGGGGCAGGGCTCAAGCCGCTAACGCGGGCTTGAAAGGTCGTATCGATTTCAATTCCTGAGCGAGTTCGTGCCGGGCAAGTGCCATTTCATAGTCAGCTTGCAGGCCCATCCAGAATTCGGGGCTCATATTGAAAAACCGAGCGAGCCGCATAGCGGTATCAGCTGATATCGCACGACGTTCCCGGACAATATCGTTGATACGCGGTGCTGGCACATGCAGCGCTACAGCCAGTGCGTGTGCGGTAAGGTTCATGGGCATTAGAAACTCCTCCCGCAATATTTCGCCGGGATGTATTGGACGCATTCCGTTCTTGAAGTTAGCCATATAAATTCTCCGTTCAGTGATAGTCAACGATTTCAACGTCGAAAGCGCTGCCTACATCAAACCGAAAGCAAATCCGCCATTGATCATTGATGCGGATGCTGTACTGTCCAAATCGGTCACCTTTTAATAACTCGAGTCTGTTGTTAGGTGGAACTCGGAGATCATCGAGGCGAGTTGCCCGATTGATCATCTGTAGTTTCCGTTCAGCAACAATTCGTATGTTAGCCCAACGCGGAACGCCCTTACCTGAAAAAAGGGATTCTGTTGACTTGCATTTGAAAGACCTGATCACTCGAGCATGGTATAACGCGCGGCGTTAAATGTAAAGTGTTATGGAGGAAAGGTGGCGCTCGGGCGAGCCGCTAGAAGAACGTTGGGCAGAGTGCTCAACAAATTTGCCCGGTTCTCGCCCGCGTTTCTCGCCGAGGGCTGGGGTGAGCATGATCAAGCTGAGCGTGACTGATTTGAAAAAACACGGCGCTTTGGGTTTGACGATCTAATACCCAGGCTTAAGCTTGGAAGCTTTCAGGGTTCAGCAAGTTAGCCGGCCGCTTGCCTGACATGGCGGCGATCAGATTGTCCGCCGCGCAATAGGCCATGGCAAGTCGGGTTGATGTCGAAGCGCTGCCAATATGCGGTGTCAGCACGACATTCGTCAGCGACAGAAAATCTGGATTCAACGCTGGTTCGTTTTCGAATACGTCAATACCCGCTGCGGCTATTACGCCAGCCTTTAGCGCTGTAATCAGCGCAGCATCATCGACGATGCCACCACGCGCAATATTGACGAGCGTTGCTGTCGGTTTCATCATCGCCAGCTGCGCCTCGCCAATCAAATGATGTGATTGTGCAGAGTAGGGCAGTGCCAGTATGACGTGATCAGCTGCTCTCAGACATGCTTCAAGCGTCAGGTAGGTTGCGTGATTCGCCGCATGTTCGAGCTCGGGCGCGAGTCGCGAACGGTTGTGATACACCACCTTCATGTTGAATCCAATCGAGCGACGGGCAATCGCTTGGCCGATACGGCCCATGCCGATAATGCCGAGCGTGCTACCGTGAACATCCACCCCGAGAAAGTCATCGAATCGCCAGCGTTTCCAGCGACCTCCACGCACAAAATGCTCCGATTCACTTACGCGCCGCGCCGCTGCCATCATCAGCGTCCAACCAAAATCTGCGGTGGTTTCATTGAGTACGTCCGGCGTGTTTGTCACCATAATGCCGGCAGCAGTGGCTGCTGCAACATCGATATTGTTATAGCCAACAGCCATGTTGCACACGGCTTTGAGTTGAGCGCAGGCTGCAAACAGTGGGCCTGCAAAACGTCGCGTCGGGTATGCAAATACCCCAGCTTTGTCTTGCAGCTTTTGAATCAGTGCTGATTCGTCATACTCCTGATCTGCTTGGTTATGCTCCACCTCAAATACATGCGAGAGGTAGTCAATGATCTCCGGGAAAGTGGCGTCGGTAACAAGGATTTTGGGTTTCATGTGAATACGTATTGGAAATTTCTTCGCGGGTTCGGCCTAGGTTCAGCCATGTCGCTTCAAAGGCGGATTCCTTCTCGCGCGATGTGCTTCAGGAGAAGTAGGTTTGAATAATGCTCTGGATATTCCAATTTTGACTGCCAAACCGGTAATGGCTGGATACGAATGCCGTTCTCAAGTGGGACCTCATAGACGAGGTCGTCTATTGCCAGTTTTGTTGAAATGAATTTGCCAGGATTATCGCTCAACAGGACTGCGACATCAGCATCACTGTCTGACTGATCAGGCACTCGCAAGGTTTTGCTCATACAGGAACCGCTTCCGCCAAGACAATATGTCGAAAGCTGTCAGGTAGTGCGTTAGGCGTCAAAACATCCACTTTCACACCGAGAATCGCTTCGAGCTCGACTTTTCGCTACATCCATCAGTGATATTTTGGGAGTTGGATCAATCAATAAGCCAAGATCGCTTACCTCGTGATCATCGCCGTGGACTACTGAACCAAATACACGGGCATTTAATGCGTTATGGCGCTCCACCACAGACCGGATGGCTGCACGTTTAGTCTACAGTGCAGCAGATGGTTTCATGGTCGGCAAAGTGTAAGGTTTGATCGAGGTTTCAGCAAGCTTCTGACTAACGCGCGCCATTGGCTGCGATACAGTCGCCTAACGTGCATGGCGGGAGTGCAAAAAAGAAAAGCCCGCAAACTTTCGTCTGCGGGCTTTTGAATTTTGGCTCCCCGACCTGGACTCGAACCAGGCACCTGCGGATTAACAGAAACCCGGGCTCGTGGAAGGCTCAATTAAATCAATGAGTCACCGATAAAAAATAGAGCTGTGCTGCTAACGCAGAATAAACATATTAAAGAGCTACATGAGTACATTGAGCAACATCCTTTTGAACAATCTACTGGCTTTCCCGTTGATCTCGTCAAAATCATGGTCGATAACTTGATTGTTTCATCACTTTAGAGCGGTCAAACGAAAGAAGTTACTGTCAAAGCGATTAATGAATTTCTCTTAAGCATGGAAGTGGTGTAATACGAAACAAAGTAGATTAATGATTACGGCTCCATTCGAGTTGGAACTTCAGTATGAATACTGTGACTGACGTTCCTTAACACTAGTTAAGGAACGTCAGTCATGAAACGGAATGAAAGTACAGTACTACCATTAACACCTACCCAGCAGCCTGATTCAAACTACCCTGCACCCCTATTACCAGTTGCCCAATCCGAGGTTGCCCAATCCGAGGTTGCCAAAATCGAGCCTGTGCTATCAAATCGTACAGCAACGAATTCATCGATGTGGATGGCGCTAGGGTCAAGCAGCTCATCAGTAGTAGACCAACATACAGCACCGGAGACAAGCCATTGCTCTACGAGCGCAAGCGTCGTATCTGATTCAGCGACTGTAGATGCTGTTACACAGTTCAACCTAGGTGAGCGCTACTACAAAGGTGAGGGTATAGGCCTAGATAAAGCAAAAGCTGTCGAGTGTTATAAGAAGGCGGCCGATCAGGGGCATGCAGTTGCTCAGTTTAGCCTCGTAGACTTCCCCGTCAAGTAGACAGTTTAGAAGTAGAGATTTCCGCGTTAACCACCCTCGGCAGATACGCCAGCGGCGTCTTCTTACCTAGGGACTCATAAGAGCGCACCGTGTTGTATTCAATGCGCCAACCTTCCAGAATCTGCTGCGCCTGAGCCAATGAATCAAATAGCCAGGCATTCAGCACTTCCTGTCGAACGCTGCGGTTAAACCGCTCAACAAAGGCATTTTGATTCGGCTTGCCCGGCTGGATATAGCGCAGTTCAATCCCGTGCCGCTCAGCCCAGCTAACGAACTTCGCCGAGGTCATCTCCGGGCCGTTATCCATTCGAATCGCCTTGGGCGTGCCATAAAACTCAATCAACTCCTCCATCACCCGCAGTAGCCTCGATGAGGGAATTGAACTACCGCACTCAACTCGCAGTGCTTCGCGATTACCTTCATCGATCACATTCAACAGCCGAAACTTCCGGCCGTCGTACAGCGTGTCGTGCATGAAGTCCAATGCCCACATCTGGTTAACACCATCAGGAGCCACTAGCGGTTGACGC